>JAOARQ010000043.1 GCA_025210455.1 Pelagimonas sp.
GGGCTGCAGGCACCGGTACACAGCAGCACTGGGAAATGATGGTGCGTTCGGTGGCGATGGTCTTTATCGTGCCACTGTTTGTTATCACATTTGGCGCAGGCCTTGGTGGCACCTATGAAGAGGTGGTTGCCTATTTCGGTCGTCCCTTCCCGGCACTGATCACGGCATTGATGATCCTTGTTGGCCTACGCCACCTGCGCGCCGAAGCGGATGAAGCTATCGAAGACTACGTGCACGGGAACGCCCAGAAAGTGGCGCTGATGATCTCGGCCGGTTTCACCTATACCCTGATGGTTGCGGGTCTTTTTGCGCTCGCCAAGATCGCCCTGTAACGCGCGGTTAGGAACAAGACATGACAACTTCATATCAATACGAAACGCATGATTATGACGTGGTGGTGGTTGGTGCCGGCGGTGCCGGGCTGCGCGCCACCTTGGGGATGGCAGAACAGGGGCTGCGCACAGCCTGTGTGACCAAGGTTTTCCCAACCCGTTCGCATACTGTTGCGGCACAGGGTGGCATTGCTGCTTCGCTGTCGAACATGGGGCCGGATAGCTGGCAGTGGCATATGTATGACACTGTTAAGGGCTCTGACTGGCTGGGCGATACCGACGCGATGGAATATCTGGCCCGCGAAGCGCCCAAGGCGGGTTACGAGCTGGAACACTATGGTGTGCCTTTCTCACGCACCGAAGAGGGTAAGATCTATCAGCGTCCCTTTGGTGGCCACACCACCGAATTTGGCGAAGGCCCACCCGTTCAGCGCACCTGCGCTGCGGCTGACCGTACTGGCCACGCGATCTTGCACACGCTTTACGGGCAGTCGCTGAAGAACAACGCGGAATTCTATATCGAGTATTTCGCCATTGATCTGCTGATGGAAGACGGCCAGTGCAAAGGTGTGCTGTGCTGGAAGCTGGATGACGGCACCTTCCACGTGTTCAACGCAAAGATGACTGTGCTGGCGACCGGCGGGTATGGTCGGGCTTACTTCTCGGCGACCTCTGCGCATACCTGCACCGGTGACGGTGGCGGTATGGTGATGCGTGCAGGCCTGCCGATGCAGGATCTTGAGTTTGTTCAGTTCCACCCGACAGGCATCTATGGGTCGGGCTGTCTGATCACTGAAGGGGCGCGCGGTGAAGGCGGTTATCTGACCAACTCTGAGGGCGAACGCTTTATGGAGCGCTATGCGCCGACCTATAAGGATCTGGCGCCGCGCGATTATGTTTCCCGTTCGATGACCATGGAAATTCGCGAAGGCCGTGGTGTGGGTGCAGAAGGTGATCACATTCACCTGAACCTGTCGCACCTGCCTGCCGAGGCGCTGGCAGAGCGCCTGCCGGGTATTTCTGAATCGGCGAAAATCTTTGCCGGCGTTGATGTCACCAAAGAGCCGATTCCGGTTATTCCGACCGTGCACTATAACATGGGCGGTATCCCCACCAACTATTGGGGCGAGGTGCTGAACCCGACCGAAGACGATCCAACTGCAGTTGTGCCGGGCCTGATGGCCGTGGGTGAAGCGGGCTGTGCCTCTGTGCATGGGGCGAACCGTCTTGGTTCGAACTCGCTGATTGACCTTGTGGTCTTTGGGCGTGCCTCTGCAATCCGTGCGGGTCAGGTTGTTGATCGTGACGCAGCGGTGCCGACCGCGCCGAAATCGGAGATCGACAAATCCTTTGCACGCTTTGATGGTCTGCGCCATGCGCAGGGCGCGATCCCGACTGCGGATCTGCGACTGGAGATGCAGAAAACCATGCAGCGTGACGCGGCGGTGTTCCGCACGGCCAAGACCATGGCGGAAGGCGTCGAGGCCATGACCGAGATCGCCGGCAAAATGGGTGATCTGAAAGTCACCGATACATCGCTGGTCTGGAACTCGGATCTGATGGAAACCCTTGAGCTGACCAACCTGATGCCTTCGGCGCTGTCAACCATCGTGTCGGCTGAGGCCCGCAAGGAAAGCCGTGGCGCTCACGCGCATGAGGATTTCAGCGAACGTGATGACGAAAACTGGCGCGTCCACACCGTCAGCCGCATCAATGAGGCTGGCACCAAGGTGGATCTGTCTTACCGTCCTGTGATCGTTGATCCGCTGACCACCGAAGATCAGGGTGGGATCGAGCTGAAGAAAATCGCGCCAAAGGCACGGACATTCTGATGCTGCGAAGCCTGCTGATCATAGCAATGCTGACTGTTTCCGGGGCTGCGTCTGCGGAAACGGCGACACAGCTGAAGCTGGCGGCCTTTATGGCCAGTATCGACGATTCCGAAGTGCGTCCGCTGGATCGCAGAAACGCGGTCTGCCTGACAGAACATGCGACACGCAATCAGGTGCGTCGTCTGGTGAAAAAGGCCGATGCGGATGACAAAGACGGGTTTGTCGCGCTGATGACCAAGTTCACCAAACGCCGTGCAAAGCTGCAAGATTGCGTTGAGCGGGCGGTGTTGCGTGCAATGTTCGGCGGGTAGCACCGGGAACGCGTAATGTTACGCCCCGGCCAGGTTTGGGGCGCAGATGACTAGAAAGTTTCGGAGCACATCGGGCTTCTGGTGCCGAAACCTAACCGATTAACCGACGGGGCGTTTGCGCCTTTGTCACAGGAGAAAAAGATGGTCCAATTCAATCTCCCGAAGAACTCAACCGTTCGCGTAGGCAAGACTTGGCCCAAGCCTGAGGGTGCCAAAAATGTTCGGAAATTCCAGATCTATCGCTGGAACCCGGATGATGGTCAGAACCCGCGGGTGGATACCTATTTCCTGGATATGGACACTTGTGGTCCGATGATTCTGGACGCGCTGATCAAGATCAAGAATGAGATTGATCCGACGCTGACCTTCCGCCGGTCTTGCCGCGAAGGTATCTGCGGATCCTGCGCGATGAACATTGATGGGATCAACACGCTGGCCTGTATTTATGGTCTGGATGAGATCAAAGGCGATGTGAAGATCTATCCGCTGCCGCATATGCCGGTCGTGAAAGACCTGATCCCGGATCTGACGCACTTCTATGCACAGCACGCGTCGATCATGCCGTGGCTGGAAACCAAAACCAACCGCCCCGCAAAAGAGTGGAAGCAGTCGATCGAAGACCGCAAGAAGCTGGATGGGCTGTATGAATGTGTGATGTGTGCCAGCTGCTCGACATCCTGCCCAAGCTACTGGTGGAATGGCGACCGCTATCTTGGGCCAGCAGCGCTGCTGCACGCCTATCGCTGGATCATCGATTCGCGTGATGAGAACACTGGCGCACGTCTTGATGAGCTGGAAGATCCCTTTAAGCTGTATCGCTGTAATACCATCATGAACTGCGCCAAGACTTGCCCGAAAGGCCTGAACCCGGCCAAGGCGATTGCTGAAATCAAAAAGATGATGGTGGAACGCCACGTCTGATTTTGCGACCCCGCAAAGAATGTGACCCCCAAGGCCCCGTGCTTTGGGGGTTTTCTTTTGACCTATGCAGATCGCGCATTTCGTCTTTGCTGATTTCGCGGATGTGGCCGTGTTTTCAAGTTGTTAGAACCGTGTTGGGGAGGACACATTCGAAAGGATCTGTCCGATGGAAGACCAGAAAAGCCGCAAAGCCGCTGAGGCTTTGGAAGCCCTTGAACAAGCCTATAGCTATTACACGCCGGAAAAGCGCCCCGAGTGCGAATCGCCAGCATATGATGAGCGGCCACTGGGGCAGCTGCCACTTGCAGCCTGATTGGAAATGCGGGGGCCGGGGTCCCCGTTTTTCGTTGCCTGAGCCCGTGGCTTTGATAGAGCCAGTTTATGCATATTCTGATTGGTCTGATCATCGCCTTTATCGTTGTGGCGCTTTTGTCGAACCGCAAAACGCGCCACTGCTGCTGGCGTGAGTACCGGAAAGAGGCTGGCAGCCGGTGGCGCTGTGTACATTGCGGGCATGAGATCATGGGGGCGCAGGGGCAGACACCAAAGAGATGCTTGCGCTCACAGGAGGAGTAACGTTTCCTGCCCCAAAGGAGATACACATGACGCAACCCGCAGACGCCGCCGCCCGGCGTGCAATTCCCCCGGTAATCTGTTATCCGAATGAGACCCTGCCCACCCCGGATATGGCGCGCTATCAGCAGGCGCTGGAAGGGGCAGAGGTCGTCGAGACCGTGTTGGTGCCCCCGCGCGATGCGGATGTTTTTCGCGCCCCTGCCGGGCATTTCTTTCGCATCACCTCGGTGGAAGGGCCTCAGGTCGGGGATTTAAACCTTTGGAATGCGAATGATCTGAGCGAGCGGTTTTATTCCGGCAAGACGCGCGCCCTGCACGGAACCCATGTGACCACAGGCGAACGGCTTTGGTCCTCGTTTCCGCATCTACGCCCGATGGCAACCATCGTAGAGGACACTTTGGGATGGTACGGCATGGATGAATATGGTGGCTCGGTGCATGATGTGATCGGTACGCGCTGCGATCCATACACTGGGAACCTGCTGTCAGATGTTCAGTATCATTATTGCTGCCATTCAAACCTGACGCGCGCTTTGGCCGATGAACTGGCTGTGCCGTTAGAAGAGGCAGAGCCGCATGTGCATGACGTTCTGAACGTCTTTATGTGCACCGGGTTCACCCGCGATACCGGGCAATATTTCATGAAAGCCAGCCCGGTGCGGCCCGGTGATCATCTGACGTTCTTTGCTGAGATCGACATTCTGGGTGCGTTGTCGGCCTGTCCCGGTGGGGATTGTTCAGCAGAACATACATCTGATGCGGCGGCCTGTTATCCGATGAAAGTGGAGGTATTAAAGCCTCAGGCCGGACGCTTGCAGGGGTGGGAAAGCCCGGCGCGGAATGGATATGATCGCAGCCATGGGCGGTAAAGAAAAGGGCCGGTGATGACCGGCCCTTTGTTTTTATTGGATCTTATCCTAGCTATCCGGGAAAGCCGCGTGAAGCGCGATTTCGACCATATCCCCGAAAGACCGTTCGCGGTCTTCTGAGGGTAGGGCTTCTTCGCGCAGCAGGTGATCGGATACGGTCAGTACGGCCAGAGCACGCACACCATATCGGGCTGCAAGATTGTAAAGCTCGGCGGCTTCCATCTCGACGCCCAGAACACCGTGGCGGGTCATCTGTTCGGTCAGATCGGGGCGTTCATCATAGAACACATCCGACGAATAGATCCCGCCCACATGGCAGGCACTTTCTTTTTCGCCCGCAGCTTTTACAGCTGCGCTGAGCAATTCGTAATTGGCACAGGGCGCGAAATTCAATTCGCGGAAAATTCCAAGCGATGGGGTGGATATCGCAGAGGCGGTCATGGCGATAATGACATCGCGCACATTGACGTGCTCTTGCATTGCCCCACATGAACCGATGCGGATTAGCGTCTGCGCCCCATAATTGCGGATCAGTTCATTAGCATAAATGGACAGGCTGGGCATTCCCATACCAGAGCCATGGATTGTGACGCGATTTCCGTGCCAAGTTCCGGTAAAGCCCAGCATGCCACGCACACGATTGACGCAAACCGCGTCCTCCAGAAATGTCTGAGCCGCCCATTCCGCACGCAGCGGATCGCCGGGCATCAGAACGGTTTCAGCAATATCACCGGGGTTTGCGCCAATATGTACAGTCATCAGATTGCCAGATCGTCCAGAGATTTACCGCTTTCCAATGCTGCAATGACCCAGTTGGGTTTGCGGCCGCGACCTGTCCAGGTCTGGCTGGCATCGGCGGGGTTGGCGTATTTCGGCGCGCCTTTGCTGCCCTTGGCATTTGCGTCATAGACTTCATCCAGTGAAAAGCCGAATTCCTTGGCGGCTTTTTCAGCGGCCAGTTTGGCTTCTGCAAGACGGCGGGCGTCTACGGTTTTCAGGGCCTTTTGAGCATCTGCGATCAGTTTAATTAGCTCATCGCGTGTAAGAGTTTCGAGATTGAGTGACATTTTTTTCTCCGTTTTTTTTCTTTTCAAATTAGAAACTCAAATTATCAAGGGGTAGTTTGTGTCAATTGACCTCATAAAAGTAACGCCCGCTCAGGATTTGAACGGGCGTTAAACAGAGATCTATGATGTTGGTGTGCTTTGATGGCTGACTTAGTTCAGCGGTACGTCAACCAGTTTGACGATATCACGCATGATTGCGTTCAGCTCAAAGTCTTTCGGGGTGTAGACACGCGCCACGCCCATTTCCTTAAGACGCAGAGCATCGTCTTCGGGAATGATACCACCAACGGTGACGGGGATATGGTCAAGACCTTCGGCGCGAATGCGTGACATGACGTCTTCGACCAATGGGATATGGCTGCCAGACAGGATCGACAGACCGATGACATGCGCGCCGTCTTTGGCGGCGTCGACGATTTGTTCAGGGGTCAGGCGGATGCCTTCATAGTCGATTTCCATGCCGCAATCGCGGGCGCGGAAGGCGATCTGCTCCGCCCCGTTCGAATGGCCATCCAGCCCGGGTTTGCCCACAAGGAACCGCAGGCGGCGGCCCAGTTTGCTGCTGACGGCGTCGACTTCTTCGCGGATGTCATCCAGCCCTTCGGTTTGGTTTGAAACGCTTTTTGAAACGCCGGTTGGGCCGCGGTATTCGCCGTGCACGGCACGCATTTCGCCAGCCCATTCGCCAGTGGTGACACCGGCTTTGGCGCAGGCGATCGACGCTGGCATGACGTTTTCACCTGCTTTGGCGGCGGCGCGCAGTGCAGCGAGCGCATCTGCCACCGCAGCGTCATCCCGCTGGGCGCGCCAGTCATTCAGCCGGGCGATCTGGTCTTGCTCAACGGAAGGATCCACCACCATGATGCCGCCATCTTCGCCCATCAGCGGCGAGGGTTCGGTTTCGGTCCAGCGGTTTACACCGACCACGGTGATATTGCCCTGCTCTACGTTGTTGACGCGGGTGGCGTTGGATTCCACCAGACGCGACTTCATATATTCGATCGAGCCAATCGCGCCGTTCATGCTTTCGATATTGGCCAGCTCGGCGCGGGCACCTTCTTTGAGCGCTTCGACTTTGCGATCCACTGCCGGGTTGTTGTCAAACAGATCGTCATATTCCAGCAGATCGGTCTCATAGGCCATGATCTGCTGCATACGCATGGACCATTGCTGATCCCAGGGGCGGGGCAGGCCGAGTGCTTCGTTCCAAGCGGGCAGCTGAACGGCGCGGGCGCGGGCGCGTTTTGACAGGGTGACGGCCAGCATCTCGATCAGAATGCGGTAAACGTTGTTTTCCGGTTGCTGTTCGGTCAGGCCAAGCGAGTTCACCTGCACCCCATAGCGGAAGCGGCGGAACTTTGGGTTTTCCACACCGTAGCGTTCCTGCAGGATTTCATCCCACAGATCCACAAAGGCGCGCATTTTGCACATCTCGGTCACGAAACGGATACCCGCGTTCACAAAGAAGGAAATCCGGCCGCAAAGCGCAGGGAAATCTTCGGGATCAACGCGCGGTTTGAGTTCATCCAGCACCGCGATGGCCGTGGCCAAGGCAAAGGCCAGTTCCTGTTCGGGCGTCGCGCCTGCCTCTTGCAGGTGATAGGAACAGACGTTCATCGGGTTCCATTTCGGAACATGGGTGTAGCAGTATTCAGCCACATCCCCAATCATCTTCAGCGATGGTTTGGGTGGACAGATATAGGTTCCGCGCGACAGGTATTCCTTGATCAGATCATTCTGAACGGTGCCTTGCAGCTTGGCCACATCTGCGCCCTGTTCCTCGGCCACAGCGATGTAAAGCGACAAAAGCCATGGCGCGGTCGCGTTGATCGTCATGGATGTATTCATCTGTTCCAGCGGGATCTGATCAAACAGAGTGCGCATATCGCCCAGATGGCTGACAGGTACGCCGACCTTGCCTACTTCGCCGCGCGCCAGAATGTGATCACTGTCGTAGCCCGTCTGGGTTGGCAGGTCGAAGGCGACAGAAAGACCGGTCTGCCCTTTGGCCAGGTTGCTGCGGTAAAGCGCGTTGGATGCGGCAGCGGTGGAATGGCCTGCATAGGTGCGGATCAGCCAGGGGCGATCTTTTGGGGTCTCGGTCATCGGGGCCTCCTAAGGCGGGAATCTTCTATGCAATCTTGTTGCGTTTCGAAAGGTGTAGGCGAAAGAATGTGTCGCTGTCAATTCGCCGCATCGCAGCGTTGCATGCGCAGAATAGTCGCGTGCCAAAGTGGAAGACAATGGGTGCGGCTGAGACCCTGCGCCACAGGATCAGCTCACCTTGCGACATTCCCTTGCATCTAATGGCCCCTGCATCTGTTGGCCCTTGCGTCTGTTCGCAGTCGCTGACAGATTCCGGCAATGACAAATCCTGTGACCCTTCCCGTTTGGTTGTTTGTGCTGATCTGCCTGTTTGCAGTCGCCTCATTTGCAACCAACTTTCTGTTCCCTTCGGTGCGCTGGTTTTTTCGCAGACGGGCGGAAAAAGCGGTGGCGCTGCTGAACACTAAGTTAGAGCGACCGATTGAGCCCTTTAAGTTGCTTGAGCGGCAGGATTTGATCCAGAGGCTGGTCTATCACCCTGAGGTAACGCAGGCGATTGTGGATCACGCCTATGAAGAGAACGTGCGCGAAGACGTGGCCTTTGAAAAAGCGCGGCAGTATGCGCGCGAAATTGTCCCGGCTTTTTCAGCGCTGACCTATTTTGGCTGGGGTGTCTGGCTGGCGCGGTTGCTGTCGAATGCGCTGTATCGTGTGCGGCTGGGCTATCATGATCCGCAGGAGCTGGCGGGAATCGATCCCGAAGCCACGGTGGTCTTTGTGATCAATCATCGGTCAAACATGGATTATGTGCTGGTCACGCATCTGGCGTCGGAACAATCGGCCCTGTCTTATGCGGTGGGCGAATGGGCGCAGGTCTGGCCGCTGTCTCGGCTGATCCGTTCGATGGGGGCTTATTTTATTCGGCGGCGGTCACGCGACAATCTCTATCGCAAGGTTCTGCGCCGCTATGTGCATATGTCGACCGAAGGGGGGGTGACGCAGGCGATTTTCCCAGAGGGTGGGCTGAGCCTGACGGGCGCGCTGACGCCGCCAAAGCTGGGTCTGCTGAGCTATATCACCGATGGGTTGGAAGGATTTGATCGCAACGTCGTCTTTGTGCCCGTAGCGCTGAATTATGATCGGGTGCTGGAAGATCGGGTACTGATCCGTGCGCATCAGTCCGGGCGGCGCAAGTTTGACGCCAGTATCCTGCAGGCGGTGAAGGCGGTGATCAAACAGGTTTGGCTGCGGATCACCGGGCGGTTTCACAAATTCGGTTACGCAGCGGTCAGTTTTGGCTCGCCTTTGCAGTTGAAAGACCATCCTGCGCTGGCTGACGATCCTAAGGCGCTGGCACGCGTATTGATGCAGCGGATCGCCGATATCGTGCCTGTGCTGTCGGTGCCCCTGGTGTCGTATCTTTTGGATCAGGGCGCAGATACGCCCGAAAAGCTGCGGGCAGATTTTGAGGCAGCCCTGAAGCATCTGAAGGGCTCTCATGTGCATCTGCCGCATGATGATGTCGGCTATGCGATCAAATATGGGGTGCGCGTTCTGGTAGAGCGCAAAATATTGATCGAAGATGAAGGGCGTTATGCTGTTCAGCAGCCCGAAGTGATTAAATTCTATGCGAATTCTATTGCGCATCTGATGTAGTTTCTGCGTTTGCGAGGGAATTTCTGCATCTGCTCGGTTATAAAATTACAAAAACGCCACGTCTGAGGTTGCAATGTTTCGTGTTCATGCGTAATCCCTAGGGCAATCCCCACGATTCTGCGTTGCAGAAGGGGGCTGATAGGGACCACTTGAACAGACAGGAGGCCGTCATGGCTCTGGACACCGAAACTGGCATCGCTCCTTACGAAGCGCCCGAGAAAGATCTGTACGAGGTCGGCGAAATGCCCCCGCTGGGCTATGTGCCGAAGAAAATGTACGCTTGGAACATTCGTCGTGAACGTCACGGTGATCCGGACAAGTCGTTCGAAGTGGAAGTGGTGGACACTTGGGATATCGACAGCCACGAAGTGCTGGTTCTCGTGATGGCCGCTGGCGTGAACTATAACGGTGTCTGGGCCGGTAAGGGTGTTCCGATTTCGCCTTTTGATGTGCACGGTCAGGACTACCACATCGCAGGATCTGACGCCTCGGGCATCATCTGGAAAGTTGGTGACAAGGTGAAGAACTGGAAAGTGGGCGACGAAGTTGTCATTCACTGCAACCAGGATGACGGTGACGACGAAGAATGTAACGGTGGTGATCCGATGTTCTCGCCAACCCAGCGTATCTGGGGCTACGAGACCGGTGATGGTTCTTTTGCGCAGTTCACCCGCGTTCAGGCGCAGCAGCTGATGCCGCGTCCCAAGCATCTGACCTGGGAAGAGGCCGCCTGCTATACTCTGACACTGGCCACTGCCTATCGCATGCTGTTTGGTCACCACCCCCACGAGCTGAAGCCGGGCCAGAACGTTCTGGTCTGGGGCGCATCGGGCGGTCTGGGCTCTTATGCGATCCAGCTGGCGAACACCGCGGGTGCAAACGCGATTGGTGTGATCTCGGATGAAAGCAAGCGCGATTTCGTCATGGCGCAGGGTGCCAAAGGCGTGATCAACCGCAAAGACTTTAAGTGCTGGGGTCAGCTGCCGACAGTGAACTCGCCTGAATACAACGAGTGGCTGAAAGAAGCGCGCAAGTTTGGCAAGGCAATCTGGGAATTCACCGGCAAAGGCAACAATGTCGATATGGTGTTCGAACACCCCGGTGAGGCGACTTTCCCGGTTTCGACACTGGTTGTGAAAAAGGGCGGGATCGTTGTGATCTGTGCCGGCACCTCGGGCTTTAACTGCACCTTTGACGTGCGTTACATGTGGATGCATCAAAAGCGTCTTCAGGGCTCGCACTTTGCGAACCTCAAGCAGGCCGCCAGCGCAAACCGCTTGATGTGTGAGCGCCGTCTGGACCCCTGCATGTCAGAAGTGTTCGAATGGAAGGATATTCCAGAAGCGCACATGAAGATGATGCGCAACGAACACCTGCCGGGCAATATGGCGGTGCTGGTTCAGGCCCCAAAAACCGGGCTGCGCACATTTGAAGATGCACTGGAGGCTGGCAAGGCTTAAGGCCTTGTTCATCTAACCAGAACAAAATAGAACAAAACGCCCGCAGATTTCTCTGTGGGCGTTCTCATTTTGTTCACTTATTTTTGTTATCAACGCCTTAGTTCGACACGACCTCGCAGTTTTTGGGGAGTAGGATTCCGCGAATTTCGCGAAAACTCAGGGAATGCTAGAGTTGTGTTAATCTCGCGTTAACTATCTATGGAAGAGGCTGGCAATGGGACATGACTGGATTTTGGACGTACTCACCGACCTGAAAGCGTTCGCACGTGCCAATGGGATGCCGTCGCTGGCGTCGCAGCTGGACGATGCGTCGTTCGTTGCTCAGGCGGAGATTTCGTCTCTTGCCGAAGGAAATAGTGTTGGGCTTCTTGGCAAATGCGCCGCGTCTGGACGGGCTGATAGAACGATTGGAATCCGCTGAAGGGCTGGATGATCTACAAAATATTATCGAAGAACTTCGAGACAAATATGGCGTAGATCACCTTGTCTATCACTGGGTCAACAGCAATGGCGAACAATATGGCTGCGGCACCTATGATATCGAATGGGTCAACCGCTATGTGCAAAAAGGCTATCTGCGCGTCGATCCGGTCATCGCTGGTTGTTACCAAAGGTTCCACCCCGTTGATTGGAAGCGCTTGGACTGGTCTGGAAAAGCCGCCCGCGCATTTCGGCAAGACGCCATGGACCACGGTGTTGGCAACCAAGGGTTTTCTATCCCGATCAGAGGACCAAACGGTCAGTTCGCTCACTTCACGCTCAGCCATAACTGTAGCGACGAAGAATGGGAGGAGTTTACAAAAACGAACCAGCGCAGCCTGATTGTGATTGCTCACAGTTTCAACAAAAAGGCGCTTGAGTTCGAGACAGAGCGAAAACCGGAAGCGGCCCAGTCATTGTCCCCGCGCGAAATCGAAGCCATGACACTGTTGGCTATTGGTTACAATCGCGCACAGGCCGCAGATGAGCTGTCGATCTCGGAACACACCTTGCGCGTTTATGTAGAAAGTGCACGCCACAAGTTAGGGGCCATGAACACAACACACGCGGTGGCACGTGCCATCAGCAGGGGGCTGATCGTCGTCTAGGCGGAGGGCTTTAAACGGTTTGTTAGGCAGACCGTTCGCACCTGTTGGTGATCGTTAACTGTGGCAGATGCAATTTTTCCCCATCGAAATTCATTTCTCAGGGGAGAAAACACATGATCCGCTATATCTACGGCAACGACCTGCACAAGTTCCCACAGCTGGCACGTTCCATGTTCAAAGACCGTGCCGCCCAGTTCAAGATCCGCCACAACTGGGAGGTGACTGTTGATGCCGATGGCTATGAGCGCGATGAATATGACGCTGAAAACCCACTTTATTTGATCTGGCAAAATCCCGATGGCAGCCATGGTGGCTCGCTGCGCCTGATGCCGACTGTTGGCCGTACGATGGTGAATGATCACTTCACTCATCTGACCGATGGCGTGCGTATCGAAAGCCCTTTGATTTGGGAATGCACGAGATTCTGTCTTGCCCCCGGTGCACACCCAGGTGTGGCTGCCGCACTGATGCTGGCTGGCGGCCAGATAATGGAAGAATTTGGTGTGGAACACTTTGTAGGGGTGTTCTTTGGATCAATGGTGCGTGTGTTTGATCGTATCGGTTCCAAACCCGATGTTATCGGCACGGAAGGCAAAGGTCGCGCGGCCATCAGTATCGGTCTGTGGGATTTCACCCCAGAGGCACAGGCACGTGTTGCGAAAACGGCTGGTGTGACCCCAGAACTGAACAAGCGTTGGTTCGAAATGTCTTTTGGCACTGTGGTCGACTTTGAAGAGCAAGTCGCAGCGTAATTTTTTTCCCTTGAAAAAGCGCGCGCCATTTCTGTTGGCGCGCGCTTTTTGTTTCCCCTCTGGCACAGGATGTCGTGGCCAGATAGGGTGCGCGCATGAGCAGCCCAATTCTCCAATATTCCGAAGATCAGGCCGAAGCCTTTGATCGCGTTTCCGATATGTTGCGCGCAGCGGGCGTTGATTTGGGTGAAGGTCTTTGCCTGCCTGCCGTAGAAGGCAAAACCCAGGTGATGGGGCTAATGGGCAAGGCGGGCAGCGGTAAAACCATGCTTTTGGCCGAAATCTACAAAGCGTTGGAAGCCGCCGGTGTCGAGGTGATTTCCGGAGACTATGAAAGCAAGCGCAGTCAGGATCGCCGTACGCTGGCGATTTTGGCCCCGACCAATAAGGCGGCCAGTGTTTTGCGTATGCGCGGTGTACCGGCGACCACGATTCACCGTATTCTTTACACCCCAGTCTATGATCCCGATTATGAAAGAATCGCCGAATGGCTGATGGGCAACGAAGACAAGCCGGAAATCGAAGGTCTGACCGAAGAGGCGTTGATTCGGGCAGAGGCGAGCTATGAGGTCCATAAGTCGATTCCTGCGGCCCTGGCTGCGGCGGGCCTAAGGGGAAGCGATTTCATCACTGGCTGGAAGCGGCGCGAAGATCCGCTTGATATCGGTTTTGTCGACGAAGCGTCGATGTTGGATGATCGCCAATATGATGATCTGCGCGAGATTTTTCCAAATTTGCTGATTTTTGGTGATCCAGCACAGCTGGCGCCGGTGAATCAATCGGGCAAAATGGTGTTTGATGCTCTGGCGCCAGTACAAAAAATGGAACTGTCACGCATTCACCGACAGGAAGCGGACAACCCGATTCTCGATCTTGCCCATGCTTTGGCCGACCCGGAACTTGGGTTCGAAGAGTTTGAGCGCATGGTCGAACAGACAGCGCGAAAAGATGATCGTGTGGTTCTGGGGCAGCGCGTCGAAGTTGATCTGATGGCGCGCTCACCGGTTCTGGTCTGGCGCAATGCCACGCGAATTCGTCTGATCAACGCGTTTCGGCAGGTGTATGGCGCGCCAGAAACTGAATTGTTGGCTGGTGAGCCCCTGATTTGCGACGGGATTGAACTGCCGTTGAAGCACCGCAAAAAGCGGCTCGATCTTGAGGCGCGGGGCCTGATCAAAGGGGCGCAGGTGATCTATCTGGGGCCGGGACGCAAACCCGGGTTTTCAAAGCTGCATGTCGTGGGGGCGATTGAGCCACAGGTTTCGGCGGCGTCGATTGTGAAAATTGAAAAGCCCGATGAGGAAGAGCCCTTTATCCCCTTTGCCGCGCGCATGGGCGCTGCATTTTTGCATGGGGCTGCTGTCACGATTCACAAAGCGCAGGGATCGCAGTGGGATCAGGTGCAGGTTTTTGCGCCTGATTTGTATACTGCTGCGCGTATGGGGCGGGTTGAGGCAGGGCAGCCGCTGTGGAAACGGCTGGCCTATGTTGCGATCACCCGGGCGCAATCGCGGCTGTATTGGGTGGTGCGCAACCGTTTGGCGCGCCCCAGTGGCCCGTTGCGGGTGGATGATCTGGGGGGCACGCCTGCGCCACTGACGCTGAGCACCGATGACAGCCCGTAAGGGCCGAAGAGGTCACAGTTGGACGATCTGCTTGCCTGTGTTTCCGCCTTGCAGCATTGAAATAAAGGCATTGGGCGCGTTTTCCAGCCCCTGCGCGACATCTTCCAGATAGGTGATGTCATTGGCCGCGACCTGTGGTGCGACCTCTTGCAGGAAGGTTGGATAATTGTCCCAGTGATCGAAAATGATGAACCCTGCGATTTGCAGGCGTTTCACAAGGATGGAGCGCCAGACGCCGGGGAGCCTATCCAGGCTTTCTTCAACACCGCCATACCAGGCGATTGTGCCGCAGATCGGGATGCGCCCATGGGTGTTCATAAGTGGTATGACAGCTTCCAAAAGTTTGCCGCCAATGTTTTCCCAGTAGATGTCGACACCATCTGGTGCGACTTCGGCGAGCGCGGTGCGCAGGCTGCTGGCGTCGTCATATGCCCGGTGGTCGATCGCGGCATCAAAGCCGAAGGTTTCTGTTGCAATGCGGCATTTTTCTGGCCCGCCAGCCACAGCGATTGTCCGTAGGCCGGCCGCCTTGGCAATTTGCCCAACCATTGATCCCACTGGCCCGGTGGCCGCACCCACCACAAGTGTTTCCCCGGCTTTTGGACGACCATATTCACGCAATCCTGTCCAGGCAGTAAAGCCGGGCATGCCCAAAACACCCAGCGCGGTTGAAGGGGGCAGGGTGTCATCCAGTTTGCGGGCCTCGCTTGCCTTTAGCACTGCGTGGCTGGTCCAACCGGTGATTCCAGTGACAAGATCCCCAGTTTTGAACCTGTCTGAGTTCGATGTGATCACACGTCCAACCCCTTGCCCTGTCATGGTTTCCCCAAGGTTCACAGAGGGCGCGTAGCTTTTCACATCGTCCATCCGCCCGCGCATATAGGGATCCAGTGAAAGATGGCTGACCTCGACCAGCAGCTCGTCAGCGGCCGGGGCAGGCAGCGCGCTTTTTGTCAGGGCAAAGTCATCAGGAACGGGCATGCCACTAGGACGCCGCGCCAAAGTTATTCTGGATTTGAGGTCTGTCATTTCGCTGCTCCTTAACGTCACTTGGCTGAAAACGGCTTGCATGAGTGCCTTAATCTTTGCCAACTTCTGAAAAAATAAGTGAAGGCAAGGGAGAGCCGGATGCAAGCGATGATGATGAACATGCCGTTACGTGTGATTGATATCCTGTCACATGCGGCAGCCAATCACCCGGGGGGCGAAATCGTATCCGTACGGTGTGAGGGGGACATACATCGCGAAACCTATGCGCAGGCTTTTGAACGTACAGCGCAACTGGCCCATGCACTGAAAGGCCTGGGGGTCGATGAAGGTGACCGTGTGGCCACATTGGCCTGGAACGGCTATCGCCATTTCGAACTCTATTATGCGACAGCGGGTATGGGGGCGGTGTGCCACACCATCAATCCGCGCCTGTCGGCCGAACAGATGCTGTATATCATCAACCACGCGTCGGATAAGGTGCTGTGCTTTGATCTGACCTTTGTGCCGTTGATCGAAGCGCTGTCGGATCATCTGCCTGATGGGATGAAACTGGTGGCCATGACAGATCGCGCGCATATGCCGGAAAGCGCGCTGGATCTGCTGTGCTATGAGGATCTGCTGGCGGATCATCCGCAAAGCTATGACTGGCCAATCCTAGATGAAGATAGCGCAGTGGGCCTGTGTTACACTTCGGGGACTACGGGCAATCCTAAGGGCGCGCTGTATTCCCAGCGTTCGACGGTACTGCATGCGCTGTTTGTGACGGTCTCTGTCCCGCGCAGCCTGCACGAAGGATCGCGCATTTTGCCGGTTGTGCCAATGTTCCATGTGAATTCCTGGGGGCTGCCCTATGCTGCGCCGCTGATCGGGGCTTCGCTGATTATGCCGGGTGCCAAACTGGATGGGGCGTCTTTGCATGATCTGATGCAGACCGAGCAGGTGAATGCGGCTTGGGGTGTGCCGACGGTCTGGATGGGGCTGCGGGCTGAGATTGATGCGCGTGGCGCGAAGCCTTCGGCGCTGGATCAGATGGTGGTGGGTGGCTCAGCCGCTGCGCGCGAATTGATCGCGTATTTTGAAGGCCATGATGTGGATGTGTGCCACGCCTGGGGCATGACTGAACTTTCACCGGTTGGCACCCATGGTCAGTTGCCCAGCACGATGAATGATCTCAGCGATGATGAAAAACTGGATATGAAAGCGCTGCAGGGGCGGCGGATTTTCGGGGTCGATCTGAAGATCTCGGATGAAGAGGGTGCCTCCCTACCGCACGATGGCAAAGCGATTGGCGAATTACATGTGCGCGGCAACACGGTGATTTCAGGCTATTTCAACAATCCCGAAGCCTCAGACGCTGCATTCGATGCGGAGGGCTGGTTTGCCACTGGCGACGTCGCCAGCATTTCAGCAGATGGATTCCTGAGTATTCAGGATCGGGCGAAAGATTTGATCAAATCGGGCGGTGAGTGGATCAGTTCGATTGATCTGGAAAACATGGCGATGGCCCATCCCAAGGTGGCGAATTGTGCTGTGATCGCGATCCCGCATCCCAAGTGGGATGAGCGCCCGATCATTGTGGTGGTCCCAAATGATCCACAGGATCCGCCCAGCCTGGGTGATCTGCACGGCCTGATGTCTGAGCATGTGGCCAAGTGGCAATTGCCAGACGCCATGGAGCTGATCGAAGACCTGCCGCTGACGGCGACGGGCAAGGTTTCCAAGCTGACACTGCGCCAGAAATTTGATGGGTATGTATTGCCAGATGCTCATTGATGATCTTCGCGCCCTCGCCCCGCAGACAAGTGACTGGTTCACTCTGGACGCGGCGCGGGTTCAGGCCTTTGCTGACACTACAGAGGACTGGCAGTTCATTCATCTGGATGAAGTCCGGGCGGCTGAAACGCCTTTTGGCGGCACGATTGCCCATGGTTTTTTGACCCTGTCGATGCTGTCGGCCATGTCATATCAGGTGACACGCGCCTTGCCGGATTTTCAGTCTTCGGTGAACTATGGCTTTGACCGTATTCGATTTATTTCACCGGTCCGGGTCGGATCCCGCATCCGCGGGGAATTTATCGTGGCCTCGGTTGATGAGGGTGAAGGCTGGCTGGATATCCACTGGGATGTGACGGTTGAAGTGGAGGGGCAGGAAAAGCCCGCGCTGGCGGCAAATTGGATCACCCGCGTCTTCCTGACCGAGCCATCCGATGAGTGAACTGGATCTGGCAGCCGTCAGAGATTGGATGGCACAGGCCATCCCTGAGGCACAAGGCCCCTTTTCGGTGACCAAGTTTTCGGTCGGTCAATCCAATCCAACTTACAGGCTGGATGGGGTGCGCGGCAGCTATGTTCTGCGGCGCAAACCCCCCGGTCAGTTACTGAAATCTGCGCACGCCGTGGACCGCGAGTTCCGGGTGCAAAGTGCGCTGGCGGGCACTGATGTGCCGGTGCCCGGAATGCTGGGGCTGTGCGACGATGACAGCGTGATTGGCTCGATGTTCTATGTGATGCAGCACATTGACGGGCGCAGCATTGTTGATCCCTCTATGCCTGATGAACACCCGCAGGCGCGGCGCGAGATACTTGATCAAATGAGCGCCACCCTGGCGGCAATTCATGCGGTAGATATCTCGGCGGTTGGGTTGGCGGACTATGGCCCGCCGGGGCATTTCTACGAACGCCAACTGGCGCGTTGGAGCAAACAGTATCGCGCCTCTGAGATGGAAGAGCTGCCGGAAATGGAAGGGCTGATCGACTGGCTGGGCGCGCATATGCCCAAAGATGACGGCCAGCGCACTTTGGTGCACGGCGATTTCCGCATCGACAATCTTCTGTATGCCAAGGGCGGGACCAAATGCCTGGCGGTGCTGGATTGGGAACTGTCGACGCTGGGCCATCCCTATTCTGATCTGGCAGGGGTGATCATGCAGTGGCAACTGCCGCCCGGCGGGGATGGGCGCGGACTGGCTGGCGTTGATCGGCAGGCTGCGGGGCTGCCAAGCGATGCTGAGTTTATCGCTGATTATTGTCGCCGCCGTGGCATCGACGGCATTGAGGGGTTTGGCTTTTACGTTGCCTTCGCCTTTTTCCGCATGGCGGCGATTTTGCAGGGTGTGAAGAAACGCGCACTGGACGGCAATGCGGCGAACCCGGAAAAAGGCCTGAAGCTTGGGGCCTATGTGCCGCGATTTGCCGAACTGGGGCTGGAGGCCCGTGATTTCTATGGATGAGCGTTTTCAGGAAGACCCCTATGCCTATTCCGCCCATCTGGGGTTTCGCATGGTGGATTGGGCGCAGGACTATGCCAGATTTGAACTGCCGATGGCAGAGCATCTGGAAAATCGCCACGGCAATGTGCATGGCGGTGTTCATGCGTCGCTGCTGGATACGGTGATGGGCTATGCAGGGTGTTGGACAGGGGATCCGGATCAGCGGCAGATGTGCCTGACATTGGCGCTGAATGTGCAATATCTATCGCGGCCCAAAGGGGGGCTGCTGTTCGGAGAAGGCTGGAAAACCGGCGGTGGCAAAAGCACGTTTTTTGCAGAGAGCCTGATCAAGGACGAAACCGGTGAGCTGATAGCGAAAGGCACGGGCACCTTCCGCTATCGCAGATCATAAAGCGGGGCCGCTCTTCAAGCCCTTGCGGGCTTTCCTCGCGGGGGTATCAGCCCGCGAAGGAGGCGCGGATGGCTTTCATGTTGTCGCCGTAAGGTGTTGGGTTTTCAACCGAACCGCCCCGGAACACTGCTGAACCTGCAACCAGCACATCGGCACCGGCGTCAACCAGACCGGGGGCTGTGTTCGGGTCGACACCGCCGTCAATTTCGATATGAACCGGGCGGTCGCCAATCATGTCGCGCAGGCTGCGCACCTTGGCTGTCATGTCGATGAATTTCTGACCGCCAAAACCGGGATTCACTGTCATCACACAGATCAGATCCGTCAGATCCAGCAGGTGCTCAACGGCCTGCGCAGGCGTGCCCGGATTCAGCGCCACACCCGCTTTCATGCCTGCCGCGCGGATGGCCTGAAGGGTGCGGTGGATGTGCGGGCCTGCTTCGACATGGGCGGTCAGAATATCTGCACCCGCATCGGCGAAGGCGTCGATATAGGGATCAACCGGCGCGATCATCAGATGCACGTCCATGACGGTTTTCACATGTTTGCGAAACGCTTTCACAGCGGGGGGGCCAAAGGTCAGGTTGGGCACGAAATGCCCGTCCATCACATCGACGTGGATCCAATCCGCGCCCTGTGCTTCGACGGCTTCGATTTCAGCACCAAAGTTGGCGAAATCGGCGGAAAGGATCGAGGGGGCGATTTTTACAGTACGGTCAAAGCTCATGGGGCTTCTCCTGTGAGTGGGGCTGTGCGGGCGGCTTAATAGCCTGCATCGCGATCGACAAGATGTAGAAGGGGCTCGCCCGCCTCTGAGCGGCGAATATTTTCCGCAATCACATGCACCGCGCTGGAGGCCTTGGTTTCAGCGGCAATATGTGGGGTCACGGTGACTTTGGGGTGATCCCAGAAGGGGTGATCTGCGGGTAGAGGTTCAATGCGGAACACATCCAATGTGGCATGACCAATCTGCCCGCTGTCCAGCGCCGCCAAAAGCGCATCGTCATCAATCAATGGGCCGCGGCCCGGGTTGATGACAAAGGCCCCTTTGGCGGGCAGTTGCAGGGTTTCAGCGTTCAGGGTGTTGTCTGTGGCGGGCGTGTCGGGCAGCAGAAGGATCACGATCTGCGCCTCACGCAGGGCCTCTTGCAACCCATCCGGGCCGGACAGGCAGCGCACGCCGGGTACGGTTTTCTGGCTGCGGCTCCAGCCAGTAACAGGGAAGCCCAGAGACACAAGCGCCGCCGCGCAGGCCTGCCCCAATGTGCCCAGCCCCAAAATGGTGACAGGGCGCTCAGAAGCCACAGGCGCAGCCACCGCATCCCAGGCCTTGTCGGGGTTCACGATATGCGCATCCATCCCAAGATGGTGGCGCAGCGTATGGCCTGTCACCCATTCCACCATGCCCTGCGTCAGGCCCTGATCATCGACCATCCGGGCCAGCGGCACCTTAAGTGTCGGGTTGCCGGTGATTTTTTCAACACCGGCCCAGAGGTTCAGCACCGCCTTCAACCGCGTGTATGGGGTGAAATCCTGTACCTCAGAGTTGGGGGCGTAGACGATGTAATCCACATCCTGAGGCGGAATATCCAGCGCCAGATGATAATCCACACCCGCAAAGGCACCATGCAGCAGATCGCGATATTCGTCCCAGCGTTCGGCTGTGGCGGCAAAAAGGATGTTGATCATCGGGGTGGACCTTTCAGCTTATCTTGGGCGATGCACATGGGCGCTTTGAACCAGCCCGAAGGCAAGCAAAAGCACCAGCATCGACGATCCACCATAGCTGCCCAGCGGCAGGGGTACACCCACAACAGGTGCCAGCCCCATCACCATCGACATATTCACCGCAAAGAACAGGAAGAATGTCACACCGATGCCCAGCGTCAGCAGCGAAGAAAAGCGATCTTTGTTCTGGATGGCAGAGATGACGCAGAACGCCAGAACCAGCACGTAAAGGGTCAGCAGCGATAGCCCACCGATAAAGCCGAATTCTTCGGCGAGGGTGTTAAAGATAAAGTCGGTGTGTTTTTCCGGCAGGAAATTCAGCCGTGACTGGGTGCCCTGCATATAACCTTTGCCGGTCCAGCCACCTGAGCCCATGGCGATCTTGGCCTGCGTGATATGATAGCCTGCCCCCAAAGGATCAGAGCTGGGGTCAAGAAAGGTATCGATGCGGCGGTACTGATAGTCTTTCAGAAGTTGGTTGTCAGTGCCTCGGGTCTGGAACACGGCCCAGATCAGCGTCACCCCCGCGCCGATGACCGAGGCAAAATAGGCCCAGTGCACCCCGGCCAGAAACATCATCAAACCTCCCGCTGTCATCAGCAGGATTGCGGTGCCAAGGTCAGGCTGTGACAGTACCAGAAACGTGGGGATCAGAATCACCACAACCGGCAAGAGCACCCAGATCGGGCGCGATACCTTATTGAGCGGCAGCCAGTCGTAATATGAGGCAAGCAACATCACCAGTGCGATTTTCATCACCTCAGAGGGTTGCAGCCGCATGAACCCCAGATCAATCCAGCGTTGCGCCCCCATGCCGACAGCGCCGAAAAATTCCACCATCACCAGCAGAACCAAGGCACCGCCATAGGCGACAAAGGCCATGTTGCGCCAAAACCAGATGGGCACCATGGCGACGATGAACATAGCGCCCAGCCCCATGACATACCGCTTCATCTGCGGTTCGGCCCAGGGCGAAAAAGAGCCGCCCGCAACGGAATACAGCATCATAAAGCCAACACAGGCCACCGCCGACAGCAAAATCACCAGCGGCCAGTTCAGGTGCAGAATCTTGCGCCAGCCCGAAGGCACGCTTTTGACGTTATATTCCAGCCAGGTCATGCGGGCACGTTCCTGGCAGCCGCGCGGGCCGCGCGTTCCTTGCCCAGCCGTTCCTGCTGGGCCTTGATCTTGCCGCGATCCTTGGTGGGATAGGCGTCAAGCGGCGGATCGCCTTTATAGAGCGCCTGCAAGGTCACATCGCGCCCGATGGGGGCTGCGGTGCTGGATCCTCCGCCACCGTGTTCCACCACGACGGCGACAGCAATGGTTGGGTTGTCATGGGGGGCATAGTTCACAAACAGGGCGTGATCGCGCTGTTCCCAGGGGGCGGTTTTGTTGTCGACAACCTTTGAGGCCACCTGCGCGGTGCCCGTTTTGCCCGCCATGCGCACGCCTTCGCCAATGATCCGCGATCCATAGGCGGTGCCTTTGCGGTTGTTCACCACCGCATACATGGCTTCATGGACCAGCCGCAGGTGTTCTGGGTCGAAATCCAGCTGTGCGCCCACCCCGGTTGGCGCTTCGATACCATCGACGCTTTTGATCAGGCGCGGATTGATCACCCGGCCCGACGCCAGACGGGCGGTCATGATTGCCAGTTGCAACGGGGATGACAGTAAAAAGCCCTGACCGATCGAGGCATTCACAGAATCGCCGATCACCCAATCGGTTCTATGCTTGCGCTTTTTCCAGGCCTTGTCTGGCACGAGCCCGCTGGTCACCGCAGACATGGGTACATCAGGCGCCAGCCCAAGGCCCAGACGCCGCGCCACATTGGCGATGCGTTCGATGCCGACTTTCAACGCCAGTTCGTAATAATAGACGTCGCAGCTTTCGCGCAGCGCTGCTTCCATGTTCATCTTGCCGTGGCCATAGCGGTTCCAGCAGCGGAATTCCCGCGCGCCGATTTCCACCTTGCCCAGACAGGTCACGGTTTCCTCTGGGGTGATCAGCCCGGATTCCAGCCCGGCCAGCATGGTCACCATTTTGAAGGTCGACCCCGGCGCATAGCCATCCTGCACGGTTTTCGAGGCCAGCGGGCGGTGATCATTGGTCAAAAGCGGTTGAAACTCAGCGTTTGAGATCCCGCGCACAAACTTATTCGGATCGTATGAGGGGGCCGAGGCAATCGCCAGCAGATCGCCTTTTTCAAGATCAATCACCACGGCGCTGGCTGATTCTTCGCCCAGACGGGCCTGCACATAGTCTTGCAGCTCGCTATCGACGGTCAGCTGCAGATCTGCGCCGGCTTCGCCTTCCTTGCGATCCAATTCGCGCATGACGCGCCCGACCGAATTGACCTCAACCCGTTTGGTGCCGCTGGAGCCGCGCAGCTGATCTTCGAATTTGGCTTCGATCCCAAGGTGACCGATGCGAAACCGCGGGATGCGCAGCACTGCGGGGGGATCCTGGTAGGCATCCAGATCTTTCTGGCGCACCAGACCAACATAGCCCACCACATGGGCATAAAGATCGCGCATGGGATATATGCGGCTTAGCCCCACTTCGGGGGACACGCCGGGCAGGGCCGGGCCATTGACCGCAACGCTGCTGATGGCATCCCAGCTGACCCGGTCGGCAACGGTTACCGGCAGGAAAGGCGCGGTGCGTTTCATCTGCTTAAAGGCGCTGTTCAGGTCGTCTTCGTCCAGTTCAACCAGTTGCGACAACCGCCCGATCACCTGATTCACATCCCCCGCATCTTCGCGGATCAAGGTGATGCGATAGGTTGGTTCATTTTCAGCGATGACCTTGCCGTTGCGATCAAAGATGCGCCCACGAATAGGGGGGATGATCTTGAATTTAATGCGGTTTTCTTCCGCAAGCAGGCTGAACTCTTCTTCCTGGTCCACCTGCAGGTGCTTCATCCGCCAGCCCAGCATCCCGGCAAAGGCGATCTGCGCCCCGCCCAGCATCAGCCCACGGCGTGTCACGCGGCGGGCACTTTCCTGTGTTTCACGCGGGGTACGTTTCATAGCGGGCGGCCTGTGTAATCATGTTCGCCGGGGGTGATCCGACGCACGCCAAAGATAAGATAGCTTGCCGCCGCGACCAAGGGATAAGCCAGTATAGTAAAGCCGGTTTGCTGCAACATGAGCAAAAGGTTGCCGGGGTCCACGACAAGCAGCGTCAGGATCACGCGGTACAGCAGCATGGTGGCGATCAAAGCGCCGGTGACGGTGATCCATTCTGCGATAAATGTATTGCCCCGCAGATGTTTGCCCTGCGCCTTAAGCCACTCAGACGCCAGAAGACCCAGCAGAGCCGACAGCCCCGGCGGGCGCGACAGCAGCATATCTGCTGTCAGCAGCGCAAGAACGATGCTGATCATCGGCACAAAGTCGGGGCGGCGCAGGGCCCAGGCAAAGGTCAGGGCGATCAGGATGTCGGGCCCGGCCCAGCCTTTTGGCACAAGTTGCATCGGCAAAAGATGCGTCATGGTGATCAGCAGTGCCAGCACCAGAAAAACCAGCCGCATTCCCCAAAGATGTGACTGGTTGCTGTCAACCATCGCTTTCGGCCTCGGGGGCGGCGGGGGGCTCTGCGTCTGGTGGGATGCCGGTCGACAAAAGCGCGCTTGGGTTTTCCACCCGGCGCGCGCCAAGATCCCGTAGCACCCGCAGGAATTCGAGGCGCTCATAATCTGCGGCCAGCCGCACCCGCAGCCGCCCGCCCGGATCCTGCGCAACCTGACCGATCAACAGCCCGGGGGGGAAGACTTTGCCATCGCCCGAGGTGACAATGCGGTCGCCGGGGCGGACAAGATCCGGATCTTCCAGAAAATCAATCGGCGGCGCTGAACTATTGTCGCCTACCACCAGCGCGCGCTGACCAGAGGGCTGGATTTCCGCAGGGATACGTGAACTCGAATCAGTGACCAGCACGATACGCGATGTATTTGCCCCCACGCCGGACACCCGTCCAACCAGGCCAATGCCATCCATGGTGGCCCAGCCATCCACGATGCCATCACGCGATCCCACATTGATCAGCACCGACTGCCGGAACGGAGAGCCTGAGTCCGCCAGAACCACGGCGGTGATATAGGTCAGCTTTGGGTCCAGCTGTACATTGTTCAGGTCACGCAGCCGGGCGTTTTCCTGTTCCAGCTGCAAAGCTGCCTCTTTCCAGGCGGTCATCTGGCGCAATTCGCGCCGCAGTTCCTGATTTTGTTCGTGCAGCTGCTGATACGACTGGTAATCGCGAAACAGCTTGACGGTGGCAGTGATGGGGGCGGCGGCCCAATCCATGCGGGGCACAACCGTATCAACGATCTGCGCGCGAAACCGTTCCACGCGCGGGCTGTCGATGCGCCAGACCAGAAACAGAAGAAACAGGCACAAGGACAGGACCACCAGCAGCAAACGCCTGAGCGGCCTTGTAAAATCCTCGCCTGAGCTGCGGTCGCTGGCCACGGAACCTCCGGGTCGGTGTTGGAACTGAAGAAAAGCCTAAGTCATCTGTGGCGTAGCGCGCAACGGCTGTGATCAGCTTTCGTAATCAATGGCGTGGCGCAGAAGCTTTTCGTATTCCAGCGCTTTGCCGGTGCCCAGAGCCACACAATTCAGCGATTCATCTGCAATCGACACCGCCAAACCTGTGCGTTCGCGCAGTGCCAGATCCAATTCGCCCAGCAGGGCGCCGCCACCGGTCAGCATCACACCACGATCCACAATGTCAGCGGCCAGATCAGGCGGGGTTGTTTCCAGCGCGGTCATCACCGCTTCGCAGATGGCGTCAACCGGTTCGGACAGGGCTTCGGCCACCTGAGCCTGAGAAATCTCGGTCTCTTTCGGGACACCATTCAGCAGGTCGCGGCCACGGATCTGCATCGACGAGCCGCGCCCGTCATCGGGCATCCGCGCGGTGCCGATAGATGTCTTGATGCGTTCGGCCGTGGTTTCCCCGACCAGCAGGTTCTGCTGGCGGCGCAGATACGACACGATGGCCTCATCCATACGGTCGCCACCAACGCGCACCGAGCGCGCATAAACAATATCGCCCAGCGACAGAACGGCCACCTCGGTCGTCCCACCGCCGATGTCGACAACCATGTTGCCGGTCGGATCAGTGATGGGCATGCCTGCGCCAATGGCAGCAGCGATAGGTTCGGCAATCAGGCCAGCCTTGCGGGCCCCCGCCGATTCCACCGAGTTCCGAATCGCACGTTTTTCCACCGGGGTCGCACCATGGGGCACGCAGACCAGCACCTTGGGCTTGGAAAAGGTTGAGCGGCGGTGCACTTTGCGGATGAATTCTTTGATCATCTCTTCCGCAGCGACGAAATCAGCGATCACACCTTCGCGCATGGGGCGGATGGCTTCGATGCTGCCCGGGGTCCGGCCCAGCATCAGCTTGGCGTTTTCGCCCACAGCCAGAACCTTTTTCTGACCGTCTTTGATCTGATAGGCAACCACCGAAGGTTCGGACAAAACAACGCCTTTGCCTTTGACGTAGACCAGCGTGTTTGCTGTTCCAAGGTCGATGGCCATGTCCGCAGCGAACATGCCCATGATGCTATCCATTCCAAACATATGCGTTTTGCCCCATAGCCTATTGGATCCGCGACTCTGCCAGTCCGGACCGGATGCTCTTATAGGGGGGCTTTGCGCGATGGAAAAGGCTGGTCGTGGGGAAACATGCACAAAGCTGTGTAAAATGGCATAAATTCGCTTGGCCGGTGCGTCGCTTTTGTGCGCTGAGGCAGGGCAAGGTCGTTTTCTGACGTGATGGGTCGTCAAAGGTGGTCACGCTTTCTTAGATCACGATAAGAAAGATCCAAGATTTTTTAGGGAGAGTCCCCAATGAAAACGCAAGTCAAAGCACTGGTCGTTGGCGGTGGCGCCGTCGGCACGTCGATTGCCTATCACCTGGCCAAGGCGGGCTGGGACGATGTCATGCTGATCGAACGCGATGAGCTCACATCGGGCTCAACGTGGCACGCAGCAGGTCTTTTGCCGCTGTTCAACATGTCATACGCGACCACCCATATTCACAAGTATTCCGTCGACTTCTATAAGACGCTTGAGGAAGAAACCGGGTTGAACGCGGGCTTTGCGGTTGTGGGCAACCTGCGCATGGCGCAGACGCAGGAACGCATGGATGAATACATGCTCTATGCGTCGACAGCGGAAACCTGCGATGTCGATTATGAATGGCTGACCCCGGATCAGATCAAGGAACGCTGGCCGCTGATCGAAACCGGCGACCTGAAGGGCGCGATCTATCACACCGAAGACGGTTACATTAACCCTGCGGACGTGACACAGGCGATGGCCAAGGGCGCGCGCCAGCGTGGCGTGGAAATCGTGCGCAAAATGCAGGCCGATGCCTTCCACTGGAACGGCACTCATTGGGAAGTCACCTGCACCGTGATGGTGGAAAAGGGTGGCAACCTTGTTGAAAGTGACGAACAGGTTGTGATCACCGCTGAGCACGTTGTGACCGCCTCGGGCAACCACGCGCAGCGCACCGCAAAAATGCTGGGCATCAAGATGCCTGCGATCCCGGTTGAACATACCTTCATCGTTATGGACAAAGATCCTGAGCTGGTGAAGTGGCGCGAAGCGGGCAACCCCGAGCACCCCGTTGTGCGTGACGCAGATAATGAATCCTATGCCCGCGAAGAGCGTGGCGGCTGGATTCTGGGGATCTATGAACATGGCGCCCCGGCGCGTTTTGAGCACGGCGTGCCTGACAGCTTCCGTGCGGATCTGTTCCCGCTGGATCTGGATCGTATCGCGGAACAATATATGGCGATGGCGGAACGCGTGCCGTCCTGTGCTGAATCCGGTCTGAAAGACGATTTCAATGGCCCGATCTGCTATACCCCAGATGGCAACCCGCTGGTTGGCCCTGCGCCGGGTCTGCGCAACATGTGGCTGGCCGAAGGTTTCAGCTTTGGGATCACTGCCGCAGGCGGTACCGGCTATTACCTTGCTCAGATGATGGTTGATGGCGAAGCCGAGATCGACATGGCGTCGCTGGACCCCAAGCGCTACAGCAGCAACTGGATGACCACCGAGTTCGCCGCGCGCAAGAACGAAGAGTGCTATGAGCACGTTTATATCCTACACCACCCCGACGAAGAGCGTCAGGCCTGCCGCCCACTGCGGACGTCGCCTGCCTATGATCGTCAGGCTGCCCGTGGCGCGCAATTTGGCTGGGTCAATGGCTGGGAACGTCCGAACTATTTTGCCCCCGCCGGTTTTGACGACCAAGACAGCCGTTCGTTCCGCCGTGGCAAATGGTGGGAATATGCCGTGCAAGAGGCCAAGGCGATCCGCGAAGGCGTGGGCCTGATCGACGCAACCGCCTTTACCAAACACGTGGTCAAGGGCCCCGGTGCAACCCAGTTCCTGGATTGGTTCACCTGTAACAAGCTGCCGAAAGTGGGCCGCATCAACCTGACCTATGCGCTGACTTCGGCGGGCACCACCCGCACCGAATACACCATCGTGCGCAACGGCGAAAACAACTACTATCTGGTCTCTGCCGGTGCCTGGACGGAATATGACGCAGACTTCCTGCGCAAGGCCGCCGAAGACAAGATGGAAGAATTCGGCTATATCGAAATTCAGGATGTGACCACTCAGTGGGGCGTCTTCGCCATCGCAGGGCCAAAATCGCGTGATGTTCTCAAAGAGATCATCGTGGATGCTGACCCAGACACTGCCCTGTCGAACAAGCGTTTCCCATGGCTGTCGGCCCGTCAGATCGAACTGGGCATGTGCCCGGTGAATGCGATCCGTGTGGCCTATACCGGGGAACTGGGCTGGGAACTGCACCACCCGATCGAGATGCAGAACTATCTGTTCGATCTGCTGGAAAAAGCGGGCGAAAAGCACGGTATGAAGCTGGTTGGCGCGCGTGCGCAAAACTGGCTGCGTCAGGAAAAATCCTATCGCGCCTTTGGCACCGAACTGGGCCGCGATGCCACCCCGGCTGAGGCAGACCTGCCGCGCTTCATTGACCTGGAAAAAGACTTCCACGGGAAAGATGCCATGGTTGAAACCGGTGTGCGCTTTAAATGTGTGACCCTGCTGATTGATGGGCCAGAGGATGCGGATCCCTGGGGCCGCGAAGCGCTCTATCTGGAAGATGGCACCACCCGCGTGGGTCGTCTGACATCGGGCGGCTATTCGGTGGCCTTCGAGAAAAGCATCGGCATGGGCTATGTCCGCCCCGAGGATGCCGTTGAAGGCACCAAGCTGAGGGTCAAAATGCAGGATAAACTGTGGGATGCGGTGATCACCTGTGACAGCCCCTATGATCCAAAGAACGAAACCATCCGTGTGAATGGTTAAGTTACAGCGGCTCACAAGAGCTTGTCTGAAACGTGAAAACGCGGGGCTTGCGATGGCAGGCCCCGCGTCTTTTGTAAGGGGCAACACAGGAGATACCACAATGAGCAAAGCTGTTTTGCACCGTATGGAACTGCCCCATTACACCTGCGGCTATGGCACCGCCGCGCGCGATCTGCTGCGCGACAAAGGGTTTGCGATCGAAGAGCACATCCTGCGCACCCGCGCTGAAACCGATGCCTTCAAAGACAAACATCACGTGGCTACCACGCCGCTGATCTTTATCGACGGCAAGAAAATCGGCGGCTATACCGAGCTGCGCAAGCATCTGAAAGGGCGCAGATAAGGTCAGCCACGCAGGCTGTCAGAAACAGGCATGCGTGCAATATACAACGTGCGCCCGGCAAAGCTGCCGGAAAGCGTGCCGGCAATCCCCCCGTAAAACAGGCCGAAGATCGCACTTTCGGCCTGTTGCGGGGCGATCCCGTGGATCATGCCAGCAGCAAAGTTCACGATAAACAGCCCAAGAACCGTGATCATCGTTACGGTTTCACCACGCAATGCGACGCGATAAGTGTCGCGGGCAACTGTCCAGTGGGGTTGCAGGTGCTGACCGAGCGCGGTGCCAATGGCCCAGCCGAGGGCCAGCGCGGCAATAGCTGGCAAGCCCAGTGCAACAGCCCGGATCAGCGACATGATCCCCAGCAGGGGCAGGGCGTTGATCAACAGAACTCTGCTGACCCGGTCGCGCCGCGCATAAAGCCCCAGCGCCACAAGCCCGATGAACAATGGAAAGACCCCCAGGGGAATATGCGACAGACTCTCTGCAATAGGTGGCATGTTCAGATCCTTTTGAATTGGTTGAACGATCCGCTGCCATGATCCGGCAAGGCTGACCACGCCAGATGCGCGCGCTACGATGTGGCTGCGCCACCGCTGTTCACGCATCGTGACCTGCGGATGTTTTCGGGGGTTTGCAACTGCGCCCCGGCGCGCTAGGCCAAAAGGCAGCAGGGCATCAGGTTAGGAGGAATGACATGAGCCTTAACGTTTATCTCTCGGGTGAGATCCACACAGACTGGCGCGATCAGATTACATCTGGCGCGGCGGGGCTGGGGATCACCTTTAACGCGCCGGTGACAGATCATGACGCCAGTGACGATTGTGGCGTGGCGATCCTTGGCGCCGAGGACAACAAATTCTGGCACGACAATAAAGGCGCAAATATGAACGCCATTCGCACCCGCAAAGGCATTGCTGATGCGGATGTGGTTGTGGTGCGTTTTGGCGATAAATACAAACAGTGGAATGCTGCGTTTGACGCGGGCTATGCCGCTGCGCTGGGTAAATCACTGATCATTCTGCAGCCGCCAGAGCATGATCACGCCCTCAAAGAGGTGGATGCCGCTGCCCTTGCCGTGGCCCGCACCCCCGAACAGGTGGTGCAGATCCTGACCTATGTTCTGACCGGAGCGCTTCCCGGTTGAAAGGGTAAAGGCGCGTGATCCGCGCCTTTCTATATCAGCCCTCGCGCGGCGGTGTGTTCAGGCCCACCTGAACGGCTGGGCGGGCTTCGAAACGGGCGACATAGGCCTTGAGGTTTGTATAGTTGTCCCAGCCCAGCACCTCTTTTGCGCCGTAGAAATCCAGAACACGCAGCCAGGGCGCAATGGCCATATCGGCGATGGAATAGTCGCCAGCGACCCAATCCTGACCGTCCAGCTGTTTTTCCAGCACGTTCAACAGGCGCTTGGCTTCGTTGATATAGCGTTCACGCGGGCGCGGGTCTTCGATGTCGCTGCCAGCAAACTTATAAAAGAACCCAAGCTGCCCCAGCATCGGGCCAAGGCCCCCCATCTGGAACATCAGCCATTGGGTCACAACGGCCTTTTCACTGGCGGATTTACCAATGAATTTGCCGGTCTTTTCCGCCAGATACAGCAGGATTGCGCCGCTTTCGAACAGGCCAATCGGCGCGCCATCGGGGCCGTTCGGATCGATGATCGCCGGGATCTTATTATTGGGGTTCAGGCTTAGGAACTCGGGGCTTTGGACATCCGAATCTGACAGGGTGACGCGATGGGCCTCATAAGGTAGGCCCATTTCTTCCAGCGCAATTGAAACCTTCACGCCATTGGGTGTCGGAAAAGCATAGAGCTGAATGTGGTCAGGCTTTTGCGCAGGCCAGCGCTGAGTAATGGGGAATTGCGAAAGATCGGCCATGGGGCTGCTCCTGATAACTGTGCGTTGGGGGAAACCTAAGCGCTGCTTCCCGGTTTCAAAGGGGGTTTTATGTGCAATTTTGCAGGTCGTGAGTGTGTGAGCGCGAAGAGGAATGGGACTATGATACAAGAGTTCAAGGATTTCATTGCCAAGGGCAATGTCATGGATATGGCCGTGGGGATCATCGTGGGCGCGGCTTTTACCGCTATTGTGAAATCCATGGTGGGTGATCTGATCAATCCGATCATCGCATTGTTTACAGGTGGGATCGACTTTACCGGCTGGTTCTATGCGCTGAACGGTCAGGTTTACGCCTCGCTTAGCGCGGCTGAAGAAGCGGGTGCGCCTGTCTTTGCTGTTGGACGGTTTGTGATGGCGGTGATCAACTTCCTCATTATCGCCTTTGTGGTTTTCATGCTGGTGAAAACTGTGAACCGGATCAAGGAAGCGGCAGAAAAGCAGGAACAAGAAACCACCGAAGACACCCCGGCGGGCCCAACCGAGCTGGATCTTTTGATCGAAATCCGGGATGCTTTGAAGAAATAAGGGTACTTGAGGCCCTGTCCGCAGGGTCTCTCCTTTTTTAAAGGAGCGCCACGGATATTGGTAGATGCAGGACCGCGGAAATCTGGTCCTGCATCTATCGGTGTGTTCGGTGTTACTGTTTCACCGCCAGCTGTGGTGACAGCACGTCAATACCAAGCGCTTCGCCCACCGCATAGTAGGTCAGTTTGCCCGCGTGTACGTTCAACCCGTTCAGCAGGTGCGCGTCATCAAGACAGGCCTGTTTCCAACCTTTGTCGGCCAGCGCCAGCATAAAGGGCAGGGTGGCATTCCCCAATGCGATGGTTGAGGTCCGCGCCACGGCCCCCGGCATGTTTGCGACGCAATAATGCATGATGCCATCGACATCATAAATCGGGTCGGCATGGGTGGTTGCCTTTGAGGTTTCAAAGCAGCCGCCCTGATCAATCGCCACATCCACAAGGGCCGCACCGGGTTTCATTGTCGACAGCTGTGCGCGCGATACCAGTTTGGGGGCAGCAGCCCCGGGGATCAGCACCGCACCAATCACCATATCCGCATCCTGAATCAGTTCAGCGGTGGCCCCGGCAGTGGAATACTGGTTCTTGAAACTGCCGCCAAAGACATCATCCAGATAGCGCAGACGCGGCAGTGATCTGTCCAGCACGGTCACATCGGCGCCCATCCCTGCAGCGATCTTGGCCGCATGGGTGCCAACAACACCGCCGCCAATCACCACAACCTTGGCCGGGCCCACACCGGGCACGCCACCCATCAGAACACCGCGTCCGCCATTTGCTTTTTGCAGGGTCCATGCGCCCACCTGTGGGGCCAGCCGTCCGGCAACTTCGGACATGGGGGCCAGCAGCGGCAGCCCACCCCGGTCATCAGTCACAGTTTCATAGGCAATTGCAGTGCAGCCCGAGGCCAGCAGATCATGGGTCTGATCCGGGTCGGGTGCGAGATGCAGATAGGTGAACAGCAGCTGCCCTTCGCGCAGCATCTTGCGTTCACCGGCCTGCGGTTCCTTCACCTTGACGATCATATCGGCAGTGGCAAAGATTTCCTCGGCGGTGTCGACAATCCCGGCACCGGCGGCGGTGTAATCTTCGTCGGCAAAACCGGCACCAAGGCCCGCACCTTTCTGCATGATCACCTTATGCCCGTGGGCAATGGCTTCCTGTGCGGCGTTCGGGGTGATCCCGACGCGAAATTCCTGGGGTTTGATTTCAGTAGGGCATCCGATCAGCATAACGCGCTCCTCCAATATGCTAATGCAACCAGAGTGGCACACCGCCTGTGCAAGCTGTTTTCTATCTTGATGGCTTGCGCTAGAATGAATGCACAAATATTCGGCAAACTTGGAAGTTATTCGAAGAAGGTTCGCGAAATGTCACTGGATGAGACGGATAAACGTATCTTGCGAACACTTCAGCGCAAGGGACGCATTTCCAACTCTGACCTCTCAGAGGCGGTGAATCTATCGGCCTCGGCCTGTCACCGTCGGGTGCAGCGCCTTGAGGCCGAAGGCTATGTGCGTGACTATGTAGCGCTGCTGGATGCGCGCAAGATGGGCCTGCCCACCACTGTGTTTGTTGAGATTACCCTAAGCGCGCAGGCGGATGAGGTGTTGGAAGCTTTCGAAACCGCTGTGGCCCGCGTGCCGGATGTGCTGGAATGCCATCTGATGGCAGGGTCTGCGGATTACATCCTCAAGGTGGTTGCAGAAGACACCGAAGATTTCGCCCGCATTCATCGCCAGCACCTGACCCGCCTGCCGGGGGTGGCGCAGATGCAGTCTTCCTTTGCGTTACGCACGGTGTTCAAGACCACAGCCCTGCCGGTCTGACATTGCCCTTGCCCAAAGCATAGGCCATGGTGCCGCCAATCAGCAGGGAGAGGCCAGAATGCAGGGCGATTGGGATCACATAATTGTCGGCGCAGGTAGCGCAGGATGCGTTTTGGCCAAACGTCTGACCGAAGGGGGCCGCCGGGTACTGCTGCTGGAAGCGGGCGGTAAGGACAATTACCATTGGGTGCATATCCCCATGGGGTATCTGTATTGTATTGGCAATCCGCGTACCGATTGGATGTATAAGACCGAAGCCGATGCAGGGCTGAACGGGCGACAGTTGCTGTATCCGCGCGGCAAGGTGCTGGGGGGCTGTTCTTCGATCAACGGGATGCTCTACTTGCGGGGGCAGGCGGCTGATTATGACGGGTGGCGTCAGCTGGGCCTGTCTGGCTGGGGCTGGGACGATGTGCTGCCCTATTTCCTGAAATCCGAAGACTATTCCGAAGGCGCATCAGATCTGCATGCGCAGGGGGGTGAATGGCGGGTCGAAACCCAGCGTCTGCACTGGGAGGTGCTGGATCACTGGCGGGATGCGGCGGCAGAGGCTGGCCTGCCCGTGGTCGAAGATTTCAACCGAGGCGACAACGAGGGCGTGGGCTATTTCCGGGTGAACCAGCGCGGTGGCTGGCGGATGAACACGGCCAAGGCCTTTTTGCGCACCGCGCCCCAAGACAAGCTAAAGGTGGAAACCAAGGCGCAGGCGATGCATCTGATCATGCAGGATGGGCGCGCGGTGGGGGTGGTCTATGATCAGAATGGCCAGCGCTGCGAAGCGCGCTGTTCTGGCGATGTGATCCTGTCAGCCGGGGCGATCAATTCGCCTCAGATCCTGCAACTGTCCGGCATTGGTCCGGCGGATTTGCTGCAAGAACACGGCATCGCGGTGCAGCAGGATGCGCCCGGCGTTGGGGCCAATCTGCAAGACCACCTGCAATTGCGCTGCGCCTGGAAGTTGCAGGGGGCCAAGACCCTGAACACGATGGCCAATTCCTTTCTGGGCAAGATGCAGATTGGCATGGATTACGTGTTTCGCCGTCGCGGGCCCATGTCGATGGCCCCGTCGCAGCTGGGTGCTTTTGCCAGATCACGCGAAGGGTTGGCCACGCCTGATATCGAATTCCACGTTCAGCCGCTGTCGCTGGGCGCGTTTGGGGAATCCTTGCATGATTTCCCAGCTCTGACCGCATCGGTGTGCAACCTGCGCCCTGAAAGCCGTGGCGCGGTGCGCATTGCCTCGAACGACTGGCGGGATGCGCCGAAAATCGCGCCGAATTACCTGTCTACAGAGGGGGATCGCCGGGTGGCGGTGGATTCGATCCGCTTTGCCCGCAAGGTCATGGCGCAGTCTTCGATGCAGCGCTATGCGCCAGAGGAAATGAAACCGGGGCCTGATTTCGAAAGCGAAGCCGAGCTTGCGCAGGCCGCGGGGGATATCGGCACGACCATTTTCCACCCGGTTTCAACAGTGCGTATGGGCAACGAAGACAGCGCCCCATTGGACGCCGAACTGCGGTTTAAAACTGTCGGAGGTCTGCGTGTGGTTGACGCCAGTGTGATGCCGCTGATCACCAGTGGAAACACCAATTCACCCACCATCATGATCGCGGAAAAAGCCGCAGATATGATCTTGGCGGCGCGTTAGGATCAGATGGGGCCCAGCCCGTACAGAACATTGGTTTCGGATCTGGTCGAAATTTCCGGCGTCCGCGGGTACTGAAGATCATCCAGATATGATTGGGCAAAGCCGGGCATCGCGGATCGGCTCACTTCCTCATGTGAAGTGGCGCAGCCTGCAATACTCAGTCCAAGAATGGGGAACAGCATTCCTGTAATCACACGCGACATTTTCAAGGCTCTCCTTTTCAATGTCGTACGATATTGAATCAAATTGTGACGCATTTGCGGCGCAACCGGGGAGAGAGTGTGAAGCGCATATTTTTTCAGCACGCCAAGCTGTGAGAGAAAAGCGCGCCAAAGCCGCTGGGCTGATCATCCAGACCCGCAAGACGCATCATATGCCAGGCAAGGGCCTGATTGCTGCTCAGAACGGGCAGGCCGGTTTGGGCTTCGATTGAGGCAATCACCTTTGCACACCGCAGATTGGTGCAGGAGACCACTAAAGCATCGCAATCTGTTGTCTGCGCAAGGCGCAGCGCAGCGGCGGTGATCGAGGCTTCGGTGATCCGGGCCACAATGCGATCGTCGCCTTCCTCAAAAGATCCAAAGCCGGTGATGTCAAACCCGGCCTCTTCCAGCCGGTCACGCATGCGGGCAGAAACCTCGGGCAGGTAAGGTGTGAGAAAGCCAGGCCGCCTGACCCCAAGCGCCTGTCCGGCTGCGATCAGCGCCGCCAGCGGGTCTGTGATCTTTGCCTTTGGAAAGATCTGCTGCACGGCCTCAGCCACCTTCTGAGACCCAATCACAGATGAAGCTGATGTGCAGCCATAGCCGATCACGTCGAATTCCAGCGCGCTGGGCAAAAGCGCGGCAGCGGCTGGGATATCTGCCTGCATCTGTGCCAGTGTTTCGGGGCGGATCTCAGGCACCATCGGGATGCGTGTATGATACAGCGCGACGCCGTTTTGCGGGGCGAACATGCGCATTTCCGCTTCCAGGGTTTCATCGGTGGACAGCAGGATCAGTCCCAGATTGGCACGGGTGCCAATCCCGTCATCGGTGACAAACGGCAGTTTCATTTTATCCCTCAAAGAATTGGCAGTTCGGGGGCGGCGCGCTTTGTCAGCAGCTCGGCACCATCAGCGCGCAGGACGATGTTTTCCTCATGCACCATCAGCCGCCCTGCACCGTAAGACAGCGATGGTTCTAGCGTCAGGACCATGTTTTCGAGCAAGACCGTGTCGTCAAACGCCGCATGTGAGGGCCATTCGGTCAGCTGCATCCCCAGCCCATGCCCCAGCCGCCCGACATCGCCGCCCTGATCATCCATTTCTGTGATCACTGATTGCATGGTCTGAAACAGTTCGCGGCAGGTGATGCCAGGGCGGGCGGCGTTGATTCCGGCCTCGGTCGCGCGCCAAAGCACCTCATAGGCGCGGCGTGACAGATCATCGGCGTGACCAATGGCAAAGTTGCGGTCAAAGTCGCAGAAATACCCATCCCAGGTGGCCCCGGTGTCCAGCATAAAGATATCGCCAGCCTGCAAAGGGCGGGCTGTTGGCGGCGAAATCACATCACGATAGCCCCCCTGATCCGCGCCACCCACAAGATAGGGCACATCATCCGCCCCCTGTGCCAGCGCCGCACGGCGAAAATCGCGAAACAGCTGATCAAAGGGCAGCCCTTCCTGTGCCAATTGCGGGATTTCATCAAAGCTGCGCGATCCAATGGCGCAGATATGGCGCAGTTTGGTGATCTCGGCCTCCGACTTGACCATGCGCAGGCTGCGAATGATCGGCGTGGCGTCTTGAACCTGCAAACCCGGTAACGCGGCCAGCAGGCGTTCATAATCCGCCAGCGGCATACGCAAGCCGGTTTCATGGCCTTTCAGCAAGCCGATGGCGCCCTGTTGGGCCGCGATGGGGGCCAATAGATCTGTTAGCAGGCTGATGCCATCATCGGCGGGGTTTGGGGCGCTCCAGGTGCGAATATCACTGATCCATGTGCGCCGCATCAGATCCGCGCCGATTTCGGGAATAATGGCAATGGGATCACCGCTGGCAGGCACAAAGAGAAACCAGGGGCGGGTGGGGCTTTGCCAGAACAACGTGTGGAACCCGCTGAAATATCGCACTTCTGGTTCTGACAGCAGCAGAACCCCGGTCAACCCTTGTTGCGCCATCAGACTCTGTGCCTTGCGGGTACGGGCCTGGAATTCAGCGGTGTCAAAGCCGCGCACAGGGGTGTCAGACATCTTTGCCCCCCATGATGGCTGCGAAAATTTCCGGGTCTGTCACCCCTTCGGATCCGATCAAAAGCACGCGCGACTGCGGGCCAAGATCCAGCGTCTGCGCCATTTCGGGGGATTGCATCGCCGCAATGATAGCCGCGAGCCCTGCCACCGCACTTTCACCGGCCTCGATCTTGGGATCACCGCTTTCCTGATTGGCAAGCAGACGAATGGTTGGGGGAATAAGGTGATCGGGGATGGTTAGAAAATCAACGGCTTCCTCTGCCAGGATTTCCCAGGCCATTTCAGAAGGTTCGCCACAGGATAGGCCAGCCATGATGGTTTCTTCTTGAATGGCGAAGGCTGTGGCCTGACCGGCGCGGGCGCTGTCAAACAGGCAGGCGGCTAAATCTGGTTCCACAATCACCACACGGGGTGAGACCGCGCCGTAAAACTGGCGCAACCCGGCCGCGACAGAGGCGGCCAGCCCGCCGACCCCCCCTTGCAAAAACACATGGGTGGGGGGCTGCGGCAGGGCCTCGCAGACCTCGCGGGTCATCATGCCATAGCCTGCCATCACATCGCGCGGCGGATCCGTATAACCGGGCCATGAGGTGTCAGAGACCACAAACCAGCCATTGGCTTCGGCTTCTTCTTTGGCTTGAACAACAGAGGCGTCGTAATCCCCGTTGATGCGGATCACGGTGGCGCCCAGATCGCGCATGGCCTGCGCGCGGCCCTCGCTCACTTCGGCGTGGATGTAGATGCGGCAGGGCACGCCAAAGCGCTGACAGCCCCAGGCCAGTGACCGCCCATGGTTGCCATCTGTTGCAGAAACCAAGGTGATTTCAGCAGCCTGAGGATGGTTGCGCGCGCGGATATCCTGCAGGGAAACCGGATGCCCCAGACGTTTGGTCAGCTCGCGTTGTAGAACGCGCATGGCTGCGTAAGACCCACCCAGCGCCTTGAAACTGCCCAGCCCAAAGCGCGGGCCTTCGTCTTTGTAATGGATCTCTCCCACGCCCAGTTGTTTTGCCAGACCTGACAAAGACACCAATGGGGTGGGTTCATAGCCCAGCCAGTGACCGATTTCTTCGCAGGCCTTTGCGAAATCGGCTTTTGTGATCACGCGTTGCGCGGCATCCCCAATCTGCGGGTTTTGGCGGGTGTGTTTCAGAGGGGTGGCAAATCTGTCCATCTCATCTTTCCTGTGTCAGGCGTGCGCGCACCAGATTGGCCCAGAACCGGGCTCCGATGGGTAAAAGCGCATCGTTGAAATCATAGTCTGAGGCATGCAGCGGCTGCCCATGCGCGCCAGTTGTCCCATTGCCCAGCAGCAGGAAGCAGGCGGGAATCATGCTCGCAAAATGGGCGAAATCCTCTGAAAAGCTCATGGGCGGACGATCGCGATGCACCTCAAGACCGCTTTGCTCGGCGGCTTGATACACCGCCTCGCAAGGGGCGGGCGCGTTGATGGTTTCGATGAACTCGGTTGTAAATTCCATCGTAATCTCAACCGCATGGGTGGTGGCGATCCCAGCACAAATCTGGCGCATGAAGCTCTCAATCGCGGTGCGGTCTTGGGGTGACCTTGCGCGCACATCCCCTTTCAGGGTCGTGCGTCCGGGCAGCACATTGCGTTGCCCATCGGTCAGAAACTCTGTGACCGAAACCACCGCACCCGCGCCGGGGGACAGTTTGCGCGAAACGATGGTTTGCAACGCCAGCACCAGTTCCGCGCCCACGGTGATAGTCTCGACCCCCACCTGAGGCATCGACGCATGGCCGCCCTGGCCGATAATGTTGATTTCAAACAGGCTTTCACTGCTGCAAATCACCCCGGCCCGGGTCGAAACCTGCCCCAGAGGCGCGCCGGGCAGATTGTGGATGGCATAGATTTCATCCATCGGAAACTGATGCAGCACGCCTTCTTCGATCATCGCCTGCGCGCCTTTGCCGTGTTCTTCGTTGGGTTGAAAAATGAACATGACGCTGCCGTCAAAGTCACCCTCACGGGCAAGCTGCTCTGCTGCGCCCAAAAGCATGGTCATATGCCCGTCGTGGCCGCAGGCATGCATCACGCCGGGGGTTTGTGAAGGATAGTCATGCGTTGAAGTTTCCAAAATCGGCAGCGCATCCATATCGGCGCGCAATCCGATACAGCGGTGTCCATTGCCGCGCCGCAAAACGCCGATGACGCCTGCGCCTTCATGTACCTCAAGCCCCAGATCCCGCAGGATCTGCGCCACTTTTGATTTGCTGCGGATTTCCTGAAACCCCAGTTCGGGATGCCTGTGAAAATCGCGCCGTAGTGCTGTCAGATCCAGTTCCTGCGCCATATGCCCACCTGTGTTTGAGCCAGTTTATGCAGATTTCAGGAGGTTGCGCGTCGATCTTGCATGCGAATGTTCTGAAATTGATTGTGTGAGTGTAATTTGGTGATGATAAACGGAACATGGACGAAAAAGATCACAATATCCTCAGGCTGATGCAGCGCGATGCCCGCCTGACCGCAGAGGCCATTAGTCAGCAGGTGGGGCTATCACCGCCCGCAGTGCAAAAGCGACTGAAAAAGCTGCGCGACACCGGGGTGATCGAACGCGATATCGCTGTGTTGTCACCGGGCAAGCTGGGGCGAGACATGACCATCATCGTCGAAGTGTTGCTGGAACGGGAAAACCGGGCACAACTGGATGCCTTCAAACGCAAAATGCGCACTGCGGACTGTGTCCAGCAATGCTATTACACCACAGGAGAGGCGGATTTCCTGCTGATCCTGACGGTGAAAGACATCAAGGAATATGAAGCCTTTACACAGGAACATTTCTTTGACGCATCCAACATCAGCCGATTTAAAACGGCGGTTGTGATGGATCGGGTGAAGGTGAGCTTGGATGTTTTGTAGTGTTTTGGTCACGACGATCCCGGTAAACGGTCTTTTGTAAAGTCGGTTTTATTTGCTCAACTGACTTTTGGCACCGAAGCAGGCCCCATAAAAAAAGCCCCACCAATAGGCGGGGCTTTCATAATTTCTATATTCCGAAGGCTTAGTTCGGGATCTCGGCGTTCAGGCCTTCGACGTAAAAGTTCATGCCCAGCAGATCGCCGTCAGAGGCGGTTTCGCCTTCAACCAGCCAGACCGAACCGTCGGCTTTGTTGATCGGGCCGGTGAACGTGTGGTAATCGCCCGAAGCCAGCGAGTCTTTCAGCGCCAGAGCTTCTTCTTTGACTTTGGCAGGAACAGCGTCGGTGATTTCACCAATGCCCACCATGCCCGCGCCGATGCCGTCCCAGGTTTGAACGGTCGACCAGGTTCCATCCATCACAGCCTGAACACGCTGCACATAGTAGGGGCCCCAATCATCGATGATCGACGATACGCGCGGTTTCGGGCCGTATTCAGCCATATCCGACGCCTGACCAAAGGTGATCACATTGCCTGCTTCCTGCGCTGCCGCCTGAGGTGCGGTTGAATCGGTGTGCTGCAGCACCACGTCACAGCCTTGCTCGATCAGCGCTTTGGCTGCGTCGGCTTCTTTGGCTGGGTCAAACCATGTGTAGGCCCAGATGATTTTGAATTCGACGTCCGGGTTAACCTTTTTGGCGTGCAGATAGGCCGAGTTGATGCCGCGGATCACTTCGGGGATCGGGAAAGAGGCGATGTAGCCGATCTTGTTGGTTTCGGTCATGCTGCCCGCGATATGGCCCTGAATGGCGCGACCTTCGTAGAAACGTGCGGAATAGGTCGACACGTTTTCCGAAGTCTTATAGCCGGTTGCGTGCTCGAACTTGATGTTCGGGAACTTCTTTGCCACGGCAATGGTCTGGTCCATATAGCCAAACGAGGTGGTAAAGATGATGTCTGCACCCGACAGGGCCATCTGGGTGATCGCGCGTTCTGCGTCAGCCCCTTCAGGAACCGATTCCTGATAGATGGTTTTCACCTTGTCGCCAAAGGCGGCTTCGACAGCTTCGCGGCCTTTGTTGTGTTCATAGGTCCAGCCGCCATCGCCGATGGGGCCAACATAAATAAAGCCTGCGGTGACAGGGTCATCCGCCTGTGCGGCGGTGCCCAGTGTCAGGGCAAAAGCGGCCGAGGCCAGCAGCGTTCTACGGTTCATTTTCAGGTCTCCCTTGGTCAGGTTTGGTTTTATCTTCGTTTGTTTTTGGTGCGTTGAGCAAGGCCGAAGTCACAATTCCGGTTGGGATTGCCACGACACCCAGGCCAACGATCAGGGTCAGCGCGGTGAAAACCTTCCCCGCGATGGTGATGGGATAGGCGTCTCCATAGCCCACGGTGGTAAATGTGACCAGTGCCCACCACAGCGCCTGTGGGATGGTGCCAAAGGCTTCGGGTTGGGTGTCGCTTTCGAAATGGTGGATGCCGACCGCCGATAGAAACAGGATGATCGAGGCCAGAAAGCTGAACAGGATCAGCTCATCGCGGCTTTGCGCCAGCGCGTGTTCAAAGCGGTAGAGCGCTTTGCGCATCCGCAGCAGTTTCAGCAAGCGGAACATACGCATCAGGCGTAGGGTGCGGATGGTTTCTGAATCGGGGAACAGGAACAGCAGCGCGGGCAGGATCGCCGCCAGATCTACAATGCCCCAAAAGCTAAAGACATATTTCCAGCGATTGGGGGCAGACCACAGGCGCAGCAGGTATTCGACGACAAAGATCGTCAGAAAGATAACTTCCAGCGCATCTAGAACCCGGTAAATCGGCCCGCTGAACTGCGGCATACTGCGCAGTGTTACAGCGATGGCCGAGCCAAGGATCACCCCATAGAGCAGATAGCCGATCCATTTGTCTCGGGTTTCCAGATGATAATCAAAGGCGCATTGCAGGCGCGCCTTTGACCAGCCGAAATATGTCTTGTCTGCGCTCACCTGTCAGTGCGACGCATGGAAGGCGCGACCCAGCGATGCGGGGGCCCCATGGGCGCCACGGGCTGAGATGATGACCAGAACGATGATGGTGATCAGATAGGGCGATGCCGACAGCAGCGCCACCGGCACATTTGCGCCTGCCGCCTGCAGGTTCAGCTGCAAGACAGTGACCCCGCCAAACAGATAGGCGCCCACCAGAATGCGGCCCGCGCGCCATGACGCAAAGACCACAATCGCCAGCGCGATCCAGCCCGCGCCTGCGGTCATGCCTTCGGTCCATTGTGGCACCCGCACGAGGCTAAGGTAGGCCCCGCCAAGGCCGGAACAGGCACCACCGAACAGGATCGCCATCAGTCGCACATGCACAACCTTATAGCCAAGCGCATGGGCGCTATCGTGGCTTTCGCCAACGGCGCGCAGGATCAGGCCCGCACGGCTGTGTTTGAGAAAGGCCCAGACTGCGACAACCAGTGCAAGGCTGACGTAAACCATCAGATCATGGGAAAACAGCATTGGACCGACAACCGGCAGATCGCTGAGCAGCGGGATATCCAGTTTTGGCAGGGTGGGGGATTTCATCCCCTCATAGGGTTTGCCGATCAGCGATGACAGGCCAAGCCCGACCAATGTCAGCCCCAACCCCGTCGCCACCTGATTTGACAGCAAGAACAGCACCAGCACCGCAAAGGCCGCAGAAAGCACCGCCCCCGCGACAGCGGCCGCCGCAAACCCCAGGATCGGCGATGAGGTGTTCACCGCGACAGCAAAGCCGACGACGGCCCCGGTGATCATCATGCCCTCAACCCCAAGGTTCAGCACCCCGGATTTTTCCACCACCATTTCACCGATGGCGGCAAACAGGATAGGCGTGGCAGAGACCATGATCGAAGCCACAAGAAGGATAGGCGAAATCGAAGACAGATCCATTATGCGGTCTCCTTCTTGGTGGTGCGGGCGATACGGAAATTGGTGAAGACGTCAGTGGCCAGAAGGAAGAACAGCAGCATCCCCTGGAACAGCTGGATAGAGGCCCCCGGCACCCCCAGCATCAGCTGCGCCAATTCACCGCCGATATAGGTCAGCGCCATAAGAAGCCCGGCCAGCAGGATGCCGATGGGGTTCAAACGGCCAAGGAAGGCCACGATGATTGCGGTAAACCCATAGCCGGAATTGAAATCAATGCTGATTTGCCCGGCGGGGCCGGTGACTTCGAAGAGGCCCGCCATACCGGCCAGCGCGCCCGAAATTCCCAGACACAGGATCACAATCCGTGTTGGGCTGACCCCTGCAAAGCGCGCGGCGCGCGGCGCTTCGCCGGTCAGGCGGATGTTATAGCCCATGATATGGCGGCTTAGCATGACATAGGCACCGATCACGGCGATAAAGGCAAAGACCACACCCCAGTGCATCCCGGTGCCGGTAAAAATTTCGGCGTTATGGGCTGCGTCCCATTCCTTGAAATTGCGCGATCCGGGAAAGCCCATGCCGTCAGGATTGCGCAGCAGGCCCGATGACATCGAGGCCAGAATATTTTCCGCCACATAGACCAGCATCAGCGACACAAGGATTTCATTTGTGCCAAAGCGGGTTTTCAGCAGCGCGGGGATCATCGACCAGACCCAGCCCCCTAGACCACCAGCGATGATCATCAGCGGAAAGATCAGAACGCTTTCTGACGGGTAAAAGGCCAGACCTGCCGCGGCCCCGCAGATGGCCCCCATGATGTACTGGCCCTCAGCGCCGATGTTCCAGATGCCCGCCTTGAAGCCAATCGACAGGCCAATGGCGATCAGGATCAGCGGTCCGGCTTTGACCAGCAGCTGCGGGCGGGAATAGGCGGCAAAATTCGGGTGGAACAGCGGATCCCAGAAAATGGTGCGAATGGCTTCGAAAGGGTCAGCGCCCAAGAATGCAAACAGCAGCCCGCCAAAGATCATGGTCATGATCACCGCCAGCAAGGGCGAAAAGCTGGACCAAAAGCGTGAGGGTTGCGGGCGTTTTTCGAGACGGATCATAGGGCGCCTCCGATCAGAGAATGGAAAAGGTCAGAGGGATCAGGCATCTGCATGGGCCACCTCCATGTCATGGGCACCGCCCATCATCAGGCCGATCTGTTCGATATCCAGATCGACAACCGGGCGTGGGGCTGACAGACGCCCCTCGTTTAATGCTCCGAAACGATCTGAAACCTCCATGAGTTCATCCAGATCCTGTGAGATCACCACAATGGCGCTGCCTTTGGCCGCCAGATCCAGGATCGACTGGCGAATAAACGCGGCGGCGGCGGCATCCACGCCCCAGGTGGGCTGGTTGATCACCAGCAGATCAGGCTGCTGCACAATTTCGCGACCCACCACGAATTTCTGCAGATTGCCCCCAGACAGCGCGCGCGCAGCCACATCCGGGCCGGGGGTGCGCACATCAAACTGCTTGATGACGTTTTCCGCAAAAGCGCGGGCTTTATCCCAGCGTATGAAGCCGTTGCTCAGGATATCTTCGCCGCGCGCGGCGGTCAGCACGCCATTTTCTGTCAGGCTCATATCCGGGGCTGCCGCATGGCCAAGACGTTCCTCTGGCGCTGAAAGCACGCGCACGCCGCGGCGTTCAATCGGGCCGGCGGTGCTGATATCCTGACCATCCAGAATAACCATGCCGGGCTGTGCCGGATGTTCGCCGGACAGGGCAGACAGCAGCTCATCCTGCCCATTGCCAGCCACACCGCCCAGACCCAGCACTTCTCCCGCTTGGACTTCAAAACTGATGTCACGCAAAGGTGTACCAAAGCCGCCGGGTGCGGGCAGGTTCAGGTTTTTGACCTGCAATCGCACTTTGCCCAGATCTTTGTCTTTGGCGGTTGGGGTGGCAAAAGAGCTGCCCACCATCATTTCCGCCATCTCGCGCGCCTGCGTTTCAGACGGTGTACAGGTGCCGACATTCTTGCCATGACGCAGCACAGTGGCGTGATCACACAGCGCGCGGATCTCTTCCAGCTTGTGCGAAATATACAGGATCGAGGTGCCCTCTGATTTCAGCTTGCGCAGGGTCTCAAAAAGAATATCCACCTCTTGTGGGGTCAGAACGCTGGTGGGTTCATCCATGATCAGCAGGCGCGGATCCTGCAAAAGGCAGCGAATGATCTCAACCCGCTGACGTTCCCCGGCAGACAGCGTGCCAACCGTGCGATGCGGATCGAGCGGCAAGCCGTAGTTTTCCGAGACCTCTTTGATCTGTTTTGCCAGATCACGCGGCGCAGGCGGATTATCCATGCCAAGCGCGACATTTTCCGCCACATCCAAAGCATCAAACAGCGAAAAGTGCTGAAACACCATGGCCACGCCAGATTTGCGCGCCTCAGAGGGTTTCGCGGGCTTGTAAGCCGCGCCATCCATGACCATTTCACCGATATCCGGTGCGACAAGACCATAGATCATTTTCACCAGCGTGGATTTCCCCGCACCGTTTTCCCCCAAAAGCGCGTGAATTTCGCCCTTTTGAATATCGAATGAGACATCATCATTGGCGACAACGCCGGGATATGCCTTTCTCAGGCCCCGGATGCTGAGCAGTGTCTGTTCCATGCGTCCTGTCCCCCTGTTTTCTGTGTCAGTAGCTGGCTGGCCACGCCAATGGCAATGGCCTGCGGGTTCTTGCCTAGGTCTTTCTGACCAATTGGGCAGCAAATGCGCTGAATTTGTGCATCTGAATGGCCGAGATCGTGTAACCGTTTGCGAAAGCGGGCCCATTTCGTGTCAGACCCGATGACGCCCGCGAATCTGAACCGGTGGTGCAACGCTGCATGGCACAGCGCCAGATCCAGTTCGTGGCTATAGGTCAGGATCAGGTGGTTGGCCTCATGGGGGGCATAAGCCATCAGCCGGGCCGGATCGGGATCGGGCAGAGCGGTGACATGATCTGGGATGTGATCCGGGAAGCGCGCAGGCGCGGTATCCACCCAGGTGATCGCGTAATCCGGCAGCGGCGCCAGCGTTGTGACCAATGCCCGCCCCACATGGCCCGCGCCCCAGATCCACAGCGGATCACGTGGCGCTTCTACGGGTTCCACCATCCATCCCTGAAGCAACTGCGTGTCGGGCAGTCTGCCCTGCGCCCGCGCCCTGTCCAGCAGGCGATGTACAGCCAGCGGCATGTCGCCCCCGCCACGGGCAAAGATCGGGCCATCCAGATTTTGCAGATCTGCGGCCTCATAATGTTCGGTCAATAATGTGACCGAGCCACCGCAGCACTGCCCCAGCTCTGGCCCCAGCGGGTGGCGCGTCAGCCCTTGGCGCAGGAACGCCTGTTGGGCGGCTTGAAACTCTAGCGCGCCGCCACCGATTGTGCCGCTTTGCCCACCGGGCCAGACCAGCATCGCCGCCCCCACCTCACGCGGGGACGATCCTTTCACTTCGGCGATCACAACACGGGCAACCCGCCCATGCTGCGCCACCATTTTGCGCAGTGTTTCCAGATCAAGCGCCATGGCGCACCCGCGTAACGGCTCGCAAAACCTGTTCTGCCGTGGCAGGTGCTTGCAGATCGGGATAGCCGTCACCGCAGGCGGATACCGCATCTGACAGCGCCATCAGCACCGAAATCCCATGCATAAAGGGCGGTTCACCCACTGCCTTGGAACGATAGATTGTCTCTTCCCGGTTGGGCTGATCCCACAGGGCGACATTGAACACATCAGGCCGATCCGAACAGGCCGGGATTTTATAGGTTGATGGCGCATGGGTGCGCAGCCGCCCGCTGTCATCCCAGACCAGCTCTTCTGTGGTCAGCCAGCCCGCGCCCTGAACAAAGCCACCCTCTACCTGACCGATATCCAGATCCGGGTTCAGCGATGATCCGGCATCATGCAGAATATCACTACGCAAAATGCGGTTTTCCCCGGTCAGCGTGTCAATCACCACCTCAGAGCAGGACGCGCCATAGGCAAAGTAGAAAAACGGTCGCCCCTGTCCGGCGATACGATCCCATTTCAACTTGGGTGTTTTATAAAACCCGGTGGCAGAGAGGCTGATCCGTCCCAGATAACAGGCCTGTGCAGCGGCCTCAAAGCTTAGCCGGGTGTCTTTCAACACCACCTCGCCTGCCTCAAACCGGATGTCTTCGGGGGCAATACCGTTTTGCTCGGCCAGAAAGGCCTTCATACGGTCGCGAATGGTCAGGCAAGCAGCTTTTACCGCCATGCCATTCAGATCTGACCCGCTGGACGCCGCCGTTGCCGAGGTGTTGGGCACCTTGCCGGTATCGGTCGCGGTGATCCGCACCACATCAACACCCACGCCAAAGACTTGGGCCGCCACCTGCGCCACTTTCTGAAACAGCCCTTGCCCCATTTCGGTGCCGCCGTGGTTCATCTGGATGGAGCCATCCTGATAGACATGTACCAGCGCGCCGGCCTGATTCAGGTGGGTCAGCGTAAAGGAAATCCCGAATTTCACCGGTGTCAGCGCAATGCCGCGTTTCAGGATCGGGTTGTCTGCATTCCACTGCGCCACAGCCGCCTTGCGTGCTTGATAGTCACAGCTGTCTTCCAGGCGTTTGGTCAGGGCGTTCAGAATGAAATCGTCCACATCCTGCCCATAGTGGGTCTGCTGGTTTGTTTTGTTTGGCCCTTTGTCGTGGTCTGGAGCAACCAATCGGGGAGCATACAGCCCGCCGTGGTCGGCATAGAAATTTGCGCGTCTGACCTGTAAAGGATCGCGGCCAACCGCATGGGCCACGTGATCCAGCACCCGCTCAATGCCCAGCATGCCCTGAGGGCCGCCAAAACCACGATAGGCGGTGGCGCTTTGGGTATTTGTTTTCAGACGATGGCTTTCGATGCGCATGTTGGGGATGTGATAGGCATTGTCTGAATGCAGCATGGCGCGATCGGCAACAGGCAGCGACAAATCCTGTGCCCAACCACAGCGCGCCAAATGGCGGAAATCAACACCTGCGATGTGGCCATCATCGTCAAAGCCCACATGGTACTCGATCCGGAAATCATGGCGTTTGCCGGTGATCATCATGTCGTCATCACGATCATAGCGCATCTTGGCCGGGCGGCCGGTGCGGGCCGCAACCACGGCGCAGGCAATGGCCAGCGCATTGCCCTGACTTTCCTTGCCACCAAAACCGCCCCCCATCCGCCGGGTTTCTACACGCACCGCATGCATCGGCAGATGCAGCGCATGGGCAACCTTGTGCTGAATTTCCGTTGGATGCTGGGTTGAGCTGTGAATGACGATATCGCCATTTTCCTGCGGCAAGGCCAGCGCGGCCTGACTTTCGAGATAAAAGTGCTCTTGCCCGCCTATCTCGATCTGGCCACGCAACTGACGGGGGGCGTTTTCAATCGCCGTTGCAGTATCGCCGTGTTCCCAGATGCGCGGGCCATCTTCAAAGCGCGCGTTGGCGTCTAGGGCCTGATCAATGGTCAGAATGGATGTGTGCTTATTGTATTTCACCTGACCTAACCGAGCGGCTTTGCGCGCGGCCAGATGGTTTTGCGCTGCAACCAAAAACAGCGGTTGCCCCAGATAATGGATGTTGCCGTTCGATAAGAGCGGTTCATCATGCGCTGAAGGGGAACAATCACAGTCAGAGGGAAGATCGTCAAAGGCCAATGCCAGTTGCACCCCTTCAGCGGCGCGCACTGCGTATAGATCCAGTGCGTCAAAGGTTCCAGCGGCGATGTCAGACAGGCCAAAGGCCAGATGCAGGGTGTTGGCAGGCAGCGGAATATCGTCGATATAGCGTGCGCTGCCGGTCACATGCTGGCGAGCGGCGTCATGGGGCAGGGATTTATGAACGCTCATGCCTGTACCTCCAGCACCGAAACGGCCTGCCCCAGATCCTCTTGCAGGTATCTTGTCAGCATGTTTCGCGCAGTATTCAATCTGTATTCCGCGGAGGCCCGCATGTCAGACAATGGGGTGAAGTCCTGTGTCCAGGCGTCGTGGGTGGCCTCTAAGGTGCTTTGATTCCAATGCTTTCCGGTAAGTTCAGCTTCTACATGGCTTGCCCGTTTGGGGATACCTGCCATGCCGCCAAAGGCGATACGCGCCTGTGTGACAACACCACTTTCCACCGCGATATTGAACGCCCCGCAGACTGCAGAAATGTCCTGATCAAAGCGTTTAGACAATTTGTATACTTTTAGGCGATCTGGCTGACGCGGGATCGTGATGCTTTCCACAAATTCACCCGGCGCGCGGTCTTGTTTGCCGTAGTCGATAAAGAACTCCTCGATCGGTAGGCTGCGACGCTTATCACCCTTGCGCAATGTCATGGCGGCATTCAGCGCAATCAGAACCGGCGGTGTGTCCCCGATGGGCGAGCCATTGGCAATATTGCCCCCCAGCGTTGCGGCACTGCGCACCTGCTTTGACGCAAAGCGGCGCAGCATTTCGCCATAGGACGGGAAGAGCGGCGTCACAGCTTCGCGTAGGCGGTTCATATCGACACCTGCACCAATACAAATCTCGCTATCGGTGATCTCAATGCCTTGCAGGTCTGCGCAGCGGCTGAGAAAGATCACCTGATCCAGATGGCGCAATTGCTTGGTCACCCAAAGGCCAACATCTGTGGCCCCTGCGATCAATGTGGCGTCTGGATGCGATTTGTATACTTTAGCCAGATCATCAACCGTTTCGGGCGCAAAGCTGTTTGTGATCTTTGGTAGATCTTGCAACTCAGCGCGGTCGTCCAGCCACGCCGGCGTTGGGTGATCCGCGATTTGTTCTGCGGCGCGAATGATCGGCGCGTAGCCCGTGCAACGGCACAGGTTACCTGCTAAGACATCATCATGCGCCCGGTCCTGGTTTTCCTGCGCTGTGGCCAGCGACATGGTGATGCCCGGCGTGCAAAAGCCGCATTGGCTGCCGTGGCATGTGATCATGGCATCCTGCGCAGGGTGTAATTGACCATCCGGGCCGCTTAGACCCTCGACTGTGCGCAGGGCTTTGCCGTTCAACTGCGGCAGAAATAGAATGCAGGCATTCAGGGCCTTTGTCCCCGCCTCGTCCCGCACCATCACGGTGCAGGCACCGCAATCGCCTTCGTTGCAGCCCTCTTTCGTGCCGGTCAGCCCCCGGGTTTCGCGCAACCAGTCCAACAGGGTCACTGTCGGATCCACGTTCCGCAACGCTACGCTCTCTCCGTTCAGAAGAAAGGTGATATTCATGTGAAAAGCCTGCCGCCTTACCAAAAACCGCTTTGCAGCGGTGCGTGCCCTCGATGCGGCGTAGAAAACACGCGATGCCCTCTGACCCTAGGCTAGGCAGTGATTTATGATCTTGGCAAGAAAAAACTGACGCTGAGATGCAGCATTTGACTGCTGTGCTGCAGCATTGGGCAGTTGGGCTTTCCCCTGCTGCCTGGGCGGCGTAATGTGCCCCCATGTCAGATCCACGATTCATTCACCTTCGCGTACACACCGAGTATTCACTGCTGGAAGGCGCTATGCGCCTCAAGAAACTGGCCGGGCAATGTGCGGATATGGAGATGCCCGCTGTCGCGGTCACCGATACCAATAACCTGTTCGCAGCATTGGAGTTTTCGGTCTCTGCCAGCGGTGCAGGTGTTCAGCCGATCATGGGGATGCAGCTGGATCTGCGCTATCAGAACCCGGCGCCGGGTGAACGCCCTAAACCGCCCGCACCCATTGTTTTGCTGGCGCAAAGTGAGGTGGGGTATGAGCATCTGATGAAGCTTAATTCCTGTCTTTATATGCGTACAGATGGGGAATTGCCCTATGTGACAGTGGAGGAACTGGCGCAGCATAGTGAAGATGTGATTTGCCTGACCGGCGGCCCTGATGGGCCGCTTGGCCGGCTGTTGCAGGCGGGTCAGCGGCCCACTGCGCAGGATCTGATGGCGCGATTTGCGCAAATTTTCGGTGATCGGCTGTATGTAGAGCTACAGCGCCATCCCGGCGAAGACGGTATGCCTACCGAAGCAGAGCGCCTGTCGGAACGTGGGTTTGTTGAGATGGCCTATGCGATGGATCTGCCGCTGGTGGCCACAAACGATGTCTATTTCCCCAAGACCGACATGTATGAGGCCCATGATGCGATGATCTGCATCGCGGAAGGGGCCTATGTCGATCAACAGGAAGCCCGCCGCCGCCTGACCGCGCAGCACTATTTCAAGACACCGCAGGAAATGGCGGTGCTTTTTGCTGATTTGCCCGAGGCGGTTGAAAACACTGTAGAAATCGCCAAACGCTGTGCCTTTATGGCCTATCGCCGCGATCCAATCTTGCCGAAATTCGCTGATGACGAGGTGGCCGAGCTGCGGCGCATCGCCAATGAGGGGCTGCAAAAACGTCTGGCCGTGATTCCCCATGCGGTCAGTGTGGAAGAATACCAAGAGCGTCTGGATTTTGAGCTGGGCATCATCGAGGGCATGGGCTTTCCCGGCTATTTTCTGATCGTTGCGGATTTTATCCAATGGGCAAAGGACAACGATATCCCGGTGGGGCCGGGGCGGGGGTCGGGTGCGGGCAGCCTTGTGGCCTATGCGCTGACCATCACCGACCTTGATCCGCTGCGCTATTCGCTTCTGTTTGAACGGTTTTTGAACCCAGAGCGGGTTTCCATGCCCGACTTTGACATCGATTTCTGCATGGATCGCCGCGAAGAGGTGATCAAATATGTGCAGGACAAATATGGCCATGACCGTGTGGGCCAGATCATCACCTTTGGCGCGCTTTTGTCCAAAGCGGCGGTGCGTGACATGGGGCGTGTGTTGCAGATGCCTTATGGCCAGGTGGATCGCCTGTCCAAGATGATCCCGGTTGAGGGGGTCAAACCTGTCAGCATCGAACAGGCGCTGCGGGATGAGCCGCGTCTGGCGGAAGAAGCGCAAAACGAAGAGGTCGTTGACCGGCTGCTGAAATATGGCATGCAGGTTGAGGGGTTGCTGCGTTCCGCCGGGACACACGCGGCGGGCGTGGTGATTGCCGACCGCCCCACAGATGAGCTTGTGCCTCTCTACCGCGATCCGCGATCTGATATGCCTGCCACGCAGTTCAATATGAAATGGGTGGAACAGGCGGGGTTGGTCAAATTCGACTTTCTGGGTCTGAAGACCCTGACGGTGATTCAAAACGCCATGGATCTGATTTTCAAATCCGGGCGCGATCTGCATGTGGCGGCAGATGGTACGCAGCTTTACGAGCCTGCCGACGGGGCCGCAAACCAGATCAACGCCATACCGCTGGATGATAAGGCGACATACAAACTGTATTCGGCTGCGAAAACCGTCGCGGTGTTCCAGGTGGAATCGACGGGCATGATGGATGCGCTCAAGCGTATGAAACCCACCTGTATCGAAGACATCGTTGCCCTTGTGGCGCTCTATCGCCCTGGTCCGATGGAAAACATCCCCACCTATTGCGAGGTCAAGAACGGCGTCAAAGAGATCACCTCGGTGCATCCGCTGATTGACCATATTCTCGCGGAAACGCAGGGCATCATCGTTTATCAGGAACAGGTTATGCAGATCGCGCAGGTCATGGCCAATTATACTCTTGGTGGTGCGGATCTGTTGCGCCGGGCGATGGGTAAAAAGATCAAAGAGGCGATGGATGCCGAACGCCCGAAATTCGAAAAGGGTGCGGCGGAAAACGGGGTCGACAAGAAAAAGGCCTCTGAGGTTTTTGACCTTCTTGAGAAATTCGCCAACTACGGTTTCAACAAATCCCACGCGGCGGCCTATGCGGTGGTGTCTTATCAGACTGGCTGGCTCAAGGCGAACCACCCGGTAGAGTTCATGGCGGGTGTCATGAATTGCGATATCCATCTGACGGATAAGCTGGCGATCTATTTTGAAGAGGTCCGCAAGGGGCTGGGCCTGCCCTGGGTGCCGCCCTGTGTGAACCGATCACTTGCCACCTTTGATGTGGTCAAAGGAGAGCTGGTCTATGCGCTGGGCGCGCTGAAAAATGTCGGTGTCGAGGCGATGAACCTGATTGTCGCGGGGCGCGGCAGCCAGCCTTTTACCACCATCTTTGATCTGGCGCGGCGGGTTGATCTGAAAAAGGTCGGCAAACGCCCGTTGGAAATGATGGCACGGGCAGGCTGCTTTGATGTGCTCGACAGCAACCGCCGCCGGGTGTTTGACAGTCTTGACGCGCTGGTGATGTATTCCGCTGCGATCCATGAACAAAAGGCTAGCGCGCAGGTGTCGCTGTTTGGCGAAGCCGGGGATGATCTGCCGGAACCGCGCATGTCATCGGCACCGGATTGGCTGCCTGCGGAACGGCTGGCCGAAGAATTCAAGGCCATCGGTTTCTATCTCTCCGGTCACCCGCTGGATGATTTCATGCCCGCCCTCAAGCGGCAGCAGGTGCTGACACTGGATGAAGTGATGGAAGAGGCGCGCAAAGGCCCCTGCGTCAAGAAACTGGCGGGGATCGTGGCCGGGCGTCAGGAACGCAAATCTGCGCGCGGCAATCGGTTTGCCTTTGCGCAGCTGTCAGATCCGACAGGGGCCTATGAGGTAACGCTGTTTTCCGAAACGCTGGAAAAATCGCGTGAGTTTCTTGAAACCGGCAGCAAGGTGGTTGTCACCGTCGAGGCCACAATGGAATCGGATCAGCTGAAGCTTTTGGGCCGCTCCATGGGGCCGGTTGAGGCGGCTGTGGCAGGGGCGGGATCCAGTGGTCTGCGGATCTTTATTGATGATGCGGCGGCAATTGCGCAGGTGGCGACGGTGCTGGGCGATGCCATGGATAAACTGCCCAAATCCACCCGTGGGCCTGTGCATCTGTGCCTCAGCGATCCTAAGTTGCCCGGCGAGGTAGAGCTGGATTTGCAACAGTATTTCCCGGTCACGCCAGATATCAAAGGTGCGGTGAAATCTCTGGATGGTGTGATGCATGTGGAAGAGTTCTGACGCGGGTTTCTGCCCAAACTGAATTGAAAGCTGGACGCAGCCCCCTTTTGCCGCGTACAAACCCCGGTCAGGGGGACATGCAACGGGTTTGGGGGTGCGTATGAAACGCGCTGTTTTGGGATTTATCGTTCTGGGAACATTGGCGGCCTGCGGGAATCCGATGAAATCGCTTCCGCGGTTGCAGGATGTATCTGTCGAATCTGGCCCCGGTCAGGCCAATATCCTTGAGCCGGACAAGATCATAGTGCCCGAAATGGATGCCACTCAGGAGCCGCGTCGTGGGTTGCTGGGATTCTTGAACCGCAAAGCGCAAGAGGCCAAGGCCGTCCCACAGCAGGACGTGAGCCCAACAGATGAGGCTGCGGCCAGTGTCGATGGGCAAACGCCTGTTGTCGCTGAACAGGGGCAAAGCATTGTTGAAGCTGCCCCGGCTCAGGCCACCAAAACATTGGTGGAAAAACCGCGTCGGGGGCTTTTCGCCCGGCTGCGCAAGAAACCCGCACCAGAGGTTGAACCGGTTGTTCTGGCCGCTTTGCCAGCCCCCGCAGGTGTGACCACAGATGCGCCGGCAGACTCGGCAGAGCCTGATGTTGCGCAGGAAGCCGTACCTGCCCCTCAGACACTTCCAGCCGCACAGGCCCCCAAGAAACGCGGTTTTGCCGGGCTGTTTGGTCGGCGTGACTCTGGCCGGAAAGCAGCCCCAAATGCGCGTCGCAATGGGCGTCAGTCCGCTGGGCCAAAGCCGGGCGCGCCTGATTACCAGATCGTGCCCGCAGGTGTCAGCCTGCCTTACGGCCAGATGGCGCGGGTCTGTGATGTGCGCAGTTCCAAACTGGGGCGGAAGGTTGCCAAGGCCTCAAAGTTTACCCTGCTGGACAGCAAACCGGGCAGCGAAGGAGCGCGGAATTTCTATCTGACCGGGTTTGATGACAAATGCGCCCGCCAGTTTACCGCGTCGCTGGTGATGCTCAGTTCACCTGAGGAATATGAAATTATTCATTTCGGCCCTGCCGGGGCGCATCAGCCCAAAGGTCAGACCGACGCGGCCTATAAAAAACTGCGCCGCAAGGTCTGCCGTGTGAGCGAAAAGAAAACCTGTGGCGGCGCCAAGATGAAGTCTTTGAACAAATCGGCGCTGTTTGTGACGGTCTATCAAAACCTCAGCAGCAACCCGAAATGGAAAAACATCCTGCTGCACGATGGCGAAGTGCTGGCGATGGATGTCAAAGGCTGATCAATAGTGCGGCGGGCGTTCATCGCCAAAGACCACACCACCGCCGCCCTCGGATTCGCGTTCCGCTTCGCGACGCATCAGCATTTCCACCCGTGCCGTCAGGCGGGTGATCTCTTTGTCCTGACGCGCGATGGTCTCGGATAGGTCATCCACGGTGCGCATCAGCTCGGCCATGCGTTCTTCCAGCTGTGTCATATCCGCCATTTTACGTTCCTTCGTCTGAATACGGCCCCGCATCCGCCTGTGCGGTTGCCCCGACTGTCCCAAGCGGGTACAGGAGGCGCGAAACTTTTCCAAGGTGGTATCATCCCATGGCCAAGCAGAAGAAAGCCCCACGCCCCAAGGCGCAGACGCCCAAGGGGTTCCGTGACTATTTCGGCACCGAAGTGACCGAGCGCGCTCATATGCTGAAAACCATTGCGGATGTCTATCATCAATACGGGTTTGATGCGCTGGAAAGTTCGGCAGTGGAAACCGTCGAGGCGCTGGGCAAGTTCCTGCCCGATGTGGATCGCCCGAACGAAGGTGTCTTTGCCTGGCAGGATGAAGACGACGCCTGGATGGCGCTGCGCTATGATCTGACTGCACCTCTGGCCCGTGTCTATGCGCAGTATCGAAATGATTTGCCTTTGCCGTATCGTCGCTATGCGATGGGTCCGGTCTGGCGCAATGAAAAGCCGGGGCCAGGGCGCTATCGCCAGTTCTATCAATGTGACGCGGATACAGTCGGGGCGGCCAGCGTGGCAGCAGATGCCGAAATCTGCGCCATGCTGTCGGACACGCTAGAGCGCGTCGGTATTCCGCGCGGAGATTATCTGGTGCGCGTGAACAACCGCAAGGTTCTGAACGGTGTGCTGGAAACCATGGGTCTCTCGGATGAAGCACAGGCCGCCGATGTTCTGCGGACCATCGACAAGTTCGATAAGGTGGGCGAGAGCGGCGTGCGTGAATTGCTGGGCAAGGGGCGTCTGGATGCCTCTGGCGCGTTCATTGACGGGGTTGGCCTGTCAGCTGATCAGGCCGAGCCAGTGATTGCCTTCCTGACTTCCAAGGCGGATCAGGTGGCTAAGACCTTCGAAAACCTGCGCGGCGCTGTTGGTGGCTCTCAGATGGGGGCCGAAGGTATCGCAGAGCTGGAACAGATCGCAGAACTGTTGGATGCAGGCGGTTATGGTGCGGATCGTATCGAAATCGACCCAAGCGTTGTACGCGGTCTTGGGTACTATACCGGGCCCGTGTTCGAGGCCGAGCTGACCTTTGAAATCCTTGATGAAAAGGGCCGCAAACGGCAGTTTGGCTCGGTTTCAGGTGGCGGGCGCTATGATGATCTGGTGAAGCGCTTCACCGGGCAGGCTGTGCCTGCGACGGGTGTTTCCATCGGGGTCGATCGTCTGCTGGCGGCGCTGCGTGAAAAGGGCCGGATTGGTGGCACTGTTCAGGGCCCGGTGGTGGTCACGGTCATGGATCGCGATCGCATGGCCGACTATCAGGCGATGGTCACTGAGCTGCGCAATGCGGGCATCCGCGCCGAGGTTTATCTGGGCAATCCCAAGAACTTTGGCAACCAGTTGAAATATGCCGATAAACGCGAAAGCCCGGTGGCGGTGATCGAAGGCGGTGACGAAAAAGAGCGCGGCGTTATTCAGATCAAAGATCTGATCCTCGGGGCGAAACTGGCGGAAAATGCCAGTCTTGAGGAATGGAAAGAACGCCCCAGCCAATACGAAGTGGCGCGCGGCGATCTGGTCGCTAAAGTGCGCGAAATTCTGGATCTGCACACATGAGCCTGAGCCAAGTGAAAGCCAAAGCCGCCGCCCTGCGCGCGCGCTTTGAAGAGGCGGGGGCGCAGCCGGTGGACTGCGCCGTGCTTCAGCCTGCGGAAACCCTGTTGGATCTTTACGGGGAAGACATTCGCACCCGCGCCTATGTGACATCGGATCCAGTGCGCGGTGAGGTGATGCTGCGCCCGGACTTCACCGTGCCCGTTGTGCAGATGCATATGTCGGATGGGGCGGAACCCGCGCGCTATACCTATAGCGGTGAAGTCTTCCGCCGACAGGAAGAGCACCCGGATCGCGCCTCTGAATACTTTCAGGTGGGCTATGAGATCTTTGATCGCGAAGATCCCCATGCCGCAGATGCCGAAGTCTTCGCGTTGTTTGCCGATACCCTTGCCGGGTATCAATTGCGGGCTGTGACCGGGGACATCGGTATTCTCACCGCTGCGGTTCAGGGGTTGCAGACCACGGACCGCCGCAAGGCTGCGCTGATGCGCCATATCTGGCGGCCGCGCCGGTTCCGTGCCTTGATGGACCGGTTTTCCGGCAAAAGTGCGGTGCCGCCGACGCGGGCGGCGCTGGTGGCCTCTGAAGATCCGATGGCCAATGCCGGGCAGATGATGGGGCTACGCACCGAAGCTGAAATCACCGCGCGTATTGCGGCGCTGAAAGCCGATGCTGCGGAACCTGCACTGGCGCCTGAACAGGTCGAAATGATCGATGCGCTGCTGAAGGTTTCAGAGGCCTGTGTTTTTGCGCTGGAACAACTGCGTGACATTGCGGTGGATCTGCCTGCCATCTCCCCCGCGGTAGAGCAATTTGCCCGTCGCTGTGAGGCGCTGGAAAAGCGCGGTGTCAAAGTCGATGAGCTGGCGTTCGAAGCCAGCTATGGCCGCAGTTCAATGGAATACTATGACGGCTTTGTCTTTGGCTTTGTGGATGCGGGCCAGCCGGGTTCCCCTGCAATTGCTACGGGCGGGCGCTATGACGCGCTGACCCGGCACTTGGGGCGCGGTGATGAAATCCCGGCGGTGGGTGGCGTGATCCGCCCCGGCCGCCTTGTCGAACTGGAGGCAAGCGCATGAGCATCAAGCTGGGTGTGCCGTCAAAGGGGCGGCTGATGGAGAAGACCTTTGACTGGTTTGGCGCGCGCGGGATCGAACTGGCGCGCACTGGATCGGATCGGGAATATTCGGGCAAGGTTTCGGGGATTGACGGCGTTGAACTCGTGCTGCTGAGCGCCGGGGAAATCCCGCGCGAACTGGCCGCAGGCCGGATCCATCTGGGTGTGACCGGCACGGATCTTGTGCGCGAAAAGCTGGTGCAATGGGATCAAAAGGTTGCGCCGCTATCCGAACTGGGCTTTGGCTTTGCGGATCTGATCATTGCTGTACCCAATTGCTGGGTGGATGTGGACACGCTGGATGATCTGGATGCGGCGGCGGCGGCATTTAGGGCGCAGCATGGGTTCCGCATGCGTATTGCCACCAAATATCACCGTCTGGTACGCGCCTATCTGCACGCAGGTGGTGTGGCGGATTACCAGCTGGTCGACAGTCAGGGGGCAACCGAAGGTACGGTCAAAAACCTGACAGCCGAAGCCATCGCCGATATCACCACCACCGGGGAAACCCTGCGGGCAAACCACCTGAAAATCCTTTGCGAAGAGCCGGTTCTGCGGTCGCAGGCCACGCTGTTCCGGTCGCGCGTCGCACAGATGTCACAGGAAGATCGCGCGGTTCTTGCGCAGCTTCAGACCATGTTAGAGATGTGACGGTCTAGGTCACCCTCTCTACGTTTTTCATGAGCTTGCGCAGCAAATCATCCAGTTGCGTAAGCTCTTTTTCTGTGAGACCTGACAACAGATCTGTCTGGGTTTCCACATGGCTGGCAATCGCCTGGTCGATCAGCGCATAGCCCTGTGGGGTCAGCCCAACCAATGCGCGGCGGGCGTCGTTCGGATCGGGGGTGCGGCTGACCAGCCCCACTTTTTCCAGCTGGTCGATGCGGTTTGTCATTGTCCCCGAGGTGATCATCATCGAGGCCATCAGTTCCCCCGCCGACAACCTGTGTGGCGGGGCAGAGCGGCGCAAAGTCGCCAGCACGTCAAAGCTGGAAATATTCAGATCATAGTGGGCAAAGGTCTTGCCCATCTGGCGCGATAGCAGCTGCGCCAGCCGGACAAGCCTGCCAATCGGCCCCATCGCAGAGGTGTCAAGATCGGGGCGCTGGTCGCGCCATTGGTCCAGAATTTTATCAACATCATCCATCTCGCTATTTAGTGTGATATTTATCTTGATATCAAGATTTGCGTAATTATCTCGACATCAAGATAAATCAGGAGGGCGCGATGACCCGAACAGCACTATTTGTGATGGCAGCCTCTGCGCCAGCGATCTGGGGCAGCACCTATCTGGTCACAACCGAATTGCTCCCGCCGGGGTATCCGATGACGGCGGCGCTGCTGCGGGCCCTGCCTGCGGGACTTTTGCTGCTTTTGATCACCCGCAGGCTGCCAGAGGTATCTTTCTTGCCAAAGATATTGGCGCTTGGGGTTTTGAATTTTTCGCTGTTTTGGTGGCTGCTCTTTGTGGCGGCCTATCGGTTGCCCGGCGGTCTGGCGGCGACGATTGGGGCGATTCAGCCTTTGGTGGTGCTGATCCTGTCAAAACCTATTCTGGGCCATAGGATTCGGGCTTTTGCAGTTGTGGCGGCATTGGGTGGGGTGATTGGCGTCGCGCTGCTTGTCCTGTCGCCCGAGGCCCGTTTGGATGTGACCGGGGTATTGGCCGCAGCGGGTGGTGCGTTTTCTATGGCGCTGGGGGTGGTGATGACGCGCAAATGGCAGCCGCAGGTGCCTGCGCTGGTGTTCACGGGCTGGCAACTGACCGCTGGTGGGCTGGTGCTTTTGCCGATTGCTTTGATCGCTGAACCACCTCTACCGCCTTTAAGCCTGCCCAATATCGCAGGTTTCATCTATCTGGGGCTGTTAGGCGGAGTGATTTCTTATGTGTTCTGGTTTCGTGGGATCGCCACATTTGGCCCAACACGCATGGCACCGCTGGGCCTGCTTAGCCCGGTAGCTGCGGTTCTGCTGGGATGGGTGGTGCTGCAAGAGGTGCCAGATGTCTGGCAACTGGCTGGCATGGCCCTTGTGTTGGCAAGTGTCGTCCTGAGCCAGCGGGTGTCAGGCCGCAATCAAAACAGCTGACTGCGGCCCTTGCGTCAAACCAATCCGTCGAAATCCGACGCGGCGTGGCGGTCACGCAGCAGGCCTTCGCCTTCGCGATTCACCTTTGAGCCACGCTGCACCGCGGGGCGGTCACGGATCTCTTCAGCCCATCGCAGTACATTTTTGTATTCATGCACACTGAGAAATTCACCGGCGTTATAGCTTTCGCCAAATACGGTGCGACCGTACCATGGGTAGATGGCGATATCCGCGATGGTGTAATCATCGCCCGCCACATAGCGTGCCTCTGCCAGACGGCGATCCAGCACATCCAGCTGACGCTTGACTTCCATGGCAAAGCGATCAATCGGATATTCCATTTTAAACGGCGCATAGGCGTAGAAATGACCAAAGCCGCCCCCCAGATAGGGCGCGCTGCCCATTTGCCACATCAGCCATGACAACATTTCTGAACGGTTGTCAGCGGTGCCTTGGAACGCGTCGAACTTTTCCGCCAGATGCATCAGAATGGCCCCGGATTCAAACACACGTACCGGTGTGTCACCAGAGCGATCCATCAGCGCGGGGATTTTCGAATTGGGGTTCACAGCCACAAAGCCGGAACCAAACTGATCACCTTGCATGATGGATATGTACCAGGCGTCATACTCTGCACCGGCGTGGCCAGCTTCCAGCAGCTCTTCCAGCAGGATTGTCACTTTTTGCCCGTTGGGGGTGCCCATGGAATACAGCTGCAACGGGTGATCCCCAACGGGCAGGTCTTTATCGTGGGTTGGCCCGGCAATGGGGCGGTTGATCGAGGCCCATTCGCCGCCATTGGCTGCGTCCCAGGTCCAAACCTTTGGGGGGATGTATTCTTGGGTCATCGCACATGTCCTTGTCTGTTTGATCTGCAAGGTAGCGTGGTCAGCGGGAATTGCCAGAGGGGCTGTTTGCGCCAACACGAAATTGTGTTTCAATCCGGTATGGAGAATCCGGTGGATCATAGCCCGGTTGCGGTTGTGCTCGGTGCGCGGGTCTGGGCGGGCGGTCAGGCGTCGCCCAGTCTGCGCAGGCGGGCGGAACATGCGGCCAAGCTTTGGCTGGCGTCGCGGGTGCGGGCAATTGTGGCCTGCGGCGGTGAGGGGGCCATGCCCCCGAGCGAGGCCGAGGTGATCCGGCAGATCTGTCTTGAGGCCGGGGTGCCAGAGGGGGCCGTTTTTCTTGAGGATCAATCGCGCACAACAGAAGAGAACCTGTTGTTTGCACGCCCGGTGCTGGACCGGGTCGGCGCGCGATCGATTGTCATTGTGACGGACCCGTATCACGCCCCCCGTGCTAGGTTGATTGCACGCAAGTTGGGGGTAAGCGCCACCAGCGATTGCCCGAAAATGCCTTCAGTGCGGTTAAAGTTTTTATTGCGTGAGACAGGGGCCTGGATCTTGTATTTTCTGCGCGGGAACGGGGCGCGCCTGTGATGGGCGTAAGGCCCCGCTGACGCCTAATTGTCGATCTAGTGAATTGTGTCTGACATCTCAATCGCCCCGTTTTCGACCATCGGCTGGGCGATCCTGCGCGATTCCTTCACCAAGATGCGCTGCTTTTGCACCTCTGGTATCAGCCTTGCAGAGGGGGGCGCCGAAGTGTGCAGGAGGTCTGGGAAGAGAAAGGCAATCTCTGCGCGGGCCTTTTTCCCAAGGGCGTTCAGGGTCTGCGTGCCAAGATACAGGCTTTCGGCGGGGGCGCCGTTTGCAAACAGAATTTCGTGGTTATCGCAAAGGATATGCCAATAGGTGACTGTCTTGTGCGATTTCAGTTCGCGCACCCCTTTCAGGTGCAACAGTTTGGCCGCCGAGACAAGCACCTGTGAGGTGCCGAACATTCTTTTGGCGATTTGGGATTGTACCAGCAAACGATGTTGGCGGGATACGATCAGATCCCTGCGGGGCACCCGTTTGCCCAGTGATCCTGCCGTAATACGGATAGGGGTAAGGGGGCCCTTGACCTCTACGGTTTGTGAACCAATCCAGCGAATGACCTGCGGACCATTGTCGAGGGTGGCAACCTGATCGCCAACGGTCAGGTTTTCGACCGGCACCTCACCCGACAGGGTGCGGATCAGCGTTCCGCTGGCGAAGCAGGTGACATAATTCCCCGTCGCTCTGGTGGCTGACATGTTCATCGACGATCCACCAATCAGCGAATCGAGGGACAGCGAGACCAGGGGTTTTGCCTCAAGCGCCGCCTGATCGGCGTTCTCGCTCATTTCGGGGGCGAGGTAGGTGTTGCCATCGGTGTCCTGAAAGATGACGGCGCTGATATTGGCCGTTGTTCCATCTGAATATGTCAGGGTGGCATTATAAACCGCCAGCGCGTCAAACGTCTGGGGCGCGCCGCCATCGATCGAAAATTGATCGTTGGCGGCAGAGTTATTCATTTCATATTCTGGGTTCAGGCCGCCGCTAGAGCCAGCGCCAGCGGGCGCGAATTCCTGTACTTTGAACATCAGAGGATCAGCGTCTGACCCGAATGTTGACCCGACCAGCACCGACGCATTTTCAGCGGTGGAATCCCCTTCAACCTGGTCAATTTCAGTTTGTTGACCCAGAGGAATTACATTGAATGTTGTTGGCATTTTTACACACACCTGCACGAGCGAAACCACATGTCCGCGCGAGAACAGGATGCGTAAGGAAGTTAAAAGGGAGATTAACGTCCGAGAGGCAATTCCTTAAAAAACAAGCAGCCTTTTATGTTCAGGGCCTCGGATTACTCTAAAACCTCGGCCTGCGCATAGTGTGCCAGCTTATCAGGATCTACTTTGACTCCCAATCCGGGCGCTGTGGGTACATGGATGCGGCCATGTCTGACCGGGAAAGGATCCACCAGGATATCATCTGCCGCATAATAGGTGGCCATGTAGAATTCAGCCTGCAAATGCAGATCAGGCACTGCTGCCATCAGATGGGTGCCCGCTGCATGGGCCAGACCGGTTTCAAACATGCAGCCGCCGTAAACCTCAATCCCCGCAGCCCGGGCAATGGCGGCCACCTCAAGAGCACGGCGAATGCCACCTGATTTCATGATCTTGAGCGAGAAAACATCAGCGATACGGATCTGCGCCCCATAAAGCGCGCCTTTGGGATCAAACACGCTTTCATCCGCCATGATCGGCGTGTCGATCACATGGGTGATATGGGCCAGCGCTTCGCGTTCATGCATCTTAACAGGCTGTTCCACAAAGGTGGGGCGGAACTGTTCCAGATCGCGAATACAGCGCACTGCATCATAGGCCCGCAGCCCTTGGTTATAGTCGATGCGAATGTCGATCTCATCGCCATAAAGCTGTCGCAGCTTTTCGGCGCGCATCACATCGAAACTGTGTTCGGCAAAGCCGGTTTTGAATTTGAAAATTCGCACGCCGTCTTCCCACATGGCGGCGATGTCTTCCAGATCGGCGTTAAAATCAGGGTTGGCGACTGAAAAGCTCATGCCCATGTCGTCACGCATCCGTGCGCCCACCAGTTCGCAGACCTGCAAGCCGGTGATCTGCCCGGTGATGTCCAGCAAGGCCATTTCCATCGCAGCTTTGGCTTCGGGGTGACCGACCAGCACCCTGTCGGCCATGGCCATGTGTTTTTCCACCTGCACCGGATCCTGACCCATTAGGTGCGGGCGCAGGTGCACATGCAACGCAGCGGCATTGCCTTCGCGCGTGCCGGTAAAGACAGGCCATGGCGAGGCTTCGCCCCAGCCGGTCAGGCCGGTGTCTGTCACCACCTCAAGGATCACAGAGTTGATCCCAGCCACATCACCGCTGCCATGAGAATGCACAGCTTTGGCGGGGATCAGGATCTGATGGATCCTGATCTGTTGAATTTTATGGTCGCTCATGATGGCCTCGAATTAGCGGGAATTGCGCATATTGTCAGGAAGATAGGTGGCCAGTTCCGGGAACCAGATCATGATGAAAACCATCACAACCATAATCCCGAACAGCGGCAGTGCTGTCTTGGCGATATAGCCCATTTCATGCTTGGTGATGCCCTGCATGACAAAGAGGTTAAAGCCAATTGGCGGGGTAATCTGCGCCATTTCCACCACGATCACGATAAAGATGCCGAACCAGATCAGGTCAATCCCGGCCTGCATCACCATGGGCTGCACAATCGCCATTGTCAGCACCACAGAGGAAATCCCGTCAAGGAACATGCCAAGGATGATGTAGAACAGCATCAAAGCCATCAGCAGCGAGAACCGAGATAGTTCGAGGCTTTCGATGTATTCCGCCAGCGCGCGTGGCAGCCCGGTAAAGCCCATGGCCAATGTCAGGGCAATCGCTCCCATCAGGATCAGCGCAATCATCGCCGAGGTCCGCGTGGCGCCCAGCAGGCTGTCGATGAAGGTCTGCCATGTCAGCGACCCCTGTGCCGCCGCCAGCACGAAAGATCCGATCACCCCAATGGATGCCGCTTCGGTTGCTGTGGCAAACCCGCCGTACATTGAGCCAATGACCACGAGGATCAGCAAGATGATCGGGATCAGAAAGCGGCTTTCGCGCAGCTTTTCCCCAAAGCTCATCTTGTCGGCAATCACGGGCACTTCGGATTTGCGGACGACAGACCAGCCCGCCACATAGGCCATGAACAGCCCAGCCAGCACGATCCCGGGTAAAATCCCTGCCATAAAGAGTTTCGAAATGGATTGCTCAACCGCGACGCCATAAACGATCAGTGTCAGAGAGGGCGGGATCATCAGACCAAGGGTGGCCGCGCCAGTCAGCGTGCCGATGACCATATATTCCGGGTAGCCGCGTTTGCGCAGCTCTGGGATCGACATCTTGCCCACGGTTGTCAGGGTCGCTGCCGAAGAGCCGGAGACCGCAGCAAAGATGGTGCAGCCCACGATATTCACATGCACCAACCCACCGGGCAGACGCTGCATCCAGGGGGCCAGACCGCGGAACATATCCTGCGACAGCCGACTTCGGAATAATATTTCACCCATCCAGATGAACAGGGGCAGGGCGGTCAGGGTCCAGCTGCTGGAGCCCGTCCAGATCCGGGTCAGCATTGCATCCCCAGCCGGGCGCGAGGTGAACATCTCAAGGCCCAGATAGGCCACGCCAAACAGCGCCAGCCCCACCCAGACACCGGTGCCCAGCAGTAGAAACAGAACGAAGAGGAAAATAGAGACGAGGTAGAACTCTTCCATGAGGTTACTCCGCGTTCATGTCCAGCCCAGCGGACCGGATATTGTCTTTGCCTGTGAACAGTTTGCTCACAAGGTTGTCAAAGGCGCAGATGGCCAGCAACACAGTGCCAATCACCATCGACATCTGGGGAATCCACAAAGGCCAGGCATCCTGCCCCTGCGAAATGTCGCCCCATTTGTAGCTTTCATAGGTCAGTTTGATCGCATAGCGCGCAAACAGGAAAGTCAGATAGCTGGCAAGGGCCCAGCACCAGATTTCCAGCCATTTCGCGTGGCGCCCCAGCGCGTTCAGCAGCAGGTTAACCCGAATATGGCTGCCCGAGTTCAGCGCATAGGGCATCGCCAGAAATGAAGCCGCCGCCATGCAGTAACCGGTAAAATCCGGGCCGCCGGTGAACATCTCGCCGGTCCAGCGGGCCACCATCTGCAGCGCCACAAAGCACAGGATCAAGATCAGGAATACAGCGGCCAGATAGCCCGCAAAACGATAGAGCGCATCTAGGATGCGGCGAAGCAATCTGAAGAATGCCACCTTTTGGTCCCCCTGTTATGAAACTGCCCGGAAACCTGATGGCTCCGGGCAGGAAATCCTTCGCGGCTTATTGCGCCGCTTTGAAGGCGTCGACGATGGCTTTGCCCTGATCACCTGCGGCTTCCAGCCACTCGGCGGTCATGGTCGCACCGATTTCGCGCAGTTCCCCAGCCAGTGCATCGGATGCGGGGCCGGTGGTCATGCCGTTTTTCGCCAGCTCGTTCACGGTGAATTCGGTGTACTGGATCGAACGCCAGTCACCGGCATATTCCGCGATGCTTGCGCAGCCGTTCATGACGTTTTTGGTGGCGTCATCCAGACCGTTCCAGGCATCTTTGTTCACCATCACATAGTTGCGCGGCATCCATGCATCCACACCATAGTAATGCGACAGGCTTTCCCAGACTTTGCGGTCATAGCCGGTGGACCCGGACGACACCATGCCCTGCGCCACGCCGGTGGCAAAGGCCTGACTGATTTCAGCCGCTTCGATCTGTACAGGCAGCATGCCCGCCAGTTCCGCCATCCGGGCCGAAGCCGAGTTATAGGCGCGGAACTTCAGACCTTCGGCATCGGCCAAAGTGTTGACTTCGCGATCAAAGTAGAGGCCCTGCCCCGGCCAAGGCACGGAATACAGCAGGTGCAGGTTCTGGCTGTCCAGCAGTTCAGACAGAGGACCTTTGGCCACTTCCCACAGCTTTTCGGAATCTTCGAAAGATGTCGCCAGGAAGGGCACCGAATCGAACCCGAAAAGCGCGTTTTCATTCTGGTGACCAGACAGCAGGCGTTCGCCAATGTTCACCTGACCGGTCTGAATCGCGCGTTTGATTTCAGCACCTGCGTAAAGCGAGCCACCCGGATGGGTTTTGATTTCCAGCGCGCCGCCGGTGCCTTTGGTCACACATTCCGCGAATTGTGCGCCGGTGGCCGAATGGAAGTTGGTCGCGGAATAGGCCATCGGCATATCCCAGGTTTCCGCCGAAGCGGAGACGGCTGTGAACGTGGCGGCCGCAAAGCTGGCGGCGACGATTGCGTTTGTTTTGGACATGGTTGGCTCCCTATTGTTGTCCTTATGAAAGCGCCATTTTTTGGCGTCTGTTTTTGGTCAGAACCGCGATGGGTTGTAGACAGAAAGGTCGATATTCGGGGTCTGCCCGCTGATCAGCCCGGCCAGAATGCGCCCGGTTTTGGGGCCGGCGGTCAGGCCGATGTGATGGTGGCCAAAGCCGGTCAGAACCCCGGTTTTGCCCACCTCGCCAATCAGTGGCAGGCTGTCAGAGGGGGCAGGGCGGTGGCCCAGCCAGGGGATTTCTTCGGCGGCTTCAAACCCCGGAAAGGTCTGACGCACCTGTTTGCGCAGCAGATCCAGCGGCCCCTGCGAGGCGGGGGACTTTAGCCCGCCAAATTCCACCACACCGGCGCAGCGCAGCCCGGCGTCCATGGGTGTTGCTACAAATTTGCCAGTGGTGATCATCAAGGGCGTGCGCGGTTTACACGATGGATCTTTGAAGACGATATGATAGCCGCGTTCGGTTTCCAGCGGTACATTCAGGCCCAGTTTGGCCATCAGAGGTTTGGACCACACCCCGGTTGCCAGAATGACCTTGTCGCAGGGCAGGCTGCCCTGATCGGTCACAACCTCGGCGACTTTGCCATCGCGCAGAGTGAAATCTTTGACTTCGGCCTGTTTGAACTGAGCCCCCAGCTTTTCGGCCTCTTGTGCGAGGGCGGCGATGTATTTGCCCGGGTCGCGCACATAGCCATGATCGCGCATCACGGCCAATAGGTTCAGATGCGGGGCCAGAGTTGGCTCAAACTCGCGCACGGCTTCGCCTTCGATCAGCTCTGGCTCAAAGCCCGCGATCCTGCGCAGTTCCCAAGTGTAGGCATCACCGTCAAAGGCGGCACGATCCGGATAGACAAAGCTGTATTCCGAATTGACCAGCCAGTCTTGTGCCGTGGTGCCTTTGGCCAGTGCCTCGTGCTGTTCGACACTGTCCGAGGTCACAGGCGCAATCCCCGCTGAAATCCGGCGCGTGTCCGGATCATTGGCATGGCTGAGATATTTCAGCAGCCATGGGGTCAGCTTAGGCAGGTAAGACCAGCGCAGAAACAGCGGAAAATTCGGATCGAACAGCAGTTTCGGCGCTTTTGGGATCATGCCGGGATAGGTGACAGGGGCAACACCACATGAGGCCAGAACTCCGGCATTGCCGTAAGAAGTGGCGTCGCGCCCACCAATGGCGTTGCGCTCAACCACGGTCACAGCGATGCCCGCCCGGCGCAGCCAGATCGCCGAGGACACCCCGACAATCCCGCCGCCAACAATCACCACATGTGTTGTGTCACCCATTGATTTACCCCATCCAGCGGCGCACAGGCGCTGCGGCTTCTTCCAGAGGCTGGCAAATCACGTCGATCAAAGTTGGCCCGTCGTGTGCAAAGGCCTCTTTCATGACCTTATCGAGGTCTTCGGCTTTTTCAACACGCCATGACCGTACACCAAAGGCTTCCGCCACGGCAGCCTGATTGGTGCGGTTGAAATCGACGTTGTAGTACCGCTTGTCACAATCGTCACGCTGGCTGGCCTTAATCCAGCCAAAGTTCGAATTCGAGAAGACGATGTAGGTGACGGGTATGTTGTGGCGCACGATGGTTTCCAGCTCGCCGCAGGCAAAGGCGAATGAGCCATCGCCCATCATGGCGACAACCTTTTTGTCCTGCGCCCCGAACCAGGCGCCCGCAGCAGCGGAAAGGCTATAGCCAAGCGCCCCATGCGCCCGGTTGGTGATATACTGGCGACCGGGATATTTCTGCTGCGAATAGGCGTTGTAATAGGGGCAGCTGGTGCCGGGGTCAGAAACCACGATCCCGTCATCGGGCAGATTGGCATTCAGCGCGTCGATGATCTGTTCGGGAATGATCATGTCAGTCTGGCTTTGCGCCAGCGCGTTGAATTTCGAGAACTTGCGTTCCTTGATATCGGCAATTTTGGCTGCGCCACCAAAGGTTGGCGTTTCCCCTTCGCGAGTGTCCAGATAGGCATTGGCCGCCGCCAGTGACAATTTCAGATCCGCGACAACGCCAACTTCGGTCGGGTAGTTGGCACCGATGGTCATCGGATCATTGTCGAAGTGCACGATGCGCTGACCGAGCTTGGGGGCTTCCCAGCGCGATGTGGTGGTTGATCCTGCGCGGCAGCCCATGAAGATCACCAGATCTGCGGCTTCCATCATTTCCCAGGTCTCATCGGTGCCACCGTTTGACCCCACAACCCCCAGCGATTGCGGGTGGGTATCTGCCAGCGATCCCTTGCCGGAAATCGACGTGGCCACGGCGATATCCAGACGCGAGGCAAGCTTGCCAAGTTCCTCCATGCCACCCGCGATCACCACGCCGCCGCCACAGACGATCAGCGGGGATTTGGCGGTCAGAATGGCTTCGATCGCCGCATCAACGGCACCCGGTTCTGGGGCGGCTGGATAGGCTGGATAGCTGGCGTGTTTGGGATCCGCCCAGATGTCATCTGCGGGAACATCGTCATACTGAATGTCATAAGGCAGGCCCAGATGCGCCGAGCCAGAGCGCCCGGTTGTCATGGCACGAAAGGCCTGACGCACCATACGCGGGATGTGGTCTGCGCGTTTGATCACGGTGTTGAATTTGGTCAGAGGGGCCATCAGCGCCTCTTGGTTGACCTCGGTCAGGGGGTATTTGCCATAAGAGCCCACAGAAATATCTGTGGTGATCGACAAGATCGCATATGAGCTTTCGTTCGCTTCGATCAGACCCGGAAGAATATAGGTAGCACCGCCACCCGAAGGCCCTTCGCAGACACCCACGCGGCCCGTGATCCGCGAATATCCATCCGCCATATAGGCCGCTGACCGCTCATCGCGCACCAGAATGTGCTCGATGTTGTGGTCGAGCCTGTGCATCGCATCGTAAAACGGCAGGGTCGTATCCCCACACAGCCCAAAGATATGCGTTACCCCATGCGCTTCCAGCGAGCGTACCATCGCCTGCGCACCATTCATCGTATTCTTCAAGGTATCCCCCGGCCTCTGATCGCGCCGAAAATCGGCTTTGCGGATTCGTATGTTAAACTGTATACAGAAGTGAAGACGGCTGTGAAGGCAAATTTTAACAGCGACGATTTATTCCTGCGCAACGAGGCCAGGATCGTGTAGAAGGCGCGCGAGACCAAGTGATGGATGACCAATGGCAGACCGGCAAAGCAGCGTGGATCGCGTCTATGAGACCCTGCGCGACATGGCGATCAACTTTGATTTCAAGCCGGGTGAACGGCTGAATGAAACCGCGCTGACCGCCCGGCTGAACGTGTCACGCACCCCGCTGCGTGAGGCGTTGAACCGGCTGGTGGCCGAAGGTTTTCTGACATTGGCCAAGGGGCAGGGGTTCTTTTGCCGCCCTCTGAGCCCCGAGCAGATCCTTGAGCTGTATCAGGTGCGCTGCGCCCTTGAAAGCGAAGCCGTGCGTCGTGGCATTGAAGTGGCCTCAGACGTGGAAATCAGCGCGTTTTGCGACTATCTGGATCAGACCGAATCCACCTATGGCACCTGTACAGATCTGCCGGATCTGCTGCGGATGGATGAAGAGTTCCACACGCGCATGGTGGCGCTGGCTGGGAATACGGAGCTTAGCCGTATGATGAACAACGTCAATGAACGTATCCGTTATGTGCGGCTGGTGAACCTGCGCCAGTTGCGCGAACAGGGGCGGGCTGCTGTGGGCGGCGGTGCCAATCTTTCAGCGCATCGTGTGATCGCCGAAGCAATCCGCGCGCGTGATACCGAGGCCGCAGTAAAAGCGCTGCGCGGCCATATCGAACGGCGCAGCGAACAGACGGTGGAGCTGGTCAAGCTGGCTTATTCGCAGCTTTACGTGCCAAGTTTTTAGGATGCGTTAGCCCCCAGCCAATCCCAGCAGCGGATCACCCAGTTCGCCCGGGAAGCGATCTGGTACAAGGCTTTGGTGGAACCAGCGCACAAGGCTGTAGATTGAATAGACCGGCAGTCCCGTAATTTTGCGCACATCGGCTGCATAGGGCACCATATTGGTGCATTCGAGCACGATGGCACCCAAATCCGGGTGCTGTTCAACCATCTGACGGGCCGCATCGCGCATGTCTTCTCGGCAGGCGGTAAAGTCGATCTGCGGCGTGTCCCCAAGAATGTCGCGGGTAAAGACCTTGCCCCCTTCGGTGCCAACCACCGGCGTATCCAATGGCACCCTGGCGGCGTTCAGGTGGGCATCAGTCAGCGTTTCCTTTGAGATTGTCAGCACACCCACCCGTTTGCCCGGCGGCAAAGTGGCCTGCACCATCGGTACCTGCATCAGCGATGATGTGGCCACGGGTACGGGCACCGCGCGGGTCAGATCATCTTGCACAATCGACAGAAAACCGCAGTTGGTGGTGATGCCATCACAGCCCGAGGCCACCAGATCCCTGGCAGCCTCGATAAACTTTTCGACCAACAGCCGCGCATCGCCGCGCACCACATTGGCGGGATTGGCCCCGCGCACCACGCGGTATTGCACCGGGAAGGGCCAAGTCGTGGCATTGCCGATATCCCCGGGTATGCGAGGGAACTGGGTCTCTAGCATCAAGATCCCCAGATTGGCCCCATAGACTGTTTTGCCGCCGAACTCTGTCTGCATGGCTTGCCCTGTGCGTTATAAATATCTGTGCGCGATCCTGTATACAATTTTGCAGTTGTCAATAGAGGCAGCCATAAAAAAGCGGCGCGCTGAGGTAGAGCGCGCCGCTTGCGGTGACATGTAAAGTCAGATCAAACCTTCACGCGTTCCGATTTTGGGTCATACATGGGTTTCAGCGAAGCTTCGGCTTTGACCTTTACGCCGCAGACGTCGATTTCATAGCTCGACGCCAGCACATCGGCGGCTTTTTCGCCTTCGCAGGGCACATAGCCCAGACCAACCGCGCCGCCCAGCGTGTGCCCATAGTTGCCTGAGCTCAGATAGCCCACATATTCCCCATCACGGATGATCGGTTCATTATGGAACAGCAGTGGCTCGGCATCGGTCAGTTTGAACTGCACCAGACGGTTTTTCGGCCCGCTTTCCTTGCGCGCAATCACCGCCTCGCGGCCAATGAAATCACAGCCTTTATCGACCTTCACCGCAAAGCCCAGCCCGGCATCGACCACGTGATCTTCACAGGTGATGTCATGGCCAAAGTGGCGATAGCCCTTTTCGATACGGCAGCTGTCCATCATATGCATGCCACATAGTTTCAGCCCCATATCCTGCCCTGCCTCATGCAGGGTTTCGAACACATGGCCTGCCATATCGGTCGAGGCGTAGATTTCCCAACCCAGCTCGCCCACATAGGTCACACGGTGCGCCCGCGCCAGCCCCATGCCGATTTCGATGTCCTGTGCGGTGCCAAAGGGGTTGGCATCGTTCGAGAAATCATTGGGCGAAACTTTTTCCAGCAGCTTGCGCGCGTTTGGACCCATGACCGCCAGCACGCCTTCGCCTGCGGTCACATCGGTGATCACCACGTTAAAGCCACCGGCGTTGCGCGTCATCCATGTCTGATCCGCCAGACGGGTCGCAGCGGGGGTCACCACCAGATAGGCGGTTTCGGTCAGGCGGGTAACGGTGACATCTGCCTCAATCCCGCCGGTGCGGTTCAGGAACTGCGTATAGACGATTTTGCCATTGGGCACCGAATAATCGCCGCCGCCCACATAGTTCATAAAGGCTTCGGCATCGGGGCCTTCGACGCGGATCTTGCCAAAGGACGACATGTCATACATGCCGACATTTTCGCGGATTGCACGGTGTTCCGCGGCCGAGTTTTCGAACCAGTTCTGACGCTTCCAGCTGTATTCGTACTCAGCCTTCTGACCTTCATTGGCAAACCAGTTGGCGCGTTCCCAACCGGCCAGTTCGCCAAAGACCGCACCTTGTTCTTTCAGGTGATGGTGGAAAGGGGTGCGGCGCACGCCGCGCGCGGTGGCCTTTTGCAGATAAGGAAAGTGATCGGCGTAAAGCAGGCCCAGCGTTTCTTTCGACCGTTCAAACAGATACTTTTTGTTGCCCTGAAACGGCTGCATCCGGCTGATATCAACATCACCCAGATCAAAGGGTTTTTCGCCGCTGTCCATCCATTCTGCCAGCGCCATGCCCGCGCCGCCGGCTGACTGGATCCCGATCGAGTTAAACCCAGCGGCCACCCAGACATTGTCCATCTCGGGGGCAAGACCCAGATGATAGGCATCGTCCGGCGTAAAGCTTTCGGGGCCGTTAAAGAAGGTGTGGATGCCCGCCTCGGCCAGCATCGGCATCCGGTTGCAGGCGTCTTCCAGAATCGGTTCGAAGTGATCGAAGTCTTCTGGCAGCTGGTCGAATTCAAAGTCATTCGGAATGCCATCCATCGCCCAGGGTTTGGCGTTGGGTTCAAAGGCCCCCAGCAGGATCTTGCCCGCATCTTCTTTGTAATAGGCGCATTCATCCGGCACGCGCAGCACTGGCAGCTGGGTCAGCCCGTCGATGTTTTCGGTGACGATGTAAAAATGTTCGCAGGCGTGCAGCGGAACATTGGCACCGGTCATGCGCCCCACTTCATGGCCCCACATGCCGGCGCAGTTCACCACCATATCGCATTCGATATGGCCGCTTTCCTTGCTGTCATCCGCCACCCAATCGACGCCAGTCACCGTCCGACCGGATTTGACCACATCGGTGACCTTGATGCGCTCTTTGACGATACCGCCGCGCTGCCGCGCGCCTTTGGCCAGAGCCAGAGCAATATTGGCCGGATCACCCTGACCGTCCAGCGGCAGATAGACCGCGCCTTTCACCCCATCAAGGTTCAGATGGGGGTAGAGTTCCGCAACGCGGTCATTGCTGATCTCTTCGACTTCGACGCCAAAGGCGCGGGCCATTGCCGCCTGACGATAGATCTCTTCCCTGCGCTCTTCAGTCAGCGCCACGGTGATTGATCCGCAGCGCTTGAACCCGGTGGCCACGCCTGTTTCTTCTTCCAGCGATCCGTAAAGTTCCTGACTGTATTTCGCCAGTTTGGTCATGTTGGCAGTGGCGCGCAGCTGCGCGATCAGGCCTGCCGCATGCCATGTGGTGCCAGAGGTCAGCTGTTTGCGTTCCAGCAGCACAACATCATTCCAACCTTTCTTGGTCAGGTGATACGCGACTGAGCAGCCGATAACGCCGCCGCCAATAATGACCACACGGGCCTTTGTGGGAAGAGTGCTCATGAGCCGGATCCTTCAGTTGAATTTACGCGGACCATGGCACGGGATTTGGGGGGTGATTCACTGAAATGCGTCAGTTTTGTCGTATTTCACGCAATTCCCTTAGGGCTTTTGCCGCTTTAAGAGGCACCGAATTACTTGCCCAACCGCCTTTGGTTGCGCATGGCGGCTGGTGTCATACCAAAAAAGGATTTGTAGAGGCTGGAAAATCCGGACACGAATCCGCAGGCCAAGCCAATGTCCCCGACGCTCATGTTGGTGTTCAAAAGCAGGTTATTGGCGCGGGTCAGGCGCAACTCGCGGTAGTAGGTGTTTGGGGTGGTGCCCAGATGTGCGCGGAATTTGCGTTCCAGCGACCGTGATGAAATGCCCAGCACGCGCACCAGTTCGGATATCGGCAGCGGATCTTCGATATTGGCCTGCATGATCTCCAGACACATATCGAGATCTCTGTCGCCCGCCCCCAGATGGCGCGCGCTGCCATTTGGCTGCCGCGAAGAAAAATCGCGTATGCGTTCATGTAGAAGGATATTCGCAATGGTCATCAGATTGGCTGAGGTCAGATGCTCTTTCATCACCGTCAGAACCAGATCAAAGGTAGCACACATGCCAGCACAGGTGACAACCTGCCCGTCCACGGTCGCAAGCGAGCTATCCGCTTCGAACAGACCAATCTGTTCACGCAGGATATCCTGATTTTCCCAATGGGTGGCCAGATGCGTGGCCTTGTCGCCGCGGTCCCGGATGTACCGGCTGGCGGCTTCGGCCAGCAGAAACACTTTGGTATCGCGATGGGTGTATTGCGACACGAGATTGCCCAGAGAAAGCCCTTCGGCATCCGGGTTCGAATTTCCGATGACAAACAGATAATCCGCCTCAGGTTTGACGGCGAATGGTTCGGTCTGCACAAAGCTTTCACTCTGGCTGGCGATCATGCCCCCTTTTTCCGAGCGATAGGTCCATTGAAACAGGGGCCGGGTTGTCACGCGATTGGCGATGCGGATTGGATCAACAACCGCTGCCAGCTCGGTCAGGACAAACCCGTCCGAGACGATGATGTCAAACTGCCACTGCTTCTGGGCCGGGCTCTCGGTCATGCGATATCGTGACCGGCGGCGCGTAGCCGTTTAGCGATTTCAGCAATATGCGCCGGGCCGGTTTCACAGCAGCCCCCAACGATGGTTGCGCCCATTTCGACCCAGCGCATGACGTGATCGGCATAGATTTCAGGCCCCATATCGCGCCGCGCGGAAAGGGCGTCGACGGTTGGGCTGTCTTTCAGGAACTCTTTGGTGATCTGGGTGAAGCCATTGCCATAGGCCCCCATGGGCAGATCAGCCTGTGCGATCACTTCTAACGCCTGCGGAATGATTTCCGGGGCCGAACAGTTTACCAGCAGGGCGGCGGCCCCATCGCGGGCGATAGGAAGAATATCAGCCAGCTTTTCGCCAGAGCGCAGCAAGGTGCCATCTTCGTCATCCACAGAAACAGCCAACCAGACAGGTTTATCTGCCTGCAAGGCACCTGCCAGCGCAGCCTTGGCGGCATCAGCAGAAACCACAGTTTCGCAGGCCAGCACATCTACGGATGGGGCCATCAGCTTTGCGATTTCGGCATAAAGCGGGGTGGCGATGTCAAAGCCGGGATGCACATCTGCGCGGTAGCTGGCCCCAAGCGGGCCGATGGAACCAGCGATTATACCGCCACAGCTGGCCTGAGCGGCCTTTGCCTCTTGCAGGGCCAGGGCATAGAGCGCTTCGAACTTGTCCTCGATCCCCGCTTTGACCAGTCGGTCACGGTGAATGGCATAGGTATTGGTGGTCGCAACAACCGACCCGGCGTTATAGTAATCTTCATGCACCGCCTGCACGAGACCGGGGTGCTCCATCATGACCTGTGTTGACCACAATGGCGTCGGCTTGTCGCCCGCGCGGTGGACCAGTTCCTGCCCCATACCGCCATCCAGAAGTGTGATTTTCACCATGATGTTCTCCTTAGTCGTTCGGGGAATCACAGAAAATCTGTGACCCCCCGGGACGTTTGTCAAAAGATGACTCTTGGGTCATCTATTTTTTAGGCACGCAATCTTTCGTTTGCAGGATCCCAGAGCGGCTGGTCTTCCTGCACTACGGCTTTGTATTTCTCGCCGTAGATTTCGACTTCAAGCTCGGTGCCTGCCACGGCTAGTTCGGTGCGGATCATGCCCAGAGCGATCGACTTGTTGACGCGATAGCCCCAGCCGCCCGATGTGGTTTCCCCGACGATTTCACCGCCCGCCCAGATGCAGGACATGTAAGGCGCATCTGCGTCACCGGCCTCAATGGTCAGCGTGACAAAGGTCTTTTTCACCCCCTGCTGCTTTTCGTTCTGGATTGCGGCTTTGCCCGGGAAATTCTGCGGCTTGTCGAGTTTGACAAAACGCTCCAGCCCGCCTTCGAGCAGCGAGTAATCGGTCGACAGATCGCCTTTCCATGCACGATAGCCTTTTTCCAGACGCAGGCTGTTGAGCGCATACATGCCAAATGGCACGGCGCCCCCGTCCAGGATTGCGGCATAGATGGCGGGCATGTCTTCGTTCAATGCGTGAACTTCCCAGCCCAATTCACCCGCAAAGGACACGCGCACCAGATGGGCTGGTTTGCCTGCGACTGTGGCTGCCTGATGGGTCAGCCAGCCAAGACTAAGGTCTGCGTCTGACATGCTGGCCAGCAGTTCGCGCGACTTTGTCCCGGTCACGATCAGCGTGTCGCGGGTGGTGGTCACGTCTTCGACAGTGACAGTTGCCGGCATGGCACCCAGCAGAATGTCGCGGTCATGCCATTGCGCGGTAGCGGCGGTGATCATGACAAAGTCATCTTCGCCCAGACGCATGCAGGACATTTCCGTCAGAATGCGGCCGCGGCTGTCCGAGATATAGACCAGATTGATGCGACCGATCTTGGGCAGACCACCGGTGACCAGCCCGCGCAGCGCTTCGGCGGCGCCTTCACCTTTGACCAGAAAACGCGAGAAGCCTGGCAGATCCAGAACGCCTACGCCATCACGCACCGCTTCGCATTCTTCTTTGATGCGCTGTTCCCACGGACCAGAACGGCCCCAGGTGTGCGTCGCCTCAAGCGAGGTATCATCACCGTCTTTGGCAAACCAGTTGGCACGTTCCCAACCGTTGTACACACCCATCTGGCCGCCCAGCTCGCGCACTTTGGCATCAACGGGCGACAGTTTCTTGTCGCGCGCGGCAGGCCATTCGTGGTGCGGGAAGTGCATGGCGTATTCGTTGCCGTAAACTTCCATGCCCTTTTTGTTGCAATAGTCCTGATCGGTATAGTCGGTGTACCGGCGCGGATCGACTGCCCACATATCCCATTCGGTGTGGCCATCGACGATCCATTCCGCCAGCACCTTGCCTGCGCCGCCACCCTGCGCGATGCCAAAGGTGAAGCTGTGCGCTTCAAAGGCGTTTTTCACGCCGGGCATCGGGCCGATCATCGGCAGGCCATCAGGGGCGTAGGGGATTGGGCCGTTGATCACACGACCAACACCCGTGGTGCCCATCAGCGGCACACGCTCCATGGCGTCGGTGACGATGTCTTCAATACGGTCCAGATCATCGTTCCACAGCTGAAAGCTGAAATCGTCTGGCATCGGATCGTCTTCGGTCATCCACTCGCCCTTGCAGTTGGGTTCGTAGGGACCAAGGTTAAAGCCGTTCTTTTCCTGACGCAGATAGTAAGACACATCCACATCACGCAGAAGCGGCAGCTTGCCGCCGTGTTCTTTTGACCAGGCTTCCACTTCGGGTACTTCGTCGGTCAGAAGGTACTGGTGGCTCATGACCATGGCGGGCACGGTGCGGCCGCCGTAGGGTTTGAACATCTCGCCCACACGCTGGGCGTAGTAGCCAGCTGCGTTCACCACATAATCACAGGCGATATCGCCTTTTTCGGTGTGAACAGTCCAGGTGCCATCTTCGTGTTGGGTGACATCATTTGCAGGGCAGAAGCGAATGATTTTCGCACCTAGATCACGTGCGCCTTTGGCAAAGGCCTGTGTCAGCTGTGCCGGGTCGATGTCGCCATCTGTCGGATCATAGAGCACGCCTTCCAGATCATGGGTTTCCATGAAGGGGTAGCGTTCCTTGGTTTCTTCCGGGGTCCACATTTCCATCGGAATGCCCTGGTATTTGCCCATGGACATGGCGCGCTCGAATTCCTGCATCCGCTCTTTTGAATGGGCCAGACGGATCGAACCAGAAACGTGGTAGTTCATTGGATAGTCGACTTCATCGGCCAGACGCGAATACAGCTCGGTTGAATAGCGCTGCATGTTCATGATCGCCCAGGAGGTCGAAAACGTGGGCACGTTGCCGGCTGCGTGCCATGTGGACCCTGCGGTCAGTTCGTTCTTTTCCAGCAGAACGCAGTCAGACCAGCCCTTTTTGGCCAGATGATATAGCGCGGAACAGCCGACGACACCGCCGCCGATCACAACCACGCGGGCTTTGGATGGAAAATCAGACATGATTGCTCCCTTTGGTTTCGCGAGAAAGGTCACGCGATTTTGTTGGTTTCTGCCCTGCCAACAGCAAAGGCGGGTTTGAATGGAAACTGCTCTGGTCTGCTGAGGGCGCGCTTATCCGCCCGATTGGGCGTCTTCGCTTTCCCCACCCCGCAAACGTGGTCATGGACCAGCGCGCCAAGGCCATCAGTACACCGGCGGGGCGATCACCCAGATCGCAACGACAGGGTCGTCATAAGGGTTGGACCAGATGTAGGGTTCATTTTTGATCCGAAAGCTGTCGCCCGGGCCAACGGTGAAGGATTTGCCACCGATCTTCAGATCCAGCTGCCCAGAGACGATATAGCCCACTTCCTGAGTTGGGCGATGGGCAGGGGTCTGCATCGCCGAATTTGGCTGAAAGGTGGAATGCACCATTTCGAAATCATCGGTCAGATCGGGGGACAGAAGTTCTTCGATCAGCCCTTCTTCGCCAGAGCCCATGGGGCGGCGCGCGCCTGCACGCACTACGTAACCTTGTTCTTCGACGGGGGCCGCAGAATGGGCGAAGAGCATCGACATGGGCACGCCCAATGTCTGGCCAATCAGACGCAGATCCGAAATCGAAGGTTCAGACAGATCGCGTTCGACCTGACTGAGCCAGCCCACAGAGCGATCCAGTTGATCTGCCATGGCCTGCAGTGTCAGCCCGCGCGATTTGCGCAGGGCGCGAATGTCGGCACCTAAGGTGGATGTCAGATGGCTGTGGTTGGTCATTGCGTGAGTCGTGAAATTTTCCTTACTAATTTCATGAGTACAGGATCATATGAAATTTTCAAAACTTTTTTCACGACGCGCTGCGGCGAAGCGCGCTGCGATGCAGCATGGCTGTGGCCTGTGCTTTGATTTAAAAGCGATTGTGTCCGCAGGGCGTTCGGATAGGGTTTGTTTATGACGACAGGCCCCTTTCATATGCGCGCGGCGGAACCTTCTGATGCGCAGGCGTTGACCGAGTTGCTGAACCTTCCGGGGGTGCGGCATGGCACCTTGCAGCTGCCCTTTACCCCACTGGCCCGCGCAGAGGCACGATTGAGCGCGCCCAGCGGCCCTTCAATTGTTGGGTGTATCGATGTGGATGCAAAAGAGAAGATTGTTGCCCATGGCGGGATTCTGCCCGGAACGCGCCGCAGGGCGCATGTGGGGGAAATCCATCTGATTGTGCATGATTCCTATATCGGGCAGGGCTGTGGGCGCGCGATCATGAGCGCGCTGGTAGACATGGCAGACAATTGGCTGGGGCTGCGCCGGTTGGAACTGGATGTGAACACAGACAATACCGCCGCGATCAAGCTGTATCACAGTTTCGGATTTGAAATAGAGGGCACCAAGCGCGGGGATACCCTGCGGGATGGGATGCTGATTGATGCCCATGTGATGGGGCGCCTGACAGACGCCCCGAACAGGCCGCCGAATCAGACCGCGCTGAAAACCTCGTCCAAAATGGATTGAAGCGCGCGCGCATCGTCAGGTGTGAAAGCGGCGGGCAGATCGCTGTCGATATCAAGCACTGCGATCAATGCGCCTTTGGCGTTTTTCACCGGAAGGACAATTTCAGAGCGGGTTGATGAGGCACAGGCGATATGTCCGGGAAAAGAATCGACATCATCGACCAGCTGGATTTCCTGGGTACGGGCACAGGCTCCGCAGACGCCGCGGGAAAATGGGATCACCAGACAGCCGTGCCCACCCTGATAGGGGCCTATCTTAAGCATTTCAGGTTCGGTGACGCGGTAGAACCCTGTCCAGTTGAACCGCTCATCCGCATGGTGCAACTCGCAGGCGAGGGTGGCCATCAAGGCGATTTCGTCGGTTTCACCGCTGGTAAGCGATGCGATGGTTTTGGCGAGGCTGTCGTAATCTGCGCGCATGTTTTTCCCTTAGGGTGCGGGGGAGGGGCTCTGCCCCCTGCGCCTTTGGCGCATTCCCCCGAAGTTTAATTTGCAAGCTGAAAGATCAGACTCGCTCAATGGCGATGGCTGTCCCTTCGCCGCCGCCAATGCAGATAGCGGCGATACCACGCTTGAGCCCGCGCTTTTCCAGCGCGTTCAGCAGGGTGACCATGATGCGAGCACCTGATGCGCCAATAGGATGACCCAGTGCGCAGGCCCCACCGTTGACGTTCACCTTGTCATGCGGCAGGCCCATTTCATGCATGAAGGCCATGGGAACAACGGCAAAGGCTTCGTTGACTTCCCATAGATCTACATCGTCTTTGCTCCAGCCAAGGCGATCAAGCAGTTTTTGCGCGGCTGGCACCGGGGCGGTTGGGAAAAGGTTTGGCGCATGAGCGTGGCTGGCGTGGCCCAGAATGCGGGCGCGAATGGTGGCCCCGGCCGCTTTGGCTGCGTCTTCAGTTGTCATTACAAGGGCTGCGGCGCCGTCTGAAATAGAGGATGAATTGGCCGGTGTCACAGTGCCATCTTTGCGAAAGGCCGGTTTCAGATGTGGGATCTTTTCCGGGCGGGCATTACCGGGCTGTTCGTCCTGCGCCACGGTGATGTCCCCCTTGCGGGTGGTCATGGTGATGGGGGCGATTTCATCGTCAAAGGCCCCGGATTTCTGAGCTTCCAGCGCGCGTGACAGCGAGGCCAGCGCATAATCATCCTGTGCTTCGCGTGTGAACTGAAAGCTTTCCGCGCAGTCTTCGGCAAAGGTGCCCATCAGGCGCCCTTTGTCATAGGCGTCTTCAAGACCATCGAGAAACATGTGATCCATTGTCTGATGGTGACCGATACGGGCACCGCCACGCATGTTTGGCATCAGATAGGGGGCGTTGGTCATGGATTCCATGCCGCCGGCGATGATCGTATCTGCATGACCAAGCGCGAGGCGGTCAAAGGCCATCATTGCTGCTTTCATGCCAGAGCCACACATTTTGTTCAGTGTCGTGGCAGGGACGTTTTCACCAAGTCCGCCAGCGAAACCCGCTTGACGCGCTGGGGCCTGCCCCTGACCCGCGGGCAGAACACAGCCCATCAGCAGCTCATCCACCGCAGGGTTGCCCGCCTGTTCCATCGCAGCCTTGATCGCATCCCCCCCCAGACGCGAAGCGGTTTCGTTGGAAAAAGCGCCTTGAAATCCGCCCATTGGAGTACGGGCTGCGCCAGTGATAACTACATTTTGCATGAATGCTCCTCCGTATTTCATTTGCTGCATACAGAATGGTAAGGATTGGCGTCTAGTCTGCTTTCCAAACTGAGGTATGAGGCAGATATGGAATTTACGTCGGTAGAGACAGGCGGCGTTGGGGTCATCACCATCGAGGCAGATCGCATTGATGCGGCGGTGGCCATTCAGTTCAAAGATCAGATGCGTGAAACCATGGCAGATCGTCAGGGGCGTGTTGTGCTGGATCTGAAGAACGTTGAGTTCATCGATTCCAGTGGCCTGGGGGCTATTGTCGCGGTGATGAAGCTGATGCCGCAGGGGGCAAAGCTGGAACTGGCGGCACTGACCCCAACAGTCGACAAGGTGTTTCGAATGACACGGATGGATTCGATCTTTTCGATCCACGGCAGCGCAGAAGAGGCGACTGCAGCCTGAAGTTTCAGAAAGAAAGCTTTGCTATGGAAGCGCAACGCTCCGAAGATGGGACGGTTTCAATTTCCTGTACGCTGGCCAGTACCCCTGAGGCCGTGCGCGAGACATTGATTGAGGTCCACAAGGCCTTGTCAGAGTTTCAGTTTAAGACTGCCTCGGGCGATGTTTGGGAAATCGCCCTGGTTGAGGCGATGAACAACATCGTCGAACATGCCTATGCTGATCAGGATGACGGCGAAATCGCGGTTTCGCTTGAGTTTAGCCCAACAGCTGTGGACGCAAAGTTCACGGATTACGGCGTTCCTATGCCAGGGGGGCAGGCCCCTGCGGGGACCCCGGCGAATGTTGATGTGCCACTGGAAGATCTGCCCGAGGGTGGCTTTGGTTGGTTCTTGATCCGATCCCTTAGCAGCAAGCTAGAGTATAGCCGCGAAGATCATAGCAACCACTTGCATCTGGAAATTCCGGTGTCTTCCTAGGGATTGTATTCTCAGCTGCTCTAGGAACGCCAGTGTTGCTCTGATTTGACGAGCGCGTTGATGATTGCAATGATAGGCTGCCTTAACTGGGTTTCCAATCATGCGCAGGTGACCTGCGAAAATTTCCAGGACGGGATTGTGGTGGCTGGCAACGAGCGTGGCTTGGAATATCACCTGTCGGAGCAATCGCCAGCCGTCGCCATAGGCGCGCTTACGGTGCAGCGCGCTACTGCCATATGCGAGCGGAGCCAATCTCGTGAGTGCAATGGCTTGTTCTTCAGTAATCTGTGCAGGCTTGGGCATTTCGGCAGTCAGCATCGCGCTGGCTTGACAGAAACGTGGTCAAACCACGATGCTCAGACGCCCGACATTGCTGATTGCTTAATCTTTGCTCCTGCCACGGCGCGAAAAGACTGAAGTAATGTTTTATTTCAAGTGGATGTATCGCATATCGTGGGTGGAACTTAGCAATCTTTCGAACAATCGAAACGCGGACGTGCAGCGGCCTGCGCGCTTGAATTTTGACTTCCCAGTTCCCGCATTCCCCAAAACCACCGAATTTTCACCTTTCGAACGCCAGTGGCGTCCTGCCCTCAAGACCTGCACGCATCAAACATGGCTGCGCCAAAATCGCCGTTGAAACGCCTTTCAAGGGCCTTGCGGGCTTCTCATTTTCGCCGGAATTGGCTGGCAAAGCTCTTCTTGTAGCTGCAATGCTTCTCTCGACGCCGCGTTAATTTGCCCCCACCCAGTACGCGGCGTCGAGGCTTCCTTCCCCCAAAAATCAGCTTTGTTCTAACTACTCAGGTGGTTTGTTTCCGCAGGTTTGGAATTTGATTTTGTGAAGTGATTAACACCTGTTGGAAATGCACTAGTGAGATACTCCCCAATGTTTGGACAGTTTTCAGCGTAAGTTAAGCTACTCTCTGCTCCTGCTGATCAAGTTGGGTTTCATCTTTTCTCAGCCAATAAACCACGGCTGGCGGCTTGCCGCCAAGGGCGGAATGGGGGCGGTTTCGGTTGTCGAAGTCAATCCACTTACCGACACCTGCTTTGGCTGCCGATCCGGTTTCCCAGGCGTGCAGGTAGACGCATTCGTATTTCAGGCTCCGCCAGAGCCTTTCGACAAAGATATTGGCGAGGAA
>JAOARQ010000044.1 GCA_025210455.1 Pelagimonas sp.
ATTCCGCAGACGCCGCAGACGCCGCAGACGCCGCAGACGCCGCAGACGCCGCAGACGCCGCAGACGCCGCAGACGCCGCAGACGCCGCAGACGCCGCAGACGCCGCAGATCTTGAAAGTGCGGAAACCGACGCTGAAATCGTAGCCGCAGAAGAGACCCCTTCGACGGCCGGTGATCAGGATTACGATGGCGATGGTGTGCTGGAAGGTTCGGAGGAAGGGCGCAAACCAGCGCTGCTTGCCGAGCCTCGGGATGGAAAAGCCGATAATTTGAAAGAAATCAAAGGTATCGGGCCAAAGCTGGAGGCCGCATGCAATGACATCGGGGTCTATCACTTTGACCAGATTGCTGCTTGGAGCGACGATGAGGTCGCTTGGGTAAATGCCAATCTGATTGGCTTTAAGGGCCGCGTCACCCGCGACAAATGGGTGGATCAGGCCAAAGTGCTGGCCACAGGTGGTGAGACAGAGTTCTCGAAACGTGTGGACAGCGGCAAGGTCTACTGAGACCTGCGACACCACTATGCCTTGCGCGCGCAAAATCTGTGTGCAAGGCAGTAACTTGGGCACTGTTGGGGAGGAACGGCGCTAATGGGATGTGGATTTCCCGCATCCCGCCATTGATTGGAGCAATGACGTGACCAAAATGACCCCTTTGAACATGACCCCAGATTTTTCTCCTGCTGTGAAGCTCGTTGCGTATCAGACCCGCATGGCGATTGAGACCAGTCAGGAAATGATGAAAATGGCGATGTTGCCTTGGCAGATGATGATGGGCGCAAGCGTTTCCCAGCCTGCCCCCGCCAAAGAGCAAGCCTCGGCTGTGGCTAAAGACCCTGCTAAGGGTGTTACAGATACCCCGAAAGTCGACGTTGCTCCGGCCAAACCCGTTTCCAAGGCTGCTTTGGTGGAAACCAAAACGAAACCTGCGCCTGTTACCAAACCGACAGCTAATGCGGAAAAGCCAGTGGTTGCATTGAAATCTGACGCTGTGGCTCAGCCCAAACCGGAAGTCGCGGCTAAACCGGCACCTGCGGTGACGCCCAAACCGGCAGCAGCTGCAAAGCCTGAACCTGCTGCCAAGGCAGCAGTTGCTGCAAAAGTGGAACCGGCAGCCCAGACAAAACCGGCTGCTGTGCAAAAGGCTGAGGCGGCGCCAAAGGTTGTGGATGATCTGACCGCGTTGAAAGGGGTTGGTCCGAAACTGGCGCAGGCGCTGCAGGATGCGGGCGTGACCAGTTATGCGCAGATCGCCAAATGGGGCGCGGCGGATATTGCCTGGGCTGACGAAAATATTGCTGGTGCGCGCGGGCGCGCCGTCAAAAATGACTGGGTGGCGCAGGCTGCCTCCTTGTCGAAATAAGGATGGGGCGGATGTCTGATAAGAACAGCGAACAACGGCAGGGGCGGGTGATCTCGCTGGTGATTGCCGGGGTTGCGCTGTTCTGGATCGCGGCAACCGCCCTGGGTTCCCAGCTGGGGCTTCCCCAGCGCACACGTGCTTTGTTTGATCTGGTCGCATTGGCCGGATTTATCTGGGCGATCTGGATGATTTACGGGCTATGGCGCAACCGCCAGGAACACAAGGACTGACACATGCTGCAAGATCAGGATCGGATCTTTACCAATATCTACGGGATGCATGACCGTGATCTGGCTGGCGCAAAAAAGCGCGGGCACTGGGATGGGACTGCGGGGCTGATTGAAAAGGGCCGCGACTGGATCATCGACGAGATGAAGGCCTCTGGTCTGCGTGGTCGTGGCGGCGCGGGGTTTCCGACCGGTTTGAAATGGTCCTTTATGCCAAAAGAAAGCGATGGTCGCCCAAGCTATCTGGTGATTAACGCGGACGAATCAGAGCCCGGCACCTGCAAAGACCGTGAAATCATGCGGCATGATCCGCATACGCTGATCGAGGGTGCGCTGATTGCCTCTTTCGCGATGCAGGCGCATGTCTGCTATATCTATATCCGTGGCGAATACATTCGCGAACGCGAGGCGTTGCAGGCTGCGATTGACGAGGCCTATGATGCTGGTCTGCTCGGGAAAAATGCGGCGGGTTCGGGTTGGGATTTTGATCTTTATCTGCACCATGGTGCTGGGGCCTATATCTGCGGTGAAGAAACCGCTTTGATTGAAAGCCTTGAGGGAAAGAAAGGCATGCCACGCATGAAGCCACCTTTCCCGGCAGGCGCGGGGCTTTATGGCTGCCCGACCACCGTGAACAATGTCGAATCCATTGCGGTTGTGCCTACGATCCTGCGGCGCGGTGCATCATGGTTTGCGGGGTTTGGCCGTCAGAACAACGCAGGCACCAAACTGTTTGCGATCTCGGGCCACGTGAACACCCCCTGTGTCGTCGAAGAGGCGATGTCGATCAGCTTTGAAGAGCTGATAGAAAAGCATTGTGGCGGTATTCGCGGCGGTTGGGATAACCTGAAAGCGGTCATTCCCGGTGGGTCATCGGTGCCCTGTGTGCGCGGTGAAAAGATGAAAGATGCCATCATGGATTTTGATTACCTGCGTGGTGATCTCGGATCCGGTCTTGGTACCGCTGCCGTGATTGTGATGGACAATTCCACCGACATCATCAAGGCGATCTGGCGTTTGTCGAAATTTTATAAACACGAAAGCTGCGGCCAGTGTACGCCCTGCCGCGAAGGCACCGGCTGGATGATGCGTGTGATGGATCGTCTGGTAAAAGGCGAAGCCGAAATCGAAGAGATCGACATGCTCTGGGATGTGACCAAACAGGTGGAGGGGCATACGATCTGCGCTCTTGGGGATGCGGCAGCCTGGCCGATCCAGGGTTTGATCCGCAACTTCCGCGATGAGATCGAAGACCGCATAAAAGTGCAGAAGTCCGGGAAAATCAGCGCCATCGCCGCTGAGTGACATGATGAAAATCAAGACAAAGGGCTCCCTTCGGGCGCCTTTTATTTTTGAGATGGTGGGATACATTTGGCCGAGGTGAACGGCGACGGGATTGGTTTGAGGCACATGGAGATCAGCATCTTGTGATGTGGCGGGCACCCGAAAGGCATCCACCAAAGCTGGAAGGGGCGCTAGAGCGTCTTGACCTTCGCCGCCGCAAGGGAGACACTGCTGGGGCTTTAGGCTGGTCTTGCCTGTAAGAAGCATAGAGGTGGCGCAAAGTGACAAGCGCTTGAGTTATCTTAGAAATTCCGCCAATTCCGCGCGGTGCAGAATTTGGGAGCAGGAAAATGATTATACGCATCCTCTTGATTGCGAGCGTGTCTCTTTCGGTGGCTGGCTGTAGCCGTCTGGGAATTGGAAATTGGCAGGGCCGTGATCGGGTTGCCTTTGACGGGGTGGAGTTCAGAGGGGCAGCCAAATCCAGCGATAGCAGATCGCGTCAGCACTTTGTTTCGACGGTCAAAGGTGCCTCTCAATCTCTGGAAGGCGCGATCAGCGCCGCCGAATATGAAGGCACCCGCCATTGCATTCGCTACTATGGGTCTTCCGAAATCTCCTGGGATGTGGGGCCTGACACGCCGCGCGATGCCTTGGTTATCGAAAATGACACCGTGACACTGATCGGAACCTGCATCGAAAACTAATCGGGGATTTTCGCCGAAAAACAGCGGTTTGCGCCGTTGATATTGCATATCAGACCTGAGGCCCCCCAGATTGGCCTCAGGTTTTTTGTTTCAAAGGAGGCCTGAATGCGCCTTGTACCTACCTTGATAGTTTGTCTGGCTCTGGCGACCCCCACGCTGGCCAAGCCACCGCTGCGCGATGTTCCAGCGATTGATAATGGATTGATGATCCTTGGCATTGCTGACGAAATTCGCAAGTCCTGCGACGGGATCAATGCGCGTATGTTTGCGGCGCTGTCCCGTATCAATGGCCTGAAATCGAAGGCGCGTGAAATGGGCTATTCTGACAGTGAGATTAAAGCCTATACCTCTTCGTCGTCCGAGAAAGCTAGGATGCGGAAAAAGGCGGAAAACTGGCTGGCTGGTCAGGGGGTGTCCAAGGCAAACAAAGCGCAGTTTTGTGCCTTTGGCAGGCAGCAGATGAAGCAGCGTACCAGCATTGGTAAACTGCTGCGTTAACCAAGTGATTCAATCAGGTATTAAGCCCTTATAAGTCTATTTACACCAAAGGGTTAAGGGATCGACCGGTTTCAGGGGGTATATATTCGGAAGCGAAAATATAACCCCCGTCCCCGCGTCGATTTTACCCGTTTTTGGGCACTACAAACACTAGTCACGCGCGCGCTGCCGGGCTAGAAAATACCCGACCGCAACCCATCACCCGGCGGGGGCTTCCCGCTACGGAACTGGAAAGGCTGGGCATGTCCGATACTCGTAAGATTGTCATTGATGGAACAGAGGTTGAGGTGGATGGCGCGCTGACGCTGATTCAGGCCTGCGAAGAGGCCGGGATCGAAGTGCCGCGTTTTTGCTATCACGAACGGCTGTCCATCGCTGGGAATTGCCGGATGTGTCTTGTCGAAGTTGTAGGCGGTCCCCCCAAACCTGCCGCGTCCTGCGCGATGCAGGTGCGCGATTTGCGCCCGGGGCCCGAAGGGCAGCCGCCGGTTGTGAAAACCAATAGCCCGATGGTGAAAAAGGCCCGCGAAGGGGTGATGGAGTTCATGCTCATCAACCATCCGCTGGATTGCCCGATTTGCGATCAGGGGGGCGAATGTGATCTGCAGGATCAAGCGATGGCCTATGGGCTGTCCACCACGCGGTTTAACGAAGCAAAGCGTGCGGTTGATGATCTGAACCTTGGGCCACTGGTCGAAACTCATATGACACGTTGCATCAGCTGTACCCGCTGCGTGCGCTTCACCACCGAGGTGGCGGGTATTACCCAGATGGGGCAGACGGGGCGTGGCGAAGATGCGGAAATTACGTCGTATTTGAACGAAACGCTTGATTCGAACCTTCAGGGCAACATCATTGACCTTTGTCCCGTTGGGGCGCTGGTTTCAAAACCCTATTCCTTCACCGCCCGCCCCTGGGAGCTGACTAAGACTGAAACCATTGATGTGATGGATGCGCTTGGGTCAAACATTCGCGTGGATACCAAAGGTCGCGAAGTGATGCGGATTATGCCGCGCAACCATGATGGCGTGAATGAAGAGTGGCTTTCTGATAAATCGCGGTTTGTCTGGGATGGTCTGCGCCGCCAGCGTCTTGATCGCCCCTATCTGCGCGAAAACGGCCGCTTACGTCCGGCGACTTGGGGCGAAGCCTTGGCAAAATCCGCCGAGGCCATCAAAGGCGCGACCAAGCTGGGGGGGCTGGTCGGCGATCTTGTCTCGACCGAAGCGGCCTTTAGCCTGAAGCAACTGGTCGAAACGCAGGGCGGCGTGGTTGAATGCCGTGTTGATGGGGCGCGACTGCCGGAAGGCAATCGCTCTGGCTATGTTGGAACAGCTAAAATCGAAGATCTCGATGATGCTAAATTCATCCTGATGATCGGCACAAATCCGCGTGATGAGGCCCCAGTGCTGAACGCGCGTATCCGCAAAGCCTGGAATGCTGGCGCAGATGTGGCGTTGATTGGGCAAGCCGTTGATCTGACATATGATTATGTCCACATGGGCACAGATCGTGAGGCGCTGGTCAAACTGCAATCGCATGACTTCGGCCCGGTGAAAGAGGCCGCTTCGGTGATTGTGATCGGGCAGGGTGCTCTGCAAGAAGCAGATGGCGCAGCTGTGCTGGCGGCGGCGATGGATGTTGTCGAAAAGACCAACAGCAAACTCTTGGTGCTGCATACCGCAGCGGGGCGTGTTGGTGCGATGGATGTCGGGGCCACCAATGAAGGTGGGCGCAATGCTGTTTCTGACTGTGATGTGGTCTATAATCTGGGCGCGGATGAGGTCGAAATCGGTGAAGGGGCCTTTGTGATCTATCAAGGCAGTCATGGCGATCGCGGCGCGCATCGTGCGGATGTGATCTTGCCGGGCGCCGCCTACACCGAGGAATCCGGCCTGTTTGTGAACACCGAAGGGCGGCCACAATTGGCGCAACGTGCTGGTTTCGCTCCGGGTGAGGCCAAGGAAAACTGGGCGATCCTTCGGGCGCTTTCCGCTGAGATCGACGCAACACAGCCATGGAATACTCAGGCGGGGCTGCGTCAGGCGATGGTCGAGGCCGTGCCGCATCTGGCCAAAATCGATCAGGTGCCTGAAAACGACTGGCAGGCTTTGGAGATTGATAAACTGGGGTCGGCAACGTTCAAAAATGCGTTGGGCGAGTTTTATCTTACCAATCCCATTGCACGGGCGTCTGAATTGATGGCGGAACTGGCACGAAACGCCAAAGATCGCGCCACCACTCAGATGGCGGCTGAATAATCGGTGCCGCTGCGGCCGGTCATATCCCTGTTGGCCCTTTGCCTTGGGCTGAGCGCCTGTGGTGCGGAAACCGCGTCGCGCGGTTCTGCTGCGTTTACCCCCGATTATGGTGGTGTTGATACACGTCTTTTAGACGGTGATCTTGTCAGTTTTCTGGTTGAGATGCGCGGCGCGCGGGATCGGGCAGATGTGCATGACTATGCGGAATGTGCTGCGGCTCAATATGCATTGATACGGGGGTACGGATTTGCGCGCCACCTGCGTACCAATGTGATGAAACGGGGGGATATCTGGCAGGGGGATGCGGTTTATACCATCTCTGCGGCTTTGCCCCGGGGATTGAAAACCATCGACGCGGAAGTGGTCGCTTCGCATTGCGTCGAAAACGGAATACCGATGGTGTGAGGACCTGATGGCAGAATTTTTTACCACGCCCCTGGGCACCTTTGTGATCATCTTGGCGCAATGCCTTGCTGTTCTGGGCTTTGTGATGGTCTCGCTGCTGTTCCTCGTTTACGGGGATCGCAAGATCTGGGCTGCGGTTCAGATGCGGCGTGGGCCAAACGTGGTAGGCACATGGGGTTTGCTGCAATCGGTGGCCGATGCATTGAAATATGTGGTCAAAGAAGTGGTCATTCCGGCAGGGGCTGACCGCCCTGTCTTTATGTTGGCCCCCATGACCAGCTTTGTGCTGGCGGTGATCGCCTGGGCGGTGATCCCATTTAACGACGGCTGGGTGATCTCGGATATCAACGTGGCCATTCTGTATGTGTTCGCCATGTCATCGCTTGAGGTTTATGGCGTGATCATGGGCGGATGGGCGTCGAACTCGAAATATCCGTTCCTTGGTTCGCTGCGCTCGGCGGCGCAGATGATTTCCTATGAGGTGTCGATTGGCCTGATCATCATCGGGGTGATTATTTCCACGGGTTCTATGAACTTTGGCGATATTGTTGCGGCGCAGGATGGGAACCTGGGGCTGTTCAATTGGTATTGGCTGCCGCATTTTCCGATGGTGTTCCTGTTCTTTATCTCCTGCCTTGCGGAAACCAACCGCCCGCCTTTTGACCTGCCCGAAGCGGAATCAGAACTGGTGGCGGGCTATCAGGTTGAATATTCTGCGACGCCCTTCCTGCTGTTCATGGCTGGAGAATATATCGCTATCTTCCTGATGTGCGCGCTGACATCGCTGCTGTTCTTCGGCGGCTGGTTGTCACCCTTCCCGGATTTCGGCTCTGACGGGTGGCTGGCCTCGATCATATCGGCAGATGGCGTGTTCTGGATGATCGCCAAAATGGCCTTCTTCTTCTTTATCTTCGCCATGGTGAAGGCCATTACCCCTCGCTACCGCTATGACCAATTGATGCGTCTGGGCTGGAAAGTGTTCCTGCCGTTCTCGCTGATCTGGGTGGTCTGGGTCGCTTTTGCCGCCAAATTCGGTTTCTTCTGGGGGGCCTACGCGCGCTGGGTCGTAGGGGGATAATATGTCAGATCTCAAGCAAGCTGTTTTGGATGCCCGCTATGTGGATATGATTTCGCTCGGTGATTTCATCGTGCGCGATTGCGGGTTGCCTGAGGTGGACGCCGACGGCAACCTCATGCCGCAAGCTACTGAAATTGCGGCCTCTCTGTTTCGTTGGGCAGCAGAAATTCCGTTGGAGAAGATGGCACCCGCATCAAGTTCTGAAACGTCAGAAGATGACCCCGATGACGATCTATCGGATGAAGAGGATCTTGCATTGGGCGTCCCTGAAATCACTGAAGAGAGCAAGGCAGAACCTCACCTGAAAGAGGTCCCGTCGTCCGAGCCAGCACCAGAAGAGGAGAAAGACTGATGGCGACCATGGATTATGGCCGCGCAGCCAAGTATTTTCTGCTCGCGGATTTCATCAAAGGGTTTCAACTGGGGCTGAAGTATTTCTTTGCCCCCAAGGCGACGCTGAACTACCCGCATGAAAAAGGGCCGCTTAGCCCGCGTTTTCGGGGAGAACACGCGCTGCGTCGCTATCCCAATGGCGAAGAACGCTGTATTGCCTGCAAATTATGCGAGGCGATCTGCCCGGCGCAGGCCATCACCATTGATGCAGAGCCTCGCGAAGATGGGTCGCGCCGCACCACACGCTATGACATCGACATGACCAAATGCATTTACTGCGGCTTCTGTCAGGAAGCTTGTCCAGTGGATGCGATTGTTGAGGGGCCGAACTTTGAGTTTGCGACCGAAACCCGCGAAGAACTATTTTACGACAAGGCCAAGCTGCTGGAAAATGGCGCGCGCTGGGAGGCCGAGATTGCCCGTAACCTCGAACTGGATGCCCCCTACAGATGAATGCTTCGAAAACCCCTTTTGAACTGATGATGGAACAGGCGCAGGAAATGGCGAAGGCTGTGAACCCAGCGCTGTCATCATTTGACCCCAAAGGCTTCGAAAAGTTTTGGCCAACCATGTCGAAAGACGCCATGGAAATGTGGTTTGGAAAAGGGATCAGCAAAAACGGGCTGGATGCGAAAACCCGTCTGTTGCTGACTTTGGCAGGGTTAACCATGCAGGGCGCGCAGGCCGAAACGCCGATGCGTATGACTGTGCGCCACGCGATGGAAGCGGGCGCAACCGAAGAAGAAATTGCTGAAACATTGTCTCAGATGACGATGTTTGCAGGCATTCCCGCTGTAAGCCGCGCCATGGAAATGGCCCGCGAGGTGATCAACGACAAAAAGGATGATGAGACATGATGGTCTTTGCCTTCTATCTTTTCGCGATTGGTTTGATCACGGGGGGCCTGTTTACGGTTGTCAGCCGCAATCCAGTGCATTCGGTCTTGTGGTTGATCCTGGCTTTCCTGTCAGCCGCAGGGCTGTTCGTGCTGATGGGCGCGGAATTTGTCGCGATGCTGCTTATTATCGTCTATGTGGGCGCTGTTGCGGTGCTTTTCCTGTTTGTTGTCATGATGTTGGATATTGATTTCGCCGAATTGAAGGCAGGCATGGCGCAATATATGCCGATGGCCCTGCTGATCGGCTTGGTCATCCTTATGCAACTGGTAATGGCTTTCGGTGCCTGGGAGGCGTCAGAACTGGCAGCCGGTCAGCTTTCGGCGCCAACGCCTGGTGATGTGCACAACACGCAGGCACTTGGGCTGGTGCTCTATGATCAGTATTTCCTGTTGTTCCAACTGGCTGGCCTGATCCTTTTGGTAGCCATGATCGGGGCAATTGTGCTGACACTGCGCCATCGCGAGGATGTGAAACGTCAGGATGTCATGGCGCAGATGTTCCGCGATCCCGTCGAGGCGATGGAGCTGAAAGACGTGAAGCCGGGGCAGGGCCTGTGAGACTGACGCTGCGCATAGCTTTGGGATTTGGGATATGAAAGAGCTTTTAACATATGTGCTCTCTCCCGCGGGGCTGGCGCTTTACGCCATGTTCTGGGCCGTCAAGCTTGTCTTTGGGGCATGGATCCTGCGGCGCATTTCGGGATTTCTTCCCGATGTGATCACAGATTGGCTCGGAGATAGATTGAGTGCGTTGAAATCACGCGCAGGGCTCCGCAGCAGTGCGGAATAGATATTGCCCCGCAATGGGGCAGGTTGGGGCGCATTCCTGACCGAAAAGAAGTGAAACGGGTTAAGCCCCGGAGGGACGAACGATGATACCTTTGGAACATTACCTGACGGTGGCGGCAGCGCTGTTCGTCATCGGGATTTTCGGGCTCTTTCTGAACAGGAAGAACGTGATCATCCTGCTGATGAGCATCGAACTGATGCTTTTGGCGGTGAACATCAATCTCGTGGCGTTCTCAACCCATCTGGGGGATCTGGCTGGGCAGGTGTTTACCCTGTTTGTCCTGACCGTTGCCGCCGCCGAGGCTGCGATTGGTCTGGCGATCCTTGTCTGTTTCTTCCGCAACCGCGGCACCATCGCCGTGGAAGATGTCAACGTGATGAAAGGGTAAGGCGATGGAGAAGATCATTCTCTTTGCTCCGCTTGTGGGCAGTCTCATCGCCGGGTTCGGCTGGCGCTGGGTGTCGATCAAGGGGGCACAGTTTGTCACGACAGGCCTGCTGTTTCTGGCCTGTATTCTGAGCTGGATCACATTTTTCAGCCATGGCTCAGAGGCCGAACATATTCAGATCCTGCGCTGGATTGAATCGGGTACGCTCAGCACTGACTGGTCAATTCGTCTGGATCGCCTGACCTCGATCATGTTGATCGTGGTCACATCCGTATCCGCGCTCGTGCACCTGTATAGCTTTGGATATATGGCGCATGATGAGAACTTCAAGGAAGGCGAAGAAAGCTACCGCGCCCGGTTCTTTGCCTATCTGTCGTTCTTTACCTTTGCCATGTTGATGCTGGTGACATCCGATAACCTCGTGCAGATGTTCTTTGGCTGGGAAGGCGTGGGGGTCGCATCTTACCTGTTGATTGGGTTTTACTATCGCAAACCAACCGCCAATGCCGCCGCGATGAAGGCCTTTGTGGTGAACCGTGTTGGTGATTTCGGCTTTGCATTGGGCATCTTTGGGCTGTTCATGCTGACCGATAGCATCAAGTTTGATGACATCTTTGCCGCAGCACCCACCATCGCAGAAACCACGATTACCTTCCTTTGGGCAGATTGGAACGCGGCTGAGCTGCTGGCCTTCTTGCTGTTTGTCGGTGCGATGGGGAAATCGGCGCAGTTGATCCTGCACACCTGGCTGCCTGATGCGATGGAAGGCCCGACACCGGTTTCGGCGCTGATCCACGCGGCGACTATGGTAACCGCAGGGGTTTTCCTAGTCTGCCGCATGTCGCCACTTATGGAGTTTGCACCTTCTGCCACCAGTTTCATCACATTCCTGGGGGCAACCACTGCGTTTTTCGCCGCGACAGTTGGATTGGTGCAAAACGATATCAAACGCGTGATTGCATATTCGACCTGTTCGCAGCTGGGCTATATGTTCGTGGCGGCGGGTGTCGGGGTTTATTCTGTCGCGATGTTCCACCTCTTTACGCACGCTTTCTTTAAGGCGATGCTGTTCCTTGGCGCGGGTTCGGTGATCCATGGGATGCACCATGAGCAGGATATGCGTAATTATGGTGGTCTGCGGAAAAAGCTTCCGATCACCTTCTGGGCCATGCTGATCGGAACATTGGCGATCACGGGTGTCGGTATCCCGCTGACAACAATCGGTTTCGCGGGCTTCCTGTCGAAAGATGCGGTGATCGAAGCAGCCTATGCGGGCACAGATGGCGGCTATGCCTTCTGGATGCTTGTTATCGCCGCGCTGTTCACATCGTTCTATTCATGGCGCCTGATGTTCCTGACATTCTGGGGCAAGCCACGTGGGAATAAACATACCCACGAACATGCGCATGAAAGCCCGATGGTCATGCTGATCCCCCTGGGGGTCCTGGCGCTGGGGGCGATTTTCTCTGGGATGATCTGGTACAACAGTTTCTTCGGCAAGACCGAGAAAGTCGCGGCCTTCTTTGGGGTGCCTTATCATGACGCCGCCGCCATGCACGGCGACGGTCATGAAGATCATGGGGATAATGACCACGGCAAGTCAGATGACAAAGCCCATGATGATCATTCAGGTAAAGATGGTCATGCCAAGCCGCATTACGTGTTGGCCGGGAAACCTGGTGATGGCGCGATCTATGCCGCTGAAAACAATGACGTCCTGAACGAGGCACATTATGTGCCTAAGCTGGTCAAATTCAGCCCATTCATTGCGATGATCATCGGGTTTGCAACGGCATATTGGTTCTACATCGTTAACCCCACGCTGCCGAAACGACTGGCGGAAAATCAGCCTCATCTCTACCGCTTTTTGCTGAACAAATGGTACTTTGATGAGATCTACGATTTCATTTTTGTCCAGCCATCCAAAGCCATTGGCCGCTTCCTGTGGAAACGCGGTGATGAGAATGTGATTGATGGGTCCATCAACGGGTTGGCCATGGGCATCATTCCGTTCTTCACGCGCCTCGCGGGTCGCGCACAATCGGGCTACATCTTCACTTATGCCTTGGCGATGGTGCTTGGTATCGCCGTCTTCATCACCTGGATGACGCTCAGCGGAGGAGCGCACTAATGGGCAACTTACTTTCGATCGTCACTTTCCTGCCTGCGCTGGCGGCCGTTATTCTTGCGGTTTTCCTGCGTGGCAATGACGAAGCGGCCGCGCGCAATGCCAAATGGCTCGCACTGGTGGCCACAGGTGCGACCTTTCTGATTTCACTGTTTATTCTGTTCCAGTTTGATCCCTCTGACACCGGTTTCCAGATGGTGGAAGAGCGTGATTGGCTGCTGGGGCTGAAATACAAGATGGGTGTTGATGGGATCAGCGTGCTTTTTGTGATGCTGTCGACCTTCATGATGCCGATGGTGATTGCAGCCAGCTGGGGGGTAACCCACCGCGTCAAAGAGTATATGATCGCCTTCCTGGTGCTTGAAACCCTGATGCTGGGTGTCTTTATGGCGCTGGATCTGGTGCTCTTCTACCTGTTCTTCGAGGCCGGGCTGATCCCGATGTTCCTGGTGATCGGGATCTGGGGCGGGAAGAACCGCATTTATGCCTCGTTCAAATTCTTTCTGTATACCTTCCTTGGCTCGGTCTTGATGCTGGTTGCCATGGTGGCGATGTTCACCGAGGCAGGCACAACCGATATTGAAATGCTGCTGACTTTCAACTTTGCCTCTGAAAGCTTTAGCATTCTTGGGATCCACATTCTGGGTGGTATGCAGACGCTGCTGTTCCTGGCCTTTTTTGCAAGCTTTGCGGTGAAAATGCCGATGTGGCCGGTGCACACCTGGTTGCCTGACGCGCACGTTCAGGCCCCAACCGCGGGGTCGGTTGTACTGGCTGCAATCCTTTTGAAAATGGGCGGCTATGGTTTCTTACGGTTCTCGCTGCCGATGTTCCCGGTCGGTTCGGCGGTGATGACTGATCTGGTGCTGTGGATGTCGGCAATTGCGATTGTCTACACGTCGCTTGTGGCGCTGGTGCAGGAAGACATGAAAAAACTGATCGCCTATTCCTCGGTGGCGCATATGGGATATGTCACCATGGGGATCTTCGCCGCTAATCAACAGGGGATTGATGGCGCGATCTTCCAGATGCTGAGCCATGGATTTATCTCGGGCGCGCTGTTCCTCTGCGTGGGCGTCATCTATGACCGCATGCACACGCGCGAGATTGATGCCTATGGCGGTCTGGTGAACAGGATGCCGGCCTATGCGCTGATCTTCATGTTCTTTACCATGGCAAATGTTGGTCTGCCGGGGACATCGGGCTTTATTGGTGAATTCCTGACACTGATGGGGATCTTCAAGGTGAACACCTGGATCGCAGCAATTGCCGCCACCGGGGTGATCCTGTCAGCCGCCTATGCGCTCTGGCTGTACCGTCGTGTGGTGATGGGGGATCTGATCAAGGAAAGCCTGAAAACGATCACCGATATGACCACGCGTGAAAAAGCCATCTTTGCACCGCTGGTTGCCATGACCATCTGGATGGGTGTCTATCCGGCACCAATTCTGGATCGCATCGGCCCATCCGTGGAAGCGCTGGTTGAACATTATGAAATGGCAGTGGCCAAGGCGGATCTGTCCGCCCCGGCACAAACTGCAACTGCTGGACATTAAGGGGGCGGGGCATGATCTCGGCTGATCTCAAAATCATCCTGCCGGAAATCCTGATTTCCGTTTACGCGATGCTAGCCCTAGTTGGCGCGGTCTATACCGGCAAAGACAAGCTGGCCTCGCTGCTGACCTGGACCACCGCAGGGCTGTTCATTGCCATCGCGGCCTGGATAGGCCTGACTGGCCAAGGCGATAACGTCGCCTTTGGGGGCATGTTCAACGACGATGGATTTGCGCGCTTTGCCAAAATTGTCATTCTGGGATCCGCTGCTGCGGTTCTGATCATGAGCGAAGGCTACATGACGCGCCGCAATATGCTGCAGTTCGAATTCCCATTGCTGATCGCTTTGGCGGCTGTCGGCATGATGATGATGGTCTCTGCGGGCGATCTCATGGCGCTTTACATGGGGCTTGAGCTGCAATCACTGGCGCTATACGTGGTGGCCTCTTTCCGGCGCGACAGTGTCAAATCCACCGAAGCGGGCATGAAATATTTTGTGCTGGGCGCGCTGTCATCCGGCTTGCTGCTGTATGGCGCATCACTGATCTATGGTTATGCGGGAACAACACTGTTCTCGGGCATCATTCAGACGGCATCTGAAGGGCATGTTTCCATTGGCCTGCTGCTTGGTCTGGTGTTGTTGATATCCGGCCTTGCCTTCAAGGTTTCGGCGGTGCCCTTCCATATGTGGACACCGGATGTATACGAAGGGTCGCCCACACCGGTGACGGCGTTCTTTGCGACGGCGCCGAAAGTGGCAGCCATGGGGTTGTTTGCGCGCGTAATGTTCGACGCCTTTGGCAATGCAATTTCAGACTGGAGCCAGGTGATCGCGCTGCTGTCACTGCTGTCCATGTTCCTGGGGGCTGTCGCTGCTATTGGCCAGCGCGATATCAAACGCCTTATGGCCTATTCGTCGATCGCTCATATGGGCTATGCGCTGATGGGATTGGCTTCGGGCACCGAATTTGGTGTACAATCCATGCTGATTTACATGGCAATCTACGTCACCATGAATATCGGCACCTTCGCTTTCATCATGTCGATGGAGCGTGATGGTCAACCGGTCTCTGACATCGAAAGTCTTGGCATGTATGCGTCGCGCGAACCGGGCAAAGCGCTGGCGATGCTGGTTCTGCTGTTTTCGCTTGCGGGTGTGCCGCCGATGGTGGGATTCTTTGGTAAACTGTATGTTCTACGCGCCGCTTACGAAGGGGGGCTGGCCTGGCTGGCGATTGCTGGTGTGATCGCCTCTGTGATTGGGGCATTCTACTATCTGCGCATCGTCTACTTCATGTACTTCGGTGAGGATCGCGAAGATGCGCTGAACGGCGGTAAATCCCCTGTACTCTATGGGTTTTTGATGGCGTCTGCCACCATAATGGTGGTTGGGATGATCAATCTGTTTGGCATTGAAAGCCTTGCAGCAAGCGCGGCGGCGACCCTTGTCAACTGAGTCTACATCCGGCAACACGGGCTTTGGCACCTAAATGCCCTGGCCCTCTTCATATGGAAAACGTGTGCTGGCCGAAGTGGACAGCACCAATGCCGAAGCCGCGCGCATTGCGTCGCAGTTGCAAGGCCCTGAATGGATTCTGGGGCTATCACAAACGGCAGCCCGCGGACGGCGTGGGCGCGCGTGGTCGAACCCTGCGGGAAACTTTGCCGCGACACTGGTGATGAAACCAAGCGAAACCCCGGATCAGGTGGCACTGCGTTCTTTTGTTGCCTCGCTTGCGCTGTATGACACCTTTGAACACCTGACCGGCAGTGCTGTTGGCCTCTCGTTGAAATGGCCAAATGATGTGCTGCTGAATGGTGGCAAGGTTGCGGGCATTTTGCTTGAGAATATCGGCGGCATGAATGGCCATTTGGCGATCGGAATCGGTGTAAATCTGATTGCAGCCCCCGATCCCAGTATGGTCGAAGCCCGCGCCGTGCCCCCTGTGTCTGTGCTGCGCGAAACCGGGGTTCGTATCCTTCCCGAAGCATTTTTGAACACGCTTGCAGAATGCTATGCGCTGCGCGAAAGCAGTTTTGTGACCTATGGATTTGCCCCCACCCGCACCGCCTGGTTGGATCGTGCGGCACGCATTGGCGAGGTAATTACGGCACGTACCGGATCAGATAGTCAGACTGGGACATTTGAGACGGTGGACGAAGCGGGTAATCTTGTCTTAAAGACCTCAAAAGGCCGCGTGGCAATTGCTGCTGCGGACGTGTTTTTCTAAAGGTCTTGCCATGCTGCTTGCCATTGATTGCGGGAACACCAATACGGTGTTCTCGATCTGGGATGGGGAAAAGTTTCTCTGCACCCTGCGCACTTCGACCCATCATTCGCGCACGGCGGATGCCTATTTCACTTGGTACTCTACACTTGTGAAACACTATGGCATTGAGGCGGATATTACCGATGTGATCATCTCATCAACGGTGCCGCGCGTGGTGTGGAACCTGCGGGTCTTTGCGGATCGGTTTTTTGGCTGCCGCCCACTGGTTGTTGGTAAACCGGAATGCAAACTGCCCCATGCGCCGCGTGTGGATCTGGGCACTGGCGTTGGCCCTGACCGGCTGGCCAATGCAGCCGGGGCCTTTGATCGCCATGGCGGTGATGTGGTTGTGGTGGATTTTGGCACTGCCACCAACTTTGACGTTGTGGCCGAAGACGGGGCCTATGTTGGCGGGGTGATTGCACCGGGCGTAAACCTAAGCCTCGAAGCCCTGCACCAGGGCGCTGCTGCCCTGCCGCATGTGGATATAAGCCAGCCGGAAAAGGTGATTGGCACCAATACGGTGAATTGCATTCAATCTGGCGTCTTTTGGGGCTATGTGGGTCTGATCCGCGGCATCAAAGAAAAGATCAAAGCGGAATATGGCCGTCCGATGAAGGTGATCGGAACGGGGGGGCTGGCCCCGCTGTTTGCCACGGGCGAACTGCTGTTTGACGAAATTGAAGATGATCTGACCATGCACGGTCTGACGGTCATCCACGCATATAATAAAGGCCTTGAGGCATGAGTAACGAGCGACTGATATATCTGCCTCTGGGCGGTGCCGGCGAAATCGGCATGAATTGTTATGTCTATGGCTATGGCAAACCCGGTGAAGAGCGGCTGATTGTTGTGGATATTGGCGTGGCTTTTCCGGATATGGATGGATCACCGGGTGTTGATCTGATCCTGCCGGATATCAGCTGGCTGGTGGAAAACCGCAATCGTATTGATGCGGTGTTTGTCACCCATGCCCACGAAGACCACGTCGGGGCGATTGGCCATACCTTTGAACAACTGGGGGCCAAGGTTTATGCGCGCCCCTTCACGGCCAATATCGCGCGCCACAAGCTGGCGGAATATGGCGTGGCCGGGGAAAGCGTGCGCACCTGCTCACCCTGGCCTGAGACCGTGACGGTTGGGCCCTTCAAGGTGGGCTTTTTGCCGATCTCGCACTCGATCCCGGAAAGCAGCGGTCTGGTGATTGATACCCCGGCAGGGCGCATTCTGCATTCGGGTGATTTCAAACTGGATGAGACCCCGCTGGTTGGCGAAGCATGGGATCCGGATCTTTGGGCCGAGGTCTCTAAACCCGGTGTTAAGGCGCTGGTTGTGGATTCAACCAATGTGTTTTCCCGCAATCCCGGCCGATCTGAGGCAACAGTAGGGCCAGCGGTGCAGGATCTGGTGGCCAATGCCAAACAGATGGTGGTGGCAACCACCTTTGCCTCCAATGTTGCGCGGGTGAAAACCCTGGCCGAGGCGGGGGATCGCGCCGGGCGTTCAATTTGTTTGATGGGGCGCGCCATGCGCCGGATGATCGAAGCGGCGATTGAAACCGGTGTTCTTACGAACTTCCCCAAGGTGGTCAGCACCGAAGATGCGCAGAATATTCCGCGCGAAGATCTGATGCTGATCGTGACCGGATCGCAGGGCGAACGCCGTGCTGCCAGCGCGCAACTGGCGCGGGGCAAGTTCAATGGGATCACCATGAAAGAGGGCGATACCTTTCTGTTTTCCTCAAAAACCATTCCCGGCAATGAAAAGGGTGTGATCCGCATTATCAACCAGTTCTCTGAGCAGGGAGTTGATGTCGTGGATGACAGCATGGGGGAATACCACGTTTCGGGCCATGCCAACCGCCCTGATCTGGAAACCCTGCAGGATGTTGTGAATCCGCAGATTGTCGTGCCCATGCATGGGGAACATCGCCACTTGCGCGAACACACCCGTCTGTCTCAGGGCAAGGGGCGTCAGGGTGTGTTGGCTGTGAATGGCATGATGGTCGACCTGACAGGCAATGCGCCGAAAGTATGCGACTATATCGAAACTGGACGCACTTATCTGGACGGGTCGGTGCAGATTGGCGCGCTGGATGGCATTGTGCGTGATCGTATCCGCATGGCGCTGAATGGGCATGTTCTGGTCACGGTGATCATCGATGAAGATGATGAACCACTGGGCGAACCTTGGTGTGAAATCAAAGGTCTGACAGAAACCGGGCGCAGCAATGCACCGCTGGTGGATGTGCTGGAGGAGGATCTTTCACAGTTCATCGGTCGGGCAGGGGGCAAGACCCTGCGCGACGATGACAAGCTGGAAGAAGGGCTGCGCCGGATCGTGCGCCAATCCTGCCTGAATGAGATCGGTAAAAAGCCAGAAGTCACCGTGGTGGTTTCGCGGCTGTCCTGACCCTATATCACCACGCGCGCCATTAGTTGCGGCGTGGTGAAATCACTTAGGTTCAACCCGTTTTCCAGGGTGACACGGCCGACCAATTCACGGATTTCGCCATCGACTGTGAACACCTCAACGGTGTTGGTGCTGTCATCCCGTTCGATTTCGACGTCGAGGTCGGGAATGACTGCGGTTGCATTGCTATACCCTTCGCCGCTGCGCCCATAGAGCGACACGACAATCTCGTCTTCGGTGGGGTTGAAATCTTCGATGGCGATTGGGTCAAACGGGGCTTCTGATTCATCCTGCGGATCGAAAAACAGAGTGATATCAAAGGTGTCTTCGCCTGCTCCCCCTGATCCGGTGTCGCCTTCACCAAGGGACAGAATGTCGTCACCCGGTCCACCTTCCAATCGATCCGCCCCCATATCAGGCTGGACGAGGCCACGTTCGATGGCTGTGAGCGCGGCCAGTCGAATAACGGCCTGCCGCCCGGTGTTGACATCAAGCGACTGCTGAAGCGGGTGGCCTGTCAGATCGTCGATGGCCAGAAGCTCTTCGGTGCTGGTATTGAATTCGTCCCTCAGGAAGGTGTCAAATTCTTCAAAGGCAAAGGACGTGTCAAAGGCACCGATCAGAGCATCCGGTCCGCCGTTTCCGAACAGCGTATCTGCGCCTTTGTCACCAACCAGAACATCATCCGCATCGCCGCCAATCAGCGTGTCATCATCGCCGCGCCCTAAAATGCCGACACTTCGGTTGGTTTCAGGGTCAATCGTATCGGGATTTGGTGTGCCAAAGAACAGCGTGTTCTCAATGGTGTCGGTCATATCCGGGCCCGGGTTCGTATCGGGTGGGGGCGTATTGTCCGGTCCGGGTGTCGCGTCGGGCATCATTGTTGGCTGGTCCGGCGCCGTTGTGTTTTCTGGCGGCGGTGTTGCGTCGTCGGATGTATCGGATGTGTCATCATCCGGGGTGGCATCAGCAGCCCCGGCGTCTGAAAGCCCCAGAAGCAACATGATCAAAATGGCGATGCCCGAAATCGCATCCATAGGATTGCCCCATCAATTTACAAAAATATGGAGCAAGCCTGACATTGTGGCGTTTTTGTGGCAAGGGCCGTTTTGAAAACAGTTTGGTTGGGTTTTGGCGACAAAGTGACCTTTGGTCAACCGGCGCGTCGATTTGCAGCGCGTCGGGGGGATGCTGCACTTTGGGCCTGCAATTCTTCCATATAGGCCGTCATGATCTCGCGGGTTTGCGCGCTTTGATCAAAGCGGATCCCAACCTCACGTTCCTGAATCCAGCGTACATTGACAAACAGCAGCCCAGCCCCGGCCAGATCCAGCTGTTCAATGGTGTGCCCCGGATAGTCGCGTATGGGTTGCACCAATCGCAATCGCGCCCCTACGGTGGAAATATCAATGGTTTTACACGGTATCCGCAGGCCGGTGTCGCAGATTGCAAGACCGGAGATCTGGAACGCTTGGCGTTCTTGCAGACGTTTATTCGTAGAAGAGGCAGCAGACTGTTTCATGGCAACAATCTAGGCCCACAGGAATTAATGTTCGGTTTTCCAGAAACGATCAATTGAAAACAAAAGCCCCAAGACAGGGTCTCGGGGCTGGTAATTTCATGAAAATTTTGCAGATCAGCTGGCGCGGCGTTCTTCAAAGCTGAGCGCAATAAATTCCGGCATGTGATCCCCCATGCCGACAACGGCATTGTCATGGCCGCGTCCACGGCGATCCGATTTGCCACGGCGTTCACTGCGATCCTGCGTGCGCGGGGTGAACTCCTGCGCGTCAGGTTTTTCAGCACGGGGTTTGCGCGCCTCTTTTTCCTTGCGCGGCTTTTCTTTTACCGGATTTTCAAGGCGCGGGATTTCCTTTTGAATCAGGGATTCAACCGCATCAAAAGCCTTTTCATCCCGAGGCACAACAATGGTAAAGGCCTTGCCAGACCGGCCTGCGCGGCCGGTGCGGCCAATGCGGTGTACATAGTCTTCGGCATGGCCCGGCACATCAAAGTTGAACACATGGCTGACCGACGGAATATCCAGACCGCGCGCCGCTACATCCGAGGCCACCAGCAGACGCACATCGCCGTCGCGGAACCCTTCGAGGGTTTTCATCCGGTGCGCCTGATCCAGATCACCGTGAATTGCAGCTGCGTTATAGCCGTATTTTTTCAGCGATTTGGCGACGATATCCACGTCAACCTTGCGGTTACAAAAGATGATCGCGTTGGAACAGCTGTCGCCTTCGGCATCAATCAAAGCGCGCAGCACTTTGCGTTTCTCTGACCCTTCGCGGTCTTTGCGCGAGGCTTTGAACACCACGGCGCCCTGTTCGATGGTCTCAGAGGCAGTCGCCTGACGGGCCACTTCGATGCGGGCCGGGGCCGACAGGAAGGTATTGGTGATGCGCTCAATTTCGGGGGCCATGGTGGCCGAGAAAAACAGCGTCTGGCGGGTAAAGGGCACAAGGCCAAAGATGCGTTCGATATCGGGGATAAAGCCCATGTCGAGCATCCGGTCGGCTTCGTCGACCACCATGATCTGCACACCGGTCAGCAGCAGCTTGCCACGTTCGAAATGATCCAACAGGCGGCCCGGGGTGGCGATCAGCACATCGACACCTTTGTCGATCAGCGCCTCTTGTTCCTTAAAGGACACACCACCGATCAGCAGCGCCTTGGACAGTTTCACATGTTTTGCATAGGTGTCGAAGTTTTCCGCCACCTGCGCCGCAAGTTCCCGTGTCGGACACAGCACAAGCGAACGCGGCATGCGGGCGCGGGCGCGGCCACGGGCCAGCATGGAAATCATCGGCAGGGTAAAGCTGGCGGTTTTGCCTGTGCCTGTCTGAGCGATCCCCAGCACATCCTTGCCAGACAGCGCCTCGGGAATGGCCCCGGCCTGAATCGGCGTGGGTGTCTCATAGCCAGCCTCATCGACGGCTTTGAGAACTTTGGGGTTCAGGTTCAGGTCAGAAAATTTTGTCATACGTATCCGATCGAAGCGGACACTGTCGCGGCCCGCGCGTCTGAAATGGGAGAGGACCCGGGTGGTCCGGCTTGGCAGCGTTTCTCCTCGTGCGGTTTCCTTACGGAATCGTGAGCTGAAGGTCAATCATGCGCTGCGCGGGGCGTGGCTTTCATGTGACTCATTGCGGGGTTTTGGGCGACAATCCCCCTATTTCAGCCGCATTGAACACCTGGGAAGTGTTTTTCGCGCAGATCATCCAGCGGCAGCACATGGCTGCGCAACAGGCCATGGGTCTGTAAACGGGCCCGCAGATCGGGGGTGGCGGTGCAAACCTCGTCAAACATCAGCCGCAGGGCCGCTTCGCCGCCCTCGGCTTCGATCATGTTAAAAAGATCATGCAGGTTCACGGCCCCCTCTGATCGCACCTGCGGTTGCAGCTCGGCGCGGTAAGACCCGCGTTCCAGGCGAAAGCGATAGGCGCGCAGAAAGTGATCCCAATCGGCGGCATGGAAATGCGCCAGTTCGATTTCAGTCAGATGAACCTGACCGGGATTGCTGTCGCCTTTAAGCCGAACGTTATGGATGCGCGGTTGCAGCCCCTTGGTACCCGCGCGAAAAAAGAGCTTGCCGGCCACATGGGACAGAAAACCGCCGGACAGGTGCTGGCCCCATGTGGGAAAGCATTGGGCAGCGGCCTCTTGGCGGTCGGTCTGGCCCAGATGGAACGCTTTGAAATAGGTTTCAGGCTGGGGTTGCGGATTGGCGAGGGCCTCAATCGGACGGACCCGCGCGCACAGGCAGGTTTCGGGCAGCTCTGACAGGATCTGCGCAATCGGACGCGCGGGCAGCAGAAATTCATCCACATCAATATGCGCCAGCCAGTCCACCTCTTGGCGGCGATTGTTGGCATGACGGGCATTTGTGGTTTGCCGCACCTGATGCATCTCGGGGCGGCCTTTGCGTTTTTCCCAATAGGCGGCATCGGTGATCTGCGCCTTGATCTTGGGATGCGCCTGCAAAATGGTTTGTGTCTGCGGCGCGTCTTCATCCAGATAAATATAAAGCCGGTGCGCCCCCTGTTCCAAATGCCAGGCGGCAAAATTCAGAATCTCACGCAACGGCGACTTGATGGTGGAAACGGTGCCCCATTTTGTCATGGCATTTGTCCAAACACGCGCGACACGGCCCCGTCAAAATCAAAGCGATGGCGCAGCAGCATCCCGCGCTGATCCAGTGCCTGACGCAGTTCCGGCGTATCGGCGCAGACCTCGTGGAAAAAGGTCTTTAGCCCCTCGTCGCCTTCTTCTTCGGCAAGAAACTGGAACAGTTTCGACTGTCCCATTTCCGGGCGCTCAGAGACACGGCTGTACGATCCCTGTCGGCGACGAAACTCTAGATGGGTGCGAAAGTGATCCCAGCTGGGTGCGTGGAAATGCGCCAGATAGAGCCCGGCGGGTTTGACCGTATTGGTCACATCCTGACCGTGGTATTTCAGCGCGTGAATGCCCATCCGCGTGTCTGGAATGCCTGCGCGGGCAAAGATCTTCCCGGCGGTGTGCGACAGGAACCCCCCATGCAGATGCAGCCCGAAGGTGGGATAGATTTCCTGCAACTGCGCCTTGGGCACCTTGGCCTGCGCGTGGGATAGTTTCAGATGTTGCACCGGGCCAGTTTCCGGGGCCAGCGCTTCGGCAGGGGGAATGCGCACCATGCAGGTATGTGGGGCGATCCGGGCAAGGGCCTGATCAAGGGGCGTCTCGCTGATCAGGAACTCATCCACATCAATATGGCCCAGCCAGTGCAGATCCGGCCCCACGGCTTGCAGTGTGCGGGTGGCGTTGAACGCCTGCCGCTGCTGATGGGCGGCCATGCGGTCGCGGCGTTGCGCCCGCCAATAGGTCTCATCACATTGGGTGACGGTGATTTTGGGGTGGCGGGCCAGAAACGCGGCGGTGTCTGCATCCGGCTCATCCAGAAAGATATGCAGCGCATCCGCCCCCATTTCGATATGATGCGCCGCAAAGCGGGCGATCTGGTGCAGGGGGGCCTTGATCGTCGACACAAGCCCCCAGCGCAGGGTCTCAGCCGTCAGATCAGCATGATGCGCCGGGGCCGGGGTGGCATTGCTGGGGCTGGTTGTGCGGGGGGCGGCTTTGGCTTCTTTCTGGCGCAGTTTGCGTTTTCGCATGATGCGCAGCCGTCGAAACAGGGTGGTGTCATCATGGATCATGAGATCCAGCAGATGATGCGCCAGCGGGGCGATAACAGGATCCTGTTCCGCTTCCTGCCAGAGCCGCCCGATCAGGTTCACATCCAGCCCGCCATTGCTCAGGGAATAGGCATCCATCTGCAACGGCAGCTTGCTGTTGACTTTCTCCAGCGTGAAAGGCCTTTCCGGTGAGCGCCCGGAATAAAGCCGCTCGCTTTCATAAAGCTTCATCATCCCGAGTAGCGCGGTCATGGCCAGACCGGTTGAGCGCTGCACCGGCGTCAGCCCGTGATCCCCAAATGTCGTGACCGCTGAAACCAGCCAGCGCGCATCCAGATGGTGCAGCAGATGCGTGCCATGCTCAGCCCAGAGCCGGTGAAACAGGGCGGGGGCATGGTCGGGAAAGTCGCGCTTGCGCAGATGGGCGATCAACAGACCATTCAGAAACACCAGCTCTGACAGGCCCTGCAGTTCTTCGCGCAGGGCAAAACACTTGCGCTGAAACGAAGACCGAAAGGGCGGGCGATAGCGCGCGTCATCTTGGGGATTGGCGACCAGCCTGTGTTCCAGCGCGGCAAGATCAACGTCAGGCGCGGGGAGGGCTTCGCCGGGCGCGTAGGAAAAACCATCCCTGCGCCCTTCGTATTGCGATAGAATGGCGTCGATACCGCCGGGATAGGTGGGTGTTCTGCTCATGGTGGTAAAGTGGCGCTTTGCTGCCCGCAGAGCAAGGGGAGAAAAGGGCTTCACAAAGCGGGGGTCTTGGGGCAAAGGGGCGCTATGGCTTTGACATCTTTTGAACTGAAGGCCCGCGATGGGCGGGCGCGTACCGGGGTTATCAAAACTCCTCGTGGGGATATTCGCACACCGGCCTTTATGCCAGTGGGCACGGCGGCGACCGTCAAGGGCATGATGCCCGAAAGCGTGCGCGACACCGGCGCGGATATCCTGTTGGGCAATACATATCACCTGATGCTGCGCCCCGGCGCGGAACGGATTGCCAAACTGGGCGGGCTGCATAAGTTCATGAACTGGGAACGCCCGATCCTTACGGACTCCGGCGGCTTTCAGGTCATGAGCCTGTCCGATCTGCGCAAGCTGACCGAAGAGGGCGTGACCTTCAAATCGCATTTTGATGGCTCCAAACACATGCTGTCACCAGAACGCTCAATGGAGATCCAAAAGCTACTGGGGTCGGATATTGTCATGTGTTTTGATGAATGCCCGGCGCTTCCGGCTTCAAAAGATCGCATTAATGAAAGTATGCAGCTGTCGATGCGATGGGCGCAGCGGTCGCGGGATGCCTTTGGGGATCGTCCGGGGCATATGTTGTTTGGCATCCAGCAGGGCGGTCTTGAACAGGATCTGCGCGAGGAAAGCGCGCAAGCGCTGAGGAGCATTGGCTTTGATGGCTATGCCATTGGCGGTCTTGCGGTGGGCGAAGGGCAAGAGGCCATGTTTGGCTGTCTTGATTTCGCACCCGGGATGCTGCCAGAGGATCAGCCGCGTTATCTGATGGGGGTTGGCAAGCCGGACGATATCGTTGGCGCGGTCAAGCGCGGCGTGGACATGATGGATTGCGTTTTGCCCTCGCGCTCGGGGCGCACGGGACAGGCCTGGACGCCGCGCGGGCAGGTCAATATCAAGAACGCCCGCCACGCCGATGATCCGCGTCCGCTGGATGAAAACTGCAGCTGTCCTGCCTGCCGCAACTACAGCCGGGCCTATCTGCATCACGTGTTCCGCTCAAACGAGATGATTTCCGGGATGCTGCTGACCTGGCACAATCTGCATTATTATCAGCAACTGATGCAGGAGATGCGCGACGCTATTTCTGAAGGGCGTTTCGACGCCTGGGAAGCCGCCTTCCATGCCAAACGCGCTGAAGGGGATATTGAGCCTATCTAGGCTCTACCGTGGCCAGAAGCTGCGGCAGATCCCGTCGCAGCTTTTCCCATCCCCCCGGTTGCCAACCCAAAGCCTGCAATCGGGTGCAGATCAGCGGATTGATGGGGCGGTCGCTTTCTTCAGGTATCGCATGAGGTGTTACTGACAAGTATATGACTTCATTTAACAAGTCTCGTCTGTCAATCACTAGGTCAGAGGCGTGGGCTGCGCCTGTTTCCCCCCCTGACAGCAGCAGTTGACAGGCGGCTGCAAGGTCGTCGCCATGCACCTCTGTACCGCGTCTGGTTGGGATTTTGACGCCTGACAAAAAGTCAGCAAACAGTGCTTCCCATTTATGCCCAACCCCCGGTCCATAGACACCCGTGGCGCGCAAAGCGATGCCTGTCAGAGGCAGGGAAAACAGATGGGTTTCAGCCGTGATCTTGGCCTGCCCATAAAGCGATTTTGCGCGGGGCGGAAGGTCTTCTGTCAGGGGGGTATCATCAGGATAGCCATCAAATACCGCGCGGGACGACAGGAAAATCACTCGGGGCACGGTGGCCTGCGCTGCGGCGTCGAAAAGGCGCTTGCTGCCGTCCAGATTCAGCCGCAAGAACCCCTCAGGGTCGTCCCCTTCGCCACCGCGATATTTCCCCGGCACATGGGAAAAGGCGGCATGAACCAGCGCATCAAACCCACGTAAATCCGGCGCAGCCCCACCCAGATCCCATGGGATATGTGGATAGCCCGCAACTGGGGTGCGCCCAAGTGTGGTGATCTGGCCTGTCAGCCCGCGCAGCAAAAACCGCCCGACCTGTCCGGTTGCGCCTGTCAGTGCGATCTTCATGCGGCTTTGGGCAGTTGGGACAAGTCAGGCACATCGCCATTGGCATAGGCGTGCCACAGATCAATCAGCGGGCGCAGGGCATCTGCTTTGCCGTGATCTGCCTGCCAGGGTTTTTCATACTGATAGTGCACAATCTTGATGCTGGCCCAGTCCCAAAGGGCGGGCAGATTTATCCAGCAATATTGCAGCATATTGTAAGAGACGGGCAGCCCATGCCAATCGGGAAAGAAGTCCTGCAAAAAGGTCTGATCGGTGCGCTTCCAGAACGCGCCGGGCTGATCCAGATGGTCTAACATCTGATCAAACAGGGCCTGATCCGGCTGGGCCACGAACACGCCGGAATTCATGCGGTGAAAGTCGGCAAGGCTTTCATAGACATTGGGCGCGGCGCAAAAACCGGGATAGCCAAACAGGCGGTCGATGTTTTGCAGCACCAGCGTATCGGCATCCAGAAAGACGCAGGCCTGATAATCCAGCTGCCAGAGGCGGAGTTTGATGAAATTATCTAAAGGTGTGTGAAAACTGGGTTTGCTGCCTTTGGTAAAGGGCGCGCGCCCATGCAGGGTCTTGCGCGCGTGGGCGGTGTTGAACCCTTCGGATAGCGGCAAAAGATCGGTTTCAATCAGGCGCAGATCCATGGCGCGCAGGGGGGCGAGGGCACTGTCAGGCACAGCGGAGGTATAAAGAACCACGCAATCCGCCTGTGTGCCGGTCTGGCCAAGCGATTGCATCAGAACCCGCGCGCCCAGAGCAAAATCCGCATTGGTGACCAGCGTGACGAAAGCATATGTGCTGCGGGCCGGGCGATTGGCGCTCAGCCCGCGGGCAGCCAGACAATCAGGAATGGGGGGAGGCGTGGTGACGTTCATGATGCCCTCATCCGTAAACTGCCCCAGCGCTACGGGATTCGGTGCAGGCTGTAAAATGAAGCTTTTTCAACACTGCGGAACCTGTCCAATCCGGGCGCAAATCCGCCAAAAAGCCTGTGAAAACCAGCGCCATGCCGCAATGCTGAGGCAAAAGTTGATATTTCCTGTGCAAGGGAAAGGAAAACGCCCCTTGCACCCCCCAGTTAGCTTGGTCATTCTACCTGTTAGCCGTGGGGCGCTTGAAAACAGGCAGGCTATTTCCCACGTTAAACTTTCGTGAACAGGAGATGATCCTGCGCTGCCGCAGATGTGGGGCCTGATCATCTTGCTAAGATCAAGGAAACACGAGCATGAAACAACCTCTGAACGCTTCTTACCCGGTGCTGCCGCTGCGCGATATTGTGGTCTTCCCGCATATGATCGTGCCGCTCTTTGTTGGGCGCGAAAAATCGGTGCGCGCATTGGAAGAGGTGATGAATGATGACAAGCAGATCCTGCTTGCCTCGCAGATTGACCCGTCGGTTGATGAGCCTGAAACAGATGGCATCTATCAGGCCGGTGTGCTGGCCAACGTGCTGCAGCTGCTGAAACTGCCCGATGGCACCGTCAAGGTGCTGGTGGAAGGGCAAAGCCGCGTTGAGATCACCGAATATCTGGAAAATGACCGCTTCTTTGAAGCGAAGGCCGAGTATCTGAACGAGATGCCCGGCGACACCGCCGCCATCGAGGCGCTGGTGCATACTGTGGCGGATGAATTCGAACGCTACGCCAAGATCAAAAAGAACATCCCCGAAGAAGCGCTTTCTGCCGTGGGCGAAGCCAGTGAACCGGCGCAGCTTGCTGATCTGGTGGCGGGGCATCTGGGCATCGAAGTGCCGCAAAAGCAGGAATTGCTGGAAACCCTGTCGGTCAGTGAACGGCTGGAAAAGGTCTATGGCCTGATGCAAGGCGAGATGTCGGTGCTCAAGGTCGAGAAAAAGATCAAGACCCGCGTCAAAACCCAGATGGAGAAGACCCAGCGCGAATACTATCTGAATGAGCAGATGAAGGCCATTCAGAAAGAACTGGGCGACGGTGAAGAGGGCGAAGGCGAAATCGCTGAACTGGAAGCGCGTATCGCCGAGACCAAACTGTCAAAAGAGGCCAAGGAAAAGGTTGAGGGCGAGCTGAAGAAGCTCAAGAACATGAGCCCCATGTCCGCCGAGGCCACCGTTGTGCGCAACTATCTGGATTGGATCCTGTCGATCCCATGGGGCACCAAATCGCGGGTGAAAAAGGATCTGGGCCGTGCCCAAGAGATTCTGGATAAGGATCACTATAGCCTTGATAAGGTCAAAGAACGCATCGTTGAATATCTTGCGGTGCAGGCGCGGTCGCAAAAGCTGAAAGGCCCGATCCTTTGCCTTGTTGGCCCTCCTGGTGTGGGTAAGACCTCGCTTGGCAAATCCATCGCGAAATCCACCGGGCGCGAATTCATTCGCATCAGCCTGGGCGGCGTGCGTGACGAATCCGAGATCCGTGGCCACCGCCGCACCTATATCGGATCGATGCCCGGCAAGATCATTCAGGCGCTGAAAAAGGCCAAGACCACCAATCCGCTGATCCTGCTGGATGAGATCGACAAGATGGGGCAGGATTTCCGTGGTGATCCTGCGTCGGCCATGCTGGAGGTGCTGGATCCCGAACAGAACGCGACATTTGTCGACCACTACATGGAAGTGGAATATGACCTGTCGAATGTGATGTTTGTGACCACATCCAACAGCTACAACATGCCGGGGCCGCTTTTGGACCGTATGGAGATCATTTCGCTTTCGGGCTATACCGAAGACGAAAAGCTGGAGATCGCCAAACGCCACCTGCTGGGCAAGCAGGTTAAAAACCACGGTCTGAAGAAATCGGAATTCGCGGTGGAAGATGCAGCGCTGACCGATGTGATCCGCTATTACACCCGCGAAGCAGGTGTGCGGAATCTGGAACGCGAAGTGGCCAAACTGGCGCGCAAAGCCGTGACCAAAATCGTCAAGAAAGAAGCTGAGGCGGTGACCGTCACGGCTGACAACCTTGATGACTTTCTGGGCGTGCGCAAACACCGCTATGGTCTGGCCGAAGAGGAAAATCAGGTGGGTGTTGTCACCGGTCTTGCTTGGACATCGGTCGGCGGCGATCTCTTGCACATCGAAGCGTTGAAACTGCCCGGCAAGGGGCGGATGAAGACCACCGGGAAACTGGGCGATGTGATGAAAGAATCGATCGAAGCGGCCAGCAGCTATGTGCGGTCGATTTCGCCGCAAATCGGGGTGAAGCCGCCAAAGTTCGACAAGCTGGATATCCACGTGCACGTGCCGGATGGCGCAACGCCCAAGGATGGGCCTTCGGCTGGTCTGGCGATGGTGACATCGATTGTCTCGGTGCTGACCGGCATTCCGGTGCGCAAAGATGTGGCGATGACCGGCGAGGTCTCTCTGCGCGGCAATGCGATGCCGATTGGTGGTTTGAAAGAAAAACTGCTGGCGGCGCTGCGCGGTGGGATCAAGACGGTCTTTATCCCACAGGAGAACGAAAAGGATCTGGCGGATATTCCTGACAACGTGAAGGAAGGTCTGGAGATCGTGATCGTCAAACATGTCTCTGAAGTGCTGGAACGGGCGCTGGTTTCGCAGCCTGAACCTGTGGAATGGGACGAGGCGGCAGAAGAGGCCGCCGCCGCAGCGCTTCAGTCCGGGGCTGCCGGGGCCGTTGGTACGACGGCCCATTAGGCCGCTCACAAATGATTAAGGAAAACGCCGCCAATTTGGGCGGCGTTTTCTATATCTGGGTCATGTGTTTCCGTTTGCTCATAAGTCTAGGTGGTCAAACGGGATTGTTTCGGTTAACCTGTGGATAAGAGCGCAGCACAGACATGCGCCGATCAAATCAGCTGAGCAGAGAGCATCATGACCTCCACCACCAAAACCCCGCCGAAAACCACACGTCGCAAAACCCCCGTCACCAAGGCGGCCAGCAAAACCACCACGCGCAAGACGCCTGCGGTGCGCAAGGCCACGCCGCGCAGCACAGCGGCCAGCACAACGCCAGTAGAGGCTCCCGTGGTTGAACCTGTCGTCACCGAGCAGCCTGAGCCGCAGGAAAACGTCATGACAGAGGTTGCACTGACCACACAGGACGACCTGCGCAAGAAAGAACTGATCGATCTGGTGGTGGAGCGCAGTGGCGTGAAAAAGCGCGATGCGAAACCCGCCATCGAGGCCGCTCTGGCTATTCTGGGCGAAGCCATCGGCGCCGGGCGCGAGCTGAATCTGCAACCCCTTGGCAAGCTGAAAGTCACACGCATCAAAGAAGGCGAGGGCATCAAAGTGGTCAACACCCGCCTTCGCCAAAGCACCCGTCAGAGCAGCGAAACTCCGGATACACCCGCTGTTCAGGCTGCTGAATAAACGGCAGATTTTTTCTGAAAAAAAGCGCGCCTCGGGTCTTGTCCCCCGGGGCGCTTTTCTTTAAACGCCTCTGCACGGCGGGTCGTTAGCTCAGTTGGTAGAGCGCTTCGTTTACACCGAAGATGTCGGGAGTTCGAGCCTCTCACGACCCACCATTTCCCTAGCGCACCAAAAGCAATTTACCCTGGCTGATTTCAATGCGGTCAAAGCGGTTTAGATAGCTCATGCCCAGAAGGGATGTGCTCATTTCCCCGCCGTTTACGAAGGCACGCACGTTTCTATCGTTGAGGCCTTCGAAATCCACGGTTTTCAAGGTGACGGGGGATGTGGGGACGGGGCCGTTGGCTGTCATGGCTTCGGTGAAAAAGGCGAGAGTGTCGGGATCAAGACCTGCCTGGCGCGCCGCACTCTGTGTCAGCACAACTGATGTCGCGCCGGTATCGACGACAAATTCGATGGGGCTGCCATTGATCAGAAGGGTGGCGTAGTAATGGCCATCGCGCGCGCGGGTCAGTTCGATCTGGCCGCTTTGGGCATAGACCGCGCTGCGGTTCGGGCCATTGCCTCGAATATCCTGCCAGAGCGCGAATGTCGCCAGCACTGCCAGCAGCCCAAGCGATAAGGTCGCTGAATGCTGGGCCAGTTTCAGCCGCCCGAACAGATGGCGCATAGAAAACAATGCACCCAGCAAAATCGCAAGGCCGATAAGATAGATCAAAGGGTTGTCCGGCAATTGGGTCATGCTGCTCTCCTTGGGGGAAAGATAACCTTGATTGCAGGGATGAAAAGGGGTGATCCTGACGCTAACCGGTGCCAAATCCAAAAGCGCGCAACCCGTCGAGAATGAACTGTGTGGCCAGCGCGGCCAGCAGCATGCCCAGAAGGCGGGTGACCACCAGAATACCAATGCGCCCCAGCGCGCGTTCGATCATATCGGCAAGCAGGAACAGCCCCAGTACAATCACGATCACAAGGCCCATGGTGGCCAGTACCGAAGCCTGCGCCAAGGCCCCTTCGGTTTGTCCGGAGAGCAGGATAATGGTTGCGATGGCTCCGGGGCCTGCAATCAGCGGAATGGCAAGGGGGAAGACCGAAGGATCCGCGAACTCTTCTTCTTCGGCATTGCCTTCGCGGCGTTTGGTGCGGCGTTCGAACAGCATATCCAGAGCGGTCAGGAACAAGAGTACCCCACCGGCGATGCGGAAGGCGGGGATGGAGATGCCCACAAAGCCCAACACTGCTTCGCCGAAGAAAGAAAACAACGTCAGGATGCAAAAGGCGATGAAACAGGCGCGTATTGCCATCGAGCGACGTTTGGCTGGGCTGACCCCTTGGGTCAGAGCCATGAACAAAGGCGTCAGACCGATGGGGTCAATGACCACAAAGAGCGTCGCAAATGCGGTGATAAGGAAAGCGCTGTCCATGATGGTACTTAGGTATATTTATGTCCAGCTGGCAAGCGTGTTTGGGGTGGCCTGCGTCCGTGACCGCGGGGGTGATCTGGCCATTGGCGGCAAACCGGTTCAAATGCGCTGGGCGCTGCTTCTGAGCCTTATTTGTTGCTGACCAAAATTCAGTCACCCGGCAGATATGACCGATTTCAAGTGGTCCACAAACAGCCGAAGCGGCACCATGTTGCGGTATTCGCGGGGGAAATAGATATAGGTGCCGGGCGTTTGGCCAATGTAGGGGGCCAGAACCGAGACCAGTTCGCCGCTTTTGATGTTTTTGGCGCAAAAGTCTCGGAAGGTATAAATGAGCCCGTGGCCGGCTTTGGCAAGATCAACCACCGATGGGAGCGTGTTGGCAATTATCTTGCCGCTGACGTCGACGGTGTAGTCGGTGTTATCCTCAGTGAACGTCCAAGGGGCGATCCGGCCCGAGGTTGAAAACCGGTACCGGACACAGTCGTGTTCCAGTAAATCAGCGGGCGTTTGTGGGGTGCCATGGCGTTCCAGATATGCCGGGCTGGCAAGGACGGCCAGCGGTTCCGAACGTGTCAGGCGTACGGCGACCATATCAGGGGCAATGCGGTCGCCCAGCCGGAAACCGGCATGAAGTTCTTCGCCCAACAGATCGGTCAGCGCATCCGTGAACGCCATTTCGATCTCAATTTCGGGATAGGATTCGCGAAAGCTGGGCAGGGCTGCCCCGACGTGCATGGCAAAGACGAAATCCGTCATGGCCAGGCGCAATGATCCGCGGGGCGCGTGTCCGACCGAGCGCGCGCTGTCCACAGCGTCTGACAGTTGATCAAAGGCGGGGGCCGCCCCGCGCTGCAGGGCGCGCCCTGCTTCGGTCAGGCTGATCGCACGCGTTGTGCGAATGAACAGGGCTGTACCCAGTTGTTCCTCCAGCGTTTTCAACTGGTGGCTGACCGTTGATGGCTGCAAGCCCAGACGCTTTGCTGCGCCTTTGAATGAGCCTTCGCGGGCGATGGCATCGAAGATTTCCAGTGTGGGCAGTGGTAGGCGCATTATTCGATTTCATACATGTTAGTTGTGAACAGTGAGTATATTATCAGATTTCATTCTCCAAGCTAGGTTTGTTTGCAAGGACACACACCTGATGGAGACAACCAATGGCAACGATCAACCTACAAAACAAACCCGAACTGGCAGGGGTTGTTTCAGAAACCGTTAGCTTTGACAGCAATGGCGCATCACTGAAAGGTACGCTTTACAAACCCGCAAAGGCTGAGGGAGCCATAGCAGGCGTTATCGTTACCGGGGCCTGGACCACTGTGAAAGAACAGATGTCAGGCACCTATGCGCGTGAACTGGCGGCACGGGGCTTTGCCGCTTTGGCCTTCGATTTTACTGGCTGGGGCGAAAGTGAAGGTGCGCCGCGTTATGTGGAAGACCCGGTTACCAAAACAGCGGACATCAAGGCCGCGACAGAGTTCATGGCGGGCCGCGATGATGTTGCAACCATTTCTGGTCTTGGTGTCTGCGCTTCATCTGGGTACATGGCCGAAGCTGTTGCGGATGACGCGCGGCTGAACAAACTGGCTCTTGTGGCCCCCTGGCTGCATGATGCGCCGATGGCTGAAGGCATCTATGGCGGTGCAGAGGCGGCGGCAGCGATGATCGCAGCAAGCGAAGCGGACGACGCCGCAGCGACTGTCCTGCTGGGGGCAAGTGCCACCGATGCCAACTGCGTGATGTATCAGGCACCTTATTACACCGAAGAGGATCGTGGGCTGATCCCGGCCTATGACAATAAGTTTTCGGTCGCGTCGTGGAAACCCTGGTTGACCTATGATGCTCAGGCGTCGGCGGACCGGCTGACCAAGCCAGTCCTGATGGTCGGCTCTCCGTCGATTGCGCTGCTGGCAGGCGCCGAAGCTTATGAGGCCCGCACCAATGCGCCGCTGGAAAAGCTGTGGCTTGGCGAGGATGTCACCCAGTTTGATTTCTACGACCGTGTGGATGCGGTGAAGGCTGCCTCTGATGCGGTCGCAGACTTCCTGAACGCATAACCACCGACCATGAGGAGACTGTCACAATGAAACAACTCATCTCAAGTGCAATCGCCGCAACTTTGGCAGGAGGGATCGCCATGGCCGATACACCGGAACAGAACATCAAAGTCGTGCAGGACTTCTTTGCGGCCTATGGTCAAAACGATCTGGAAGGCATTGCTGCTGTCATGGATGAGAACGTCCAATGGCATATTCCGGGTCGTCACCCCCTGTCTGGAACAAAGAACGGGCGCGATGAAGTGCTGGCCTTCTTTGGTCAGTTGGGGGTGGCTGGTTTTCAGGCCGAGCCGATCTATTTTGGCGCGGATGAAACCTATGTCGTGGATATCCACCGTGGCTGGTCCAATGCCGAAGGCGAGCCCAATGTAGATACCACATGGGCGCTAGTTTACCGCATTGAGGGTGGTAAAATCGTGGAGGCTACAAACCTCTCCGCCGATCAAGATGCGGCCAACACGTTCTTCTGGTCGCAGTACCAGCTAAAGCCGGTGCCTGAGCGTCTCGCAGACTGATCTGACCTTTGCTCCCTTTGATCATCAAAGGGAGCAACCTCCTCCCCCTAATTTCCATTCCACAACCCTCTAAGTTCAGGGAGCAAGAAAGTTATGTCTGATCAAGAGTTCACCAATCGTCGCGCATTTCTAACAGGCGGGGGGATTGTCCTCGCTGGGGCCGCGATGGCCGGGGCCGCTGCGGCCAACACACTCACCCCGTCTGACCCTGCAACCACTGCAAATCCTGAAGGCCGCTTTGCTGGCAAAGTCGTGGCCATCACCGGCGGTAATTCTGGCATCGGCAAAGCCACAGCGGATGCCTTCGCAATGGAAGGGGCCAAAGTCTATATCACCGCCCGCCGCGACGCCTTGGGCAAAGAGGTAGAAGCCGAAATCCGCGCCAAAGGTGGTGACGTGACTTGGATGGTGACGGATGTGCGCGATCCAGCACAGGTGGAACGCTTCATCTCAACCATCGTATCTGACGCCGGTCGTCTGGACGTGTTGTTCAACAACGCGGGCATCTTCATGACCCCGGCGCTGATCGAGGACATCCCCGTGGAAGAGTTCCAAGATCATATGGCCACCAATGTCGAAGGCGTCTTCTACGGCATGAAGTTTGCGATCCCACAGATGAAAGCACAGGGCGGCGGAGCCATCATCAATATGGCGTCGGTCGCAGGCCATCGTGGCTTTGGTTTCACCGGCCACTACAGCGCCTCCAAACACGCCGTACGCGGTTTGACCAAGGCTGGGGCAAATGTGTCTGCCAAAGATAACATCCGCATCAACTCTATCTCTCCGTTGGCTGTGGATACGCCGATGCTTCAAGAAAGCTTTGACCATCAAGGCGTGACCTATGAAGGCATGGCCCCCAACTTTGTCACCCCACGCATCATGACAGCGCACGAAATGGCGGTTGGTGTGATGTTCCTGGCCTCTGATGAAGCCAGCTCGATCAACGGCACAGACTTGGATGCAACGGGCGGTCAGCTCGCCTGATCTGTCAGCAGGAGGACAAAACAATGTCTGTAGAAATTACAAACGTCGTTCAGGGCTTCTTTGAGGCCGTGGACACCAGAAACTGGGATGCGGCAGAGGCTTTGATGACCAACCCGTTTCATCTGGATTATTCCAGCTATGGCGCTGGCCCGGCGGCAGATCTTGCGCCCGTTGATATCCTGACTGGATGGCAATCCGTTTTGCCGGGCTTTGATGTCACGCATCACCAGCTTGGCCCGCTGATGATTGAAGCGGATGACGTCAAGGCCACCGTGCGCGCCTATGTCACCGCTGATCATCAGATTGCGGGGATCGAGGCCGGCGAGGTCTGGACCGTCTACGGCAGCTACGTGCTGACACTGACCAAAGCTGGCGCAGACTGGAAGCTGAGCGGCAACACGTTTCAGTTCCAATTTCAGACCGGCAACACGGACCTTCCTGCATTGGCGCAGTCCCGCGCCGCTGCCTGAAACCTCAGACGACAAGGAAATCAAAACATGAAAACGCTTATTTCTACCGCCATCTTCGTGGCAACCGCATCTGTCGCATTGGCTGAGATGTCCGATGAGCAGCAGGTTCTCAATGCGATCAACAATGTCGGTTACTATGCTGATCAGGGCGACTGGGATCAGGTCGCAGCGCAGTTCCATCCAGAAGGCGCTGTGCTGGACTACACCTCTTACGCCAATGCCTCTGCTGGCACCTCTGCCGAGCTTCCGACACTGCTGCCCGCAGAAATCGTTGGTGCATGGCAGACGGTTCTGTCTGGCTATGACCGGACACATCACCTGATGGGCACCGAAAGCGTGCAGATCGACGGCGACACAGCCACCACCACAGCGAATATCTACGCCACACATATCCTTGAAAATGACGGCGAAGACACATGGGTATTCATTGGTGATTACCAGCATGAGCTGGCGAAAACCGATGCGGGCTGGAAGATCACCTTCATGCGCGCAAACCTGCGGGCGCAGCTGGGCAACGAAAACCTGCCAGCGCTGGCCACCGCGCGCGTCGCGGCCGGCAACAACTGATCGTAAAAAAGGGAGCAAATCCAATGCTGAAGCACATGACTGTCTCGCTGGCGCTGATGGTGTTCCCCGCTTTGGCAGAGGATTTGCCTCAGGCCATCAGCTGCTATCAGGACAGCGCAAACGCCAAAGACATCGACGCCTATATGGCGTGCTTTACACCGGATGCCGAAATGGTCGACGTTTCCCGCACCTTTAACGGGACTGAAGCAATCCGTGCATGGGCATTGCGGGAAGTCATCCCCGAAGGGGACAGTTTCGCGCATCGTAAAATTCTGGAGCAACACGCGGGCTATGCCAAGACCGAAGTGAACTGGCTGAGTTGGGTTGTTCATTACTCGTACTGGTGGGATGGGGATGGCAAAATTACCCGCATGTCCCTGCAATATGCAAACTGAAGGGGGCAGCCTATGGCACGCGCATTTGTAACCGGTGGGAACCGGGGGATTGGACTGGCAATCGCGGAAGGGCTGATTGCGCAAGGACATGAGGTCTTGATCGGGTGTCGTGATCTTGCTCAGGGCCAGACGGTCGCTGGCAAAATCGGGGCGGGGGCTGTGGAACTGGATCTGTGCACCCCTCTGAGCATCAGGCAGGCCGCCGTTTCGGTGCCGGAGATTGATATTCTTGTGAACAACGCCGGGGTTCTTGGAACCGGTTCGGTTCTGGATGATCCAGCGGGTTTTGATGAGGCGATGCAAGTCATGGTGCACGGGCCCATGTTGCTTATGCATTGCCTTGTGCCGGGCATGAAGGAACGCGGTTATGGACGGGTGGTAAATGTCTCTTCAGGCTGGGGCGCATTTTCTGACGGCGTTGCAGGGCCGGGCGCCTATGGTGTTGCCAAAGCCGCGCTGAATGCCCTGACGGTCGCCTCTGCCCGGACGCTGCCAAGCAGCGTGAAGGTCAACGCCATGTGCCCGGGGTGGGTGCGCACACGTATGGGCGGGATGGCTGCCACGCGTTCCCCCGCTGAGGGGGCGGACACCGCAATCTGGCTGGCCACCTTGGACAGCGCGGGCCCAACGGGCGGATTTTTCCGGAACCGTCAGAATATCGAATGGTGAGTTTGGGTGCTTACAACGCTTTGAACTTAATATAGTTTGAGGAGTTGAAATTCGCTCTCGCGCGACGCAGATCTGTGGGGCGGATTTCAATGTCAACAACCCCTAGCCGTTTTCGGCCAAATCCAATTTTTCCTGCGCTTCCATCCAGAGCTCTTCTGCGCGCATCAGGCCCTCTTCGATTTCGGCGAACTTGCGGTTCCAGACTTCGAGGTCGTCTTTTTTGTCGTCCTCATACATGGCGGGATCTGCCATTTTGGCCGAGAGTTTGTCGCGCATCTCTTCGATCTTGGCGACGCGCTCTTCGCATTTGCGTACTTCGGCGCGCAGCTCCAGGATTTTATCGCGCGAGGGACGCTTGGGTTTGGGGGCTGCTTTTTTATCGGCTTTGGCGGGTTTGTCCTGTGTCAGCAGGAAGCTGCGATACGCGTCAAGATCGTCTTCGTAGGGTTTGACCGTGCCGCCGGACACAAGCCAGAGCCGGTCGGCCACCAGAGACAGCAGGTGCATATCGTGGCTGACCAGAACCACGGCGCCGGAATAGGCGGTCAGGGCTTCGACAAGGGCCTCTCGGCTTTCGATATCGAGGTGGTTGGTCGGTTCGTCGAGGATCAGCAGGTGCGGTGCATCCAAGGTGGCCAGCAGCAGCGACAGGCGCGCTTTTTGCCCCCCCGAAAGGCGGCCCACTTCGGTATCGGCCTGTTCGGCCATCAGGCCAAAGCCCGCCAGCTGGGCGCGCAGTTTGGGGGGCAGCACATCGGGGCGTTCGCGTTGCAGGTGCTGCAATGGGGTTTCCTCCAGATGAAGTTCATCCACCTGATGCTGGGCAAAATAGCCGATGCGCAGTTTCGAAGAGCGGGTGATTTTCCCATCGATCAACGGCAGGCGATCAGACAGTAATTTAGAAAGGGTGGATTTGCCCTGACCGTTCTTGCCCAAAAGCGCGATGCGGTCGTCCTGATCAATGCGCAGGTTCATTTTCCTGAGCACGACCGTATCGCCATAGCCGGTGCTGCCGCCTTCGATGTGGATGATCGGCGGGGACAGCTCGTCTGGTTGAGGGAATTTGAACACCCGCTTGGCCGCGTCTTCGGGGGCGGTGATCATATCCATACGTTCAATCATTTTCAGGCGCGATTGTGCCTGTTTCGCCTTGGTGGCCTTGGCGCGGAAACGGTCGACAAAGCTTTGCAGATGGGCGCGGCGGGCTTCTTGTTTTTTGGCCATGGCGCTGGCCTGCGCGCGTTTGGCGGCGCGCTGTTTGACGAATTGATCGTAGGGGCCCTGATAGAAATGTAGCTGGCGGTTTTCCAGATGCAGGATGCTGCCCACAGCGCGGTTCAACAGCCCGCGGTCGTGGCTGATGATGATCACGGTATAGGGGTATTTTGTCAGATAGCTTTCCAGCCAGAGCGCCCCTTCGAGATCGAGATAGTTGGTCGGTTCGTCGAGCAGCAACAGATCGGGCTGTGAGAACAGCACACCAGCCAGAGCCACCCGCATCCGCCAGCCGCCGGAATAATCGGAACAGGGGCGCGCAAGATCCTCCTGTTCAAAGCCAAGACCACGCAGGATGGAAGAGGCGCGGGCTTCGGCGCTCCAGGCGTCGATGTCGGCCAGACGGGTCTGGATTTCCGCGATGCGGGTGCTGTCGGTGGCGGTCTCGGATTCGGCCATCAGGGCGGCGCGTTCGGTATCCGCAGCCAGAACCGTGTCCAGCAAGGACACATCAGAAGAGGGCACTTCCTGACTGACGCCGCCAATGCGCGCGCGTCTGGGCAGATCAATTTCGCCCGCATCAAGCGTGAGATCATTTTTGATCAGGCGAAACAGCGTTGTCTTGCCCGCGCCATTGGCGCCCACAAGGCCGACTTTGTGGCCATCTGGAATGGTGGCGCTGGCCTCTTCGAACAGAGGGCGGCCTTCGACGGAGTAATTGATATCAGAGATGCGCAACATACCGGCTGTGTGGCGCAAGCCACTGGGCGGGTCAATGGTCTATGTCTGAGGCTCTTGCTGATGGTTGGCAGTTGGTTTCGACTGGTCGGGGTGTTGCCAGCGAGGGTATTGTGGACCGTCGGCGGCGATTGAAACCGCATCAGATTTTCGAGATCGGAAAACGGGCTAAGGTCACAGTGCGTCAGCATGGTTGACTGTATAGTTTTTCGAATGCTGTCTTGGGCTTGCCGTCCTATAATTCTGGCAGTTTGCACGCGCCTGTGAAACGGGAGAGCTGACGCGGCAGCGGCAGAAATGAAACCCTGCGGCTATGGGGGGTTTTCAAAAAGTCTTGCCCATGCTAACGCCCGGCGCAATGGAACAGCCGGGCGTGGTGTCCGGCGCAATTTTACGGAGCAATCCAATGGCCCTTGAGCGTACATTCTCGATCATCAAGCCCGATGCAACCCGTCGCAACCTGACCGGTAAGATCAATGCCAAGTTCGAAGAAGCTGGCCTGCGCATCGTTGCACAAAAACGCATTCACCTGACCAAAGCGCAAGCGGGTCAGTTCTATGCTGTGCACGCCGAGCGCCCCTTCTATGACGAGCTGTGCGAATTCATGGCATCGGCCCCTGTTGTTGTTCAGGTTCTGGAAGGCGAAGGTGCCATCGCGAAAAACCGCGAAGTCATGGGCGCGACCAACCCGGCAGACGCAGCCGCTGGCACCATCCGTGCAGAGTTTGCGGAATCGGTTGGCGAGAACTCGGTTCACGGTTCGGACGCACCGGAAACCGCAGCAGAAGAAATCGCATTCTTCTTCTCGGGTCTGGAACTGGTTGGCTAAGCCGATCTGTCAGATCTGACACGGGAAAGGGGCCATCGGCCCCTTTTTTGTTGCCCGGTGGTTCATGCATCATGCTTTAACCGCGGGTGATCACGCCGATTTCATTGAGGATTTTTTCGATCCCTGCGGGCGCGCGGTTTGGGGTTTTGTTGATTTCGGTTTTCAGGCTGTCAAAACTGGCGCGCAGGGCGTCTTTTTCGGCACCTTTGCAATCGTTCCATGGGCGGCCTTGAAGCGCCATGTGCAGGACGTAGTACCCGATGAAATGGGGTTTTGTGCCTGAAAGCAGCATCTTGCGATAGGCCTCATGCGCGCCGGCGTCGCGCAGGGTTTCGGCATCGGGGATGCCTGCGCGGATCAGCTCCTGTTCGACGGCAGGGCCGAGGTTGCGCAGGCTGGAGATTGGGGTGCTCATGCGAGATAGCTGTCGACCTGATCGCCGGAAATGCTGTGGCCAAGGCGGGTGAATTCCCCTGCGCCGAACATCTCCTGGGCGGCGTCAAAGATCACGCGGTGGGTGGCGCGGGCAAGAGCAGAGCCAAGCGAAAGCCGGGCGGCCCCGGCCTGGGCGAAGGCGGCGCGATCATGCTGGGTGAAGGGCCCTGCGACCAGCACGTTTACGGGCACAGAGACAGCGGCGCAGATTTTGGCGATATCGTCAAAATTCGGCGGCAGCGGGATATAGACGCAATCGGCCCCAGCCTGTTCATAGGCCTGAATGCGGGCGATGGCTTCGGGCAGGTCATATTGACCGTTCATGACCCCATCGGCGCGGGCGCAGAGCACAAAGTCGCGCGGCAGGGCGCGGGCAGCAGCAGCAGCGGCGCGGATGCGATCAATGGTGAGATCACGGGGATAGGGGGCGGCATCGGGCAGGGCGGTGTCTTCGATTGAGATCCCGGCGAGGCCCACTTCAAAGGAGAGTTTGACCGTTTCCGCGCAGGTTTCCGGGGCCTCACCAAAGCCGTTTTCGAAATCACCTGAAACAGGCAGGTCAACGGCGCTGATCAGTTCCTGTGCATGGGCAAGGGCTTCGTCGCGGGTGACATGGCCCATGTCCGGGCGGCCAAGGGTAAAGGCATGGGCGGCAGATGAGGTGCCGATGGCCTGCGCACCAAGCGCGGCCAGCATTTTGGCGGATCCCCGATCCCAGGCATTGGCAAGGATAAAGGGGGTGCCGGGTTGGTGGAGGGCGCGAAACGCAGCGCCTATGTCAGGTGTCATCGGTCAGGCCTTTCGCAAAGGAACACAGGGTGGTGAGAGCGGCTGACAGGCGATCATCGTCTACGGTGAGGGCGAGGCGAATGTGACCTGCGGCGGATTGGCCAAAGCTTTCGCCGGGCATGACAGCGATGTGGTGGGCATCCAGCAGGGCGTTGGCGAAGGCTTCGCCGGAAAGGCCCGTGGCGCGGATATCCAGCATCAGATACATGGCGCCGCTGGAGGGGATGGCTTTGACGGTGGTTTGTTTTTCAAGGATTTCCAAAGACAGGGCGCGTCTGCGGCGGAAGGGGGCTGCGATTTTCTCTTCGAAATCAGGTCCTTGGGTCAGCGCAAAGAGCGCGGCATCCTGAATATATCCGGGTACGCCGTAGGTGGTGGTGGTTGCCAGATCAATCAGACAGGAGATTGCCCGTTCCGGGCCAAGGATCCAGCCAACGCGCGATCCGGTCATGGCGTGGCTTTTGGACATGGAGCCGACCACAAGCGTGCGATCGGCCATGTCTGGCAAGGCGCGCGGGGACAGGTGGTGCCCCTCCCAGATCTGGGTGTCATAGACTTCGTCGGAGATCAGCCAGAGATCGTTTTCGATACAGGCCTGCGCGATGTCTTGCAGGGTCTGATCGGGATAGACGGTGCCGGTGGGGTTGTTTGGCGAGTTGATCAGTAGGCTTTTGGCGGAATGGGCCTTGGCAGCCGCAGTGATGTCGGATTTTTGCGGCAGGAAGGCATCTTTGGAGCGGGTGGGGATGGCCACGGGCGTGCCAGAAGCCGCGCGCAGCGTGCCGGGGTAAGTGGCGTAATAGGGATCAATATAGAGCGCGGTATCCCCCGGTGAGAGCGCGGCGATATGGGCTGAAAACAGGGCGGATTGGCCGCCGGGGGTGATCAGTACATTGTCTGGAGTTGTGGGCACGCCGGTGCGGTCGGTGACGCGCTGGGCGATGGCTTCGCGCAGGGGCTGAATGCCGGGCACCATGGCGTAACCGGTGTGGCCCCCTTTGGCAGAGGCTGCCATGGCCTCAAGGATGCTGTGTTCGGTGCGGATATCGTGTTCACCGATGGTGAGTTCTGTTACCGGGATGCCCTGGGCTATCATTTTGCGGGCGCGGTAAAACACCCCCCAACCGTCTGATCCGCCGGCGTTCAGGGTCGAAATGCGCGTTGAGAGCTGGGGCATGGAAACTGTCCTACTGCGTCGTTTTTCGCAGTGTTGCCTGATGGTCTGGCGTGAGGCAAGCGGAGTTTTTCGCCTGATTTTTGGCGTTTATATGAGGGATGGCAGCGAAAGTCTTAACAAAGTCAGAGAGTTGCGCGCGCCGCCTTCTTTGACCGGTAGGGGGTGTTTTGCTAGGGTGTTTCCATGCTGGACGAGGTGTGAAAGGGCGGAGTTGCAGAAGTTGACGCTGCCCTTTCATGCGCTGCCCGAGGAGGGGTGACCTACAGGCAAGAAAGGTGTCGAGCATGAGTAGTGAGAACAAGCCGGTTTTAATCACGGCAGAGCAACTGGTCGCGCGTCTGGAAGAGCAACGGGAAGAGATTGCTCAGACGCTGGCGGGCCTGGCGGAGGATGTCAGAGACATCCAGACCAGAATGCGACAGGGAGATATCGAGAAAAAGGCTGAGGCGACCAGGTTGATGGGGGACCTGCGCTATTGGCTGCGTGCAATCCGAGATACGGAGGCTGAAATTGACAGTATCAGACGAAAGGAGAGCGGGATCGGGGATTCCTACGGACTTGACCTGGAAGCCGCAGAGTTTGCGGTCCGGTGCCGTTTGGATAGCCTCCGCGCCTGCTGCTGTGAGGAATGAGTTCCTGACGGTGCTGACAACGGGGGAGCGCCTTGCGCTCCCCTATCTGTTCGAGTTCTGGGCACATGATCATCAGATCGCGCCGGAAGGGGATTGGCGATCCTGGGTTATTCTGGGCGGGCGCGGGGCTGGTAAAACGCGCGCCGGTGCGGAATGGGTGCGCAAGATGGTGGAGGGGCCGCGGCCTTTGGATGCCGGGCGATGCAAGCGGCTGGCGCTGATTGGCGAGACCTTTGATCAGGCGCGCGAGGTGATGATTTTCGGCGATAGCGGGATCATGGCCTGTTCGCCGCCGGATCGCAAACCCAGCTGGGTGTCGACGCGGCGCTGTCTGGTCTGGCCGAATGGAGCAGAGGCGATGGTGTATTCCGCGCATGATCCAGAGGCGCTGCGCGGGCCGCAGTTTGATGGGGCCTGGGTGGATGAACTGGCCAAGTGGCGCAAGGCGCGGGAGACTTGGGATATGCTGCAATTTGGTCTGCGTCTGGGCGAGGCGCCCCGGGTCTGTGTGACGACGACGCCGCGCAATGTGGCGGTGTTGAAAGAGCTGCTGGAGCTGCCATCGACCGTTGTGACACGTGCGCCAACAGAAGCGAACCGGGCGCATTTAGCGGAGTCGTTTTTGCAGGAGGTGCGGGCACGTTATGCCAATTCTGCGCTGGGTTTGCAGGAGCTGGATGGGATCTTGCTGGACGAGGTGGATGGGGCGCTTTGGACGCGGGAGATGCTGGATGAGCAGCGTTCGGGCAAGGTGCCGGATCTGACACGGATTGTGGTGGCGGTGGATCCGCCGGCGAGCGAGGGCAAGGCTGCAGATGAATGCGGGATTGTCGTGGCTGGTGTGGTTCAGGATGGGCCGCCGCAGGAGTGGCGGGCCTATGTGCTGGAGGATGCCACGGTGCAGGGGAAATCGCCATTGGGCTGGGCCGAGGCTGTCAGCGCGGCGGCTTTGAGGTGGCAGGCGGATCGCGTGGTGGCTGAGGTCAATCAGGGGGGAGCCATGGTTGAGGCATTGCTGCGGCAGGTGGATCCGATGATGCCGGTCAAGCAGGTGCATGCGACGCGGGGCAAGGGCGCGCGGGCGGAACCCGTTTCTGCGCTTTATGAGCAGGGGAAGGTGTTCCATGGGCCGGGGCTGGCGGATCTGGAGGCACAGATGTGTCTGATGACGCCCAGGGGCTATGAGGGAGCAGGCAGTCCGGATCGGGCGGATGCGCTGGTTTGGGCATTGAGTGAGTTGATGCTGGAAAAACCGCCGGGTCGGGGCAGGCCGGGCGTGAGGAGTTTGTGATAACCATCTGAGAAGGGCGCCTTTGGGCGCTCTTTTTGTTTTGTGAGTTCGAGACGGTGTGTTTGGAGTGTTTCTGCTTTGGGGCGGTTTCGAATTTTTAGGGAAATAGTCAATAAAACATGGTGTTTGCGCGGTGTTGCGCGCCCTGCGTACGCAGCTGTCAACGGTCGTAAAGGCCTGATGCGTAAGTTGCTTTTCAACGGCGGGATGATCCGCCCGGTGCGGCAGATCAGCCGTCGGTGAGGAAAAGGAGCGAGACGCATGGTATTCGATTTTCTGCGACGTGCGGCAGAGCCGGAAGCGGCACCTGAGGCCAAGGCTTCGGCGACGGGGCGTGTGGTGGCGCATGTGAGCGCGGGCCGTGTGGCCTGGACACCGCGCGATACGGTATCGCTGACCAAACAGGCGTTTTCTGGTAATCCGGTGGGTTTTCGTGCGGTCAAGCTGATCGCGGAAGCGGCGGCGGCGCTGCCATTGGTGTTGCAGGATGCCGAGACCCGCTACAGCGATCATCCGGTGTTCAAGCTGATCAATGCGCCCAATGCGGCGCAGGGACGGGCTGAGCTGCTGGAGGCGCTTTATGGGCAGATCCTCTTGTCGGGGGATGGCTATGTGGAAGCGGTCAGCGGTGATGCGGGCGTGCCGTTTGAGCTGCATGTGCTGCGTTCTGACCGGATGCGTGTTGTGCCGGGAGCAGATGGCTGGCCTGTCGCCTATGAATATGCGGTGGGCAATCGCAAGCATCGTTTCGGTGTGACGGGGCCGGTGTCGCCGATTTGTCATGTGAAAAACTTCCACCCTCTGGATGATCATTATGGGCTGTCGCCCCTTCAGGCGGCGGCGCAGGCAGTTGATGTGCATAATTCGGCCAGCCGCTGGACCAAAGGGTTGCTGGATAACGCAGCGCGGCCTTCGGGGGCGGTGGTTTACAAGGGGGCTGATGGAGATGGCCACCTGAGCAATGAACAGTATGACCGTCTGGTGTCGGAGATGGAGGCGCATCATCAGGGGGCGCGGAACGCAGGCCGCCCGATGTTGCTGGAAGGTGGGTTGGACTGGAAGCCCATGGGGTTTTCTCCGTCGGATATGGAGTTCCAGAAAACCAAAGAGGCGGCTGCGCGGGAAGTGGCTGTGGCCTTTGGTGTGCCGCCGATGCTGTTGGGGATTCCCGGTGAAGCGACCTATTCGAATTATGCGGAAGCGCATCGGGCGTTCTATCGCCAGACGGTGCTGCCTCTGGCCAGCAAGGTGGCGCAGAGTCTGGGCCGGTGGCTGTCTGGTTATGTGGGCGAAGAGCTGGAGTTGAAGCCGGATCTGGATCAGGTGCCTGCATTGGCGTCGGAACGGGATGCGCAGTGGAACCGGGTGATGAAGGCGGATTTCCTGACCTCGGCTGAAAAGCGCCAGATGCTGGGCCTGCCGCCTTTGAGCGAGGATGAAAGCGATGTCTGAGATGCGCGCGCGGTCAGAGGCCTTTGCCTGTGCGCCAGCGCTGCGGCTGGAGGCACATGAGCGGGTGGCCAAGCTGCATTACGACCAGTTCAACGACAAGTTGGCGCGTCTGGAGACGCTGCTGGAACGGTTGGAAAAGCGGCTTTGGCTAACGGTTTACGGCGTGGCCGGGGTGATCCTGGCCGAGGCTTTCCAAGGTTTGATGAATGCTGCGCCCTGAGCGCCGGGATGAAAGGACAGATGATGGATCTGGAACATAAATTCTGCCGCTTTGACGCGGATATCACCGTTGAGGATGGCACCAAGATCGAAGGCTATGCCAGCCTGTTCGGGGCCTGTGATCAGGGCGGTGATGTGGTGACCAAGGGCGCCTATGCGCAGTCGCTGAAGGCGCTGGAAACGGCGGGGCGCGGGGTGAAAATGCTATGGCAGCATGACCCGGCGCAGCCCATCGGCATCTGGGATGAGGTGCGTGAAGATGACAAGGGCCTTTATGTCAAAGGCCGTCTGCTGGACAGCGTTGAGAAAGGTCGCGAAGCGGCGGCGCTGATTGAAGCGGGCGCGATTGACGGGCTGTCGATTGGCTATCGCACGGTGAAAGCCAGCAAGAATGACAAGGGCCAGCGGCTCTTGAAGGAACTGGAGCTTTGGGAGGTGTCGCTGGTGACCTTCCCGATGCTGCCCAGTGCGCGGGTGGCGGCCAAGGGGGAGAGCCCCGAGGAGCAGGACCTGCGTGAATTGGCACAGACCCTGGAAGGGCTGCGCCTGAACCTGGCGGGCGACTGACGCGCGCCACTCATAGGGGACTAAGACCATGAGCACATCCGAGACCAAGTCTCGGACCGGAGAAGACTTGTCTCCGGTCACCCGAGTGAGTGCCGCGATGGCGGGACTGATCGGGGACTTCAAGGCCATGCAGGCCGACCTTCAACAGAAGCTAAACAAACAGGAAGAGCGACTGACCATGCTTGATCACAAATCTGCCGTTGCGGCGCGCCCCGCATTGTCGACCAATGTTGCGGTTGAAGCCCCGCATCAGAAGGCCTTTGATGCCTATCTGCGTTCGGGCGACGACGATGGCCTGCGCGGCCTGGAGCTGGAAGGCAAGGGCATGTCCACAGCCGTGAATTCGGATGGTGGCTATCTGGTGGATCCGCAGACTTCGGAGGGCATTCAGGGCCGTCTGGAGGCCAGCGCGTCAATCCGTGCGATTTCGAATGTGGTGAACGTGGAGGCCACCGCCTTTGACGTGCTGATCGACCAGAACGATACGGCGGCTGGCTGGGCCACCGAGACCGCGAATGCGGCTGAGACCGGCACGGCGTCGATTGACCGTATTTCGATCCCGCTGTTTGAGCTGAATGCGATGCCGAAGATTTCGCAGCGCCTGCTGGATGACAGCGCCTTTGATGTGGAAGGCTGGCTGGCGACCCGTATCGCCGACAAGTTCATCCGCGCCGAAGCGGCGGCTTTTGTGAACGGTGATGGCAACGACAAGCCGCGCGGGTTCCTGAACCACACGCAGGTGGCGGAAGACAGTTGGTCGTGGGGCAATCTGGGCTATATCACCACCGGTGTCGCCGACAATATCGACAACGGCGATTCCCTGATCGAACTGGTTTACACGCTGGGTGCGAATTATCGTGCGAATGCGGCCTTTGTGATGAACTCCAAGACCGCTGGTGCGCTGCGCAAGCTGAAGGATGCGGATGGCCGCCATCTGTGGGCGGATGGGTTCTCGGCCAAAGAACCGGCGCGTCTGCTGGGCTATCCTGTGCTGGCGGCGGAAGACATGCCGGACATTGGCGCGGACACCACGCCGATTGCCTTTGGTGACTTCTCGAATGGTTACACCATTGCCGAACGCCCGGACATCCGTGTTCTGCGTGACCCGTTCAGCGCCAAGCCGCATGTGCTGTTCTATGCCTCGAAGCGTGTGGGTGGTGACGTGAGCGACTTTGCAGCGATCAAGCTGCTGCGCTGCTCGGCCTAAACCCAAACCAGATAAGGGGCGGGCAGAAGTCCGCCTCTTGTGAGGGCGCGCGCGTTTACGTTGTCCAGCCGTCCCCTCCGTCCGAGCAGCGTAGGCGGCGCGCGTCCGCCAGCCCGGGCGGCAGGACCCAGGATTTCGGGAGAAGAAACATGATGTTGGTGGAAGAAACTCAGGTGCCCGAAGCGGCGCTTCCGGTGGCAGAGCTGAAGCAGCATCTGCGTCTGGGCAGCGGCTTTGCGGAAGACGATGTGCAGGACCCGGTTCTGAAGTCCTTTTTGCGGGCGGCGCTGGCCGCGATCGAGGCGCGCACCGGCAAGGCACTGATCCAGCGCAGCTTTGTGGTGACGGTGGATCGCTGGCGCGAGGCGACCGGGCAGTTTTTGCCAGTGACGCCGGTGCAGTCGGTGACGGATGTGTCGATCATTGATCAGTTTGGGGTTGAGGCAGAGCTGGACAGTTCCGCCTATCGTCTGAAGAAAGATGTGTTTCACCCTGAGGTGAAGCCTGCGGGCCATTGCCTGCCGGGCATTCCGCTGGGGGGCAGCGCAGAGATCCGTTTCCAGGCGGGCTATGGGTTGGCGTTTGGCGATATGCCAGCGGATCTGCAGCAAGCGGTACTGCTTTTGGCGTCGCATTATTATGAATACCGCGATGAAACGGCGCTTGGTCAGGGGTGCATGCCTTTTGGGGTAACCAGCCTGATTGCACGCTATCGTCCGGTGCGCATGGGGTTAAGCGCATGAGCAAGGCGCGGGTGAAGACAAACCGCCCCCTGATCCTGGAAAGCGCGATGCGCGTACCGGATGGGGCTGGCGGATATGATGAGGTCTGGTCGGCGCTGGGCACGCTTTGGGGGCAGGTTGAGGCTCGCAGTGGGCGGCTGACCAATGCCCATGGTGCGACGGTATCGGATCTGTCGGTGAAGATCACGCTGCGCGGTGCCCCTGTGGGGGCCAGCAACCGCCCGGTTGCGGGGCAGCGGCTGCGCAGTGGGGATCGTCTGTTTCGCGTCGATAGTGTGAGCGAGGACAATGCTGGCGGGTTTTATTTGATCTGCCACTGCCAAGAGGAGCGCGCGGTATGAGCTATGCACTTTCAGCGGTTCTGCAAACGGCGGTCTATACAAAGCTTCAGGCGGATGTGGCTTTGGCGGCGCTTGTCTCTGACAATATTTTTGATGCGCCGCCGGTTGGGACGTTACCCAATCTTTATGTGGCCTTGGGGCCGGAAACGGTGCGTGATGCATCAGACGGGACCTGTGATGGGGCCTGGCATGAGTTCACCGTTGCGGTGGTGACGAACAACGCTGGATTTCATTCTGCCAAAGAGGCGGCAGCGGCGGTGAGTGATGCGCTGCATGATGCGGATCTGACGCTGAGCCGGGGGCAATTGGTGGGGCTGTGGTTCCACCGGGCCAAGGCTGTCCGCCAGAGCGAAGATGTGCGCCGGGTCGATCTGACCTTTCGGGCACGCGTTGAAGACAACTAACCTTTTAGTGATGGAGAAAAGCCATGGGTGCTCAGAAAGGTAAGGACCTGCTGGTCAAAGTGGATTTGAACGGCAGCGGTCAATTCGAAACTCTGGCGGGGCTGCGGGCCACGCGCATCAGCTTTAACGCGGAACAGGTGGATGTGACCACGCTGGAAAGCAACGGCGGCTGGCGCGAACTGCTGGGAGGGGCCGGGGTGAAATCGGCGAATATCAGCGGGTCGGGCGTGTTCAAGGATGCGGGCACGGACGAGCGCGCGCGTCAGATTTTCTTTGATGGGGAAACGCCGGAGTTTCAGGTGATCATCCCGGAATTTGGCACCGTTGAGGGGCGCTTTCAGGTGAGCAGCATCGAATATGCCGGATCGCATAACGGAGAAGCGACCTATGAGATCGCTTTGGCTTCGGCTGGGTTGCTGGCCTTTACAGCGGCGCCGGGCGCCTGATGGCCAATCCATGGCGGGGGGAAGTGGCGCTGGTGATCGACGGGGACCGTCGTGTGCTGCGTCTGACGCTGGGGGCCCTGGCCGAGTTAGAGGCCGGGCTGAAGACGGGATCTTTGGTGGATCTTGTGCAGCGGTTTGAAACCGGGGGCTTTAGCACGCGTGATGTGCTGGCCCTGATTGTTGCCGGGCTGCGGGGTGGTGGTTGGCAGGGGCGTCAGGGGGATCTGATGCAGGCTGACATCGAAGGTGGCCCGATTGAGGCGGCCCGGGCGGCGGCCGAGCTTCTGGCCCGTGCCTTTGCCCTGCCGGAGCAGGCCGATGACGGGGTTTGACTGGCCGGTTCTGATGCGCGCCGGAATGCGCGGATTGGGTCTGTCGCCTGCTGAGTTCTGGGATCTCACGCCTGCTGAGCTGCGGCTGCTGCTGGGCGAGGGTGCGCAGGCAACACCAATGGGGCGGTCGCGGCTGGATGAGCTGATGACCGCATTCCCGGACACGAACGGAGTGAAACGGTCATGAGCGATTATGATGCGGCAGATGATCTGGATCTGAGGGTTCAGGAATTGGAAACATCGCTGGGCGGCGCTGCAGGAATGGCGGCGCAATTCAGCGCGGAACTGTCTCGGGTTCGGGGTGGATTTTCAGCGGCGGGCACTGATGCGGCGCGGCTGGAGCGGTCTCTGACCGGGGGGGTATCACGGGCGATTGACGATGTTGTGCTGGATGGCGGGCGATTGACGGATGCGCTGGGCACCGTGGCGCAATCCATGGTGCGCGCAACCTGGAAATCAGCGGTGAAGCCGGTGACCAGTTCAATCGGTGAGGCCTTGACCGGGGGGATGACATCTCTGTTTGGGTCACTGTTGCCCTTTGCGGATGGGGCGGGCTTTGCACAGGGGCGGGTTATGCCTTTTGCCAATGGCGGTGTTGTGACCGGACCCACCACCTTTCCGATGCGCGGCGGCACGGGGTTGATGGGCGAGGCCGGGCCAGAGGCGATCATGCCGTTGACGCGCGGAGCCGATGGCAAGCTGGGCGTGCGTGCGCAGGGGCAAGGCCAGCCTGTGACGGTTGTCATGAATATCAATACGCCGGATGCGCAGAGTTTCCAGCGCAGCCAGAGCCAGATTGCAGCACGGATGAGCCAGGCGCTCGGCCGTGGGGCCCGTAACAGATAGGAGCGCGCCATGTCGTTTCACGAAGTGAGATTTCCGACAAACCTGAGTTTTGGATCCATGGGCGGCCCTGAGCGGCGCACGGATATTGTCACGCTGACCAGCGGACACGAAGAGCGCAACACCCCCTGGGAACATTCGCGCCGTCGCTATGATGCAGGGCTTGGGGTGCGATCATTGGATGATCTTGAGGCGCTGATCGCCTTTTTTGAGGCGCGGCGCGGGCAGTTGCATGGGTTTCGCTGGAAAGATTGGGTGGATTACAAGTCCGGTGCGCCGTCAGTTGCGGTGGCGGCGTCAGATCAGGTGATCGGGGCTGGCGATGGCTCTCAGACTGATTTCCAACTGGTCAAAATCTACCAATCTGGTGAAGGCAGCTATGCCCGCCCTATCAGCAAGCCCGTTGCAGGGACTGTGCTGGTCGCGGTGGATGGTGTGGCGCAGCAGGAAGGCAGTGAATTCACCGTTGATACAGCGACGGGTGTGATCACTTTTGCGCAGCCTGTACCTGATGGGCAGGAGATCCGCGCAGGGTTTGAGTTTGACGTTCCCGTGCGTTTCGGCACGGATCTGATTCAGGCCAGCGTGTCGAGTTTTAATGCAGGGCAGGTGCCTGATGTGCCTGTCGTGGAGGTGCGTGTCTGATGGGTACTCAGGAGCTTCATACACATTTGGCCAGCGGGTTGACCTCGGTGGCGCGCGCTTGGGCGGTGACCCGTAAAGACGGGGTGCAGCTGGGCTTTACCGATCATGACAGGGATCTTGCGTTTGATGGGATCACCTTTCGGGCGGATACAGGCATGTCGGCGCGGGCTTTGCAGCAGACAACAGGCCTGTCGGTGGACAACACCGAGGCGCTGGGCGCACTGACGGATAGTGCGATCAAGGAAGAAGATATTGCCGCTGGCCGCTATGATGGGGCCGAGGTGGTGTCGTGGCTGGTGAACTGGCGCGATGTCAGCGAGCGGCGCATTTTGTTTCGCGGATCAATTGGGGAAATGCGCCGGGGCTCTGGGGCGTTTCAGGCAGAGCTGCGCGGTCTGAGTGAGGCGCTGAACCAGCCCATGGGGCGGGTGTATCAGCGGGCCTGCACCTCGGTTCTGGGGGATGGCGGCTGTGGCTTTGATAGCAATGCGGTTGGGTTCTATTATCTTGGCCCCTTGGTTGAGATCAGTGAACGTCGTGTTTTCCGCCTGGGCGCGCTGACGGATTACCCCGAAGGCTGGTTCCAATGGGGGCGGCTGACGATCAACACGGGCGACGCGCAGGGGCTGAGTTCGATGATCAAGCGCGATTATGTGGTTGATGGTGAACGTCGGATTGAGATCTGGGAACCTTTGCGGGCGGATCCTCAGGCGGGTGATATGATCCGCATCGAAGCGGGCTGCGACAAACGGTTTGAGACCTGCAAAGCCAAGTTTGGCAATGTGTTGAACTTTCGTGGTTTTCCGGATCTGCCGGATGAAGACTGGATTTCGCTGTCGCCGACATCGTCTAAGAACAAGACCGGCGGGAGCCGCAGATGACCCATATTGTGGCCGCTGCCCGCGACTGGATTGGCACGCCTTACATGCATCAGGCTTCGGTGAAATGGGTGGGGTGTGATTGTCTTGGGTTGCTGCGTGGCCTCTGGCGCGAGCTGATTGGCCCAGAGCCAGAGATGCCGCCGGCCTATACGCCAGACTGGGCCGAGGTCGCGGTGCAAGAGCGGCTTTGGCCAGCGCTGGCGCGGCATCTGATCAGCAAACCGCTGGATCACGCTGCGCCGGGCGATGTGCTGTTGTTTCGGATGCATGGCGGCGCGGCGGCCAAACATGTGGGAATTCAGACCGAAGTGGGAAAGTCTGCTTCGTTTGTTCATGCCTATTCCGGGCATGGGGTGACTGAAAGCGCGCTGGGCGCGCCCTGGGCTGGCCGCATCGTGGCGCGCTTTGCCTTACCAGAGGAGATCAAGTGATGGCGACAGTTGTTCTTTCCGCCGCAGGCGCGGCGATCGGCGGCGCGAGGGGGTGCTCGGTTCTGGGGCTGTCGACAATGGCTGTGGGTCGCTTTGTGGGGGCTGCAGCCGGGCGGGCGATTGATCAGCGTCTGATGGGGCGCCAGCTGGATCAGCGTATCGCGGGGCAGGGGGCGGAAACTGTTGAGGTAGGCCGGTTGGATCGCTTCCGGTTGACCGGTGCCGGTGAAGGCCAGCCGATCACGCAGGTTTACGGGCGTATGCGGGTGGGGGGCCATGTGATCTGGGCCACCGAGTTCAAAGAGGAGCTGACTGTCACGCAAGAACCTGCCTCGGGCGGGTCTACGCGCACGACCCATAACTATTCTTACACCATCAGTCTGGCGATCGCCCTGTGCGAAGGCGAAATCACCGGTGTGCATCGCGCCTGGGCGGATGGGGTTGAGATCCCGCTGCGGGATCATACCATTCGGGTATATCCGGGGACGGAAACCCAGATGCCCGACCCCCTGATGGAGGCCATCGAAGGCGCGGGTCAGGTGCCTGCCTATCGTGGCACGGCCTATATCGTGATTGAGAATCTGGAACTGGCGCGTTTTGGCAATCGCATTCCGCAGTTCAGTTTCGAGGTGACCCGCCCGGAAATGGCGGATGCCATGGATGTGCCGCGTCTGGTGCATGGGGTGGCTTTGATGCCCGGAACCGGTGAATATTCGCTGGCCACTGAGCCGGTGTATATGGGCTATGCCGCCAATCCCGACCAACAATTTGGTGTGGGCGAAGATGGTGCGGCGGTGGCCAATGTCAATTCACCCTCGGAAGCGCCGGATTTCAATACCTCGCTGGATCAGATGACCTCTGAACTGCCAGAGCTTAAGGCCACATCGTTGGTTGTTAGCTGGTTTGGGGATGATCTGCGCTGTGAACAGTGCCAGATCAAACCCAAGGTCGAGCAACGTGAATTTGAGGCCAAGACCATGCCTTGGTCTGTTGCCGGGCTGACACGCGGGGCGGCGGATCTGGTGGCGCTGGAAAACAATCGCCCGGTTTATGGCGGGACGCCCACGGATCTGTCGGTGATCCAATCCATTCGTCGCATGAAAGGCGAAGGTCTGGCTGTGATGTATTACCCCTTCATCTTGATGGATCAGATGGCGGGCAATGGTCTGCCTGATCCCTGGAGCAGCAATAGCTCTCAGGCACCCCTGCCATGGCGTGGGCGTATCACATTGGCGAAAGCGCCGGGGCAGCCGGGATCCACAGACAAAACCGCCAGTGCGCAGGCTGAAGTCGCTGCATTCTTTGGCACGGCCTCGGCTGCGCATTTCAGCATCACAAGCGATACAGTCATCTATTCCGGGCCAGCAGAATGGGGATATCGCCGTTTTATCCTGCATCAAGCCGCGCTATGTGCTGCGGCAGGTGGGGTGGATTCATTCTGTATCGGTTCGGAAATGCGGTCGCTGACCACCATTCGTGACAACGCTGGTTTTCCCGCGGTCTCGGCGCTTATTGCGCTGGCTGCGGAATGCCGTGCTATTCTGGGGCCACATGTCAAAATAGGCTATGCTGCTGATTGGAGCGAATATTTCGGTTATCATCCAACCGATGGCTCGAATGATTTGTATTTCCATCTCGATCCGCTTTGGGCAGATGCCAATATCGACTTTGTTGGCATCGACAATTACATGCCGCTGGCCGATTGGCGCGAATGTGAAGATCATCTGGACGCGAGCTGGGGCAGTGATCACAAGCTGGAATACCTACGCGCCAATGTGGAAGGTGGCGAAGGCTATGATTGGTATTACGCGTCGGATCAGGGACGCAAGGATCAGACACGGGTGCCGATCACTGATGGGGCCTATGGGGAAGACTGGGTCTGGCGCTATAAAGACATTCGCAATTGGTGGCAGAACCCGCACCACAACCGGATTGCGGGGGTGCGCCAAAGCACAGCTACCAGCTGGCAGCCGAAATCCAAGCCGATCTGGTTCACCGAAGTGGGTTGCGCTGCGGTCGACAAAGGCGCGAACCAACCCAACAAGTTTCTGGATCCAAAGTCATCGGAATCATCGCTGCCCTATTTTTCCAACGGGCTGCGCAACGAAGCCATGCAGCATGCGTTTTTGCAGGCGATCCTGAGCTATTGGTCTGAACCGGGCAAAAACCCGTACTCTGATGTTTACAACGGGCCGATGCTGGATCTGAACCGTACCTTTATCTGGGCGTGGGACGCGCGGCCTTATCCGTGGTTTCCCGGCAATGATACGCTTTGGTCCGACGGACCAAATTACGAACGCGGCCATTGGATCAGCGGGCGGGCCTCTGGGCGTTCGCTGGCGTCGATAGTGCGCGAGATCTGCCATGCCTCCGGCGTGACCGAAATAGACACGACAGATCTGCACGGGTTTGTGCGTGGCTATGTGGTGCCGCAGGTTGGGGATGCCCGTCAGGCGCTGCAACCGCTGATGCTGGCCTATGCCTTTGATGCGATTGAACGCGATGGCAAGCTTATCTTCAAGAACCGCACAGGGCGAAACGCGGTGGATCTTACGATGGATGATCTGGCGTTGAGCGATGAAATCGAAGGGGATCTGCATGAAACCCGTGCCGCTGAAGCGGAACAGGCCGGTCGGGTGCGTCTTGGGTTTGTGCTGGCGGGATCAGACCATCAGATTGCTTCGGAAGAGGCGGTGCTGCCTGATGATGAAACCCACGGGGTGGCGGCATCCGAACTGTCGCTGCTGATGACGCGCGGCGAAGGGCGTCAAACCGCAGAACGCTGGTTGGCCGAGGGGCGCATTGCCCGTGATACCATGCGCTTTGCGCTGCCGCCGTCGCAGTTACAGATCGGGGCTGGGGATGTGGTGCGCCTGCCAACGAAATCCGGCCCCACGCTGGCGCGTGTCGACCGTGTTGAGGTTATGGATCATCAGGTGGTTGAGGCGGTTCGCATTGAACCGGATATCTTCAAGCCCACCGCCTTTATCCCCGAAGACGTTTCCCTGCGTCCGCATGTGCCTTCTGTACCTGTAGCTTCGCTGTTTATGGATCTGCCGATGATGAGCGGCGGCGAAAATGAAATCGCGCCGCATGTGGCTGCGGTGGCGAACCCATGGCCCGGTGCTGTTGCGATCTACGATGCAGGGCAGGACGCGGATTATCAGCTCAATGTGCTTTTGGGGGCCAAGGCCATTGTTGGTGTGACCGAAACTCCGCTCTATGCGGCGCAGACCGGGTTGATAGATCGCGGGGACGCGTTGCGGATCAGAATGCCTGACGCCTCACTTGCTTCGATCACCGATGATGCGCTGCTATCGGGGGGGAACTTGTTGGCCATCGGTGACGGCACTGCCAACGCCTGGGAACTGTTCCAGTTCCGGGATGCTCAGCTGATCGGCAATGGTATATGGGAGATCAGCCACCGCCTGCGTGGGCAGGCCGGATCTGATGCCCTGATGCCTGCTGTCTGGCCTGCTGGGTCTCTTGTGGTGGTGATGAATGGCGCTGTATCGCAGATCGGTCTTGCGGCATCTCAGCGACTGGTGGCGCGTCACTATCGTATCGGCCCGGCGCAACGTCCCTATAGTGATCCGACCTATGAACATCAGAATCTGGCCTTTGAAGGCAATGGTCTGCGCCCCTATCGCCCGGCGCATCTGCGTGTGCGCGCGCAGGGGGGGGATCTGCATGTGACCTGGATCCGGCGTACCCGCATAGACGGCGACCCCTGGGAACTTTACGAGGTGCCCTTGGGGGAAGACAGCGAAACCTATCTGGTGCGCGTTGTTGTGGGGGGGCAAGTCGTGCGGGAAACGCAGACGCATGCACCTGAATGGATTTACAGCGCAGGGCTGCAAGCGGCGGACAATCTGTCAGGCAGTTACGAGCTGCATGTGGCGCAGGTATCGGCTCGTTACGGCCCGGGCCCCTTCGCTAAGCATATTCAGTCTTAAACACAAAGGGTGGCGCAGGATCCATGCGCCGCCCTTTAAACATATTTTCTCTGGTGATCAGCATTATAACGGGATTGCGTTTTTGAAATCCGGGATTATCTGCTAATCTCAGCCTGCCACAGGAGTAAGCTAATGGTTGAGAAACGCGCAAAACTGGCGGAACTGGATCCGGTTTGGGCCAGAATTCGGCAAGAGGCAGAAGAGGCTGTATCGGATGAACCGCTGTTGGGGGGCATGGTCCACTACTCGGTTTTACACCACCCCACGCTTGAGCGCGCGCTCAGCTATCGGGTGTCGCTGAAGCTGGCCAATGGTGAAATGTCTGAGCAGATTCTACGCGAAATCTGTGACGAAGCTTACGGTGAAGCGCCAGAACTGGCCATGTCAGCCCGTGCCGATATTGTGGCGACGTTTGAACGTGATCCTGCCTGCAACCGTTTCTTGCAACCTATGCTGTTTTTCAAAGGGTTTCAGGCGATTCAGGCCTATCGTGTTGCCAATTGGCTTTGGCATCGCGGGCGCAAAGATCTGAGCTATTTTTTCCAGATGCGATCCTCTGAGGTGTTTGGTATTGATATCCACCCGGCCGCCCGTCTTGGCAAAGGGATCATGATCGACCATGCGCATTCCATCGTGATTGGCGAAACCGCTGTGGTTGGTGACAATGTGTCGATGCTGCATTCGGTGACGCTTGGTGGGACCGGGAAAGAGGATGAAGATCGTCACCCCAAGATCGGAGATGGTGTCTTGATCGGTGCCGGTGCAAAGGTGCTGGGCAATATCAAAGTTGGGCATTGTTCACGTATCGCGGCGGGATCGGTGGTGCTGAAAGAAGTGCCGCCTTGCACCACGGTTGCCGGGGTTCCGGCCAAAATCGTTGGCGAAGCAGGCTGTGATCAGCCCTCTATCGAGATGGACCAACTGATCCGTTCTACTTCGTGATTCCCGTCAGATCTATGAAAGGGGCCTGCCTTGCGGCGGGCCTTTTGTTTGCTCAGGCTGCCCTGCTGTGATCCTGCGAAACATCGTTTGACCCTGTGCCGCTGTCTGAGCGCTGGAACACCGCCAGAAGGGCATTCATGCGTTCAACGCCATTATGCAGGGTGGCAACCGAGTGATCCGCATCCTGCATGTGCGCCATGCTGGTCTGGGTTGAACCATCCAGTTCAGAGATAGAGGCATTTACATCGCCGATACGCCGGGCTTGATGCTGGGCCTCTTGCGAAATGCTTCCGATCAGTTCCGACACTTTATCGACCTGTGCCACCACCTCGTTCAGACGATCCCCGGCCTCGCGCACATGGGTGACACCCTTTTGGACGCTCTCTTCCGAGGCGGCAATCAAGCCACGACTTTCCTGTGCTGCGGCGGCCGCACTATTGGCAAGCGAACGAACCTCGGTCGCTACGACGGCAAAGCCCTTGCCCGCAGTGCCAGCCCGCGCGGCTTCGACCCCGGCGTTCAGCGCCAAAAGGCTGGTCTGGAAGGCAATATCATCAATAAGCTCCAGCACCTGTACAATTTCAGTTGAGTGCCTTTCGAGCTGATCCATGGTTTCGGTCGCGCGCTGCATGCAGGGGGTGCTCTGGTCAGCAATATCACGCGCGGTGATCGCCCCGGCATTGGCGGATTCGGTGTGCTGTGCGGTTGAGCGGACAGTTTCTGCCAATCGGTCGATTTTGCCAGCGCTTTGCTTCAGATTCTCTGAATTGGCTTTCCCCCCTTGGGACAACCGCTGCATCGTTTCAGCCACGTCACTGACATTGCTCTGGAATTCCCCGCTATAGGCCATAAGTTCGGAAAACGCGCCATCGATCTGACTGACCGCTAAATTGAAATCGTTCCGAAGTTCTTCATATTCGGAGGCGAAGCTTCCTGTGATCCGAACAGCCAGATTACAACTTTGCAACTGCGAAAGCGCCTCACGCAGGGCGCTTACAGCCTGATTTTGATCCCGGTTGGCTTTCTCTTTGGACTGCTGTTCCAGATCTGCGGCAATCAAATTCCGTCTCAGGCATTCCAGCGCATTCGATAGCTCACCGAATTGGTCGCCTCGCTCTTGCAGGGGAATTTCGTCCTGGGTTTCGCCATTTTGCAGTTTTTTCAACGCCTGCCCAAGGGCGGTCAGATGGCGCCCGATCGACCGAGACAGAAGCACAAACATAACCGCCAGCACGCCAACCAGAACTGCGGCCCCGGTCATTAGGGTCTGCATCTGGTTTTCGCGGACTTGAATAAAGGCAGGGTCGGCAGACCAGATGCTGACAAACACCCCGACAATATCGCCCTTTTTGGATATGACCGGGGCCAGCCGTGTCAGCCCGCGATCCAGCGTAACCGGTTCGCTCGTTTGTAAAACCGTTTCCAGATGTGATTGTAAATCAATGTCTTGCGGGGCAATTTCAGATCGCAACAGCTCACGCCCGGATTTATCTACAACCCAGGTCGCCAAAAACGCCTCGCCTGAGCGGTCGATAAACTGATCCAAACGTTTCTGGATGCTGCCTGAAAATCCCAGTTTGATCGGCTGTGCCAGATTGCTTGCGGCGCTGTAAGACAGTTCGGCATGGCTGCTGGACAGATGCGAAAACACAAGATCATTGGTCTGTTCATTGGCTCGCCAAATCAGCGTTGCGGCCACAGCAAGTGTTCCCAGAACCATCAAGCTGGCAATGCGAAACTCGATACGATGAAAGAACCGTTGAATATACGCGAAAGAAGACATGTGTGACGTGCCTCGGGTTTCTGAACTCGGGGCCGAGGGTCTTCGAAAAAACCTAGGAAATGATTACTATAATAAGCGAGTTAAAAGCGGAGCTTGCCTATATATACGGCATTTTATCCGACCCCACGGGATTTTCAGGCTCGACGGGTTTGGGCTGAAACGAAATACCCCTGACGGAAATCAGGGGTAATTGTGATCACACGACCATCGAAAGTGGATTTTCCAGATTGTCGACAATGGCTTGCAATAGTTTGGCACCCAAAGCCCCATCAATCACCCGGTGATCAACGCTGAGCGTCACAGACATGACCGTGGCGATTTCCATATCACCATTTTCTCCGACCACAGGCTTTTTCACACCTGCGCCAACCGCTAGAATTGCACCATGCGGGGGATTGATCACAGCGTCGAAATTCTCAATCCCGAACATCCCAAGATTGGAAATGGCAAAGCTGCCGCCCTGATATTCGTGCGGCGCAAGCTTGCGGTCACGCGCGCGGGCGGCCAGATCTTTCATTTCCGCAGACAAGGCCGAAAGCGATTTGCCCTCTGCATCACGTAAGACAGGGGTAAAGAGCCCCCCTTCGATGGCTACGGCCACAGCCACATCAGAAGGTGTCAGCCGCAAGATCCGGTCGCCAGCCCAGACGGCATTGGCGTCCGGCACGGTTTGCAGGGCTAAAGCACAGGCTTTGATGATGAAATCATTGACAGAAATCTTGATACCACGGGGGGCCATCTGCGCATTCACCTGCGCCCGGAAGGCCATCAGCGCATCTAGACGAATGTCGCGCCGCAGATAGAAATGCGGGATGGATTGTTTGGCCTCTGTCAGGCGGGCTGCGATGGTTTTGCGCATCCCGTCCAAAGGCACTTCGGTATAGCTGCGATCGTGATAAAGAGCTGCGACCCCATCAGCAGACACAGGGGCAGGTGCGGGCTTTGGTGCTGCGGGGGCAGGCGCAACTGCCGGGGCAGGGGCCGCATGTGGTACGGGCGCGGTGTTTGCCCCTTCGACATCGGCTTTGACGATCCGCCCACGTGGGCCTGATCCCTGTATCTGAGCCAGATCCAGACCCTTTTGCGCTGCGATGCGTCGCGCCAGAGGAGAGGCAAACACACGATCCCCACCGTTCGTGGTAGGGGCCGCAATCGGAGCGGGGGCAGGGGGCTCTTCCGCCCGGTTGGGCGTCATCGCTGGGGCTGCCGCCGCTGGAGACGACAGATCCGCTGCGCTTTCGCCCTCTTCCAGCAGCATAGCAATCGGGGTGTTCACCTTAACATCCGCCGTACCCTCTGCGATCAGGATCTTGCCAATGATCCCTTCCTCTACGGCTTCGAATTCCATCGTGGCCTTATCGGTTTCAATCTCGGCAATCACATCGCCCGATTGTACTGCATCGCCTTCTTTCACCAGCCATTTCGCCAATGTCCCGTCTTCCATTGTAGGAGAGAGCGCAGGCATGAGGATCTCAAGGGCCATGTTACACTTCCTCTTCGAGCAAAAGCAGGTCAAAGGGCCGTGGTGCGGCAGATCCCTTGCACAGCGTCAGGATGGCTGCGTGCAGATCGTCTTGCAGGGCTGCGGCCCATTCCGCCGCGCGGGCTTCGTCAACTTCGCCCATTTCCTGCTGTAGCAGGGCGTTGGGGGCGATGACCGTGACCTTGCCCAGACCAATCCGCAATCCCTGCGGTGTCATTCCCAGAATATCTATCATGATGCCCCCTTAGCGATAGGTGACTTTATGCACGGCCTCGATCACATCTTGCGGTGTGACCAGCGCGTGGCGTTCCAGATTGGCGGCATAGGGCATGGGCACGTCCTTGCCGGTGACATTGATCACCGGGGCGTCCAGCCAGTCAAAAGCCTGTTCCATCAGCACCGCAGAGATGTGATTGCCAATGGACGCCACGGGAAAGCCCTCTTCGACAGTGATACAGCGGTTGGTTTTTTGCACCGAGGCAATCACCGTTTCAGTGTCCATCGGGCGCAGCGTGCGCAGATCAATGACCTCGGCGCTGATGCCCTGTTCCGCCAGTTTATCAGCCGCCTCGAGTGTATGCGCCATGCCAATGCCAAAGCTGACCAGCGTCACATCCGTGCCCTCGCGCCAGATCCGGGCTTTGCCAAAGGGCACGGTGAAATCTTCCATCATCGGCACATCAAAGCTGCGACCATAGAGGATTTCATTTTCAAGGAAAATCACCGGGTTGGGATCGCGGATGGCAGATTTCAGCAGGCCTTTGGCGTCAGACGCGGAATAGGGCATGACCACCTTGAGACCCGGAGTATGGGAATACCAAGCGGCATAATCCTGACTGTGCTGCGCGCCCACCCGCGCCGCCGCGCCATTAGGGCCGCGGAAGACAATCGGGCAGCCCATCTGCCCACCGGACATATATAACGTTTTGGCGGCCGAGTTGATGATCTGATCAATCGCCTGCATGGCAAAGTTGAAGGTCATGAATTCGACAATCGGGTTCAGCCCGCCAAAGGCTGCGCCCACGCCAATGCCCGCAAACCCATGTTCGGTGATCGGCGTGTCGATCACACGTTTCGAGCCGAATTCATCCAGCAGGCCCTGACTGATCTTATAGGCCCCCTGATATTCCGCGACCTCTTCGCCCATCAGGAAGACATCGGGGTTGGCGCGCATTTCCTCGGCCATGGCGTCGCGCAAAGCTTCGCGTACGGTCTGGGATTTGGTATTGGTGCCTTCCGGCCAGTCCGGCTGAACCTTGACCTCGGGCAATGGGGTGGGGGGCTCTTCCGCCCGGGCGGGCGTCATCGCAGGGGCTGACGCCGCGGGCGCAGGCACATCCGCGAGGCTTTCGCCCTCTTCCGCCAGTACCGCGATGGGGGTGTTCACCTTAACATCCGCCGTACCCTCAGAGATCAGGATCTTGCCCATGATCCCCTCGTCGACCGCTTCGAACTCCATCGTGGCCTTATCGGTCTCGATCTCGGCGATCACATCACCTGAGGCGACACGATCCCCTTCTTTGACCAGCCATTTCGCCAAAGTGCCCTCTTCCATTGTCGGAGACAGGGCGGGCATCAGAATTTCAGTTGCCATGTCTGTCTTATTCCTCTCTTGCCGCGCGGCATTCTTGGACCAGTTCACTGATCGTTTGTTCGACCGGTTCCGATTTCTTCATTGCATTGGTGCCAAAGGCAAGCGCTCGCCCTGCAACGGAACTTCCCGGGGCATCAGGTGCACCGTGGCGGTAAATCGGTCCGTGATGTGAATACCCCTGCGCCATCAGACTGTTTCCTCGGCCAATGGCGTGATCATCCCCACGATATTGCCTTCGCCGTCTTCCACATAGGCAAAGCGCCCGATGCCCGGCATGCTGGTGGGCGGCATTGCCTCAGCGCCGCCATTGGCCAAGGCCCAGGCATAGCGTTCATCGCAGTCGATAACTTCGAATGTCATGGTGCCACCGCGCACGGGAGATCCGGGCGCCGCAGCCGCGCCCATGCGGCGCATCATCCCACCTGTCAGCCCGCCTTCCGGATCTTCTGGTGCAGAAAAGCCGGGGCCGCTGATCAGATGATAGCCCACATCTTCGCCCATAGGCGCGGGGGATAGAACCCAGTCAAACAACCCTTCATAAAAGGCCTTGGCGCGATCAATATCATCGACATGGATCTCAAAATGCGGCATCAGCGCGCCTCCGCGTAGATATCTGTCCAAAGCTCGTCCAGCGCTGGCTCCGGGCTTTCGCGCGAGAAATCCGCCGCCTCACTGACGATGGCCTTGATCTCTTTGTCGATGGCTTTCAGATCCTCTTCGGTGGCATGTTTGCCGTGCAACAGCAGTTGCCGCACGTGATCAATCGGATCGCGTTCTTCGCGCATTTTCTGCACCTCTTCGCGGGTGCGATATTTGGCCGGATCCGACATGGAATGCCCGCGATAGCGATAGGTTTTGACCTCAAGGATATAAGGCCCTTTGCCCGCGCGGCAATGTTTCACGGCCCGTTCACCTGCTGCGCGCACCTCTTCGACAGCCATGCCATCTACGATTTCACCAAGGATACCAAATGCCTCGCCCCGGGTGTATAGTTCGGGCGTGGACGTTGATCGCTTTTGCGCGGTGCCCATGGCGTATTGATTGTTTTCAATCACAAAAATCACCGGCAGATCCCAAAGCGCTGCCATGTTGAAGGTCTCATAGACCTGTCCCTGATTGGCGGCGCCGTCACCGAAATAAGTAAAGGTCACATTCTTGTTGCCACGGTACTTGTCGGAAAAAGCCAGCCCTGCGCCCAAAGGCACCTGCGCGCCGACAATGCCATGCCCGCCGTAAAAATGCTTTTCTCGGCTGAACATATGCATCGAACCGCCTTTCCCCTTGGAATAGCCGCCTTCGCGCCCGGTCAGTTCCGCCATGACCCCTCTGGGGTCCATGCCACAGGCCAGCATATGGCCGTGGTCACGATAAGATGTGATACGTTTGTCACCCTCCTGCGTGGCGGCTTCAAGACCAACGACCACCGCTTCCTGACCGATATAGAGATGGCAGAACCCGCCAATCAGCCCCATGCCATACAATTGCCCGGCCTTTTCTTCGAACCGCCGGATCAACAGCATTTCGCGATACCATTTCGACAGCTCTTCGGCCGAAGCCGTTGCCTTGGCCGTGGATTTTCTGGCTGCCATGGTGCCCCTCCCAGAATATAGTTTAGCGTTAAACCGTTTTGGAAGCCTACAGCGCAGAATCGTACTGGGCAAGAGTGCGCGCAATAATATTTCGTGAGGGGCTGGGCTGACCTAAGATCTGACCCTAGTTAACCACGATTTCATCGGAACGCACCAAGCCCAGAACATCGCGCACCTGCTGATCCAGCAGATCGGTGTCCAGAAAATCGTCTGACAGGCGCTTGGTCAGGTTTTCCAGCCGGGCGACCTTGGTGTGAAACTCGGCCAGATCTTCTTCCAGGTGCTTGCGCTCAACCATGATCTCTGCACGGCGAAACAGCCCGAAATCGCCCTGTACCGCCGCAAAGGTGAAATATGCGGTCAGGCTGAGCGCGACGGTGAAGAACACCAAAGCCCCGACAGAGGGGCGGGAGGTCAAGGATTTCATATGCGGGCCTCAAAAGCGGCATCTCTTTGCGGATGCTGTGCAAATCATGCCCCAAGCGCTGCGCAGTCAAAAGAGGAACCAGATCAGCGGCAGCAAAACACGGGCAACCGTTGCAATCCTGCACAGGGTTAATGGATCATGAAGAATCTAGCTGTAGGCTGGGAAAGGCAAGGGTATTCTTTTCGTATGATGCGCGCGATTCTTGTTCTTTGTCTGTTTGTTGTGCTGCCGGGTTGTGCGCCCAGGGGGGCGATTTCCTATCTTCCGCTGCCATTGCTTGGGGATGAACAGCTGCAACGGGTCTATGTCGCCACCAACCGCAACCTGCGCGAAGGGGGGCCGCTGGAGATTGTCGATCAGGAATTTGGGGGCAAACGCAATCCGGAACTGGCCTTTGGCCGTGTAGATGTTTCGATCCCTTTTGGTCATGAACTGGGGCAGATCGAATGGCCCCTTGATGAATTCCATCTTGATCCGACCGCTGTTTTCCTAACCCGTGATGGCGAAATCTTTGGGTCGGAAAAGCGGTTTATGCGGGCTCTGGCGCAGGAAACCAGTCCCAGAAAGAAAGAGCTTCTGCTTTTTGTCCATGGCTATAACACCAACAATGCCGAAGCGGTTTACCGGTTGGCGCAGCTTGCGCATGATTACGAAGTCTCGGTGCCGGTGGTTGCATTTTCCTGGCCCTCGGCGGCCAAGACAGGGGCCTATGTCTATGACCGCGACAGCGTGATCTTTTCGCGCGATGGTTTCGAACATATGCTTGAAAGCCTGACGGGAAATGGGTGGACTGTCACGGTGATTGCGCATTCCATGGGCACACAGCTGGTGATGGAAACCTTCCGTCAGATGTCGATCGCAGGAAAAACAAATGTGCTGCGCAAACTGGGCGGCGTCGCCCTGATCAGTCCGGACATTGATGAAGATGTGTTTTTGCAGCAATCCCGGCGTATCGCGCATTTCCCTCAGCCGTTTTTGCTGATGGTCTCTACGCGCGACCGCGCGCTTGAGGTATCCGCCTGGCTGACCGGCAAACCCACCCGGCTGGGATCCATCAAATCCACGGATGAGCTGAAAGATCTGCCCATCGACGTGATCGATCTGAGCGATTTTCGCGGTGGGGATCGTGGTGGGCACACCACGGCTTTTTCCGCTCCGGCCGCGATCGAAATGCTGCGCGATCTTGATGAACGGTTTTAAAAGATGTGAATAGAAAAAGGCCACCTGTTTCAGGTGGCCTTTTGAGTGTTGGTTGTGACGCAAATTATCCCAGCGCGGCGACGCCCGGCAGGGTCTTGCCTTCCATCCATTCCAGGAATGCCCCGCCAGCGGTCGAGATATAAGAGAAGTCGCTGGCCGCCTGCGCCTTGTTCAGCGCCGCAACGGTGTCGCCGCCACCGGCGACCGAGACCAGCTTACCCGCTCCAGACCGTTCGGCAGCGAATTTTGCGGCTGCGTTGGTGGCCACGTCGAAAGGTGCGATTTCAAACGCACCCAGTGGCCCGTTCCAGATCAATGTCTTGGCTTTGCGGATCGCTTCTTTGACGGCGTCCACCGCCTGTGGGCCCGCATCCAGAATCATCGCATCCGCCGGGCAGGCATCCGCCGCCACGGTCTCATTCTCTGCGCCTTCGGCAAATTCGCGCGCCACAACGACATCAGCAGGCAGCAGAATCTCGCAATTGGCGCTTTCGGCCTTGGCGAGGATCGCGCGCGCGGTGTCGGCCATATCATGTTCGCAAAGCGATTTGCCTACATCAACGCCTTTGGCCGCAAGGAAAGTATTCGCCATGCCGCCACCGATTACCAGCATATCAACCTTTTCCACTAGGTTGCCCAGCAGATCCAGCTTGGTCGACACCTTGGCCCCACCAACAACTGCCAGTACCGGGCGATCCGGCGTCCCAAGAGCCCCCTCCAGCGCCGAAAGCTCGGCCTGCATCAGGCGACCGGCACAAGAGGGCAGCAGCTTGGCCAGCCCTTCGGTCGAGGCATGGGCGCGGTGCGCCGCTGAAAAGGCATCGTTGCAATACACATCCCCCAGCGCGGCCATCTGCGCCGCCAGCTCGGGATCGTTCTTTTCTTCGCCTTTGTGAAAACGGGTGTTTTCCAGCAGGGCAACCTGACCGGGTTGCAAGGCTTCGATCACCGCAGCCGCTGCGGGGCCAACGCAATCTGCGGCAAAGACCACCTGCGCGCCCAGCACCGCTTCCAGTGCGGGAATCAGTGGTTGCAGGCTCATGTCCGGTTTGCGTTCACCTTTGGGGCGGCCGAAATGCGCCAGCAGCACCGGCTTGCCGCCGCGATCCAGAATATCCTGCACAGTGGCGGCGATCCGTTCGATCCGGGTGGCGTCGGTCACTTTGCCATCTTCCACCGGCACGTTGATATCCACGCGGGTCAACACGCGTTTGCCGTCCAAATCCATTTCGTCCAAAGTCTTCCAGGCCATCTCATCCTCCGGCACCACTCTTGCGCGGTGGTCTGCCCTGAATGTGATCATTCGTCAACGTCTGCTTGGCATTGCGGGCGCAAACCATTACCTGTTTGCGCAGACATAGACATCGGAGTGAAGAATGGCCGAGATCAAAGATCCCGAAAACACCATCATTATGGAACTGAAAGACGGCAATGTCGTCATCGAACTGCTCCCCGATATCGCGCCCGAACATACCGCGCGCATGAAAGAGCTGGCGCGCGCAGGCAAATATGACGGGGTGGTGTTTCACCGCGTGATCGAAGGCTTTATGGCGCAGACCGGTGACGTGCAGCACGGCAACGCCAATAGCGATGATTTCAACCTGCGCCGCGCGGGCACAGGCGGATCAGACCTGCCGGATCTGCCGGCTGAATTTTCCAAGCTGCCGCATGACCGTGGCACGTTGGGCGCCGCGCGCAGCCAGATGCCAAACTCGGCCAATTCGCAGTTTTTCATCAACTTCAACGACAACCATTTCCTGAACGGTCAGTACACCGTCTATGGCCGCGTTGTTGAAGGTATGAAGTTTGTTGATGAAATCGTGCATGGTGAGCCGCCAGCGGATCCCGACAAAATGATCAGCGTGAAGGTTGCTGCCGATGTGGATGCGTAATCTGGCCCTGATCTTGGGTGTCTGTGCGACACCCGCCCTCGCCTCGGGGATTGAGATCGACGTGGCGGGCGCAGATGGCGACAAAGGGAAAATCAAGATCGACCTTCTGGAAGATCTGGCCCCGAACCATGTGGCGCAGATTTCGGGCATCGCGGCTGAAGGCGGCTATGACGGGGTGGTATTCCACCGCGTGATCGACGGCTTTATGGCGCAGACCGGTGACGTGCAATTCGGCGATCAGACGGATGAAAGCTTTTCCATGCGTCGCGCGGGCACAGGCGGATCGGATCGCCCTGATCTGAAAGCCGAGTTCACCGACACCCCCTATGATCGTGGCATCGTGGGCATGGCGCGCTCTCAGAACCCGGATAGCGGCAACTCGCAGTTCTTCATCATGTTCCAGGAAGGGCACTTTCTGAACGGTCAATATACGGTTGTTGGCCGTGTGACCGAAGGCATGGATGTGGTTGACAGCATCAAACGTGGCGAAGGCCGCAATGGGGCTGTGACCGGTGCGCCGGACTTTATGAAGAAGGTCACTGTCACAGACTGACGGTGCGGGGCGTGATCCAAAGGGCTTGGCTGCGCCAAGGCTGAATATGCGGCCCCCAACCCGACCTTCCCCCGGACCCGGGGGAAGGGACCACTGGGTGAGTGACCCAGACCAACCCCTGTCATGCGGTGCATTGAGCGGCGGCAGCAATTGCCAGCCGGTCACGATGCTGTGTTTGGGGCTAGGCGCAGATGGATGCATTTGGCACAGTTCCCGCAGGAGGATCTGCTCATGCGTCTATTAAAGGCTTTCGTTTTAGGGCTGGCTTTGACGGGACCTGCTTCGGCAGATCCAAGTTTCTGGCGGCATGAATGGCCCGACACGGATTTCAGCAAAACCACGGTGCCCAATTGGGTTGAGATCATGTCGGGTGGCCCGCCCAAGGACGGCATCCCGGCCCTGAGCGATCCGGGTTTTGTGGCCACCGCGAGTGAGACCCGCATAGGGGCGAATGAGCCAGTGATTACTTTGGAACTGGCCGGTGAAACACCGCGCGCCTATCCGATCCGCTATCTCACCTGGCATGAGATTGTGAACGACAAGGTGGGCAATCTGCCAGTTGCGGTCACCTTTTGCCCTCTGTGCAATTCGGCGCTGACATTTGATCGCCGGGTGCAGGGGCAGGTGCTGACATTTGGTGTGTCGGGCAAGCTGCGTAACTCTGATATGGTGATGTATGATCGCGAAACCCAAAGCTGGTGGCAGCAGGCTATTGGCACCGGGATTGTGGGCGATCTGACGGGGGTCAAGCTGGCGCAACTGCCCAGTTGGATGGAAAGCTGGGACGCCTTCAAAGCACGCAATCCTGAGGGTTTGGTGATGCAGGAGCCAGCTTGGAACCGCGCTTATGGTCGCAATCCCTATCGGGGTTACGACAGCTCGCACCGGCCCTTTTTGTATTCTGGTGAGATGCCCCCGCATGGAATAGCGCCTTTGATGCGAGTTGTGCGTGTGGGGGATCGGGCCTGGCCGATGGATCGGTTGGCGCAGGCTGGTCGGGTGCAAGAGGCAGGCGTGACAATCGCCTGGGAACCCGGTCAGGCCTCGGCCCTTGATACGGATCAGATCGCTAAAGGGCGGGATGTGGGATCGGTGCGGGTGCGGGATGCGCAGGGCCGGGATCTGCCACATGATGTGATGTTTGCCTTTGCCTTCCATGCCTTTTGGCCAGAAGGGCAGTGGATGTTAGGCAACTAAACGTCTGGGCAGATGCCGCGCGATGGGGGCAAGCGCCCCCAGATGTAGCCAGGTGCCGCCAAGGTGATGATCCTGCGCACCGGTGCCGCGTTTGAAATGGCTCATGCCCCTGGCGTCCTGATCGTTGATCATGCCCAGATCCAGACAGCTGTGCCCTTCATCCGCCAGCCAGCACATGGCGCGCCATAAAAGCAGATTCATCGCGTTCAGTTTGCGCCCCTCATCGGTGCTATGCCCCATCTGCCAGGTGGCCATGGCCCCATGGCGCAGGACCAGAAGACCGCCGACAATGTCACCGCGAAATCGCGCCTCAAAGACGACGGCCTGCCCGGGATTGGCGCGGGCATAGGCGGCCGAGATGGCCGGGGGCAGGGGGCGATAGCCCTTGCTTTGGGCCTGTTCCAATTCACTGTGTAAAATCCAATGTGCCCGCGTCAGCGCATGGCGCGTCACCTTTAGCCCGCTGCTTTCTGCCTTGTTCAGGCGGTTGCGCCACTTCTGATGCAGGGCTTTGCGCATTTCCGCCTGCGTTGTCAGGGACACGATGGCCAGGGTTGCCGGGGTCATCAGTGGCCAGAATCCCGCGCTGCGCAGATCATCCCCGGCCATGCCATCCGCGTTCAGCAGCAGGGGGCGCCGATCATGCCAGCGTTGCCAGCGCCCCAGCCAATCAGCCAGATCGCCCGGTTCCCGCGCCACAGGCCCGCGTGACACCAGATCAACCCGCCCAAACGGGCCAAGCTTGCGCGATTGTACCTGCCACCACAGCCGCAGCTGTCCAGCGCTTTCCTGTTTGCAGGCGCGCAGCTTCAGGCCAAGCGCCTCACAGGCGCGGGCATATTCAGGGGATTGAGGCAGCGGCAGGCAAAGGGCTTCAAACATGTGGGTATTAACCGGATAGAAAGTTTCCGCATGGTTAATACAGGGCATGAATCAGCACAGACATTCCCTGCGCCCGGCGCGCAAACAGATTTCCGGTGCCACCCGTGCCCGTCCGACAGCGGCGGCGGCACTCTTGGTGGCCACTGTTTTGTCATTGCCTTTTGCCGCTTTGGCAATGTTGCAACTGCTTATGTAAAAGCCCCGAACCTGCGTCCGGGGCTTTGAGACGAGACGATCAGTCTGCCAGCTTGACCAGAGCGTGACGCTTTTTGCCTGCGCTCAGCTTGATCGGCGAAGACAGTGCCTGCGCATCCAGCACCAGCCCAGCCTCACTCAGGGCAGCATCATCCAGCTTTGCGCCGTTTTCGGAAATCAGGCGCTTGGCCTCTTTGCCGGATTTTGCCAGACCCGAACGCACAATCAACTGCACGATGGAAATGCCATCGCCAATTTCTTCGGCGGTCAGTTCAAGGGTTGGCAGGTCATCACCCACGCCGCCCTTTTCGAACACTTCGCGCGCAGTCTGTTCTGCGGCGGCAGCGGCCTCGGCCCCGTGACACAGTGATGTCACCGCATTGGCCAGCACGATCTTGGCATCGTTGATTTCCGACCCGGCCAGTGCGCCCAGACGCTCACATTCGTCGACTGGCATTTCGGTATAGAGTTTGAGGAACCGCCCCACATCCGCATCGGTGGTGTTGCGCCAGAACTGCCAGAATTCATAGGGCGAACGCATATCCGCATTCAGCCAGACAGCACCATCCGCAGATTTGCCCATCTTTTTGCCATCCGAAGTGGTCAGCAGTGGCGAGGTCAGGCCGTAAATCTGCTTGTCGATCACCCGGCGCGTCAGGTCGATGCCGTTGACGATATTGCCCCATTGGTCAGATCCACCGAACTGCACCAGACAGCCGTAGCGGCGGTTCAGTTCAAGGAAATCATAGGCCTGCAGGATCATATAGTTGAACTCCAGAAAGGACAGCGACTGTTCGCGATCCAGACGGGATTTCACCGATTCAAACGACAGCATCCGGTTCACGCTGAAATGGCGGCCAATATCGCGCAGGAACTCAAGATAGTTCAGCCCGTCCAGCCATTCCGCATTGTTCAGCATCAGCGCCGGAGTGTCCGCGCGGTCGTAATCGAGATATTTGGCAAAAACCTTTTTGATCCCGGCGATATTGTCGTCGATCTGATCCGGGGTCAGCAGCGGACGTTCATCGGCGCGAAACGACGGATCACCCACTTTGGTGGTGCCGCCGCCCATCAGGGTGATCGGCTGATGCCCGGTTTTTTGCAGCCAGCGCAGCATCATGATCTGGATCAGCGATCCAACATGCAGAGATTTCGCTGTGGCGTCAAAACCGATATAGCCCGGAACCACGCCCTTGATCAGCGCCTCGTCCAGGTTCTGATAATCGGTGCAATCGGCAAGAAAGCCGCGCTCCATCATGACACGCATGAAGTCCGATTTGGGATGGTAGGTCATGGGTTCACCTCTATATACTTCGGCTGCACGTATAAGGCTGACAAAGGCTGAGGGGAAGAGCATGTTGAAGGGTGAGGCGATCTGGGCGCTTGGGGCGATGTCAGGCACGTCACTGGATGGGGTGGATGCCGCGATGATCCACACCGATGGTGAGGTGATCTTTGAATTTGGCCCTTCTGAGTACCGGCCTTACTCTGAAACGGAACGCGCTACCCTGCAGGCGGCTTTGGGCAAATGGCAGGGCGATGATATCGCCGCCGCGCTTACGGTCTGTCATGAGGCGCATCTGGATGTGTTGTCACGCTTTGATGGTGTGGATCTGGTGGGGTTTCATGGGCAGACGCTGGCGCATGATCCCAAAGGGCGCGGCACGCATCAGGTGGGGGATGGCGATCTGCTGGCCGAGAGGCTGGGCTGCCCGGTGGTCTGGGATTTTCGCAGCACCGATGTTGATCTGGGCGGCGAAGGCGCGCCGCTTGCGCCCTTCTATCACTTTGCCTGCGCTCAGAAAATTGGGGCCACCCGGCCAATTGGCTTTCTTAATCTGGGTGGAGTTGGCAATCTCACATGGATTGATCCGCGCAAATCTGCACCGCAGGATCCCGGCGCGCTTCTGGCTTTTGACACGGGCCCTGCGAATGCGCCGCTCAATGATCTGATGCAGCAGCGGTTGGGGCAGGATTGCGATCTTGATGGCAGGCTGGCCCGGCAGGGGCGTGTCGAAGATGGCGCGTTAGAACTGTTCCTCGCCGAAAGCTATTTCCGTAAAATTCCACCCAAATCGCTGGACCGCGATGATTTTGCGCTGATGTTGGATCTGGTGCGCGAATTGTCTGATGCGGATGCGGCGGCCACGATGACAGCCATGGCGGCCACGGCGGTGATGCAGGGGATGGAACATTGCCCGGAGCTGCCAGAAAAACTGCTGGTTACCGGGGGCGGGCGCAAAAACCCGGTCATGATGCGCATGTTAGAGGTCGGGCTGGATTGCCCGGTTGAGCCAATCGAATCTGTTGGTCTTGATGGCGATATGCTTGAAGCACAGGCCTTTGCCTTTCTGGCGGTGCGCGCGGCGCGTGGGCTGCCAACCTCGGCCCCGTCAACCACAGGTGTGGGCACAGCGATTGGCGGCGGGCGCATCAGCAGGCCCGCATAAAACGGCCCCACCTGTCTGGGCGGGGCCGTTTTGAGCGCTATTGGTTTATCCCGAAGCTAATCGGAATGGCTTGCCCCTATGACTTAGACCAGTCCCCGACCGCGGGTGGGGGCAAAGCCCCCGCCCATGGGGGCGGTCGGGGGCTGGTCGGCGGTGCCGACCTGGTGAAAGACAGGAAAGCCTTGCGTCAGGTTTCCCAATTGATGCCTTAAGCCAGATCAAAGCGATCCGCGTTCATTACCTTTGTCCAGGCGGCAATGAAATCACGGGCGAATTTTTCGCCATTGTCGTCCTGTGCGTAAAGTTCCGCATAGGCACGCAGGATCGAGTTTGACCCAAAGACCAGATCCACACGGCTGGCGGTCCATTTGACATCCCCGGTTTTGCGATCCCGGATTTCATAATGCGTGCCTGCCGGAACCCAGGAGTTGGCCATATCGGTCAGGTTGACAAAGAAATCCTGCGTCAGCGCGCCGGGGCGATCAGTAAAGACCCCATGGGCGTCGCCGCCGTGATTGGCCCCGATCACCCGCATCCCGCCAACCAGTACAGTCATCTCGGGGCCGCTGAGACCCATCAACTGTGCGCGATCAAGCAGCATTTCCTCTGGTGAGACCACATAGTCAGCCTTGGCCCAATTGCGGAAACCATCGGCCAGCGGTTCCAGCACGTCAAAGCTGGCGGCATCTGTCTGTGCCTCAAGGGCGTCTCCGCGACCGGGGGCAAAGGGCACCTCGATCTCATAGCCCGCAGCTGTAACGGCCTGTTCGATCCCGACATTGCCCGCCAGAACGATGGTGTCGGCCAGACTTGCCCCAGCCTGCTGCGCCAGGGGTTCGAGCACCGACAGCACATGTGCCAGACGGGTGGGTTCATTGCCGGCCCAGTCCTTTTGCGGCGCCAGCCGGATACGGGCGCCATTGGCCCCGCCGCGCAGATCCGATTCACGATAGGTGCGCGCGCTGTCCCATGCCGTGGCCACCATATCCGCCTGTGACAGACCGCTGTCAGCGATTGCGGCCTTCAGCGCCGCAACATCATAGTCACGCGGCCCTTCAGGGATGGGGTCTTGCCAGATCAGATCCTCAGCCGGGGCGTCGGGGCCGATATAGCGGCTGCGCGGGCCCATATCGCGGTGGGTCAGCTTGAACCATGCCCGTGCGAAGGTCTCTGAGAAATAGGCCGGATCGGCGCGGAACTTTTCGCAGATCTCACGATAGATGGGATCCATCTTCATCGCCATATCCGCATCGGTCATGATCGGATTGTAGCGGATGCTGGGGTCTTCCACATCGACGGGTTTGTCTTCTTCGCTGATGTCGACAGGTTCCCACTGCCAGGCCCCGGCCGGGGATTTGCGCAGCTCCCATTCGTGGTCAAACAGCATATCGAAAAAGCCATTATCCCATTTCGTGGGATGGGTGGTCCATGCACCTTCGATGCCGCTGGTCACGGCATCGCGGCCAACGCCCCGGGTCTTGCTGTTAATCCAGCCAAGGCCCTGTTCTTTCAGGGTTGCGCCTTCGGGCTCTGGCCCAAGGTTGGCGGCATCGCCATTGCCATGCGCCTTGCCGACAGTGTGGCCCCCTGCGGTCAGCGCTGCGGTTTCCTCATCATCCATCGCCATGCGGGCAAAGGTTTCGCGCACCTGCTGCGCAGTCTTCAGCGGATCAGGCTGACCGTTCACCCCTTCGGGGTTCACATAGATCAGACCCATCTGCACCGCTGCCAGCGGGTTTTCCAGCGTTGCTGGATTGGCCACATCGCCATAGCGGGTGTCGCTTGGCGGCAGCCATTCTTTTTCCGCGCCCCAATAGGTGTCTTTTTCCGGATGCCAGATGTCTTCGCGGCCGAATGAGAACCCATAGGTTTTCAAGCCCATGGTTTCATAGGCCATGGTGCCCGCCAGAATGATCAGGTCCGCCCAGCTGACGCTATTGCCGTATTTCTTTTTCAGCGGCCAGAGCAACCGGCGCGCCTTGTCCAGATTGCCGTTGTCCGGCCAGGAGTTCAGCGGCGCAAAACGGATATTGCCGTGGCCACCGCCACCGCGCCCGTCTGCCAGCCGGTAAGACCCGGCCGAGTGCCACGCCATACGCACCATCAGCCCGCCGTAATGGCCCCAATCCGCTGGCCACCAGTCCTGGCTGTCAGTCATCAGCGCCGCCATATCCGCCTTGAGCGCCTCAACATCCAGCGATTTCAGAGCCTCACGGTAATCAAAATCCGGTGCCATAGGATTGGTCTTGCTGTCCTGCTGATGCAGGATGTCCAGATTCAGCCCCTTTGGCCACCAGTCGGTATTGGTGCCTTCGCTGCTGGTGCGGCCACCATGCATCACCGGGCATTTTCCGACGGGTCCTTGATCGTGATCCTTCATGGGTCTCTCCTGTGTGGAATCTGATATCTGCGCCTATATTTGAGGCTTTAATTGATAAAATCCATTTTCATTTTCTGATTTGATTGATAGGTATTTCTTATGGAAAATATCTCGTTGAAACAGCTGCGCTATTTCGTGGCACTGGCAGAGGCGCAGCACTTTGGCCGGGCGGCGGATCTCTGTGCGATCTCACAACCGGCTTTGTCGTTGCAAATCAAAGAGCTGGAGACCACCTTGGCTGTGCCTTTGTTCGAACGTGGCACGCGCTCTGTGCGGCTGACGCGGCTGGGTCAGGTGCTGGCGAAACGGGCAGAAGATATCCTGAATGAGGTGCGCGATTTCGCGGATACCGCGCGGGCCTCAAAGGATGACTGGCAGGGGGATCTGCGGCTGGGGCTGATCCCGACGATTGCCCCCTATCTTTTGCCCAAAATCGCGCTGAAACTGGCGCAGCATTTTCCACAGATTGATCTGGCCCCGATCGAAGCCAAGACCGACAAGCTGGTCACGCGCCTGCAACGCGGGCAGTTGGATCTGGCGATCATGGCGCTGCCTGTTGGCGCGCCGGGGCTGACAGAGTTTCCCCTGTTCGAAGAAAGCTTTTTGCTGGTGCGCACTGCCAAAGACGCGGGCAAGCCGGTGCCGGATGTAGCGAAACTTGGCCTGATGCGGTTGCTGCTTTTGGAAGAGGGGCATTGTTTTCGCGATCAGGCGCTGTCCTTTTGCAACCTGCCGACGCAGACCCCGCAAGATCTGCTGGAAGGCAGTTCGCTCTCGACGCTGGTGCAGATGGTCAGCGCCGGGATCGGCGTGACGCTTTTGCCGGAAATGGCGCGGCAAGTGGAAACCGCCTCGGCTGATGTGGAAACCCTGCGTTTTTCCGATCCCCAGCCCAAACGGCAGGTCGGGGCGGTCTGGCGTAAAACCGCTCCTCAGGGGGATCGCTACAAACGGATCCTGAACACGCTGTTCGAGGACACGCTTTAGTCCTGATCAAGATGCTGCAAACGGGTGGCCAGCTTGCCCACCGCCCAATGCAGTGTCACGGTCATCAGCGCCAGCGTGATCAGGCTGGCAAACATCAGATCAATCTTGGCGCGCCCATTGGCCAATAGCATCAGATAACCCAGGCCCTGCGAGGCCCCAACCCATTCGCCAATCACCGCGCCGATGGGGGCATAGACCGCCGCCAGTCGCAAGCCAGAGGCCAGCGAGGGCAGGGCATGTGGAATGCGGATATGCCACATCACCCGTGCAGGTTTCGCCCCCATGGTCTGCGCCAGATCCAGCAGCCCCGCAGGGGTGCGCGACAGACCGTCATAAAAGGCCGAGGTCACCGGGAAATAGATGATCAGCACCGCCATCACGATTTTCGAAGCCACCCCATAGCCAAACCACAGTGTCAGGATCGGGGCCAGCGCAAAGACCGGCACCGCCTGTGTGAAGACCAGCAGGGGCAGCATCAGCCGCGCCATTGTGGGGGAAAAGGCCAGTTGCACGGCGGTCAGCGCCCCCAGTGCGGTGCCAATCGTGAGCCCCAGCAGAACCTCATAGCCGGTGACCAGCGCATGACCTGCGATGATTTCCCAGTTGCTGGCAAAGGCCTGCGCCACGCGCAGGGGGTCGGGCAGAATGAAATGCGGGGCCTGTGTGATCCAGACTATGGCTTGCCACAGGGCAACCCCCAGAAGGCTTGCAAAAAGCGCGCTGCGGCTCATGTGTTTGGCTTTCGAAGGTGATCCAACAGCGCGGCCTGCGCCTGCAAGACATCGGGGTTATCCGCATCGCGAATTGGGGGATTTGGGGGCAGGGGCCAGTCCTGCGTACCGCCCGGCGACAGTACCGTAACCTGATGGCCCAGACGGCAGGCCTCGGCCGGATCATGGGTCACCAGAAGCACGGTTTTTCCCTGCAAAAGACCTGCGGCCAGATCCTGCATATCGGCCCGCGTGCCTGCATCCAGTGCCGAAAAAGGTTCGTCCAGCAGCACCACGGGGCGCTCTTCCATCAAACAACGGGCGAGGGCTGCGCGCTGACGCATGCCACCCGACAGGGCGCTGGGTTTGCGGCACCCATAGGCCCCCAGACCCACGCGTTCAATCAACTGATCCGCCCGCGCCAGATCCGGGGGCTCTGCGCGCAGTCGCGCCCCCAGCAGCACGTTTTCACGCACCGTCAGCCAGGGAAGCAGCAGATCGGTCTGTGCCATATAGCTGGCGCGCCCCGTCACAGGCCGCCCGTCATTGGTGGCAATCTGCCCGTCAAACGTTCCGGCCATGTCCAGCCCCAGCACCAGCCGCAAAACGGTGGATTTCCCCACGCCGGATTTCCCCAGAAGGCAGCTCCAGTGGCCTGCGCCAAAGCGCAGGTCGATCTGCGAGAAAATCGCTTTCCCCTGAACCTGATAGCTGCCCCGAAGGGTGATTTCCGGCGCGGGCTGTGTCATGGGGTCAGACCCATATCCCAAAAGCCCACCTCAAGCTGGGTTGCCATGCGGAACCGTTCCTGAAGCGCAGCCCACCTCGGGCTGGATTGGAAATCCTCCCCCAGACGCCGGACGACGGCGCTGTCCAGCAAAACACCCACCGCAGACATGGCCTCTTGATAGCCCGCATCCGCATAGGTGGCGATCCAGTCTTTATAGCGGGTCTCGGGCGCGGCCTCAGCGGCAAGACGCAGGCCAATTTCGCCATAACCAAAGCAGCAGGGCGCCAGCGCCGCCAGCAGATCAAGAAAATCCCCCTGCTGCCCGGCATCCAGCACATAGCGGGTATAGGCGACGTTGGCGACCTCTTCGCGGGTGGCAAAAAGATCCTGTTCGGAAATGCCCTGTTCGGCGCAGGCGCGCACATGCAGATCCATTTCATGGTTCACCAGCGCATCCACGGTGCTGGCGCAGGTCTTCATTTCATCCAGCGTTTCGGCCTTGACCACGCCCAGTGACCAGGCCCGGGCAAAATGCACCAGAAAGACGTAATCCTGCTTGAGATAGTGCACAAAGCAGTCCCATGGCAGGGATCCATCCCCTAGCCCCTGAACAAAATCATGCCGGGTGTAGGATGCCCATTCCTGCGGGCATCCCTGTTTCAGCGCCGCAAAAACGCGGCCATAATTTGCTGTGCTCATGGTTTGGTCACATCAATGGCGATGGTCGACACATCGTTGACCGATGGCACCAGACCCGCATCATGCAAAAAGGTTTCAAAGGCCGCATAACGCCCCTGATCCATTGCGGTCGGGCGCAGGGCGAAGCGTGGTAGCGTATCCACCCAGGCGCGGGCGTTCAACTCGTCTTGCAGTTCCTTTGAGGTGCCCGCAAAGATATCCCAGCTGTCTTCGGGGTGGTTCACAATGTACTGTGTCGCCTTTTCCGTTGCGGCCAGAAAGCGGCGGATCACGTCTTTGTCCATTGTGTCGGAATGGGCGACATAGATCAGCTCATCATAGGGGGGCAGGCCTTCCTCTTCGAGGTAAAAGCAATTGCCCTCAACGCCTTCGATCTCCATCTGGTTTAATTCAAAGTTGCGGAACGCCCCGATGACGGCGCTGACCTGACCGGACATCAGCGATGGCGACAAAGACCAGTTCACATTGACCATTTCAACCTCGTCTAGCGCCACCCCATGGGTGCCCAGAACGGTGCCCAGCATGGCCTCTTCCACGCCGCCCACGGAAAAGCCGACCTTCTTGCCTTTCAGATCTGCCGGGGTCTTGATCGGCCCGTCTTTCAGCGTCAGCAGACAGCTGAGCGGCGTGGCAACCAGCGTGCCAACCCGTTGCAGTGGCAGGCCTTCGTGGATCATCAGATGCAGCTGCGGCTGATAGGAAATCGCCAGATCCGCCTGACCGGCAGCCACCAGCTTGGGCGGATCAGAGGGATCTGCCGGGGCGATGATATCAACCTCAAGACCCTGATCCGCAAAATAGCCCTTTTCCTGTGCCACGATCACCGGGCCGTGGTCCGGGTTGACGAACCAATCAAGGATCAGGCTGACTTTGTCCTGTGCCATCAAAGGCGAGCCCATCAGCACCAGCGCTGTCGAGAAAGCTGTGAGTTTCATGTTGCGTACTCCTTACGCGTAGAAATTGTGAAAATGATGGGTGGGGCCGTGGCCCGTGCCGACTGAAAGCTGATCCGCCCCGGCAATTGCGCCTGCGACATAGGTTTTTGCCGCCTCAACCGCCTGTGGCAGCGCCAGCCCTTTGCCAATCTGCGCCGCCAGCGCCGACGACAGGGTGCAGCCGGTGCCATGGGTGTTCTTGGTTGGGGTGCGCGGGGCGTCGAACCAGTGGGTCTCATCCGCGGTGATCAGCGCATCGGGGCTGTCGGCACCATCAAGATGCCCGCCTTTCATCAGCACTGCCTGCACGCCCATATCACACAGGGCGCGGCCCTGTGTGATCATCTCATCGCGGGTGCTGGCAGGCGAGCTGCCCAGCAGATGCGCTGCTTCGGGCAGGTTGGGGGTGATCACCTGTGCCAGAGGCAGCAGCGCGCTGCGCAGCGTGTCAATCGCATCGTCTTGCAGCAAAGGCGCGCCGCCTTTGGCGATCATTACCGGATCCAGCACCATCGGCACATCCGCATGATCTTGCAGCGCATCGGCAACCGCCTGGGCAATTTCAGCATTGGCGATCATGCCGATTTTCACCGCATCCACGCGGATATCGGCAAAGATCGCTGCGATCTGCGCCTGCACAAAATCGGGTGGCACCAGATGCACCCCATGCACCCCTTGGGTGTTCTGGGCGGTCAGCGCGGTGATCACCGCCATGCCAAAGGCTCCATTTGCCGAGATGGATTTCAGATCTGCCTGAATGCCCGCTCCGCCCGAAGGGTCAGAGCCAGCGATGGAAAGAACATTGGCAATCATGCGCCTGCTCCTGTGTCTGAGGAAAAGAAGGCCCGCGCCGCCTGTTCAGGATCGGGCTGGCCGCAAATCGCGGAAATCACCGAAAGCCCATCTGCCCCGGCGCTCAGCACCGGCGCCACATGGCTGGCGTTCAGCCCACCAATGGCCACAGTTGGCAGATGGCTGGCCTGCACCAGCGTTGCCAGCCCATCAAAGCCGATGGGGGCTTTGTGGTCGCTTTTGGTGGCGGTGGCAAAGACCGGCCCCAGCCCCAGATAATCAGCTGGGGTGCTGCGCGCGTCCTGCACCCGCTGCACTGTTTCACACGACAGCCCAAGGATTCGATCCGGCCCCAGCAGCGCACGGGCGCGTTCCGGGTTGCCATCGCTTTGCCCGATATGGGCACCGTCAACATCCGCCTGTACCGCCGCCTCGACATCGTCATTGACCAGCAAGGGCACCCCGGTGCCCGCCAGCACCTGTTTCAGGGCAAGGGCCAGTTCGACCCGCTGGGCGGTGCTGGCGTGTTTGTCGCGCAGCTGCACCATGGTCACACCGCCTGCGACAGCGCGGCGGACGGTGTTCACCACCCCAAGATCCGCGCATAACCCCGGATCGGTGATCAGATACAGCCGCAGATCCTGCGCCGTCAAAGCCATGTGATCAGCCCGCCGCTGTCCAGATCTTCGGGCTGCACCTGCGACAGCGCATCCAGAAACGCCACCTGAAAACTGCCGGGGCCTTTGGCTTGCGCATCGGCGCATTTGCCCGCCTCGCCAAACAGGGCCAGCGCGGTCACTGCGGCTTCAAAGGGGGCGGCCACGGCGGCGCAGGCCCCCATGACAGCGGTCAGCGAACAGCCCATGGCGGTGACTTTGGGCATCAGCGGCGATCCCCCTGCAACCCGCGCCGCGTGGGTGCCATCGGTGACGAAATCAACCTCGCCGGTGATGGCCATAACACAGCTGTGTTTTTGCGCCAGCGCGCGGGCAACCGTTTCGGCCGCATCCACACTATCGCCGCTGTCTACGCCTTTGCCTGCGGTTTCCCCGCCGCCGAAAGCCAGAATCTCAGAGGCATTGCCGCGCAGAATGCTGGGCCCCTGCGCCAGCAGATCCTGCGCCACCTTGGCACGATAGGGCGTGGCGAAATGGGCCACCGGATCCAGCACCCAGGGGGTGTCTGACGCCTTGGCCGCATCAATCGCTTTGGTCATCGAGGCCACCCATGCCGGGGACAGCGTGCCAATGTTCACCGTCAGCGCGCCGCTGATCGGGGTGAAATCCGCCACTTCTTCCACCGCATGAACCATCGCAGGCGACGCTCCGGCGGCCAGCGTGACATTGGCCGCGATATTCATCGCCACAAAGTTGGTGATGCAATGCACCAGTGGGGCCTGGCTGCGTAGCTCTTGCAAAATGGGTTGGACTTTCACGGTCATCTCTCCGACCGGCGAAAGAAGGAGGGCGCGCTGCTCCCTTTGATACCTTCCCTCCGCCAGCATTATCTGGTTCAGGTTCAAAGGGTACTTCTCAGCCATAGGGCGCCCCCGGTCCTTTTGGGATAGGATCGAAGGCGAGGCAGGTCAATGGGGGAAATGACCCCGCCACAAATTGGATACGGGGGGCAGATCACGCTTTGACGCCTGCGCAATTTGGGGGATACAGGGCAAAACCAGAGGGCAAAACCAACAGGAGACCCCCATGACAATCACCCGCATCGAAACCGGCCAGCGCATGAGCAAAATCGTCAAGCACAATGGCGTGGCCTATCTGTGTGGCCAGACCTCAGATGCGCCCACTGTTGCTGAACAGACCCGCGAATGCCTGGCCAAGGTGGAAGATCTGCTGGCCAAGGCAGGCAGCGATAAAACCCGCCTTCTGCAATGCACCATCTGGCTGGCGGATATGGCGGATTTTGCCGAAATGAACGCGGTCTGGGATGCCTGGGTGCCCGAAGGCCACGCCCCGGCGCGTGCCTGCGGCGAAGCCAAACTGGCACGCGATGTGCTGAAAGTGGAACTGCTGGTCACCGCTGCCTGCGACGCCTGAAACGGGGCGCAATGGATCTAAAAACGCAATTGGCTGGCATGTTTTCCTAAAGGCCAGCCATTTGCATCACCGTTTTCATTGCGCTGAAAATTCTGGCATTCCCTTTGTAAATTTATGAATTTGTTTGACTAATTAGGTGTTAGGCTTTGCCTAAGGCTTGCTGAGGAAGTCAATTCTTAGGGCCATCGTTCAGACCGTATATACCTGTCAGGAATTCGCGGGACGGACGGAGGCGCAGGTGTCTGACAAGGAAACGATCGCGATTGACGTGCGGGATGCGGTCAAACGCTATGGCGATTTTACAGCGCTCAAGCAGATTTCGCTGTCGATCAGGGACAATGAATTTTTCACGCTTCTGGGGCCATCTGGCTGCGGCAAGACAACGCTGCTGCGGATGATTGCCGGGTTTGAAACGGTCACGGAAGGGGCGATCTATCTCTTTGGGGATGAGATCGAAAATCTACCACCCAACAAACGCCCGGTGAATACGGTTTTTCAGAACTATGCGCTGTTCCCGCATATGACCATTCTCGACAATGTGGCCTTTGGATTGGAAATGCGTGGCAGTTCGGAGTCCGAAGCGCGCCGCAAGGCCGGCGAGATGCTTGAGCTGGTGCAGCTGTCGCAGTTCGCTGCCCGCAAGCCCAGCCAATTGTCTGGTGGACAGCAGCAGCGTGTGGCGCTGGCCCGCGCGCTGGCGCCGAAGCCCAAGGTGCTGCTGCTGGACGAACCGCTGTCGGCGCTGGATCTGAAGCTGCGCAAGGCGATGCAGCTAGAGCTGAAGCATCTGCAGCGTGATACCGGGATCACCTTTATCTTTGTCACCCATGATCAGGAAGAAGCCCTGACCATGTCGGACCGGATCGCCGTCATGTCAGCGGGCGAGATGCAGCAGCTGGGATCGCCCACCGATATCTATGAACGCCCGCACAACATGTTCGTTGCGGATTTCATCGGCGAAACCAACCTGTTAGAGGTTTCCGTGGATGGGATCACGCAGGGGCGCGCCACCTGTCATCTGGGCGGCGGGCACGAACTGACCTGCAATGCGGTCGAGGGAATTGGCATCGGGTCAAAGGTGCATATGTCGATCCGACCCGAACGGCTTTACATGTCGGACAGCCCCGCAGAGGCCGAAAGCCTGAAAGGGCGGATCAAGGAAAACATCTTTGTCGGGACCGATATCACCACCATTGTCGATCTGCATGATGGCCCGGATTTTGTGGTGCGGACTTCGAATTCTGATCGTGGCAACAAGCGGATCTTTGAGCCAGGCACCGAAATGTTCGTCAATATGGAGCTGGGGGCGGCACGCCTCTTGGTGGACTGATGGCATCGGGGGCAGCAAGCGGCGGCAGCGCCACCACCGATACCTACAAAGAGGCACGCACATGGTTGTTGCTGCCTGCCTGGCTGACGCTGGCCATTCTGGTGCTGGCGCCGGTGATCATGATGCTGATCTACTCGTTTCTCACCAAAGAGTTCCGGGGCGGCGTCATCTGGGAGTTTTCTCTGGCGGCCTATGATCAGTTCTTTTTTGACCGCGGCCTGTTTGGGGATGAACCGCCCAAGATCGAATGGACCTATGTCACCATCTTCTGGCGCTCGATCTGGCAGGCGGGGGCGGCGACGCTGCTTAGCCTGGTGATCGGCTTTCCCACCGCCTATTTCATTGCCACACGTTCTGCAAACATGCGCCCGATCTGGGTGTTTCTGATCACCATTCCCTATTGGGTTAATCTGCTGATCCGCACCGTGTCGATGAAGTTTCTGCTGCGCGATCAGGGCCCTTTGAATGACGCGCTGATAAAGATCGGCCTGATCGACAGCCCACTTCATATCGTCAACACCAATTTCGCGGTGCAGCTGGGGCTGTTCTATTCCTACCTGCCGTTCATGGTGCTGCCCATCTATGCTGCTGTTGAACGCTACAACTTTGCCCTCTCCGAGGCTGCGGCGGATCTCTATGCCTCAAAGTGGACAACCCTGCGACGGGTGCTGTTGCCTGCGGTCAAACCCGGCGTGGTGGCGGGCTGTATTCTGGTTTTTGTCCCCTCAATGGGGTCGTTTCTGGCGCCTGATCTGCTGGGGGGCGCGCGCAACTTCATGATCGGTTCGCTGATCGAAGAGCAATTCAAAGGCAATGCGGGCAACTGGCCCTTTGGGGCGGCCGCGTCGATGATCCTGCTGACCATGGTTCTGGTCATCCTGATGATTTCGGCCAGACAACAGGCCAAAGCTGACAGGGCGGGGGGCTGATCCATGGCAAGCAAGCAGTTCGACATTAAATCTTACAGGGGCTTCAAAGGGATAACCCTACTCTGTCTGATCATCCTTTACGCGCCGCTGGTGGTGGTCACGATCTACAGCTTCAACGAGTCGCAATCGCTGACCAACTGGGAAGGGCTGTCGCTGCGCTGGTATGCGGATGTCTTCACCGGGCCGGAAAGTGGCAAGTTCAAAGCGGCGGCCTGGAACAGTTTTACCATCGCGATTGTTGCCGCCACTACGGCGACCGCCATCGCCACACTGGCGGCCACGGGCATGGTGCGCGGGGGGCGGTTTCGCTTTCGCAGCCTGTCTTTTGGCCTGATCAGCCTGCCGCTGATGGTGCCAGAAATCGTGCTGGCTGTGGCGACGCTGATCTTTTTCAATGCAATCGGCTTTCAGCGCGGCTTTCTGACCATCCTGATGGCGCATATCGCCTTTTGCATTCCTTTCGCCTATCTGCCCATTTCCGCCCGGATGCAGGGTATCGATGACAGCTATGAACAGGCGGCGCTGGATCTGTATGCCAGCCGGAGACAGGCCTTTACCAAGATCCTGCTGCCCCTGATGATGCCCGGCATCATTTCGGGGTTTCTTCTGGCGTTTATTGTCAGCCTTGATGATTTCATCATCACAAACTTTGTCAAAGGGGCAGGTGTCGAAACCCTGCCAACGGCGATCTTTGGGTCGGTCAAACAGGGGATCAAACCAAACATCATGGCGATTTCGACCATGTTGCTGGGTGTTTCCATCGTGATGGTCACCATCAGCTATCTGGTCAGCAAAAACGACAACACAAAATAACCAACAGACGGAGAGACACATGAAACATCTGATGAAAAGCGGCGTGGCGGCCCTGGCTCTGACCATTGGTGCCAGCGCGGCGAGTGCCGAGGGCGAGCTGGTTGTCTACCACTGGTTCGAATATATGCCGCAGGAGCTGCTGACCAAGTTTACCGAAGAAACCGGCATTTCGGTCACCATGGACACCTATGATTCAAACGAAGCGATGCTGGCCTCTCTGAAGGCGGGAGGGCTGGGCACCTATGATGTGTCTGTGCCGGGCGACTATATGGTTGCGATCATGGCGGGCGAAGGCATGCTGGGCACCATCGCCGATGGCGAGCTGAAAAACAAAGCCAATATCGCGCCGGAATGGGCGGACCCCAGCTTTGACCCCGGACGCCAGTCGTCGATCCCGTATCAGTGGGGCTCAACCAGTTTTGCGGTCAACCGCGATGCCTATCAGGGCGATATCCAGACAACTGATATTCTGTTCAACCCACCCGCCGAGCTGCAGGGCCGGATCAACATGCTGGACAGTCAGGGCGAAGTCATGGCCGCCGCTGCGATCCATATGGGTATTCCGCAATGCTCTACCGACCGCGAGCAGCTGAAGGCGCTGAATGCCATGCTTCAGGGGGCGAAACAGCATTGGGCATCGTTCAACTCCGACACCGCAAAAGAGGTGCTGGTGTCAGGGGATGCGGCTGTGGGCCAAATCTATGATGGCTTTGCCGCCAAGGCACGCGCCGAAGGGGCAAATGTGGAATATGCCTACCCAACGCAGGGCTATATCGCCTGGATGGACAATGTTGTTCTGCTAAAAGATGCGCCCAACCGCGACAATGCACTGAAGTTCATGGATTTCCTGCTTGAGCCGGAAAACGTGGCCATGCTGACCAACTGGACGCAATATAATGCGGGCGTCTCTGGTGTTACGGATCTGCTGACCCCGGAACTGGCCTCTCAGCCTGAAAAGAACCCCCATGCCAATGCTGGCCCCGGTGTGTTCATTCAGGTCTGTGATCAGCAAACACAGGCGGTCTATGATCAGATCTGGACCAACCTGAAGAAATAAGCCGGTTAGAACAGACGAAAGCCCCCGCTGTACCGGGGGCTTTTGCATTTTGTCTTTTCTGATCGGGGTTATCTGCTGATATCTTCCAGAAGACGATCCATCATCGCATCACAGGCTTTAAGCTGGCTGAGTTCAAGATATTCATCTGGCTTGTGGCCCTGACTCTCCATTGAGCCGGGGCCGCAGACCACGGTCGGGATGCCCAATTCGCTGAAGAACCCCGCCTCGGTGCCAAAGGCCACCTTTGTGGTGCTGTTGCTGCGCGCCAGTTTCTGCGCATATGAGACCACCGCATGGCTTTGCGCCACATCGAGACCCGGATAGGCGTTGTATTGTTCAACCTCCACACGCGCCTCTGGGCATTGGCTCTGATAGCTAGCCCCCACACGGGCAGCGGCGCTTTGGATTTGTGACAGAATCTCTTTGCCCTGATCCGCGGCGAGGTGGCGGTATTCAAAGGTCAGTTCAGCCCGGTCGGGCACGATGTTCAGCGCGGTGCCCCCTGACATCTTGCCCACGTGAAAACTGGTGTAGGGCACGCTATAGGCCGTGTCCTGCGCGCCCTCACGGGCATAAAGCGCCTGCAACCGGCGCAGTTCGGTGATGAAATCCGTTGCCAGATGCAGCGCATTGGTAAACCTGGGGGCGAGGGCGGAATGCCCGCTGGACCCATGGCAGACCGCCCGCAGCGCGGCCTTGCCCTTATGCCCGATGGCCACCTGCATTTCAGTGGGTTCACCGACAAAACAGGCGCGCGGCTGACCCAGCATCGGGGCCAGTCGATCCAACATCTGTTGCAGACCGACACAGCCCACCTCTTCGTCATAAGACAGGGCGATCTTTAGCGGTTCGCGCAGATCTGCCGCGCTGGCGCGATCCGCCAACGCCATGAGTGAAGCCACAAAGCCTTTCATATCGGTTGTCCCGCGACCATACAGGCGGTCGCCGTCTCGGGTCAGATGAAAGGGATCTTTTGTCCAGCTTTGCCCCGCGACCGGAACAACATCCGTATGGGCCGACAGCAAAACCCCATCCCCCGCCGGGCCCTTTTCGGCATAAAGCCCGGTTTTCTCTCCGCCGGGGTCGGTTATGCGATGCACCGTAAAACCGCGCGCCTCCAGAAAGCCTTCAACATAGCTGGCCAGCGCAAGATTTGAGTTGCTGCTGACCGTATCAAAGCGGATCAGCTTATCGAGAATATCCAGTGTTGTGGTCATGCAATACGCCTGTGTCTGGGGCCCGTTCCCAATCCTATAGCAGTGGCCCATGGGGTAAACTTTGGAAAAGCGAAGCTGTGCTTCGGTTTTGCCTAGGGTCAGGACCCAGTAATTTGCAACGCTCAGCATGGAAAAATGCGTGCAATCAGCGGCTTGAGTTTCGCCGACAAGGCTGGTTGCCTTAGCAAGAAAGTCATGCCTCTGAGGGCGTGCATTTCTCCATGCCCTTCGGGTTCGTCGGATTTCGCCCCAACCTGCGCTATATGCCCTTGAAATAGAACCACTATTTTGGTGGACATATGCCTTGTTTGGAACGAAATCTGGCGAACTGAGCGTTGCAAGTTACTGGGTCCTGACCCTATGCCTAGGGCTTGCGAAGCGGGGTGCAGCAGATTACCACTTTCCCCATGAGCCCATTTCTTCATCTTGTCGTGCTGGAACGACACAGCGCCCACCGCAGAAAGCGTTTCGCTGGATAGCCCGTCTCCTGTTTGCGTAATTCACTGCAAACTTTGGGTCAGGATCAAAGCATCCTGCCCCTTACAGGAGACAAGAGATGACTGAATTTACTGACATTCCGGTGCTGGATCTGGCACCGCTGACTGCGGGCGGGGATACCACTGCGCTGGCATCCGCTTTTGCCCGGGCCTATGGCGAAACCGGCTTTGGCTATATCATCAACCACGGCATTGATCCAAAGCTGCGCGCCGCTGTGTTTGAGGCGTCAAAGCAGTTCCACGCCCTGCCACTTGCGGCGAAAACGGCGATTTCGCTGAACAAAACTCATCGCGGTTACATTGCGATCAACACCTCAACCGATGTGAATTCGGATCTGGCCGAGGTGACCAAGCCCAACCAATCCGCGTCTTTCATGATGATGCGCGAAGATGAGGTTGCGGATCCAGATGTCTATCTGTCTGGCCCAAATCAATGGCCGGATCTGGCTGGTTTTCGCGCGGCCTGCGAAGCTTATGCACAGGCGATGACAGGGCTTGGGCAAAATCTGATGGGGCTGGCACTGGACGCTATCGGTGTCACGGATCGCAGCATTCTTGCAGCCTTTGAGACCCCCACGCTATGGCTGCGCCTGCTGCACTATCCGTCGCAATCGCCGCAAAGCCCGGCTGATCTTTATGGCTCGGCGCCGCATAAGGATTTCGGTTGTCTGACACTTCTGGCGCAGGATGATGTGGGAGGGCTGCAGGTGCAGACTCCGGCAGGTAACTGGGTGGATGCGCCGCCGGTCGAAGACGCCTTTATCGTCAATGTGGGCGATATGCTGCATATTCTGTCAAACGGGCGGCTGCTGTCGACGCCGCACCGGGTGATCAACACCAGCGGGCGCGAAAGGTTTTCAGTGCCGTTCTTTTTTGACCCGCATGTCTCAACCCGGATCGCGCCCCTTCCGGGAACAGGAGAGTCCAGGTTTGACAGTCTGAACTTTGGCGATTTCCTGAGGGGCGAACTGGAAGCCGGGTATGAGGCGCATCAGGACGACGCATCATAGCCGTGACGTGACTGTCAGGGGCGGCGGGTGTCGTGTTCGCTGATGCCCGCCTGACCCTAGCCCTGCGCTGTAAACAAACCCGGCAGGGTGCCGGATTTCATCACCTGTACAGAATGCAGGATAAAGGCCTTTAAGGTGTTGGTTTCATTGTCAGCCCGACTGCGCAGCAGGCCCAGCCGCATTGGGCGCAGCTTACCTGCCAGCGGGATGAAGATCAGTTTCTTGCCATCTGGTGACAGGGTGTTCAGCGGCCGGATATTGGCAATGGAAAACCCAAAGCCATTGGCCACCAGCGACCGCATCACCGACATATCCGAGGTGCGTTCAGCGATTGTGGGTTTGATCTGTGCTTCGCTGAAGAAAGACAGGAAATATTCGCTGCTAAAGGGTAGATCCAGCAGCACCATGGGGCTGTCTTGCAATTGGGGAATGGTCAGCTTGGTCTGGTCTGCAAAGGGGTGATCTTCGCCCACAACCACATAGGGCGGCAACTCATGCAGGGGTTGAAATTCGAGATCCGCCGGGATGTCCAGATCATATGTCAGAGCGATGTCCAGTTCGGCCCGGCGCAACTGGCTAAAGATTTCGGCCTGATTCAATTCCCGCTGATCAATGCGCACATCGGGATGGGCCTGTTCAAAATCCCGCCGTAGACCGGGCAGGACAAACTGCGCAAATGTCACCAGACATCCGACTGACAGAATGCCCTGCACCTTGCCCGTGATTTCCCCCGCCAGCGTTGACAGAAGCTCGGCTTCGCGCAGGACAAATTCGGTGCGCTCCATGAATTTATGGCCCGCTTTGGTCAGCGACAGGCCCCGCGCATGTTCGCGCACGAACAGGGTGATGCCAAACTCTACCTCTAACTGGGTGATGGCCGCCGAGATGGAAGGAGAGGATACATTCAGCTTGTCGCTGGCTGCGGCAATGCTGCCTGCCTTTCCGACCGCCACAAAGTATTCAAGCTGTCGCAGCGTATATCTGAAAGGCATAGGCGCATCCCTCTGATAGGATCAGGCCCTATACTTGATCCATGTGGTTTTCAGGGCAGTATATTTCTCAAGCGAGTGCAATGACAAATCGCGGCCAAAGCCCGACTGTTTCATGCCGCCAAACGGGGTCATCGCGGACAGCGCATCAACCGTGTTCACCGAAACAGTTCCCGCCATCAACCGCTCTGACACCCGGCAGGCGCGTGACAGGTTGTCGGTCCAGACCGAAGCCGCCAGCCCATAGACCGAGTCATTGGCCATGCGCACGGCCTGCTCTTCGCTGTCAAAGGCAATGACCGACAGGACAGGGCCAAAGATTTCGTCGCGGGCCAGCGGATCTTCGTGGGCGACATCATCAAAAATCGTGGGCTGCACAAAGCATCCTTTGCCCTCCACGGTGACACGTTTACCGCCGGCCACCAGATTGGCTGTCTTTTTGCCGTCTTCCACAAAACGCATGATCCCCTGCGTCTGCTTTTCATCGACAATCGCCCCCATCTTTGAGGCAGGATCCAGCGGATCACCCGGTTGCATAGCCTGCGCGCGGGCGATCAGTTTTTCCACAAAGACGTCTTTGATCGAGCGCTCGACGTAAAGCCGCGAATTCGCTGAACAGACTTCGCCCTGATTGAAGAAGATACCAAAGGCGGCCATGTCGGCGGCGGTCTCCAGATCGTCGCAGTCCGCGAACACCAGATTGGGGCTTTTGCCGCCGGTTTCGGGCCAGACCTGTTTGAGGTTTGACTGGCCTGAATACTGCATGAACATCTTGCCGATGGCGGTTGAGCCGGTGAAGGCAAGGCAATCCACATCCATATGCAGACCAAGCGCCCGCCCAGCGGTGTCACCAAAGCCCGGCACCACGTTGAACACCCCATCGGGCACACCGGCCTCAGTCGCCAGTTCCGCCAGACGCAGCGCCGAAAGCGGCGATTGTTCAGCGGGTTTCAGCACAACCGAATTGCCAGCGGCCAGGGCCGCCGCAGCCTTCCAGGTGGCCATATCCAAAGGGAAATTCCAAGGGGTGACGGCCCCGACAACCCCCAAAGGCACACGGCTGACCAGCGCCAGATCGCCGGGGCCGGTTGGGGCAACTTCGTCATAAAGCTTGTCGATGGCTTCGGCATACCATTGAAAGAAATGCGCAGATCCGGGTGCATCAATGGTGGCGGCATCCGTCACCAGTTTGCCCATATCAAGACTGTCCAGCAGCGCCATTTCTTCCAGATTGTCGCGGATCAGATCGGCCAGTTTCAGCAGGACGGCCTTGCGATCCCCCGGCGCCATGCGTGACCAGCGACCATCTTCAAAGGCAGCGCGGCCAGCCGCCACAGCGCGGTTGATATCTTCGGCGTCACCTCTGGCGACCTGCGTCAGCACTGCGCCCGTGGCCGGGTTGACGCTGTCAAAGGTGTCACCCGACGCGGCATCGACAAAGCGGCCATTGATAAAAGCCTGACCGCGAAATGACAGCGTAGCGGCGCGGGCTTTCCAATCTGTGTGCGTGTGATCCAACACTGTGTGTCTCCCTGATTATTCGTCGCCGGGGACGCCGTAAGACGGGGCCTCGCGCGGATCGAGCGCGCGTTGGACATAGGCGTCTAACTGTGGCTTGTAGATGTCCCAGGCGGTGGCAATGGTCTCAATCGGGCAATCTTCGGTCCAGTCGCAGCGCAGATCAGCCACGGGCCAGCTGACGGTGTCGACGATCTTCATCCCGGCGGAATGCACCGGACCAGCTTCGCCACCGGCCACAAGACCCGCGCGCAGGGCGGCGATCAGCCTGTCGCCCAGATGCCCGGAGGCGGGTAGGAACGCGTCGACAATGGCCTGCGGGACAGTGTCATTGGCCAGAAGATTGCCGCCAGAGGCGACATTTTCCGCCTGCGCCTGTGTCCAGATCCCCAGACTGTTGGGCCCCGAATGGATGGCAGTGCGCCCGTCGGTGTCAACCGCAAGCACCTGACGGTAATCCACAAAGCGGGCCTGTTCCGCCATAGCGGAAATGGCCTCAGGGGCGCTGTGGCCCTGCTGCATCATATCCAGCACCAGTGGACCAAGGCTGGGGTCGGTGACATTTTGCGAAGCCACCGCACCCACGCCCGCGCGCGCAAAGGAACAGCGCGCCGCCACTGCGGGTGAAGATGACGAAATCGCCAGACCAAACATGCCGGTTTCAGCGCAACGGGCAACCAGAGAAAACGTCATTTTGGGCTCCTGTGAAATGTGCTCTCATGAGCGGGCTATCGGGGGCGGATCTGGTGATCAGTCGGGGATAACGGCGGTGCCGTCGATTTCCACCAGCCATTCAGGGCGGGCCAGCGCCTGCACCACCAGCCCGGTCGAGACAGGATGCACGCCTTTGATATATTCGCCCATGGTGCGATAGATCGCTTCGCGGTGGCGCACGTCGGTGATATAGACCACAACCTTGACCAGATGCTCCATCGAGCCACCGGCCTCTTCGATCAGCTGTTTGATATTCTGCATCACCTTATGGGTTTGCTCGACAGGGTCGTGGCTGTCGATATTCACCGCATCATCCAGATTTTGCGGGCACTGGCCGCGCAGATAAACGGTTTTCCCCCCCTGCGTGACAACCGCCTGACACAGGTCGTTGTCGAGGTTCTGTTCGGGATAGGTGTCTTTGGTGTTGAACTTGCGAATACGTGTATGCGCCATTGGGGATCCTGTGGTCTTACTGTGCAGCGGTGGGGGCGACGATGGCCGCGTGGCCGTCATAGTCGGCATAGGCGCGCTGGATGGCAATCTGGTCAGCGATGTATTTCGCGTCATGCCAGACCCCCCAAAGAAAGGTCGAGCCCCGGCGCGACTGCCAGGGCAGGCCCAGAAAGTAGATATCCGGTTCGACCGACACGCCGCGCTGGTGGATTGGCGCGCCTTTGGCGTCAAAGGCATCGGCCTTTATCCAGCTGAAATCCTGTTTGAACCCGGTGGCCCAGATCACGGCGCTGATGCCTTCGCGGGCAAAATCAACTTGGCCAATCGGGTTTGCCAGGCTCTCCGGATCGGGGTGGGCCTTACGGGCCTCTGGATCTTCTGGCAGGTCGATGCCTGTGCGCGCCACATAGGCGTCGGCCATATCCAGCATCTCAAGGTAATTGGCGTCACCCGCATCCAGATTTTTCCGCAGATCATCGGCGAAGTGTAACACGCCGCTTTCAAAGCGCTGGGTCATGCCGGTCAGCACTACGCCTTCATTGCCAAGGCGGCGGAAATCCATGGTGTGACCGCCATGGGCCCCGCTGACCGAGATGGTCACATGTTCGGTGCCGGGCTTCTGAGCCGCCATATCCCACAGCCCCAGAACGCCCAGCCACCAGACGTTGTCACGGGTGCGATAGCGACGGGGAGGGCGATCATGGGGGCCGACTGAAAGAAAAACTTTGCGCCCGGCGCGGTTCAACTCATCTGCGATCTGCGCACCAGAAGACCCGGCGCCCACAACCATCACCGCCCCGTCAGGCAGTTGATTGGGGTTTTTGTAATGGAAGGAATGCAGCTGCGTCACATCGGCATCGGCGGGCAGGATCGGCGGGATGACAGGATGCTGGAACGCGCCTGTGGCGGCAACGATGCGCTTGGCGTGGATCTCACCCTGTGAGGTTTCGATCTTGAACCCACCTTTGCCCGGCAGGCGCTCTGCACGAAGCGCTTCGACACCTTCGCGGATGGGCGCTTTGACCATCTGCGCATAGGCAACAAGATAGTCCGCCACCCGATCTTTGGGGACAAAGGCGTCGGGATCATCACCTTCGAACAGCAGGCTGGGGAAACGATCGTGCCAGGCCGGGCCATTGGCCACCAGAGCATCCCAGCGGCCTGTGCGCCAGGCTTCGGCGGTGCGGTTTTTCTCGATAATGATATGGGGCACAGCCTGCTGCCCCAGATGTTCGCTCAGCGCGATCCCCGCCTGTCCGCCGCCAACAATCAGCGTATCTGTTTTTTCAATGGGCATCTGTCGGTTCCTGTTTTTCCTCTCACATCACCCATTGCATCAGGTCTGAACCCGAACAGGGGCGGTCTGGCTCTGGCCCGCAGCAATGTGGCCAGCCCAGTTTTGAGGGGTAAGGTTTCACATGTTGCGCGTGCGAGAAATAACTGTCTGACTTACTCTTACTTAGGCTTTGGCTAAGCAGAGTGTTTCACCGAGGGTGCCTGAGCGTCTGCGGCCCCCGCGCGGTTCAATCGTCGGCACGCAGACCGATTTCCATGGCGAATTTGGTGATATCGGCGATCCGGCGCAGACCCGTTTTTTCAGCAATAGAGCGGCGGTGGAAGTCCACCGTGCGCTCGCTGATCTTAAGAAAGTCGGCGATTTCGGCTGCGGTCCAGCCGCTGGCCACATGGCTGACGATTTCCAGCTCGCGTTTTGAGAGCCGTCTGAGCAGGTCAGCGGCCCCTGTATCTTCTGCGTTTCCCAGCGCCGGGCTGACAAAGCGCTCTCCGGCGGTTACGGTCTGGATCGCGTCGACCAGCGTTTCAAACGGATCATGTTTGACCGCATAACCTGTGACACCCGCTGCAAAAGCGCGTTCTTTGATCGGTTCCGAAAGATGCATCGTCAGACAGAGGATTGCCATCTCAAAGCCCTTGGCGCGCAGGGTGCCTGCGGTTTCAATCCCGTCCATACCCGGCAGCCCGATATCGAGGATCACAACATCAGGCTTTAGTGCCGGTATCGCCCCCAGCGCCGCTTCGCCGCTGTTGAGATCACCAACAACCTGCATGCCCGGTTCGGCGTTCAAAGCGTCACACATCAGCCCGCGCACAACATCATGATCATCGACAACAAGGATCCGGATCATAGCAGGGGGAACTCCAGCTCAATGCGGCAGCCGCGCCCCGGCTGTGCCACCAGATGAAACCTTCCGTCAATCAGGCCCGCACGTTCGCGCATTGCGCTTAGCCCCATGCCGCGCGGTGTGTCCTGAGGGCGAAAGCCGCAGCCATCATCGGCCACGGTTAGCCGGCCGGTTGCCCCGCGCCGTTCTAAGGTGATATCGACCTGTGTGGCCTGCGCATGGCGCACCGCATTCAGCAGGGCCTCTTGCAGGATGCGCACCACATGGATCTGGACCGCCTCAGAAACCGCCAGATCTGCGGGCATTTGGATGCGCAGCTTTAGCCCGCCGATACGGTTCCAGCGCGCCACCGCATGACGTACCGCATCGCCAAATCCCATGGCTTCAAGGCTGGCGGGGCGCAGCCCCTCAACGAGGGCCGAAATATCCAACCCCAATCCGCGCAGCTCTTCGCTGGTCTGCCGAATATCCTGCGGCAGCAAGCCATCTGCGCGCCGCAACGCTGCCTCAAGCCTCAAGCGGCTTGCGGTCAGACGGTGGCTGACCTCGTCATGCAGATCTTTCGCCAGACGCTCGCGTTCTTGATCCTGTGCAACCAGCAATTGCCCCGTCACCTGATGCAGGGCCTGCCGATCCCAGGCCATGTGATCTGCCGTGACCAACAGGGCGCTGATCGACAGTGCTATGATCATCAGCCCGCCGGGATCCCAGAGCGGCGGCAAGAGCGGCCCGAATGCCGCAAAGGCCAAAGCCCCCAGAACAACCGACAAAACAAAGGCATAGGCATAGCGCGAAATCCGCTGCCCTTGCCGCTGCGCGCGCAGGATCTGCCAGAGGGAGGGCACAAAGGCCGCAATCACCAGACCCGCCTGAATGTCACCCAGAGCAACGAACACCGGAAGGGGAACGTCCAGACCATAGCTGGCTGCCATGGTTAGATACATGCCGCCAACAGCGCCCCATTGCAGCGCGCTGACCCGCCCGGCTGTGATCGCCGAGAGATACAGCAGACCAAAGGGCACCACCGGGCTGGCTTCGGTCAGTTGCACAAAGAGCGGGCTGTTCAGCCCTAGCTCATAGGCCGTCAAGGTGCTGGGAAACACGGCACATAAAAGCGACAGGAAAAAGGGCGCCATCCAGCGATTGCGACTGTCATAGCCCTGACCAGAGGCGCTTGCCGCCCCAAAGCCGGCACAGACCAGTAAAAGCGCAATGATCCCCGCATCGCGCAGCCGGATCGGCGCGTTCAGGCGATTTGCATGATCACGCAAGGCTTCTGCGTCGCCAAGCATCAGCAGGCCATCCAGCGGCGAGACATTGTAAAAGGCTGAAAAGGTGACGATCTCCAGCTGGTAAGGACCCTCTGATACCACCTGCATTGGCAGAGGGTAAAATCGGGCGATCTGCGCCGCCGCCACGCCACGATACCCCCGGGCAGAGGTGTATATGTCGCCGGTGCTGCCGATAAGCTGGCCATTCAGAAACAGCTGTTCCGCATCGCTTGAATGGCCAATCAGTAATGCAGATCCGGGGTGAATCCAGCCCTCAGGGATCTGAGCCTGATACCGGGTTACCGCAAATCTGTCTGAATATCGGTCTGGGGGCGGCAGCTCTTGCCAGTCCAGAATTTGCAGGTCACGACCCACAGGTGGGCTTTGATCTGTGAGCGCGAACGCCAGAAGTATGGCCCCCGCAATTGCGGCCAGCCAGATCCAAACCGTCGCCCCTTTGGGCCCCTTGCGTTCAAATTCCAACGGGTGTCACCCACCGTGATCCTGTTTCGCGCCTTCCTGCTGCAAAGCTACCCCGTCGCCGGGCGTTGCGAAACAGGTAGTTCTGCCGGGTTGCCATCAGGTGCGGCCCGCAGGGTGCGAAAACGGCCCGGCCCGCAGCAACACCCGGTATTTCTACGAGGTCACAGTCGATCATCGGGCTTTTATCTTTCATTGCAGGCAAATTTTGACCCCGGGGGAGATGTGGGATGGGCTTTAAGATTATTGACGGCAACCCAAGCGGGCCCGACGCCCCGTCTTCTGTTGCAACCGCAGGTGATGTAAATGGGGATGGCAGGCCGGATCTCTTGTTTGGGGCGGCGGCGCTGAATGCGGCCTACTATATTGACGGAGCCCAGTTGCCGACCATCGACGCTGCCGACGGCACGCAGGATGAGCTGATCAATCTGGATTCAGCCGTTGGCATAGATCGTGTCTATAAGTTCACGGGCACTCAGGCTGGGGAAGTTGTCCATTCCGCCGGGGATGTTGATCTGGATGGGCGGGACGAGATCCTGATTTCTGCGCGCGAAGCAAATGCCTATGATCCCAATGCGCTGGTGTTTTATCTGATCAACAAAGGGGATTTTGCCGCCGCAGATGCTGCTGATGGCAGTGCCGACGGGCAGATTGATCTGGCGCATGTCACCGCCCAGCCGAATTCCTACAAGTTTGTCGCAACCCCGGAAACCGGCGGGTTCGGCTTTAGCCTGCAACCCTTTGTCACCTCGGGCAATCTGGATGGCGACACCCGCTCAGACCTGCTGTTTGGCGCGGGTTTCAACAATAGGTTTGATGCTGGCAAAGGCTTTCTAAGCATCAGCGGCAGCGATATCGTCGGGCTTGATAGCGCGGATGGGACGGTGGATGGTCTCATTGATGTGACCAACGTGCCCGTCCTGCCCAAGAGCTATTTCGTGCGGGGCGATGCGGTATCTGGCGATGCGCCCAATGCTGATCTTGCCACCGTGCAGTCCGCTGGCACCGGAGAGGTTGAAATCCTGACCGTCGGGGAAGGCACGCGCGACACGGACGCCGCGGTTTTTCTCACTGATCCAGATGCCTATGCGATTGTGGATGTGACAGATCAGACCTCTGTCAGTTCAGATGGAACCGGTGATGGTATCATCCGTGTTGGCCGTCTGTATGAGACCACAAACGGGTCGTATAAGCTCAATATCTTCGACAATGCCACTGGCGAAGGTTTTCCGACGGTCAGTGTTGCTTCGGCGGGCAATACCAATTCCGATGGCTTTGATGAGCTGCTGATCGGTGTCTCTGCCTTTGACGAAGGCGGGCTGGATCAGGGGGCGGTCTATCTTGTCGATCCGCGCGATTTGGCTGGAATCGATGCGGCAGATGGGACCAACGGGATTATCGACGTCGGCAATATCGCAACCGCCCCCAATTCCTATAAGATCATCGCTACCGAAGGCGCGCGTGTTCGGCTGGGCACTTCGGTCACCGGCGTCGGAGACATCGACGGCGATGGTTTCAGTGATTTTCTGCTGGGCGCACCGGGGGATGACAGTGGCGGCACCAATGCGGGGGCAAGCTATCTGGTGTCTTCCGCCGGGCTTGCCGCCGCCGATGCTGCGGATGGCGCGCGCGATGGGGTGGTGGACATTGCCAATGTGCTGTCTCAGCCCGGCTCTTTCAAGTTCATCGGCGAACAGCTGACCCATCAGTCCGGCAGTACGGTCAGATCCGCAGGTGATTTGGATGGCGATGGCAAAGCAGATTTGCTGATTGTGTCCCCAACCTCTTCTACCTTGCCCCGGATTGATCCGGCGGCCTATGTGCTCTTCGCAAATGAGCTAAGCCAGCTTGACCAGATCGATGGCGTCCAGGACAGCGTGATCACCCTGTCCAATGCCTTTGGTTCGCACGCCCCGTTCAATCTGACCCTTTCGGTGGCCAGCGTGCGTGAAAACACTCCGGTGGGCACTGTTCTGGGGCGGGCTTCGGCACAAACCACCGCCAGCAGCAATGCCGCGACTTTCAGTCTGGTCGATACTGCAGGTGGGCTATTCTCGCTTGATGGGGCAAATCTGGTGGTCAATGGCCCGCTGGATCACGAAGCTCGCGATAGCCATGCCATCACTCTGCGCGCCTCAAACGGGGCCGGGCATGTGGATCAGGTGTTTTCAATTCGTGTGTCAGATGTGAATGAACCCATCAGCGGCATCACCCTTTCAATGTCCGAGATCGACGAAAACGCCGCCATTGGTACATTGATCGGGCGGGTAACCATAGAAGACCCTGACGACGGGGCGGTGCATTTCCTTGAGTTCCTGAACAGCGCCGGTGGGCTGTTTAGCCTTGGGGGCGCAGATGGGCGGGATCTGCTGCTAAACGGACCGTTGGATTTTGAAACAGCCGCCAGCCATACAATCACCTTAACCGCGTCAGACCGCGATATTCTGATCTCAGATCGCTTCGATCAAAGCTTTACCGTCAATGTGCGCAATGTCGCTGAGCCGGGGGAGACAAGGACACCTGACGCCGGAAGCCCCGGTATCGCGCCCGCTGCCCCAACCGCAGGCGATGGCCCCATCCTGACGGGGGCTGGTGGCAACAATATCGCACTTGGCGATGGCAGCAACACGGTGCAAGGACTGTTGCAAGATTTCTTTGGGGATCAGATTGCCGGGTTTGGCACGGATGATGCGCTGATCTTTCAGGGCTCCGAGGTGAAGCGCGATCAGATCACCGTAACGCAGGGTTCAGCAATCATCGCCGTGGATCAAAACCGCGATGGCATCGCCGAAGGTGCCTTTACTCTCGCAGGGGATTTCACCAATGGCGACTTCATGGCCGTGACCCGAGGGGGCAATACATCGGTGACCTTTGAAACATTTCTACCAACCCTGACAGAAGGGGCGCAGATTGATGCCCGTTTGATCAATGGTATCAACAATCAGGCATTTCTGACAGGGGATGGCACAACCGGCTTTCGCGTGACCCTGGACGCTGCAAAAATGGGGGCTGCCTTTAGCAACACGCTGGGAGTGTATGAAGTTGATGCCAGCGGCAACATCGTTGACGCCCGGATTTTGGCGGACAATGTGAAAACCAGCCTGGGCAGTCACATAGACATTACCGGGATAGAAGCTGGCCACCAGCTGGGATTCTTTATTATTCAAAACGGGGCCGCCCCCGCATCAAACTGGAGCGAAACCGACAGTTTTGTCTTTACTGACGGGATCGGAGGCGCCCCGGCCACTATTGCCAGCGGCCCTGATACCCGGCTTAGCGTGAATGGGGTGGATACGGGCTTGCAGGTGTTCCACTCCTACAATGCGCAGCTTAATCCAGACAGCGCAGCACATGCGCTTTCCGGGGTGGATCTGGGCGGCCAGTCCATTACCATCGGATTTGAGGATCTGATCGGCGGTGACAACGACTTTCAGGACGTTGTTTTTTCGGTCTCTACCTTTGAGATCTAGGGGCAGGACTAACGCATCCTGACCCTAGGGCTTGGGGCATGCCCCCAAAGCCATAACCTCAGCTCTATAGGCCCAGCGAAACCCAAAGAACGCGGGCGTCTTCTGCGCTGGTTGAGACCAGACCGTGCCCCATCCCGCTGTCATAATAGACGGAATCCCCGGGCTTCATCGCCAGCGGACGGTAATGTTCTGTATAGAGCGTCACCTCGCCGGACAGGACAAACATGAACTCTTCGCCTTTGTGGCGCACCCAATCGGCGTATTCCGCCACTTCGCGCGCGGTCACGGTCGAAATATAAGGCACCATGCTTTTTGAGGTCAGCTCATTGCACAGCAATTCATGGGTATAGGTGGCGGTGGTTTTGATTTCGCCCGCGCCTGAACGTGTGTAATCGCGCCGCCCGGAAATATCGCTTTTGGCGGATTGCACAAACAGCTGGGGGGTCTCCAGCTCAAGGGTCTGCATCAGGCGGCGGATGATATCAAAGCTGGGGCGGGTTTGATTGTTCTCGATCTTCGACAGTGTTGACCGCCCGATTCCCGCCTCGCGCGCGGCATCTTCCAGGGTGAGTCCCTTCTCTTTGCGCGCTTCCCGCACCATCCGACCCAGTTCTTCCCCGTCTGGGGCCTCGGATCGGGGGCTGATTTCCTGATCTGACACAAGATTTCCCTCGGAATTTTCCTAAGTTTCTCAAAGCGTAAAATGCCAGGCCTCTCAGGTAAACCAAAGAGTGAAAGAAAAAAATGTTGCCTGAAGGGGATAAGTTTCCTAAAGGAAATCAAATGATCTAATAAGGGAAATGACTCGTATTGGATAGTTTTGCACTTTGGAGGAGCTGCGTATGTATGACCTGATGATCATTGGTGGTGGTCCCGGTGGCTATGTGGCTGCGATCCGCGCCGCGCAGCTGGGCCTGAAAGTGGCCTGCGTGGAAGGGCGGGGCGCGCTTGGCGGCACCTGTCTGAATGTGGGCTGTATTCCCTCCAAGGCGCTGCTGACCTCTTCCGGAAAATACGCCGAGCTGTCGCATTTGGCGGGGCATGGCATCACCGTGGATGGCGCGGCGCTGGATGTCGCTGGCATGATGGCGCGCAAAGACAAGATCGTTGGTGATCTGACCAAAGGCATCGGCTTTTTGTTCAAAAAGAATGGCGTCGATCTGATCGAAGGCTGGGCCAGTATTCCAGCGGCAGGGCAGGTTAAAGTTGGTAAAGAAACGTTTGAAACCAAGTCTATAGTGATCGCCACCGGGTCAGAGCCAACGCCTTTGCCCGGTGTTGACGTAGATGAAGACTCTGTGCTGAGCAGCACCGGCGCTTTGGCGCTGGAAGCGGTGCCAGAGCATCTGGTGGTTGTTGGGGCCGGTGTTATTGGTTTGGAACTGGGGCAGGTTTGGGCACGGCTTGGGGCCCGGGTCACGGTCGTGGAATATCTGGATCGTATCCTGCCAGGCATCGACGGCGACATCGCCAAACTGGGGCAGCGCGCCCTGTCGAAACGTGGGCTGAAGTTCCAGCTGGGCCGCGCGCTGCAATCTATCGAGTCTTCTGACGCGGGGCTGACACTGACCCTTGAACGGGTTGGCAAAGACAAGCAGGAAACTTTGCAGGCGGACAAGGTCCTGATCGCCATCGGGCGCCGCCCGGTAACCAAAGGACTGGGGCTTGAGGCGCTGGGCGTGGCGCAGGATGCACGCGGTTTCATCACAGTTGATGACAGGTTCCAGACCTCGGTGCCCGGAATCTATGCCATTGGCGATTGTGTGCCCGGCCCGATGTTGGCGCATAAAGCCGAAGAAGACGGCGTCGCCTGTGTCGAAATGCTGGCCGGTCAGGGCGCACATATTGATTATAATACAGTGCCCGGAGTGGTTTACACAGACCCAGAAGTGGCTTCGGTAGGGCAGACCGAAGAGGCTCTGAAAGCTTCGGGTGTTTCCTATAAGGTCGGAAAATTCTCTTTTATGGTAAATTCCCGCGCGCGTTCTTCTGGGGAAACAGATGGGGCGGTCAAAGTTCTGGCGGGGGAGGATGGCAAACTGCTTGGCGCGCATATCTGCGGTGCCCATGCCGGGGATCTGATCGCCGAACTGGTGCTGGCCATGGTCAAAGGTGCCACAGTTTCTGAGATCGCCGCCACCTGCCACGCCCATCCAGCGATGGCAGAGGCCGTCAAAGAAGCCTGTCTTGATGCGCTTGGCCGCGCAATCCACGCATAGGGGATCATGCTATGAATGTTCCTCGTTTGCGTCACCCTGAGAAAGCCAAAAAGGTCGATAGCGTTATTCCACGCAAACCCAAGTGGATCCGCAAAAAGAAGATCGACAGCCCGGAATATTATGAAACCCGCAGGTTGATGCGCGATCACAACCTGACCACTGTCTGCGAAGAGGCTGCCTGTCCGAATATCGGTGAATGCTGGTCAAAACAGCATGCCACCATGATGATCATGGGCGAGGTCTGCACCCGCGGCTGTTCCTTTTGCAATGTGGCCACCGGCCGCCCGGATCAGCTGGATGTGTTCGAACCGGGCCGGGTGGCGCAGGCGGTCAAAAAACTGGCGCTGCGCCATGTGGTGATCACCAGCGTTGATCGCGATGATCTGCAAGATGGCGGGGCTGAGCATATCGCGCAGACCATCCGCGCGGTGCGTCATCACAATCCGGGCACCACGGTCGAGGTACTGACCCCGGATTTTCTGGGCAAGGGGGATGCGCCCCATGCAGTCTTTGAAGCCGCCCCGGATGTGTTCAACCACAACCTTGAAACCGTGCCGCATCTTTATCCCAGGGTGCGTCCGGGGGCGCGGTATTATACCTCGCTGCGGCTGCTTGATGATGCCAAACGCGCCAACCCCGGCCTGTTCACCAAATCCGGTCTGATGGTGGGCCTGGGCGAAACAATGAATGACGTGCGTCAGGTGATGGATGATCTGCGGGCCGCGCAGGTCGATTTCCTGACGGTGGGCCAATACCTGCAGCCCACGCCGAAACATCACCCGATTGATCGTTTCTGGACACCCGAAGAATTTGCGCAGCTTGAAAGCATCGCGCGCGCAAAGGGCTTTTTGCATGTCTCGGCCACACCGCTCACGCGGTCGTCCTTTCACGCGGATGCCGATTTTCAGCAGCTCAAGGCCGCCCGCGAGGCGCAACTGAGCCGCACTTCTTAAACTGACACGTAACGTAGGGGAGGAGATCCATGGAAGCGTTAGAAAGTCTGGTGGGAACGATCAACGGTTGGGCCTGGGGGCCGCCGATGCTTGTTCTTATTCTGGGGGTTGGTCTGTTCTTGCAGATCGGGCTCAAATTTATGCCGATCCGCAATCTGGGGCGCGGTTTCAAACTGATGTTCCAGGGGCGCGAAAGCGTCGGCGAAGGGCAGATTTCGCCGTTCAACGCGCTGATGACCGCGCTGTCTGCCACCATCGGCACCGGGAATATTGCAGGTGTAGCCACTGCTGTGTTCCTGGGTGGGCCGGGTGCGCTGTTCTGGATGTGGATGACCGCCCTCGTGGGGATGGCCACCAAATATTCCGAAGCGGTCTGTGCGGTGAAATTCCGTGAAAAAGACGCGGATGGCAACTATGTCGGCGGCCCGATGTACTATATCAAAAACGGTCTTGGCGCGAAATGGGCCTGGCTGGGGGCGGTCTTTGCTGTCTTTGGGGCGATTGCAGCCTTTGGCATCGGCAATGGCGTGCAGGCCAATGGTGTGGCGCAGGTTCTTGAGGCGAACTTTTCGCTGAACACCTCTGTCACCGGTGTGGTGCTGATGATCCTGACCGGCGCGGTTATTCTGGGGGGTATCACCCGTATCGGCGCGGTTGCAGGCAAACTGGTTCCTTTCATGGCGGTCAGCTACATCGCCTTTGGCCTGATTGTCCTGATCATCAACGCAGCTGAGATCGGCAATGCGCTGTCGCTGGTCTTTACCCATGCCTTTACCCCATCGGCGGCAGAAGGTGGCTTTGCCGGTGCGGCGGTCTGGGCGGCGATCCGCTTTGGTGTGGCGCGCGGCGTGTTCTCGAACGAAGCCGGTCTGGGCTCGGCGCCGATTGCGCACGCAGCGGCCAATACCAAAGGTCCGGTTAATCAGGGTCTGATTGCCATGCTGGGCACATTCATCGACACGATCATCGTCTGTTCGATCACCGGTCTGGCGATCATCACGTCGGGGGCCTGGACATCAGGTGAATCCGGTGCGGCGCTGACCTCGCTGGCCTTTGAAACGGCACTGCCGGGCTTTGGCGGCTATCTGATTGCGATTTCGCTGTCGATCTTTGCCTTCACCACCATTCTGGGCTGGTCCTACTATGGTGAAAAATGTGTGGGCTATCTGGCTGGCACCAAGGCGCTGTTGCCGTACCGTGTGCTGTGGATCCTGGCGATCTACTTTGGCGCCACTGCGGATCTGGGCTTTATCTGGCTGCTCGCGGATACGCTCAATGCGCTGATGGCTCTGCCAAACCTGATCGCTCTGGCGCTGCTCAGCCCGGTTGTTTTCAAAGTCACCAAAGAGTTCTTTGCCTCGAACGGTGCCACCGAAGAAACTGGCGGCAAGCAGGCCGACTAAACCACAGCGGCAGGGGCTGGCGCGTTCTGGCCCCTGCCATCCTCAAACACTCAGGAGAATTTCAATGTCCGAGGCTCCCAAGCGCACACCGCTTTATGATCTGCATGTCGAACTGGGCGGGAAAATGGTAGACTTCGCGGGCTGGGAGATGCCGGTCCAGTATCCCATGGGGATCATGGGCGAACACAAGCACTGCCGGGAAAAGGCGGCGTTGTTCGATGTGTCCCATATGGGGCAGGTGATTTTGCGCGGCGAAAATGTCGGCGAAAAGCTGGAAGCGATCTGCCCGCAGGCCTTCAAGGCGCTTAAAACAGGCAAGGCGCGCTATGGGTTTTTCACCAATGACGCCGGCGGCATCATGGATGATCTGATTGTGGCCAATGCGGGCGACCACTTCTTTGTGGTGGTCAATGCCTCGATGCGTCATCAGGATATCCCGCATATGCAAAAGCACCTTCAAGGTGTTGAGGTCACAGAAATCTTTGATCGCGCGCTGATCGCGGTTCAGGGGCCTTCTGCGGAAGATGTTGTGGGCGATCTGTGCCCCGCCGCGCGGGATCTGAAATTCATGGAAACCACCATGGGGCAGATCAACGGCGTTGATTGTCGGATCTCGCGTCTGGGCTATACCGGTGAAGATGGTTATGAGATTTCCATCCCGGAAGACAAAGCCCTTGATATCGCACGCGCTTTCCTTGCTCATGAAGATTGCGAACCAGCTGGTCTGGGCGCCCGTGACAGCCTGCGACTTGAGGCGGGGCTGTGCCTTTATGGCAATGATATTGATGGCGACACCTCGCCGGTTGAGGGCAATCTGACCTGGGCCATGCAAAAGCGCCGCAAAGAAGAAGGCGGCTTTCCCGGCGCAGATCGCATTTTGCGCGAACTGGCCGAGGGCCCGGAAAAACTGCTGGTTGGCATCAAACCGCAGGGCCGCGCCCCCGCGCGTGAAGGCGTGGAAGTACAATGCCTTGAGGGCAATACCATCGGCAAGATCACGTCGGGCGGCTTTGGTCCCACCGTGGGTGGCCCCGTTGCCATGGGCTATGTGTCCAAAGGTCATGGCGCTGCTGGTGAGACCGTCAATCTGATCATCCGTGGCAAGGCGCAGCCTGCCGAAATCGTGGCGCTGCCGTTCGTCACGCAGAACTACAAACGCTAATCTTCTGGGCCCGGCATTCCGGGCCGATCCAGCAACATCCGACAGGAGCTAAATACATGACAACTTACTACTCCGAAGAACACGAATGGGTCACCGTTGAAGGCGATACCGCCACCGTTGGCATCACCCAGCACGCTGCTGATCAACTGGGCGAAATCGTCTTTGTCGAACAGCGCGATCAGGGCGAAGAGTTCGAAAAGGGCGACGAAATCGGTGTGATCGAATCCGTTAAGGCGGCGTCGGAAATCTATGCGCCAATTGATGGCGAAGTTCTTGAGATCAATGGGGCTCTGGAAGAGAACCCCGGCGCGCTGAACGAAGCCCCGGAAGGCTACGCCTGGATCTACAAGATCAAGATCGCAGACGCGGCGCAGCTGGAAGATCTGATGGATCTGGACGGCTACAAAGCCCTAGTCGGCTAATCCCCGCGCCCGCCGGGGTTTCTTCGGCGGGTCTTTTTCTTTCCAGAGGATCGGATAATGGCATTCGAACTGACCACCTACCAGGCATATGACTTTGCCAATCGTCGTCACATCGGCCCCAGCCCCAGTGAAATGGATGAGATGCTCAAGGTCATTGGCTTTGACACGCTGGATGCGCTGATTGACGCAACAGTCCCCCCGGCCATCCGCCAGAAAGCGGCCCTGAACACCGGCGAGGGCATGTCAGAGCGCGACGCGCTTTTCCACATGAAACAGATCGCGGGCAAGAACAAGGTTCTGACCTCGCTGATTGGTCAGGGGTATTATGGCACCACTACGCCCGCGCCGATCCTGCGTAACATTCTGGAAAACCCGGCGTGGTACACCGCCTATACGCCGTATCAGCCGGAAATTTCGCAGGGCCGTCTTGAGGCGCTGCTGAATTTCCAGCCCATGGTGTCGGATATGACCGGCCTGCCGGTGGCGAATGCCTCGCTGCTGGACGAAGCCACCGCCGCCGCCGAAGCCATGGCCATGGCACATCGTTCGGCCCGGTCCAAGGCGAATAACGCGGCCTTTTTTGTTGATAAGAACTGCCACCCGCAGACCATCGCGGTGATCAAAACCCGCGCGGAACCTCTGGGCATTGATGTGCAGGTGGCCGATGCGGCGGAACTGGAGGCCGGTGCTGTCTTTGGTGCGATCTTCCAATATCCCGGCACCCATGGTCACGTGACGGATTTCACCGATCAGATTGCTGCGCTGCATGAACACAAAGGCGTGGCCGTTGTCGCCGCCGATATTCTGGCGCTGGCCCTGCTGAAAAGCCCAGGTGAAATGGGCGCGGATATTGCGATCGGATCAACTCAGCGCTTTGGGGTGCCCATGGGCTATGGTGGCCCACACGCCGCCTATATGGCGACCGCCGATAAGCTGAAACGCTCGATGCCGGGGCGCATTATTGGTGTGTCGATCGACGCGCGTGGCAACAAGGCCTATCGTCTGGCACTGCAAACCCGTGAACAGCATATCCGTCGTGAAAAGGCGAATTCGAATGTCTGTACCGCACAGGCGCTGCTGGCGGTGATAGCATCGATGTATGCGGTGTATCACGGGCCCGATGGTATCAAGGCGATTGCGCAATCGGTTCACCGCAAGACATCGCGTCTGGCGGCAGGTCTGGAAGAACATGGCTTTAAGGTTGAGCCAGAGGTCTTCTTTGACACCATCACCGTCGAAGTTGGCCCGCTGCAGAAAACCGTTATGGATGCGGCTGTTCAGCGTGGCATCAACCTGCGCAAAGTCGGGGAAACCAAGGTCGGCATTTCGCTGGACGAACAGACCCGTCCGGGCACCATCGAAGCGGTCTGGGGCGCCTTTGGCATCACCAAGAAAGACGACAGCGTCGCTAATCGCGCCTATCGTCTGCCGGAACATGCGCTGCGTGAAACCGACTATCTGACCCACCCGATTTTCCACAAGAACCGCGCCGAAGCCGAGATGACCCGCTATATGCGCCGTCTGGCGGATCGCGATCTGGCACTGGATCGGGCGATGATCCCACTGGGCTCCTGCACGATGAAGCTGAACGCGACCATCGAAATGATCCCGGTGACCTGGCCTGAATTTGGCGATCTGCACCCCTTTGTGCCCAAAGATCAGGCGGCGGGCTATCATCAGATGATCGACGATCTGAATGAAAAGCTTTGTGAAATCACCGGCTATGACGCGATTTCTCAGCAGCCTAATTCGGGCGCGCAGGGGGAATATGCGGGTCTTCTGACCATCCGCAATTACCACATTGCAAACGGGCAGGGGCATCGCAATGTCTGTCTGATCCCCACATCCGCCCATGGCACCAACCCGGCGTCGGCGCAGATGGTGGGCTGGAAAGTGGTTCCGATCAAAGCGGACGACAAGGGCAATATCGACCTGAACGACTTCCGCGAAAAGGCGGAAAAGCACAGCGATAACCTTGCGGGTTGTATGATCACCTATCCATCAACCCATGGTGTGTTCGAAGAAACCGTACAGGATGTCTGCCAGATCACTCATGATCATGGCGGTCAGGTCTATATCGACGGTGCCAATATGAACGCCATGGTGGGTCTGTCCCGTCCGGGTGATATCGGCGGCGACGTCAGCCACCTGAACCTGCACAAAACCTTTTGCATTCCACACGGCGGCGGCGGCCCCGGCATGGGTCCGATTGGCGTCAAAGCCCATCTGACAGACCATCTGCCCGGTCACCCGGAATATGGGTCTGCACTGGGTCCGGTTTCGGCGGCGCCTTTTGGCTCTCCGTCGATCCTGCCGGTCAGCTGGGCCTATATCCTGCTGATGGGGGGCGCAGGTCTGACGCAGGCCACCAAGGTCGCGATCCTGAACGCCAACTATATCGCGGCGCGCCTGAAAGAGGCCTATGACATTCTCTACACCTCGGATACCGGGCGTGTGGCGCATGAATGCATTCTGGACACGCGCCCGTTGAATGATCTGGGTGGGGTCAGCGTTGATGACGTGGCCAAGCGCCTGATCGACAGCGGGTTCCACGCGCCGACCATGTCATGGCCGGTTGCGGGGACGCTGATGGTGGAACCCACGGAATCGGAACCTAAAGAAGAGCTGGACCGTTTCTGCGAGGCCATGCTGTCGATCCGCGCCGAGGCCCAGGAGATCATCGACGGCAAGATCGACCCGGAAAACAACCCGCTCAAACATGCGCCGCATACGGTGCGGGATCTGGTCAGCGACTGGGATCGCCCCTATTCGCGCGAACAGGCCTGCTTCCCTCCTGGCAATCTGGGCGTGGATAAATACTGGCCGGCGGTGAACCGCGTCGACAACGCCTATGGCGACCGCAATCTGGTGTGCACCTGCCCACCGATGGAGGCCTACGAGGACGAGGCCTGATCAAACACTGCCCCGCCCGGTTCGCGTTGCCCCGAGCGGGGCACATAAATAAGGCCCCGGGCGGGGCACGAGATACCGGCCCGGGTGCGGCGCAAAATGAAGGGATACTGCCATGACACGACTGACCTCTTCACAGGCCATGCGCGCCTCAGGCTCTGCCATCGGACATCTGGGGGCCATCACGGTGATCGTGCCTGATCGCAGCCATGTGGCGCTGGCCAGTGTGTTTCGCGATTTCTTTATCTCGCTTGACCAGTTCACCAATGCCGAACACCCGCGCGATCTGGCCGTCTACACGCTGGAGGGCTGCCCCAATCCCGGCCCAAGCTATTGGCAGGGGCGCACCATTGTCTTCTGGAGCGATTTTCACACGCGCTGGCAGTTTACCGCAAAACAACTGCGCCGCGCGCATCAGTTGCTGCGGCTTGGTCAACGCAGTGTGCTGATTGGTGGCGGTGTGTTCGCCCTGTGCCAGTCCGAGCGCGCCGCGGACTGCCCCGTTGCTGTCCATCCAAATCTGCGATTTGTCGCCCATGAGCTGGGGCTCAATTGCGTCGAAAACGGTGCGCCTTTTGCGCTCTCTGATCGGATCTGTTCGGCCACCAGCATCTTTGCCGGCCTGAGGCTGTTTTTGAAGCTGCTTGAAGTTGAAATGGGCGGGTTTTCTGCTGCTGCTTTTGGGGATTACGTGGGCCTTGAAGTGGCGGGCGAACCCTTTCACAGCAAGCAGGAACATCTGATCAAACGCTATTCCGCCGGGGATCGTTTTATCGCGGATTGTGTCGCGGTGATGCTTGAGCATCTGGAGTACCCGCTGTCGATCACGGAAATCTCGGATCAGCTGGGGGTGTCGTCCCGTCAGATCCAACGCCGTTTTTCCGAGCGACTGGGGGTTGGCCCGCTGTCGGTTTATCGCAGCCTGCGCCTTGAACGCGCCAACCAGCTGGTGCGCCAGACCAGCTACTCGATCCCTGAAATCGCGGCGGCCACGGGGTTTGGCACCACGTCAAATCTGGTGCGATCCTTCAAAAAGCAATTTGGCACGTCACCGTCTGATACGCGGGCCAAGCAATTCTAAGTGTCGGTCTTTCGCTGCGGGCGCGCCTAAGTTTTAAACCTTTGCGATGGTTTATGTCTTGTCCCCTGAAGGTATCCCCGCGGGTGGGGAGCAGATGACCTTTCCGTTCACGCCGCTGCCGTCAGCATTTGTGCTTTGGCCGGGGGGATGCGGATCAACGAATTGCACGTCGATTTTGATATTGCTCATCGCATCCATCACACTGCTCAGCATGCGTGCCATCCCATAGGGTACATCCTGACTGACCAGAATCGTGCTGCTCACCGGTGTTTTGAACCGGCGGATATGGGGCAGCAACGCGGTGACTTTGAACAGGATCTCAGTATAGCCCGAGGTGACACCAGTGACGCCAGTGGCATCAGTCACCATGGGCATCGTGGGGTCAAATTCAGGGCGATTGATGTAGTCAAGAAAGGCCTGCTGCCCAATCTGGGCTGTCATCTCACCGGTGAAAACAAACGTTGCAACCCTCGCGGTCTGATCAATTTCCAGATGGTAAGTCACGCAGTTCCCCATAGTCACGCCTGAACAGCTAACCCTTTGATTGGCATGAAGACCAGTGCCCAGAGCAAACAGGCCAAAAGGGTGACGAATGTGCATCACAAAACCCTGGGGCAGGGGCGGGCACCGGCTGGATTTTCATGCCAGATAGGGCGCGATCAGATGATAGAGTTCCCCCTGAGATGAGATCTGACATTTGCGGTAAAGCTGTTTGCGCAGGACTTTGACAGTCTGCGGGCTGATCCCCAAGGTCAGCCCAATCGAGATAGACGAATGCCCCTGCAAAATCAGCAGTGACACCTGCGCCTGTCGGGGACTGAGACGGATAGAGCGGTGGTCCGACAGCTGCTGCCGCAGGTGTTCGATCACATCTTCGGGTTCTTTGTCGGTTTCGGGCTTTAGCCCAGCCCAGGTCTTTTGCACTAGCGCGTTGACCACGGGGGTCACCGTCTGAGCGGCGGTCTGATCTTTTGGCGAAAAGCGCGAGGCGGTGGTGGCGTCCCGGCCCAGGCAGACCGTAATCGACGTTTCGGGTGAAAGCCGGGTGAAAAAGGCCAGCTCATCGGTCAATGTCGTATTGGCGTAGTAGGATTTGAAGTAAGCGTTGCGCTGGAACTGATCCGGGGCGATGTCCGCCAGCCGGTAAAGCCCCTCTGCAGCCTTGTTTTTGTGAAGCCCATAGAAGGGATCCAGCAGATAGGCGCCTTTGACATAATGGCTGTCGATGCGTTCAAAGACCCGACTGTCTCGGGCGTGGGTCATCAGCACCTGGGGGTTGTTGGCGTGGAAAAACGCGATGATGGCAAAGTTGTCAAAGGAACACGTGGCCGCCAGCCAGCGGTGCAGCTGCGGTGCAAACTGGTCGGTTCCGATGGTGCTGATGGTCTGCGCCAAAGCTTTGGGCGCTGGAAGTGATGTCATCGCCTGTACCCCCTTGGGGGTATATACCCCCTAAATGGCTGAATGTAATCTGATATGGATAATTGAGTGGTATAAATGGGTGGGAGAGCACCTGCAAAGCCACTTCGTGGGTCATCCCACAGAAGATAACAGTCAGCCCTCAGGAGCCAGCTATGCGTGATCCTCGTTATGATATTCTGTTTGAACCGATGAAAATTGGCCCGCTTACAGCGAAAAATCGTTTCTATCAGGTGCCACATTGCAATGGTGGCGGATATCGCGATCCTTCGGCGGCCGCAGCGATGCGGGGGATCAAGGCGGAAGGCGGCTGGGGGGTGATCTTTACCGAACAGTGCGAGATGCACCATACCTCGGAAATTACCCCCTTTATTGAGTTGCGCCTGTGGGAAGACAAAGACATTCCACAACTGCGCAAGATGTCAGAGCGGATGAAAACACACGGGGCGCTGGCAGGGATTCAGCTGGCTTACTCCGGGATCAACGGCCCAAATCTCTATACCAAAGAGGTGCCTCTGGCCCCATCCGCCATGCCCATTCGAACCTTTACCAATGACCCGGTGCAGGCGCGCGCGCTGGACAAGCAGGATATCAAAGATCTGCGCCGCTGGTTTGTGAATGCGGCCAGACGTTCAAAAGAGGCGGGGTTTGATCTGATCTGCCTCTACGGCGCGCATGGCTTTGGCATCTTTCAGCACTTTCTGAGCCGGGCCACCAACCAGCGCAGCGATGAATACGGCGGCTCGCTGGAAAACCGCGCCCGCTTTAGCCAGGAGGTCATCGCTGATATGCGCGATGCGGTGGGCGACACCATGGCGATTACGCTGCGGGTCAGTCTCGATGAAACCATTGGCGAACTTGGGTTTTCCAACGCCGAGGTGCGTGACTACATCGAAATGAACGGGGATCTTCCGGATCTCTGGGATCTGGCGCAGGGCACCTGGGAAGACTGCTCGGGCCCGTCGCGTTTCAAGGAAGAGGCGGCTCAGGAACAGCTTGTGCGGGGTATCCACGAATTGACGGACAAACCGATTGTCGGTGTGGGGCGCTTTACCTCGCCGGATGTCATGGCGCGGATGGTGAAATCCGGCACATTGGATTTCATCGGCTGTGCGCGCCCGTCTATCGCGGATCCGTTTTTGCCGAAAAAGATCGAAGAGGGCCGGATCGACGACATTCGTGAATGCATCGGCTGCAATATCTGTATCACCGGCGATATGACCATGTCGATCAGCCGCTGCACCCAGAACCCGACCTTTATGGAGGAATGGCGCAAAGGCTGGCACCCGGAACAGATGAACGCCAAGGGCGATAGCAGCAATGTGCTGATTGTGGGATCTGGTCCCGCAGGTCTCGAAGCCGCCTGGGCGCTGTGCCGGCGCGGATATGACGTGGCCGTTGCCGAGGCGCGCGACGTGATCGGCGGGCGCGTGACCCGTGAACGGCTTTTGCCGGGGCTGTCTGCCTGGGGGCGTGTTGTCGATTACCGCGAGTATCAGCTTGGACAGCGGTCCAATGTAGAAATCTACCGCGACAGTGCGCTGGATGCGGACAGCATTCTGGACTTTGGGTTTGAAAACATCTGCATCGCCACCGGGGCAACATGGCGGCGCGATGGGGTGGCGCGTCAGCATGTGGTGCCGATGCCGATTGCGGCCGCTGCCAAAGTATACACGCCCGATGACTTGATGGAGGGAAACATCCCTTCGGGCCGTGTCGTCTTGTATGATGACGACCACTATTACATGGGCAGTGTGATGGCGGAACTTCTGGCCAAATCCGGGGCGCAGGTGACGCTGGTTACCCCCTCTGCTTTCGTTAGCGACTGGACGAATAACACGCTGGAACAGATCGCCATCCACCCGCGTCTGGTCGAAGCAGGGGTGGAAATCATCCTGAACCAGGGGGTCACAGAGGTTCACCCCGATCACGTCGTATCAAACTGTGTCTACACGGATCGCACATGGAAAATCGAAGCCGATGCAGTGGTGATCGTAGGATCCCGGCAAGAGAACAGCGGCCTCTTCACGGATCTGAAAGCCCGCCAATCCGACTGGGCCGACGCAGGGATCAAATCCGTAAAGCTGATTGGCGACGCCAACGCACCGGGCCCAATCGCCTGGGCCACCTACGCTGGCCACCGCTATGCCCGCGAACTGGACGGCCCAGACATTGGCGATGCTTTGCCGTTTCGCCGTGAGATCACCGAACTTGCAATCGACTAGCACCCAGAGTTGGGGGCATTGCCCCCTAGCCCAAAACGGGTTTGCACCTGCTACCGGCTGTGAGGCGACACATAGTTTTGCCTTTTGCTTCAGAACCCTTCCTTTTCGGTGTTTCTCACAGCAGCTGCTTTCCCCCATATGTTTCGATTGATCTGCCATGTGGTGAACGCAGGATGGGGTGGCAATACTATTCGACAGGGGGGGCGGACCGCAAGCGTAGCCGAGGACACGGCCCTGTTTGGGCGGCGCACTCACCTTGACGGCCTAGAGCGTTTGGCTTGTTCAAACCCCGCTGGCCCACAAAGCAAAAACGGCGGGGCTATCAGCCCCACCACCATTTTGCTCATTCGGATTTAGAGATTAAAACTACAGAATGCGGGACAAACCGAGCTTTCGCCGCAATTGCTACAATGGCTGCTTTAGATTATGAGTGCCAATTGCTGGTCTGTACCAGTAAGGGCAAAATAGCATATGCTGATCGCGCCAATCTAGGCTCAGGCCTCATAACCAGTAGATGACGATAGCGGCGATTGCGATTGCTGACAGGAAAGCCTTCGGGCATCTGTCGTATCGCGTTGCAACTCGTCGCCAATCCTTGAGCCTGCCAAACATGATCTCAATGCGGTTGCGGCGTTTGTAGCGTCGCTTGTCGTATCGGATGGGCTTCTTTCGCTGCCTTCGGCCAGGGATGCCGGCCTTTATCCCTTTGTCTTGCAACGCTTCTCTGAACCAATCTGCATCGTATCCACGATCTCCAAGCGGCCAATCCACGTCCGGCAGGCTGTTCAGCAGGGCCTTCGCACCGATGTAATCACTGACCTGACCGGCAGCCACAAAGAAGTTCAACGGGCGCCCCTGGCTATCACAGATTGCATGTAGCTTCGTGTTCATGCCGCCCTTGGGCCGGCGAATCAGGCGTCCTCGCCCCCTTTTTGACCCCAAGGCTAGACGCAGTGCGGTGCGCCTTCAGATACTTGCGCAGGCTCACTCGAACGCATGGCGTTCGCCTGCTCACATCGGTCATAATGGTCTTTTCCTCGCCGTGATCGGCGGACAGTCCGATCATCATTTCAGCGAAGATGCCCTTATCACTCCATCGCTTCCAACGGTTGTACAAGGTCTTGTGCGGCCCGTACTCTTTGGGCGCATCACGCCACCGTAAACCGTTACGATTGATGAATATTATGCCGCTAAGGACACGCCTGCCATCAACGCGAGGCTTGCCATGGGACTTCGGAAAATAGGGCTCCAGACGGGCCATTTGCTCGTCGCTCAACCAGAAAAGATCAGACATCGTCACCGCTTGTTTTGGGCGTGCTGAATCACGCCATAAAACGGAAATCAATGGGTCCTGAGCCTAAGGGAAACCGATCTAGGTGAGGTTGCCAAATGGCGCAGCCAAAGGCAGATTGATGTGATGACGATGAAGCTTAGATAACGTTTTGCAGTCTTGTCGTATCTTGTTGCGACGCGCCAGGCATTCTTGAGCTTGGAAGCATAGCCCAACTATGTTGTGCAGCTGGTAAAGCGTGTGTTCCACACCGACGCGCATCTTGCGAGTCTTATGCATCGGGAATTAGGGTAGGATGTCACGTTTGTTCATGTTTTTACGAATGCGGTCAGCATCATAGCCACGACCAGCCAGCGTTACCTTGGGTTCTGGCAGATTGTTTGCTATGACCTGATCGAGACCGAGATAGCCAAATGTCTGCACCGACGCGATCTCCGATCTCATAGGCAAGCCATGGGAGTTGACACGGAGGCGGATCTTGGTCGTGAAGCCACCTCTTGAACAGTCAAAACCCTGTTGTGGAGTTTCCCTTTGGCATCCGTTGCCTGATGGTGCGCGCGGATTACGGCGCTGTCGACCATTTGAAGAGCATCAGGCACGGCTCCGCTGAGGATCAGTACATCCAGGATGGCTTCCCACAGACCCGACAGCGTCCATCGCCTAAACTGGCGAAAGAGGCTGGACTATTTTCCGAACTCTCGGGCAGATCTCGCCATGGTGATCCGGTGTGTGCAATCCAGAAAAATCCTCGGGTGTCTGGGCGCTGCAAGCCGCTGAAAGTGTGCTTGATATGAAGCCGCGCATTCTGGCCGCGCCGGGGTTCACCTCGGGCCTGCCTGCCGATGGGGTGAATGCGGTGGTGTCGGGTCTGATCTCGATTGCGAATGCATCGCGCGCGGTTGTGATCAAAGTTGGCCCGAACACGACCGAGGCGGACGCCAAACTTGACCGGCAAAACTACGGGTCGGATCGCCTGTATATCGTTGATCCGGCGGTGACGGTGGAAGACGGGCAGGGCGGCTATGTCACGCGCCCGGCCTCTGGCTATGTGGCGGGGCTGATCGCAAAGCGCGATGTGGAAAAGGGGTTCTGGTGGTCGCCGTCGAACCAGATCATGCGCGGGATTGCCGGAACCGCGCGCCCGGTGCCGTTTAATCTGAACTCGGCGGCGACCGAAGCCAACCGGATGAATGAGGCCGAGGTGGCGACCATTGTGCGCCGCTCTGGGTTCCGTCTGTTGGGCAACCGCAGCGCGACCGAGGATGCGCAATGGGCGTTTTTGTCGGTGCGACGCACCGCTGACATTCTTTATGAAAGCATGGAGCAGGCGCATCTTTGGGCCATGGATCGCCCCATGTCGCCGCAGTTGTTCCAGGACATTCGCGATGGGGGCATGGCGGTGTCGATCAACTGGCGGCCATGCGGCAGGCGATGGGCCTGCTCTGATTTTGTGACACTGGCGCGGGGCCGTCCGGTGCCGCGTGATTTAACCCCCAGTTGAAAGGATGTTGAAATGGGCAAGAAACCCAATCCCAATGCGGTGCCGCTGTCTGCACCGGTGAAGATCGACGGGCAGGAGGTGACTGAAATCACCCTGCGCAAACCCAAGGCGGGTGAGATGCGCGGGCTGAAACTCTCCAATATTCTGCAAATGGATGTGGCGGAAATGTCCAAGCTCTTGCCGCGCATCTCTGCGCCGCCGCTGGATGGCACTCAGGTGGCCGATCTGCCTGCGGATGACTTTACGGCGCTGGCGACCAAGGCGCTCACTTTTTTTGTGGCGAAGGGTCAGATGGAAGCGGTGGTGGCGAGCCTCTGATCCTGCCGGATGATGTGGAGGAGGCGATGGCGGATCTCGCCATTGTCTTTGGCTGGGGGCCGGATGTGATGGATGGGATGGACCTGTCTGAACTGGCCCGCTGGCGGGAAAAAGCGCGGGTGCGCCACGAGGCGGCGCAGGGAAATAGCCATGACTGATCTCACGATTTCGATGATTCTGAAGCTGGTTGACCAGGCCACTGCGCCCGCGCGCCGGGTCAAGGCGGCTCTGGGTGAGATCGGCGAGACCTCCGAGCGGATCGGGCGGCAGGGTGTTGCCTGGTCCAATCGCCAGCTTGAGGCGAACCGGGGGCGACAACAGGCGCTTGCGGGCGAAGCCTTTGCGGTGGCGGCTCTGGCGGGGTCGATTGGGGCGGCGCTGCAACCGGCGATCAATTTTGAACAGGCCATGGCCGAGGTGGGCGCGGTGGCCGGTGCCAGTCAGGATGATCTTGCAGCGCTGACCGATACGGCGCGCGAGCTGGGGGCAAATACATCCTGGTCAGCCAGTCAGGCGGCGGAGGGGATGAAGTTCCTGTCGATGGCGGGGTTTGAAGCCAATGAGACCATTGCGGCCATGCCGGGGCTTCTGGATCTGGCCAGCGCGGGGGCGACGGATCTGGGGCAGGCGTCGGATATTGCGTCAGATATTCTGTCGGCCTTCAAGATGGAAGCGGGTGAGATTGGCCATCTGGGCGATGTTCTGGCCAATACCTTCACCAGCTCAAACACCAATCTGTCGATGCTGGGCGAGACCATGAAATACGTGGCGCCGGTGGCGCAGGGGCTGGGGATCTCGCTGGAAGATACGGCGGCGATGGCGGGCAAGCTGGCGGATGCGGGGATCAAGGGCAGTCAGGCGGGCACCTCGATGCGGGCCATGATGAGCCGCCTTGCTGCACCCACCAAAGAGGCGCGCGAGGCGCTGAACGCGCTAGGGGTGCAGACGCTGGATGCGGATGGCAACCTGCGCGACTTCCACACGGTTCTGGCGGAAATCGACAGGGGGCTGGACCAGTTCGGCACCGGCAAGCAACAGGATCTGATCTCCGCTATTGCGGGGCTGGAAGCGGCCAGCGCGGCGGCGGTTTTGCTGGATATGGCGGGCAGTGGGGCCTTGCAATCTTATGCTGACAGCCTGGAGGAAGCCGGGTCTGCGGCGCGGATTGCGGCGCAGATGAATGACACCACGGCGGGGGCGCTGCGCCGTCTTGGCAGCATCACCGAAAGCCTTGCGATCTCTGTTGGCAGCATCCTGTTGCCCGAGCTGGTGGCGCTGCTTGAGGCGATCATGCCGGTGATTGGCGCGGTGGAACAATGGGCGGCGGCCAATCCTGAACTGGTGTCCTGGATTGCGCGCGGTGTGGCGGGGCTGATTGCCTTTAAAGGGGCGTGGATTGCCATTCGTTTTGTGATGTTTGCGGCGCTTGGCCCGCTGTTGCAGATCATCCGGGCGGGCAGCTGGCTGTTGATGATCCTGCCCAAAATCGCGGGCGCAGGGGCTGCGGCTTTTGGGGTGATCGGGCGCATTCTGGCCTGGGTGGCCAAAGGCCCGGTCAAATATCTGCTGTCGGGGATTGGGCTGATTATCAAATCCGTGCTGCGTCTGGGGGCGGTTTTGCTGGCCAATCCGATTGGGCTGGTGATCGCCAGTGTCGCGGCGCTGGCCTATGCGGTTTATGACAATTGGGATCGGGTTGTCTCTTATGTGAGCGACAAGGTGGACACCGTGCGCGCGGCCTTTGATGAAGGGCTGGTGCAGGGCGTGTTTGCGGTCCTGTCTGAGTTCAATCCCTTTGTGCTGGCGCTTGATGGCATTCAGGGGCTGATTGCCTATGCGATGGAACTGCTGGGCGTTCCTGATGAAATCGTGGCGTCCTTCCGTGAATTTGATCTGTTTGAGACCGGCCGGGCGCTGTTGCAATCGCTCTGGGATGGGATGTCTGCGCTGGTGCCGGAAATGGTGGCGGGGATCTCTGAGAAACTGTCGGGGATCATGCCCGAGCGGATGAAAGACGCCTGGAACTGGGTGGCTGGCGGGGAGGATCAGACAGCAGCTTTTGCGGCGCTGCCCGAGGATCAGCGCAGGGCGGCGGAACTGGTGTCGCAGGCGCAGGCCAGCGGGCCATTGCCCACGCAGCAGTATCTGGCTGATCTGGAAGAGGCGGCGCGGCGCGAACGGGCACTGATTGCAGAGCTGCGCGCAGATCTGGAAGCCAACCCGATTGGCGATAATCTCTTTGGCTCTGCCTTTGACGGGCGCGACAATCTGCTGGCGCGGGCCGAGGCCCAGCTTGCCGCGATCACCGCAGAACAAGAGACAGCGCGGGCGCGGGCCGGGGATCTGCAAAGCGCCCTGCAGCTTTTGGGAGAGACCGAGGTCGCACCCGAGATCAACGCGGCCTCGCTGGATGCGGCTTTGGTGAAGGCGGGCAAATTGGCGGCACTGCTCAATCAGGCGGGCGGCGGCGCGGTCAGCGGCTCTGTTCCCGGCATCGAAGGGGAACGCGATGCGGGCGGTCCGGTGCGGCCACATCTGCCCTATCTGCTGGGCGAACGCGGCCCGGAACTGTTTGTGCCGGATGTGGCGGGGCAGATCCTGCCGACGCGGGCGCTTCAGGCGCTGCGGCTGCCGCAGATCGACATGCGCCCGGCGCTGGCAGCGGGGCAGGGCGGGCCGCAGATCACGCACCAGGGCGACACGATCACCATCCATATTGCGCCGCCGCCGGGCATGGACCCGCGCGAGATCGCCCGCGCGGTGCGCCGCGAACTGGACGCGCGGGATCGCCGCCGGGGCGGGGATCTGCATGACGGGGTAGCGCTGGCATGAGGTTTGCAGGTGTGATGATGGCGCTTGGGTCGTTCCGCTTTGGGATGCAGAATGACGCCTATCAAAAGCTTAGCCGCAGCGCCTCGTTCCGCTGGGAAAAAGTGATGCGTCAGGGGCGCGCGCCTGCGCTGCAATTCGCCGGGCCGGATGCGGAAAGCATTACGCTTGAAGGGGTGATTTACCCGCACTTCAAAGGTGGCTTGAAACAGGTCGATCTGATGCGGGCGCAGGCGGGTTTTGGGGTGCCGTTGATGATGGTCGACGGGCTGGGCTGGGTCTGGAAACGCTGGGCGATCACTGAGGTGCGCGATACCAAATCCTATTTTATGGCCGATGGGGCCCCGCGCAAAATCGAGTTCTCCATGACCCTGCAAAGCTATGGCCGCGACGGCACATTGGCGGCGGGTCTGGGCCAGATCGGGAGGTTGTTCTGATGACCCTCTATCGCACCAAAGACGGGGATATGATCGACGAGATCTGCAAGGGGCATTACGGGCGCGAAGATATGACCGTGGCGGTCTATGAGGCCAATCCCGGTCTGGCGGCGCGTGGGGCGGTGCTGCCCAAAGGCATCGACATCACCCTGCCAGATCCTGAACCGCAGGCCCCGCGCCAGCCCATTCGGCTCTGGGGGTAAGGCATGCATCCGAATTACCTGATCCTTGCTGATGGCATCGACATCACCGCGCAGATCGCGGATCGGCTGGTGCGGCTGACCGTCACCGATGAGGCGGGGCATAAATCTGACGCGGCTGAGCTGACCCTGGACAACCGCGACGCTGCGCTGAGCCTGCCGCCGACCGGTGCGCGGTTGGATATTGCCGCCGGTCTTGGCCCCTCGCTGGTCTCTCTGGGGCAGTTTGTGGTCGATGAGCTGAGCGGCGAGATTGGCCCCGATACCCTGACACTCAGCGCAAAAGGGGCAGATATGCTGGGACCGATCCGGGCGCGCAAAACCCGCGCCTGGACGGAAAAGACTCTGGGCGCGATTGGCCAGACCATCGCCGGTGACAATGGGCTGTCGCCGCAGATCAGCGCCAGCATTGCCGGGCATATGTTCCCCTATCTGGCGCAGACTGCCGAAAGCGATCTGCACTTTCTGACGCGGATCTGCCGGGATCTGGATGCGGTGGCCAAGGTGGTCAGCGGGCGGCTGGTGGTGGTCAAACGCGGCGAAGGCAAATCTGCCAGCGGCGCGGCTCTGCCGGTGTTTGCGGTGGATCGCAGCGACATGGCCGGTGCCAGCTTCAGCATCACATCACGCGGCCGGGTGGGGCGCGTCACTGCCAGCTGGGGTGACCGGGCGGGCGGTCAGATCAGGACCGTGACTGTCGGAGATAAAGACCCGGAACAGCGGTTGCGCCGGATCTTTGCCGATGAAGCCGCAGCCCGGCAGGTGGCGCAGTCAAGCTATGACCGCAGCAACCGCGCCAGTGGGGACATCACCGTTGATCTTGGCGGCTTCTGGCCCGCGCTGATGGCCGAGGCCAGCGTCTCCCTGACCGGCCTGATGCCTGAGCTTTGCGGCCCCTGGTTGATCACATCCGTGACCCATGAATTGGACGGGGCGCTGACCACAAGCTTCAAGGCAGAACGCGACAATGAGGAAAAGAGCAATGCGAAGACCTAAGTTCACAGATCTGATCGCGGCGCAGCAGGCGCATTTTGGCAATGGCCTGGGGCCGTATTGGCTGCCGGATCGTGCGCGCCAGTTCATCACATATAATATGTCATGGTTTTTTGAGGACGCGAGCTGGCGGCACCATGACTTTGGCTATGCGGTCGGTGGTGATCGCTGGGACCGGGCGCGCTGTGACTGGAAGTTCTTCCGGGCGATGTGGCGCGATGCGCTGACGCAATGCCACTGGTCGGCGGTGCCGCTGGCGCTGTTCCTATCGGCACTCTTTTATATAGCGGTGCGCATCGGCGGCCAGTTCGGGTCATTCGAATACCGCGACCGCTACGCCACGATTGAAGAGGTGGTGGAAGCCTATGGCCCCTATTGGCGGCCCATGGCGATCATGGAGCCGCGCTGGTATCGCGCGGATCTGCACGGCCAGTCGGTGGATCTGCGCCCCAGCTGGGACGAAACCGAATGGCTGCTCTGGGAAATGGACCAGGGGCCAGACACGCCGCTTTTGCTCAAAACCGGCGAAAGCGACCTGACCAAAGCGGTGCAGAAAGCGGAACGCTGGCTGCGCGAAAACGGCATGATTTGAACACCTTTCTAAATAGGAGAGTTCCTATGAATATCTGGCTATCAATCTACCTGATGCTTGGGGCGGTATCGCTTGGGGTCAGTCTGGCGGCGCACGGGCAGCCCAAGAAGATCCAGACGCACAACTTTTGGAGCACTCTTTCGGGGTGGCTCCTGTGTGTGTTCCTTCGTTGAAAGGGGAGGCAATTCGAGAGGTAACTGAAATTACGCAATGTGACGCTAACTAGTGACGAATCGAAATTCCCAGAGTAGCAACTTCTCAATTACGAAAAGTGGGGAATTTGCATGACAAGAGTCACTAAGTTTATCGAATACCGAAGGGCAATGTGGTTTCCGCAAGATGACATCGTAGAAACACGTCTCCGTCAAGCGCTCGACACCTTTCCGGACGCCAACCAGAGAATTGTGGAACGTCCCGACGGGACTAGCCTGATGGGCAATTATATCCAAATCTACGATGATGGCGTTGCCATTCAGTGTTTGAAGTATGCTGATGGGGAACCCGCAGGTGTTCTATCTATGGAGGGTGGGGCACAGGTTTTTGTAGGAGAAAAGCGTCCGGGGAATGGAGAAAATTTTGTGGATAACGCATTCTTTGGATTTGTCAGTGGAAACGATGTCGTAAGTATCGGTGCAGGTCAGAATGCTGCTGGCCTACGTTACTTTTTGAATCGCTTTTTCGAAAGAGCGGGTGTGGTGGCAGACCGAAACCAGTTCGGTTTGAGCCGCGTTGCAAATGTCAACGCAGTGCATAAGATCCACACTTCTGGTGGAGTTGCCAAACTGCAAATGGATCTATCCTTAGAAGAGGCTACTAACGCGTACGTCGAAGAGTTGGCTGCTGCGCCTCGCGCAGGGATGATTGGCAAGCTGGGTTCGGTCTTCGGGTCTTTACTGGATGGAGGCGGAGCCAGCGAGGAGCTTCGCAGGAGTCGTAAGGGGAAAATGCGGGTTTCTGTTAATGTGCCAAACACTGACCTGTTACCTGCGAAAAACGCCCTGAATGATGCTGCCAGTACATTCCTCGAGGATGAAGAGTTCGATGACTACGTGTTAGAGCTTCGCAATGGTGATACTATCAAGCCAGGCGAAATGTCTGTAAAGAAAAGAGTGAATTTTGAGCGCTATGCCCAAAGTGTGCCGCACGATGCAGCGTTTTCCGAAATGCGTAGTTTCATGCAGCAGTTGCGAGAGGATGGGCAGTTAGACGTTTAACGGGGTAAAATAGGAGGGCTGTATGATGAAGGTATTGAACGTTGTCTCAGCCCTAGCTGTCGTTGTGATCTCTGTCGCGTCTGGATTTTACGTACAGCCCTTGATTTCAGGCAATGATAATGCGGTAAACACCATTGTAACAGTTTTTTCGATCTTGGCTGGCTTCTTGGTAGCGGTCATCACCTTTATCGGAGATCCAGGGGCGCGTGGGTGGAAAGAGCTTCAGCTAGATAAGCGCGGGATGCTTGTAAAACTTAATCGGCACAAGGCCTTGTTTTACCTGTACTTGGTGACTTTGGGTTTGGCACTTTCGATGTTTGTCGTTCCAAAGGAAAATTGTCTGATATTACTCTGGCTAGAGAGGGCTTTTGTGTGTTTGACAACATTTGTATTTCTTATGTCGTTCACCTTGCCCCAGTCACTCATGGAACTGCAGCAAAGAAGGTATGAGGATGCTCTGGATGAGCAACTTCCAGAGGTGTTGCGCAAATTGAGCAACAAAGAACGCAAGTGACGCCACCTGACGTTGGATGAGATGAAGCGCCGCTTGTTCGTTCAAACGGGTTTAAACGGGCGTTTAACATCTGGCGTCATTCAGCGGATTTAATCACTGCGGCCCGGATCAGGTCATTCGGGCCGCTTCGCCCATCCCGTCCCAAAATGTCTTTGCTGTAAAAAGTAGTGTAAATCACTGTAAGAAGTTCTGTCACGCTACAGTCACGCTACAACAACCACCGCTAACCACTGAAAGAAGTCGTGTCGCGCGGGTTTATGGGATTTCATGGGGCATGGGTGGGACTGGGGGCTCAGTGTCGCGAAACTTTGCTCAGGTCATCAAATCCGAATCACTTTTTCCACAGGTGGGGGTGGAATCCTGTGGATAACTTGCTACATCAGCTTTGATCGCCTGGGATTTCATGGGCAAGATACCTTTTGACGGCGGAAATTTGGGAAATGATGGGAAAAACTCAAAAAATCTCAGCCCCCTACATCTTGTGTTGGCGCTGACGGCTTCTGCTGGATTTTCCCGAGATCACCATAAAAGCGCCCTGAAATGAATAGGTTTGGCCCTGTCGCTGCCATTCCCTTGCCAAAATTCCCGTAAAAAACTGTTGCGTACCATGCATTCCCATGGCATCCCTATATCACACGATGAGGAAGCGGTTAGGGACAACAAGATCCCGCAGCGAACTTCAAAAATAAAAAGAGCAGGTTTCATACAGGCACCGCCTTCATCGTGACATGAGGATCCGGCGCGCGGGCGAGCAGACATCCCCCCAGGTGGCGCGCGCAGTCGGAGACACCCGCACAGCGGGGTAGGCGGCGGGTTGATCAATGGCAGCAGATCAACCCGCCCCTTTTCGTTTCAGACCCGGGGGCAACCAGAGGGGCCAGGCAGTTGGGCCGCAGGCTGAGGTTCAGAGGTGAAAGTCGACACAAGGTCGACACGAAGGGGCGGGTGTCTATCCCAGCCTCTTTTCGCCGTGTCCTCGAAGCGGGTGACCCGGACTGGACCGATGGGCTGAACCCGAACTTTGTGATCGTCTATGGGGATCACCGCCGCAAGTATCTGGAATGTTACACAATTCAGGAAATTGAAGACGTCGAGGACCGCATCAGCCGCATGAAGCGCGGCAGTCAGAAGCGTCGTCTTTTGGAGCGTCTGTTTTCGACGCAATCCGTCACCACCAGCGTGGATGAAACCGGCCGTATCGTTCTGCCGGCCAAGCTGCGTGACAAGATCGGGATCGCCAAAGAGGCGCAGTTTGCCTCGAATGTGGATACCTTCCAGATCTGGGCGCCCGAGACCTACGATGCGGAACTGGCAGCGACCGAAGAAATTCTGGACGATATGGATGACGGTTTCGATCCGCTGGAACTGCTGGACGAAGACGAAGAGGATGAGGCGCTCTGATGACCGGGCAGACCGAAGACAAACCGCATATTCCGGTTCTTCTGGGGCCGATCCTGCGGGAATGTGCGCCGGTGCAGGGTACCTGGATTGACGGCACCTTTGGCGCGGGCGGCTATACGCGCGGGCTTTTGGCGGCTGGGGCCGACCATGTGGTGGGCATTGATCAGGATCCGCTGGCGCATGAGATGGCGCTGGAATGGATTGGCGATTATGCCGGGCGCATCACCATGATTGAAGGCAACTTTGCCGGGATGGATACCGTTGCCGATCAGGTGGATGGGGTGGTGCTGGATCTGGGTGTCTCTTCGATGCAGCTGGATCTGGCCGAGCGCGGCTTTTCCTTTTTGCGTTACGGGCCATTGGATATGCGCATGTCGCAAGAGGGGCCAAGCGCTGCGGATATCGTGAATACTTATGGCGAAGAAGAGATCGCGGATATTCTGTATCACTACGGTGAAGAACGGCAGTCGCGCCGGATTGCCCGCAAGATTGTGGACCAGCGCAAGGCGATGCCCTTTGAAACCACATTGCAACTGGCCGAAGTGATCGAGGGCTGTTTGCCGCGCTCTAAGCCGGGGCAGGCGCATCCGGCGACCCGCAGCTTTCAGGCGCTGCGCATTGCGGTGAACGATGAATATGGCGCGCTTTGGCAGGGGCTGATGGCGGCGGAACGGGTGCTGAAACCGGGCGGCCTGCTGGCGGTGGTGACCTTCCATTCCATCGAAGACCGTATGGTGAAACGGTTCTTCCAGTCGCATGGGGCGAAAAAGACCCGCGTCAATCGCTATGCCCGCGAAGAGGCGGTGGAAACGGACGCGCCTTTTGAAATTCTGACGCGTAAGGCCGTTGGCCCGGATGCGGATGAACTGGCGCAGAACCCGCGGTCGCGGTCGTCTAAGCTGCGGGTGGGGCGGCGCACCGTTGCGCCCGCACGCGATATCGCGGCGCGGGATCTGTCAATGCCGGATGTTAACCAAAGGTGATCTGATGCGCAGCCTGTTTTTCCTTCTTGCGTCATTGGCGGTGATTGCGTCGGGCTATTGGGCCTATCACGAAAACTATACCACGCAGGCCGAACTGGATCGAGTGGATGATCTGCGCCGTCAGATCGGGCAGGCGCAGGAACGCATTGCCATTCTCAAGGCAGAATGGGCCTATCTGAACCGCCCTGATCGGTTGCAGGATCTGGCCGAGCTGAACTTTGATAAGCTGGGGCTTTTGCCGCTGTTGCCGGAACAATTCGGAAATATTGATCAGGTGGCTTATCCGCAGGCGCCGCAGCCGCTGGATGAGGTGATCGCACCTGCGGAAGAAACACTTGAGCTCAGCACGGGGGCAAGCGAATGACACGGACCCCGCTGCGCCCTTTGGCGCGTGTTCTGGATGCGCGTGAAAAGGGGGAAAACCCCGATGTGATCGAACGCGAAAATCGCCGTCTGCGCCATGAAAAGATGCGTGACAAATCGCGTTTGCGCGCAGAGGGGCGGCTGCTGGTGCTGGCAGTGATGTTCTTTGGTGCCTTTTCGGTGATCGGCGCGCGCATGGGCATGATTTCGGCTTCGGAACCGCAAGAGCCACGCGCGCTGGCGGCTGGGGCGTCGATTGCGGCGACGCGGGCAGATATTGTTGATCGGCAGGGCCGGGTGCTGGCCACTAATATGTCGACCCACAGCCTTTATGCGCATCCCCATCAGATGATTGACCCGGAACGCGCGGCGCGGGAATTGGCAGAGCTGTTCCCTGATCTGGATGCGGTGAAACTGGCGACGCGCTTTGGCGATCCCAAGCGCAAGTTCCTGTGGATTAAAAAGAAACTCTCGCCTGAACAGATGCAGGCGGTGCATGAGATTGGCGAACCCGGCCTGCTGTTTGGCCCGCGCGAAATGCGTCTTTACCCGAATGGCGCGATTGCGGCGCATGTGCTGGGTGGGGCCAGTTTTGGCGAAGAAGGTGTGCATTCCGCCGAAGTGGTGGGCACCGCCGGGATTGAAAAATACTATGATGCCAATCTGCGCGATCCTGCCCGTGAAGGGGTGCCGCTGCAATTGTCGATTGATCTGACGGTGCAGGCCGCGGCAGAAGATGTGCTGTCGTCGGGCATGAAGCTGATGAATGCCAAAGGCGCGGCCAGTGTCTTGATGGATGTGCACACCGGCGAAGTGCTGTCGATTGTCTCGCTGCCGGATTTTGATCCCAATGATCGCCCGAATCCGCTGACCGAAGGCAACCCATCCGACAGCCCACTGTTCAACCGCGCTGTGCAGGGGGTCTATGAACTGGGGTCGACCTTCAAGATCTTTGCCTCGGCGCAGGCGATCCAGCTGGGGCTGGCGAATGCTCAGACCGTGATCGACACCAGCCCACCTTTCAAGGTGGGGGGCTTCAAGATTGGTGAGTTCAACAATAAGAACTATGGCAAGGCCACGGTTGAAGAGATCATTGTCAAAAGCTCGAACCGGGGCACAGGCAAACTGGCGCTGGCCATCGGTGTTGAACGTCAGCAGGAATTCCTGCGTTCGCTTGGGTTCTTTGAGGCGCCGCCGATTGAAATCGTCGAGGCGCGGGGCGGCAAGCCTCTCTTGCCGAAAAAATGGACGGATCTGTCTGCTGTAACCATTTCTTATGGCCATGGGATTTCCACGTCGCCACTGCATCTGGCAGCAGGTTATGCGGCTATTGCCAATGGCGGGATTGCGGTGAAACCGACCCTGCTGAAACAGGCCGGGCCGCAGGATGGGCCGCGCGTGATGACTCAGCAGGTGGCGGGGGTGTCGCAGCAGATGCTGCGCAAGGTTGTGACCGAAGGCACCGCGTCTTTTGGCGAAGTGCCGGGCTATAACGTGGGCGGCAAAACCGGCACCGCCGACAAACCCAAAGAGCGCGGCGGTGGGTATTACGATGACAAGGTGATCAATTCCTTTGCCTCGATCTTTCCGGCGGATGATCCGAAATATGTGCTGGTGGTGACGCTGGATGAGCCGGTGGAAACCACTGGCGAAAAACCGCGCAGAACCGCAGGCTGGACAGCGGTGCCGGTGGCGGCGGAAATGATCAAGCGTGTCGCGCCCTTGCTGGGTCTGCGTCCGCAGTTCCAGATCGGAGAATTGAACTCGGAAAGCTCTGCATCGGATTGATCCGGTCTCACGCTGGTGTGATCCCGGTCTTTGGCGTAAGAGGGCGACAAAGAGCATATGGGGGTATCAATGGGGCAGGTCAAAACACTGGCGCAACTGGGGTTGACGGCGCGCGCAGGGCGCGAAGCCGAGATCACCGGACTGGCGGTCGACAGTCGCGACGTCACAGATGGGTTTTTGTTTGCAGCCATGCCGGGCACGCGGGTGCATGGGGCGGAGTTCATCCAGTTTGCTCTGCGTCAGGGGGCGGTGGCCATTCTGACCGACAGCGAAGGGGCCGAGATCGCCAAAGATGTGATTGCTCAGTTCGATCCTGCGCTGGTGATTGCCGAAGATCCGCGTCAGGCGCTGGCCTATACGGCTGCGCTTTGGTCTGGGGCGCAACCCGGTACCATGGTGGCGGTGACCGGCACCAATGGCAAAACCAGCGTTTCGACCTTTACCCGCCAGATCTGGCAGGCGCTGGCTATTCCTTCGATCAATCTGGGCACAACCGGGGTGGAAGGGGATTGGATTGCCCCCTCCAGCCACACCACGCCTGAACCGATCACCCTGCATCGCCTTCTGGCTGGTGCCGCTGAGGCGGGCGTGACCCATGCCTCGATGGAGGCGTCATCCCACGGGTTGGCGCAGCGGCGTCTGGATGGGGTGACGCTGAAGGCGGCGGGCTTTACCAATTTCACGCAGGATCATCTGGATTACCACGAGACCTTTGACGATTACTTCGCCGCCAAGGCGGGGTTGTTTGCGCGGGTTCTGTCAGAAGATGGCACCGCCGTGATCAATATCGACGATACGCGCGGTATTGATATGCTGGCGATTGCCAAGGCGCGTGGCCAAAGCGTGATCACCGTTGGGCGCGATGCCGCAGATCTGTGCCTTGAGGGGCAGCGCTTTGACGCTGCGGGGCAGGAACTACGCATCAGCTATGGTGGTGTGACCTGGCAAAAACGCCTGCCGCTGATTGGTGGCTTTCAGGGGGAAAACGTGTTGCTGGCTGCCGGGCTGGTGATTGCCTGCGGGGCGACACCCGGCGATGTGATGGACGCGCTGCCCGGTCTGGGCACTGTGCGTGGCCGGATGGAACTGGCTGCCACCCGTGACAATGGGGCGGCGGTCTTTGTGGATTATGCCCATACGCCCGATGCGGTAGCGACCGCCATTCAGGCGCTGCGCCCGCATGTTATGGGGCGTCTGGTGGCGATTGTGGGGGCAGGCGGGGATCGCGATGCCTCGAAACGGCCTTTGATGGGGCAGGCGGCGGCGCAGCACGCCGATAGCGTTATTGTCACCGATGATAACCCCCGCAGCGAAGATCCGGCGCTGATCCGCGCCGCCGTCAAGGCGGGCGCACCGGAGGCACTGGAGGTAGGCGACCGCGCCGAAGCCATCCTACGCGCTGTCGATGGTCTGGGCGCGGGTGATGCATTGCTGATCTGCGGCAAGGGCCATGAAACCGGGCAGACGGTGGGGGATACGGTCTATCCCTTTGATGATGTGGAACAGGCCAGCATTGCTGTGGCCGCACTGGATGGAAAAGGCCTATGACCGCACTTTGGACATCACAAGAGGCGGCTTTGGCCACCAAAGGCAAGGCGCTGGCCCCCTTTGAGGTGCAGGGCGTCTCAATTGACACCCGCACCATCGCCAAGGGCGATCTGTTTGTCGCACTTAAGGCTGCGCGCGATGGGCATGATTTTGTGGCTAAGGCGCTGGAAAAAGGGGCAGGCGCCGCGCTGGTGTCGCATATCCCCGAAGGCCTGCCCGATGATGCGCCGCTGCTACTGGTCGATGATGTTCTGACCGCCCTTGAAGATCTGGGCAAAGCCGCCCGCGCCCGCACGAGGGCCAAGGTGGTGGCGGTGACCGGGTCGGTGGGCAAGACATCCACCAAGGAAATGCTACGCACGGTGCTGGGGGCTTTGGGAACGGTCCACGCCGCCGAGAAAAGCTATAACAACCACTGGGGTGTCCCGCTGACACTGGCGCGTATGCCGGCGGATGTGGATTTTGCCGTTATCGAAATCGGCATGAACCATCCGGGGGAAATCTCTCCGCTGGCGCAGATGGCACGGCCGCATGTGGCCATGGTGACCATCGTCGCCCCGGCGCATCTGGCAGCATTTGAAAGCCTCGAAGGTATCGCGCGCGAAAAGGCGGCGATCTTTGATGGGCTCGAACCCAAAGGGGTGGCGGTTTACAACGGTGATCTTGATGTCAGCCCGATCCTGCGGGCCGCTGCGTTGGAACGCGCCGGGCGGGTGATCTCATTTGGTGAAAAAGCCAGCAATCATCACCGCTGCAGCGATGTCGTGGTCAAAGACCACTGCACAGTCGCCATGTCGCGCGCCTGGCGGGTGCCGTTGCTGTATAAGGTGATGGTGCCGGGGCGGCATTTTGCGGTGAACGCCATGGGGGTGCTTGGGGTGGTGTCCGCGCTGAAACTCGACCGGGCGCTGGCGATCACGGCGCTGGGTCAGTGGGAGCCGGGCGCAGGCCGGGGCGCGCGCGAAGTGGTGCGTCTGGACACCGTCGACAGCCGCATTGCGCTGGAACTGATCGACGATGCCTATAACGCCAACCCAGCTTCAATGACCGCCTCGCTCGAGGTGCTTGCTGCGGCAGAGCCCCGCGACCGCATGGGCCGCTTTTCCAACGGTCGCCGGGTGGCGATCCTGGGCGATATGAAAGAGTTAGGGGAAACTGAGCTGGATTTGCACCGTGCGCTGGCGGCGCTGCCCTTTATGCAGCAGATCGACATCGTGCATTGCGTGGGTCCATTGATGAAATCGCTGTGGAAGGCCCTGCCCGAAGAAAAACGCGGGCTGTGGCTGGAAACCAGTGGTGAAATGGCTGCGCGTGCGCCCCGTGTTCTGGATGCGGGGGATGTGATTTTGGTCAAAGGGTCATTGTCGATCGGGCTGGGGCGCGTGGTTGACGCGATCAAGAAAATGCGGCAAGCCCCCGCCGATGTAGAGGCGTAAAGGGATTATAGGATGCTGTATTGGCTTACTGAACTCAGCGATGGCGGAGATTTCTTCAACCTTTTTCGCTACATCACCTTTCGCGCCGGGGGCGCATTCCTGACCGCCCTGATCTTTGGCTTTCTGTTTGGTCGCCCGCTGATCAATGTGCTGCGTCGCAAACAAGGTAAGGGCCAGCCGATCCGGTCTGACGGCCCTGAGGGGCATTTTGTCAAAGCGGGTACGCCCACCATGGGCGGGCTGCTGATCATTGGCGCGCTTGTCTCTTCGACGCTGCTTTGGGCGCGCTGGGATAACCCCTTTGTCTGGCTGGTTCTTTTTGTGACCATCGCCTATGCGCTGATCGGTTTTGCCGATGATTACGCCAAGGTTTCAAAGCAGAACACCGCCGGTGTGTCGGGCAGGGTGCGCCTGCTGCTGGGCTTTATCATCGCCGGGATCGCAGGCTATTGGGCCGCCGCCTATCACCCGGCTGAGCTGAGCCATCAACTGGCGCTTCCGGTGTTCAAAGACACGCTGATCAATCTTGGGGTCCTGTTCATTCCCTTCGCGATGTTTGTCATCGTTGGTGCAGCCAATGCGGTCAACCTGACGGATGGTCTGGATGGTCTGGCGATTATGCCGGTGATGATCGCAACAGGTACGCTGGGCGTGATTGCCTATGCGGTGGGTCGTGTGGATTTCACCGAATATCTGGATGTGCACTATGTGCCCGGCACCGGTGAACTGCTGATCTTTGCTGCCGGAGTTGCGGGCGGTGGTCTGGGCTTTTTGTGGTACAATGCGCCACCGGCTGCGGTTTTCATGGGGGATACCGGGTCACTTGCCTTGGGCGGTGCGCTGGGGGCTATTGCGGTGGCGACAAAGCACGAATTGGTTCTGGGCATTGTTGGTGGCTTGTTTGTCGCCGAAGCCCTGAGCGTGATTATTCAGGTGCTGTATTTCAAGCGCACAGGAAAACGTGTGTTCCTGATGGCGCCGATCCACCATCATTATGAGAAAAAGGGCTGGGCAGAGCCGCAGATTGTGATCCGCTTCTGGATCATCGCGCTGATCCTTGCGATCATCGGCCTTGCGACTTTGAAAGTTCGTTAAACCACTCTGCGCGGGCCTCTGGCTCGCGCTTTGATTTTGCACCGTTCGGGGGAAGACGATGATACCAGTGATGGGTGTTCAGGGGCAGGTTGTTGCGGTTTTGGGGCTGGGGCGGTCTGGCCTGTCAGCAGCGCGTGCGTTGCGCGAAGGGGGCGCCACCGTCTGGGCCTGGGATGACACCCCCGCCGCCCGTGATCGCGCCGAAGCCGAAGGCTTTGAATGCATTGATCCGGAACGCAAGATGGATCAGGTGGATCTGCTGATCATGTCGCCGGGCATCCCGCATCTGTACCCGGAACCGAACCGCGTTGTCCGTGTCGCGCTGATGGCGGGTGTGCCAGTGGACAATGATATCGGGCTGTTCTTTCGCAGCCTGGGCAGCGACTGGGACAGCTTTGAGCGCGAGCCAAAGATTGTCGCAGTCACCGGGTCCAACGGCAAATCCACCACCTCTGCCCTGATCCATCACATTCTGGAACAGGCCGGGCGTGAAAGCCAGTTGGCGGGTAATATCGGGCGCGGCGTGCTGGATATTGATCCGCCCGGCGATGGCGGTGTCGTGGTGCTTGAGCTGTCCAGCTACCAGACCGAGCTGGCGCGGGCGTTAACCCCTGATGTGGGGGTGTTTACCAATCTCTCGCCAGATCATCTTGATCGCCACGCGGGGCCGGGTGGGTATTTCGCCGCCAAACGCCGTTTATTTGCCGAAGGCGGCCCGGATCGCGCGATCATCGGAGTGGATGAATTCGAAGGTCAGTTCATGGCCAACCAACTGGCTGTGGCCCCTGCCGATGATCGGGTTATCCGTGTGTCTAGCGGCACCAAGCTGGGGGGCGTTGGTTGGAATGTCTTTGCCAAAAAAGGGTTTTTGGCTGAATGGCGTAAGGGGCGGCAGGTCGCGTCAATTGACCTGCGCGAGATCGCCGGGCTGCCCGGGGCCCATAACCATCAAAACGCCTGCGCTGCTTATGCAGCCTGCCGCAGCCTTGGGCTCGCGCCGCGTGTGATTGAAGAGGGGCTGAAATCCTTTAAGGGTCTGCCGCACCGTTCGCAGTTGATCGCTGAACAGGGGCAGGTGCGCTATGTTAACGATTCAAAGGCGACCAATGTAGATTCCGCATTGCAGGCGCTTTTGGCCTTCAAGAACATCCGCTGGATTTGTGGCGGGTTGATGAAAGACGGGGGGCTTGATGTGCTCACGCCAGGGTTGGGCCATGTGCGCAAGGCCTATGTGATCGGGCGCGAAGCGCAGAGCTTTGCCTTGCAACTTTCTGAGGTTGAAACAGAAATCGCGACAACGATGAAGCGTGCGGTTGAGCAGGCCATGGCTGAGTCCGAGCCGGGGGATGTTGTGTTGCTGGCCCCGGCAGCAGCAAGTTTTGATCAATATGACAATTTTGAACTGCGCGGAGATGACTTTACGGCCTGTGTTCAGGCAGGGTTGGATCAAGGTTGACGCTGAGCGGCGTGTTGTCCGGCCACCCAGCCGGATGACCAGGCCCATTGAAAGTTGAACCCGCCCAACCAGCCGGTCACATCCACAGCTTCGCCAATAAAGTAGAGACCGGGAATTGTCTTTGACATCATGGATTTGGAATCCAAACCTGATGTAGATACGCCGCCCAAAGTGACCTCGGCGGTGCGAAACCCTTCGCTGCCGCTGGGTTTCAATTTCCAGTTCTGTAAACCCTCTACGAGTACATCAATACGTTTGTCTGACAGGTCGGCCAGATTGCCGTCCAGATTCATCTCTTGGCGCAGGTGATTCACCAGTTTTGAAGGAATGTGAAAGCCCAATTCGGTTGTAAGCGCCTTACGGCCTTCAGTCTTACGTTTGCTGCGCAGAATTTCAGCCAAATCTGTTTCGGGTAAAAGGTTTACGCAGATTTCTTCACCTTCACGCCAATAGCTGGAGATCTGCAAAATAGCCGGGCCAGACAATCCGCGGTGGGTAAATAATGTCGCCTCCTCAAACTGGGCTTTATCGTTGAAAACCTTGGTGTCTGTCGCCAGACCAGACATTTCGGCAAAGCGCTTGTCTGAGAATGTTAGAGGCACCAGCCCGGCGCGGGTGTCGATGATTTCATGGCCAAACTGTTTGGCCAGATCATAGGCCAGCCCAGTGGCCCCCATCTTGGGGATTGATTTACCCCCAGTGGCAATAATTAGACTTTGCGAGTAAATTTCAATATCTTGTTCACCCTTCTTAACGCGGGTGGCGAACCCGGATCCAGCTTGACGCACCTCTATGACCTTTGTTTCCAGCCACAGATCCGCACCAGCGCCCCGCATTTCCTGCAGCATCATATCCACGATCTGGGTTGCTTTTTCATCGCAGAAAAGCTGCCCAAGGGCCTTTTCATGCCAGGCGATTTTGTAGCGATCCACCAAAGCGATGAAATCCCATTGCGTGTATCGCGTTAGGGCACTTTTGTGGAAATGCGGGTTTTCGCCGAGGTAGTTTTTGAATTCGCAATAGAGATTGGTGAAGTTGCAGCGCCCCCCACCAGAAATGCGGATCTTTTCGCCGGGCTTTTTGGCGTGGTCAATTACGAGGGTGCCCCGACCAGCCTGTGTCGCGGCCATCATACCAGCTGCTCCGGCGCCAATAATCAGTGTCTCTACCTGCTTGGATTTGTTGTTTTGAGCAGTTTTTACACTATTCATACCCGATCCATGGCTTTAAAGTTTCACATAAGCGATATCTGCACTGATTTATCCACAAACGGTGTCATCATTGCCAGCTTAGGCTGTCTTCCTGCATGAGAGCAGCCAAATAGGCAATTGAAGATTTCAGAACACCCGACATTTCAGTCTGTGACAGGGGGCTTGAGATGTAAACTGGGTGGAAACTGAGCGTTTCCTGTTCGTGGGAAATTATCCCGTGTTTGTCAAGTTGCTGAATATAAACAGTTTTTCAACCTGGTTGAAATATGACCTATTTAGGGTGCCATATCAGGCCCGTTGCCCTTGTGGTTGTGAAACTTATAGGTTGCCCAAAGGGAATTTCCCGGGGGAGTAGGATGAAAAGTGAGTTGACCGCGCGTTTGGCCGAGCGTCTGGCCGCGCAACGCAGTGCAAAGGGGTGGACATTGGATCGTCTGGCAGAGCAAAGCGGTGTCAGCCGCGCTGCACTGTCACGCTTGGAAAACGCCGAGGTCAGCCCCTCTGTTGATGTCCTGGCCAAATTGGCGCATGCCCATGGCATGAGCCTGTCGCGCCTATTGGCATTGGCTGAGGATGGGTTTGCCGCACATATCATCCGCGATGATCAGGCTGTGATGCGCAATGGGGAAACCGGCTTGACCAAACGGGTGGCATCGCCCGGGGCGGCCGCACTGGCTGGTGAGGTCTTTGATTGCAAGCTGACACCGGGCGCAGAAGTCACAGAAGAAGCGCCGCAGATCGAAGGTCAGGAACACCATCTGGTGATGCAATCGGGCTATCTGCATGTGGAACTTGAGGGCAAACAATATGTGCTGGGTCCGGGCGATGCGCTGCGCTATCGACAGCATGGCTCTGTCAGATTTGTAACTGCCAAGGGGCAGGGGGCGAAGTTCACGCTGTTCACAGTCGCCCCCTAAAAACAGATCAACAGTTGGGCACGTTCACCGCCAGCCCCCCCAGCGAGGTCTCTTTGTATTTCTCGCTCATGTCGGCCCCGGTCTGGCGCATGGTTTCGATGCAGGCATCCAGCGGCACAAAGTGATCGCCGGTGCCGCGCAGCGCCAGTGAGGCCGCCGAAACGGCTTTGATCGCCCCCAGGCCATTGCGTTCGATGCAGGGCACCTGCACCAGCCCTTTGACCGGGTCGCAGGTCATGCCCAGATGATGTTCCAGCGCGATTTCCGCAGCGTTCTCCACCTGCTCTGGCGTGCCGCCCATCACGGCGCAAAGCCCCGCCGCTGCCATAGCTGAGGCGCTGCCCACTTCGGCCTGACAACCCGCTTCCGCCCCAGAGATCGAGGCGTTGTATTTGATCAGCCCTCCAATCGCCGAAGCTGTCAGCAGGAAATCAGGGATCTTCGAAGCCGTCGCGCCCGGCACGTGATCCAGCCAATAGCGCACCACGGCCGGCATCACACCCGCCGCGCCATTGGTCGGCGCGGTGACAACCTGACCGCCGGCGGCGTTCTCTTCATTGACGGCCATGGCATACATGCTCATCCAGTCATTGATGGTGTGCGGGGCTGGCAGGTTCATGCCGCGTTCCGCCAGTAGCTGATCGTGGATATCTTTGGCGCGGCGGCGCACATTCAGGCCCCCCGGCAGGATGCCATCCGTCGTCATGCCGCGATCAATGCAATCGTTCATCACCTGCCAGATCCGCGCCACGCCGTTGGTCAGGCTCTCCGAACACCCGCGCGAGATTTCATTGGCTTTTTTCATCTCGGCGATGCTTTTGCCCGATGATTTTGCCATCTCCAGCATTTCAACAGCGGATTTGAACGGGAAGGGCACCGGCTCGCCTTCGTCGGTGTTGCGACCCTGCGCCAGTTCGGCCTCGGTCATCACAAAGCCGCCGCCGATTGAGTAATAGGTTTCCTGCAAGATCACATCGCCCTGCGCATCCGTGGCCATGAGGATCATACCGTTGGCATGACCGGGCAGCGCCTGATCAAAATCAAAGATCATGTCGGCCTTGGGGTCAAATTTCAGATCGGGCAGGCCTTCGGGGCTGACGGTGTGTGTGGCCTCGATTGTGGCCAGAACGGCTTCGGCCTTTTCGTGATCATAGGATTCCGGGGTAAAGCCCGCCAGTCCAAGGATCGTGGCGCGGTCGGTGGCATGGCCCACGCCGGTAAAGGCCAGGCTGCCATGCAGCGAAGCACGCAGACCATGCACGTGAAAGGGGGCCTCGCGCAGCTTGGCCAGAAACATCTGGGCGGCCACCATAGGCCCCATGGTGTGGGAAGATGAGGGGCCAATGCCCACTTTGAACATCTCGAAGACGGAAAGGAACATCGCGCATGACCCTTATGAGTGACAGTATCCCATTCATAAGGAGAGATGAGTCATTTTCGCGCGTCAAAAGCGACGTTTCCTTTACGAAACTTGCCTTTCTACAGCGCGCTGCCTTCGGGCGGATTGGCCAGACAGGGCGCGGTAAAGGGGGAGGGGCCCAGACCTTCGGCGCTTTGCGCGGCTTTGGTGGCAGCGCGATCTTCCAGCTTGGCGGCGATCCGGCGCAGGCCAGGGTAGCGGGCCAGATCAAACCACGCGTGGCCGATTTCGGGGTACAGCGCGCACCAGCGCAGGCAGGTGGCGATGTAGTAATCCAGAATGCTGGGCTGATCCTGCCCCAGCCAGGCCCAGTTGCTTTCGGCCAGATCGTTCAGCAGGGACAGATGCCCTTGCAAAACCTGCCGCATGCCGTCGCGCAGCGCCTTTTGCGTTGCTTCATCCGCGCCGGTGAACTTGTGCGGATAAAAGGTCAGCCGCAACCCACCTTGCAGATTGGTGGCGGTGAAAAACAACCACTTGAGCATATCGCCACGATCAGGATGATCCGCAGGCGGCACCAGTTTTCCATGCCGATCTGCCAGCCACAGCAGGATTGCGCCGGTCTCAAAGATTACCCCATCCGGGGTTTCCAGCGCCGGGATCATGCCCGCCGGGTTCAGCCTGCGATAGTGTTCGGACTTTTGTTCGCTTTTCATGCGATCCACAAGCACGGTTTGATAGGGCAGGCCCAGCTCTTCCATTACCAGACGGATAATCAGAGAGGCATTGTCGGGGGCATAGTGCAGCACATAATCGGTCATTAGCTATCCATAGCATCACGGCAGGGCCTGTCAGGGCAGCTTGCGTCATCTCAGGTCGCATAGCGTCACAAAAGTCACGCGATTGTGGGCAGATGTTTGTTGCCTTGCTCCAGTGCAGGCACGATTTTGTGAGCAGGTCGACAGGAGGCTTTGATGACACGACGCGGGTTTATGGGAACAGTGGCGGCTTTTGTGGCGCTGCCAAAGGCGCTGGCCGCCGGGTTTGAAGTGACCCGCAGCGACAAAGACTGGCGCGCCATGCTGAGCGATCTTGAGTATAAGGTCATGCGCAAACACGGAACCGAGCGGGCCTTTACATCGCCTTTGAACAACGAAAAGCGCGCCGGACAGTTTATCTGCCGTGGCTGCGATCTGCCGCTCTATGATGCGCGCCACAAATATGACAGCGGCACTGGCTGGCCGTCATTCTATCAGGCGCTGCCCAACGCCATTGGCACTTCAAAAGATCGCAAGTTGCTGGTGGTGCGCACTGAATGCCATTGCCGCCGCTGCGGATCACATCTGGGGCATATCTTCAACGACGGCCCAGCCCCCACCGGCAAGCGCCATTGCATCAACGGGGTGAGTTTGAAATTTCGGCCTGCCTAGGGCCTGTCGTTAAAAGCTTTTTTGGTGCGCGTAGCAGGGGTGCGGATGCCCCGCGGTTCAGGCTGCGTCTGTCTGAGCCAAATAAATGTGATGTACTCGGCTCATGCAACGGTACTGTTACAATCGCGATGATATCTGGCGCCGTGTATTTCGCGAACGAAAGACAGGGCATGTCCGAACTTGACACCTTTATGAACACCGCGCTTGAGCTTGCCGAGATCGCATCTAAACGGTCGGTTGAAATTTGGCGCGGTGATCTCTCTGTGAGCTATAAACAAGATGGTTCATCGCTGACGCAGGCGGATCTGTCGATTGAAACGGAATGGCGAGAGATTCTGCGCCAGAGATTTCCAGATCACGGGATATTGGGAGAAGAATTCGGGAGCGATACCGGCCAGAGTGCCTTCACTTGGGTGCTTGATCCGATTGACGGAACCCGTTCATTCGCTGCGGGTTTATTGAACTATGCCTCACTGATTGCCCTGTGTCGCGATGGCCTGCCTGTGCTGGGGATCATAGATCTCCCTCTCTCGTCCGTGCGCTATTCGGCGCTGGAAGGGCGGGGAACGGTGTTTTCTGGCCGCCGTGTCTATACAAGTGGCCAGACCGATCTGAACGCATCGGTCGTAGGTATTGGAAATCCGGATAGCTATCAGCCGTCCAGTTGTGCGGGGTACAGGGCGCTCAGTTCAGCAGGGCGCCTGCGTGTTTTTGATGGTGGATCGCCGGCCTATGGGGCGTTGTCGCGCGGGTTGATAGATGTATGCATCAACGGCGATGATCTGGAGTCCTTTGATATCTGCGCCCTTTGTCCTGTCGTTCAACAAGCCGGTGGTGTGATTTCCGACTGGAAGGGGCAGCCCCTTACGTTAGAGTCACAGGGCGCGATTGTGGCCTCTGCTTCGCAAAGGCTGCATGAGTCTGCTTTGCAGGTTTTATCGTCGGGTTGAAGTGCCGGGCTGAAGTTCAGCGCGCGGCTTACCCTTTCTAAATCACGGGCCTAAATCTGTGTGGACAACCCATAAATAAGCCCCCGAACCAGAAGGTTGGGGGCTTTTTATAAAGCAGCTGCTTTCTATTTGTCTTTGAAACTGCGGCTGTCCTTGATCTGATCCCAGGCCCAGACCACCTCTTGCAGCTGTTCTTCCTGCGAACGATCGCCGCCGTTCATATCCGGGTGCAGGACTTTGATGAGCTTTTTATAGGCCTTGCGGATTTCCGCTTTGGCCATGCTGTCCTGCGCATCCAGAATCTCCAGCGCGCGGCGTTCAGTGGGCGGCAGCTTACGGCCACCACCGGGTTTCGACCGGCCCGGATTCTTGGTGGCGTTTTCGCCCAGCACCTGATGCGGGTCTTCGATGCCCAGACGCGCCCAGGCCTTGGCCTCTGGGTCGCGCCATTCCTTGGTCTTACGTTCCCAGACCTTGTCTGAGGATTCCTGCGCATTCATTTCGGCTTCGGTCTTGCCGTCAAAGAAGCTCCACTTGGCGTTATATTCGCGCACGTGGTCTTTGCAGAACCAGAAGAATTCATCCAGCACATCAGGCGCCTTGGGGGCGCGGAATTTCCCCGGCTCGGTACAGCCTTCAAAGTCGCACTGACGAACGGAATGCTCCTGTTCGCCTGTCATACCCCGTCTGCCGCGCGGGTTCTTTTTCTTCGCGGACTTGACGGACATATCGAAACCGAAGGGGTCATCTTTGCTCATCTCGCACCTCTTTTCGACTCGGACGCCAGAGTTTAGACAATTCGGCAGGAACTTACAGGGGGAGTGGTGAAAAAAATGTCCCGCGAACACAAGATGACAGAAAAATTGCAACGCGCCTTTGCGCCGACCCATTTGGAGGTGCGCAACGACAGCGCGCGTCATGCGGGCCACGGCGGGGATGACGGAAGCGGCGAAAGCCATTTCCACGTGGTGCTGCGCAGCGCTGCCTTTGAAGGCAAATCACGCATTCAGCGTCACCGGGCGGTTCATGCGGCCCTTGGGGCGGATCTGGTGGCTGAGATCCATGCGTTATCATTGGATCTGGATGTGTGAGGTGCAATAAAATGAGGCGGTGTAAAATCACACCGCCTCGCACAAGTAGGGATAGGTATGAAATATCAATCTGAAAGAAGTCACTTCCACTCACAGAAGCACCGATTTGAATGCAACCGGTAAATCAAAGGTTAAGAAATCGCTTCCGAAAGGAGTAGTCAGGTATTCCATACGTATGCATGTGACCTTGCGCAAAACTGCGTCAACTGATCTGGAATTTTGCGCGCCAAAGGGCGATCTGGAAAGGTTGTTACAAGATAGGAGAGTGCCATGAAAATCGCACTATTGCTGATTGGGGCCGTTTTCGTTGGATTTGCGGCTTGGGTTCGGCTGGCACCAACGCAGTCGCAGGATTGGCACATCGATCCGCAGGTGACGGATAATCAGGATCTGGAAGGTGGCGTAAAGCGGCGGGTGTCCGGGGATCAGACCACGCTTGAGGCGCTTGATAGTCTTGCACGCGTCACGCCCCGCACCGAACTGCTCGCAGGCAGCCTGCAAGAGGGGCATCTGACCTATGTCACCCGGTCGAAATTGATGGGATTTCCCGATTACGCCAGCGTTCTGCTGCGTGATGGCCACATCGAAATCTACAGCCGCCTGCGGTTTGGTAAATCAGACCTTGGGGTTAATAAGGCCCGCGTTGATGGCTGGTTGTCCCAGCTTTAAGTGCCTGTGGGATTGACCTGCCATGGGCAAGGGTGCATGAGGCTTTTATGATCCCAACTGACCGATTGCACCAAATCAAGGAACGCCTCGAATTTGTTGAGGCCATGATGTCTCAGGGCGATGGCGATATTGCCGCGCTTGGGCGTGAATATTCTGATCTCAAACCCGTGGTGGATCAGATTCTGGAATGGGAACAGCTGCAGGCCGATATCGCCGAAGCTGAATCCATGCTGGAGGATCCCGAAATGCGCGAGCTGGCAGAAGAAGAACTGCCTGCCCTGCGCGAACGGCTGCCCGAGGCGGAACATGCGGTGCAGCTGGCGCTTTTGCCGCGTGATGCGGCGGACGCGCGCCCGGCCATGCTGGAAATCCGCCCCGGCACCGGCGGCGACGAAGCTGCGCTGTTTGCCGGTGATCTGGCGCGCATGTACCAGCGCTTTTCCGAAGCGCGGGGCTGGAAATGGGACATAATCGAAGAACAGGCCTCGGATCTGGGGGGAATCAAGGAACTTGTGGTGCGCATTGCCGGGGAAAACGTCTTTGCCCGGATGAAGTTCGAATCCGGCGTACACCGTGTACAGCGTGTGCCTGAAACCGAAAGCGGCGGGCGTATTCATACCTCTGCGGCCACAGTCGCCGTGCTGCCCGAGGCGGAAGACGTGGATATCCAGATTGATCCCGGTGACATTCGCATCGACACCATGCGCGCGTCAGGGGCGGGTGGTCAGCACGTGAACACCACCGATTCCGCGGTGCGGATCACGCATATTCCCACCGGGCTGGTTGTCACCAGCTCCGAGAAATCCCAGCACCGCAACCGCGAGATCGCCATGCAGGTGCTGCGTGCACGCCTGTTTGATCTGGAACGGCAAAAGGCAGATGAGGAACGCTCTGCGGATCGCAAGGCGCAGGTGGGCTCGGGGGATCGTTCGGAACGCATCCGCACCTATAACTTCCCGCAGGGCCGCATGACCGATCACCGTATTGGCCTGACCCTGTATAAGCTGGATCAGATCATGGCGGGCGATCTGGATGAAATCGTCGATGCGCTGACCGCAGAACATCAGGCGGCGCTTCTGGCCGAGCTGAACACCTGAGCGGCCCCATGCGCGGTACGGATCTGATTGTCAAAGCTGCCCGTCTTTTGGTTGAGGCGGGTGTCAGCGACCCGGCGCGGGATGCGCGCAAGCTGCTGGCGCATGTGCTGGATATCCCGGCCAGCCGTCTGACGCTGGTGCTGCCGGAACCGGTTGGCCCGGACTTGGCCCAGGCCTATGAGGCGCTGGTGGCGCGCCGGGCCCAGCGTGAACCGGTCAGCCACCTGATTGGCCAGCGTGATTTCTATGGGCGCAGTTTTCAGGTAACCCCGGATGTTCTGGATCCGCGCCCTGAAACCGAGATCCTGATTGAGGCAGCTCTGGCCATGCCCTTTGCTTCGGTTTTGGATCTGGGGACCGGATCAGGCTGTATCCTTCTGACCCTTTTGTCGGAACGCAGCGGCGCCGTCGGCGTCGCCACCGATCTAAGCGAAAAGGCGCTGGACATCGCACGCCAGAACGCCACTGCGCTGGGGGTAAAGGCGCGGGCCGAGTTCCAACATGGCAGCTGGTACGGGGCGCTGAGCGATCCCATGCAATTCGATCTGATCGTGTCCAACCCGCCCTATATTGCGCTTGGCGAAATGGCGTATCTCTCGCCCGAGGTGCAGGGCTTTGAACCGCGCATGGCCCTGACCGATGAGGCCGACGGGCTGACCGCCTATCGCGCTTTGATCGCCGGGCACGGGCCCTATCTGGCACCGGGCGGTCGCATGATGGTTGAGATCGGGCCAACACAGGGCCCGGCCGTGCAAAGCCTGATGCAGCAGGCCGGTCTGTGTGATGTGCGAATCCTGCCTGATCTGGATGGGCGCGACCGCGTTGTTCTGGGTCATAGCGGCGAAAACTAGCAGAAATCCCCTGTATTTATAGGCTGCGGCAATTTCGGACTTGTGTCTTGCGGGGCGCTGTGCATATTCAGGTTAGGTCAGGTTGATCTGGACAGTTTCACTGTCTCGCCTGCCACTAAGCCAAAATGATGGTGATACACTCTCTGGGCGCAGGACGCGCTTGGCACATATCACTGAAATGTCTGCAATTCAGGCTGGATAACTGAAATAATGCGTTCTTCAAAATCTCGTTCGCGGAACAAGAATAACCGCAACCGCAATTCGCTGGGCAATGTGGTCAACCGCGTGTTTGACAGCAGTGGCCCCGAGGGAAAGGTGCGCGGCACGCCGCAACAGATCATCGACAAATACAATCAACTGGCCCGGGATGCCTCACTGGCGAATGACCGGGTTGCCGCTGAAAACTTTCAACAGCACGCTGAACATTACATGCGCCTGCTGAGCGAAGCACAGCGCGAACAGGAAGCGCGCCGCGAACAGCAAGAGCGCGACAATCGCGAACGTCAGGCACAGCGCGACCGTGACCGCGCACAGCGTGAGGCGCAGCAATCGGATGCTGGCGCAGGCGAACAGCCACAGCCCGTTGCCGCTGACCCCTCTGAGGCGCCACAGCCTGATGTGATCGACACAGCCCCCAGCGCCGAGAGCGAGACTGGTCTGGTTGAAACGCCTGAGGCAAAGGCCGAAGAAAAGCCCAAGAAACCACGCGCCCCACGTGCCCGCAAGCCAAAGCCCAAAGAGGCTGCTGAGGCTCCGGCAGCGGCTGCTGAGGCCACCGCTGAGGCACAGCCAGAGCTGACCAGCATGGAACAGCCCGCCGCTGAGGAAAAGCCAAAGAAGCCCCGCGCCCCGCGCAAGCCGCGTAAAAAGCCAGAGCCTGCTGCTGAGGGCCCCGCAGCCGAGGCACCGGCTGCTGAGACACCAGACGCGCCAAAGGCCGATGCGGCTGAGTAAGCTTTTTCTATTAGGAATACGTTCAAAGGCCCCCGTATCTATCTGCGGGGGCCTTTGCATGTGTCGGGCTTTCTAAGTCTGAGATGCAAACAGGTGGCGCAATCGCACCAAGCTATGTTTCAAACTGCCGGGCGAGGGCGCAGAAGGCCTCAAGCGGGACCTGCTCGGCGCGTTCCGTCGGTTTAATCCCTGCGGCCAGAAGGCGGTCTTCGATATCCGGGGCCAGACCTTTCAAAGCAGCCCGCAGCATTTTGCGGCGCTGGTTAAAGGCCTTGGCCACCACACGTTCCAGCAGATGCGGCTGCGCAGGAAAGCGCGGCTCGGGTAGGGCGGTCAGATGCACCACGGCAGAATGCACCTTTGGCGGTGGCGAAAAGGCTTCGGGCGGGAGCGTCATGGCAATACGAGCCTCCGCGCGCCATTGCGACAGGATCGCCAGCCGCCCATAGGCTTTGCTGCCCGGTTGCGCGGTGAGGCGTTCCGCCACTTCCTTTTGGAACATCAGCGTCAGCGAAGACCAGAACGGCGGCCAGTCTTTTGGCGTCAGCCAGCGGATCAACAGTTCGGTGCCAACATTGTACGGCAGGTTGGCACAGATCGCGATGGGCGGCGTCAGGTGCTCAAGCGGATTGATTTCCAGCGCGTCGCCTTCGATCACCTGAAAGCGATCCGGATAGGCGGCCCGGATTTCGTCCAGTGCTGGCAGGCAGCGCGGGTCTTTCTCAATCGCCAGCACCCGCCGCGCCCCTTCAGACAAGAGCCCACGGGTCAGACCGCCGGGTCCGGGGCCCACTTCGATCACATCAGTGCCGGACAGATCTCCGGGAATGCGGGCAATACGGGCGGTCAGGTTCAGATCCAGCAGAAAGTTCTGCCCCAGCGCCTTGCGGGCTGAAAGCTCATGTCGCGCGATGACATCACGCAGCGGCGGAAGGGAATCGATCTGGCTCATGAGTTGGGTTGTACGGTGTGAAGCGCGGGATGGGTAGGGGGAGGTTGTGAGTAACCCTTTTGGGGCCTAAATCTGAAGTCCGATATCAATCAGGAGATTTACTTTATGAAAGATATTCTATCTGACGAGGAGATCTTGAAAACTGGCCGCATAAAACGCGGTTATGTAAAGTGCCGCTTGGTTCATAGAGATGGCTGTTTGAGATACTCCCCAATGTTTGGACAGTTTTCAGCGTAAGTTAAGCTACTCTCTGCTCCTGCTGATCAAGTTGGGTTTCATCTTTTCTCAGCCAATAAACCACGGCTGGCGGCTTGCCGCCAAGGGCG
>JAOARQ010000045.1 GCA_025210455.1 Pelagimonas sp.
CAGCCAGGCAGGCGATCCGATTGATTCCAACGCACCAACTGTCTCTGCTGTGAGCATCCCGAACGCGGTTGCCAAAGTGGGCGACGCGGTGACGGTGACGATCACCTCCTCCGAGGCCGGTCTGAGCCTGATCACCGGCACGGTGAACGGCGTCGCGGTGACCGGCTTTACCGATGCGGGCGGCGGCAATTACACCGCAACCTACACCGTGCAGGAAGGCCAAACCGACCGCGCGGCGGGCGCCACAATCCCGGTGAACTTCGTGCTGGCCGACGCGGCGGGCAACAATTCAACCGCCTTCACCACACCCATCAGCCAGACAAGCGACGCTATCGACGCGAATACCCCGACCGTCACAGTGCCGGCCCTTGATGCTTCGGTCGCCAGCACGCTGGACCCAACCGTTTCCAAAAGCAGCCTGCCCATGTTCAACTTTCAGGCGGAAGCCGGGGCCACGGTTGAGGTCGATTTTGGTGATGGCGCCGGGTTCATCGCCGCAGGTGTTGGCACAGGCAGCAACCAATCTGCCACTTTGGGGGCGGCGCTGATCACTGACGGCAACTATACCTTTAGGGTGCGTGTCACGGACGCGGCGGGCAACGTAGGCATGCAAAGTCTGGCCTACAGTGTCAATCGCCCCCCAACCGATCTGGCGCTTTCTGCCAATGAGGTGGATGAGAATAGCGCCGGCGGAACGCTGATCGGCAATCTGTCTGTCACCGACCCAACTGGCGGGGACACCCACAATCTAGCACTGGTCAACTCGGCCGGTGGCTTGTTTACGCTGAATGGGAATAGGTTGGAGGTCGCGAGCGGAGCTGTGATCGACTTTGAAACAGCCAGCACTCACACCATCGAAGTCTCGGCAACGGACCAAGCCGGATCCACGCACACCAAGACGTTCACTGTAGATGTTCGCGATCTTATTGAAGGGCTGACTGGCGACGCCAATAACAACACGCTTGAGGGGTCTTCCGGAACAAACACCATCGACGCGGGAACGGGCGACGATACAGTCAGCGGCAAGGGCGGCTCGGATACAATCACATTGGGCGCTGGCAAAGATACTTTGCTGGATACGCTAGCGAATACCAATGGCACCCGCCTAACGGATTTTGGCGAAGATGATCAGTTTATCTTTACCGATCAGGTCTTTGGACCGGGCGCGATCACATTGACCAATGGAAGCAATGGCGGCCCGTCGACCCTGTCGATTGATGTTGATGGTGACGGAACACCTGAAACCCAGATCACTCTGGATACGCCATTGAACGGCGGGCAATTCCTGGTGTTCGAGAAGGGCGGACAGACGGTTGTGTCATATGAACGCCCTCTGCCTGCGCTGACCGAAGGGCAGGCCATGGATCTGAGCAATGCAAATGGCATCGTCAACCAGACCTTCCTGGCAGGTGATGGCAGCAACAACTATCGCGTTACACTGGATAGCATGTCAGGGGCGACGTTCCAAAACCTGCTGGGTGTCTATGAGGTGACGCCGACCGGTGAGATCACTGACGTTCGCGTGTTGTTTGCGAATACATCCACTGCGGCGGGTCAGACTGTGAACATCACCGGCGTGGAAAACGGCAATGAGCTGGGTTTCTTTGTCGTGATGCAGGGGGCCTTTGCGGGCGGTGCGACTGATACGTTCGATTTTGTCGACTCTCTGGGGGGCGCAGCTGAGATCTCTGATGGCACGAATATCACCATGACGGTGAACGGTGCTGGCTCAGCCTTCCCTGTCTGGCACAGCTTTGCATCGACGCTCAACTCTGATGGGGTGCAGCACGCTGTGTCTGGGGTGCAGGCGGATGGCCGCAGCATCATCATCGGGTTCGAAGATCAACTGGGTGGCGGTGATCGAGATTATCAGGATATCGTGATCCAGGTCGAGTTGTTCTAAGAACGCGCTTTGATTGGTGGCCCCTGCGTCATTGGCTGGGGCCACAGTTTCTTCTCACGCGCAACATTGTCCAAAAGGCGTTGTCGCCGATTGAGGACAAAATTCGCCTCTGAGCTCAGTGATTTGGGTAAAGTGCGACCCGCCGCCCGCAACGGCCTATATGCAACAGGTCTGACAGACCTCCAGAGTTATGACAGCACGCTTGTCATGACTTCAATGCTTGAAGGATCCATAAGCGCCCCAAGCTATCCATGAAACAGACCACGCCCCCGAGAATACCTCGGGAGCGATTTATACAGCCCAAAACCCACTTTGACCCTGAGCTTAGACAAACGGCAGCGCATCCATGGCTTCGACGCGGAAAACCAGATCTTCATAATCGCGATCCCCACCGCCGAGCAGATCTTCAAAGCCAATCGAAATAGAGCGTCCGCCTCTATCCACGCCGGACAGGACATGCTCAACACCATCGGCATTCAGCGCAGCATCAAAGCTATGGAACACGATTTCATCTGTGGCCAGACCGTTCACCGCCAGCGACAAGGCGCTGCCGTCAGCGACATTGCCTGCAGCGCCAGAGCTATCTACAAAGCTCAGAACATCGCTCTGCTCTAGGGTCGAAGCCCAGTGCGCTGCGTCTTGTACCACAAAGAAGCCCAGCCGATGCCCAGCCTCGACCCCGGTGATATTCGCAATGGTTGCTATGTCACTGTTGGCATTTGCAAAAAGAATGCGGGTGTCAACAATATTGCCGCTTGCGTCTATCTCATAGACGCCAACAACATTGTCGAATCCGGCTTGGGCCATATCGTTCAGGGTCACCCGGAAGTCAGTCGCGCCATCCCCCGTGAGATATTCCTGACTGACGATCCCGTTGACCTGCGCAGCATTCACCGCCTGTTGGTTGGCAAGCTGCGGCAAGAAGGTTTCATAGGTGATCGTTGTCGCGCCATTGCGGCCAATTACGATAAAGTCTCCGGTGGTGAAATCACCCTTCAGAACGATCCGCCCGTCAGAGATCCCATCACGATTGGTGTCAACATCCAGCAGTGCCGAACCCTGCGTTACGGTCAGTTGATCCCGTGCAATCTGAGTATCCGTAAAGACAAGCTGATCGTCGGTTCCAAAGTCATTCACGGTATCACCCAGAATGTGATCCAGCCTATCGGCAATTGTATCTTCGCCACCGCCAAGCACGATCAGATCATCTCCCGCGCCGGGTTTGATAATCTGACTGCCGCCTCCGGCAGTGATGACATTGCTCTCACTGTTGCCATTGACTGTCGCAGGCTCAGATCCTGTTCCCGTGATCTCGACGGTTTGGGACACAGTGTTGATGTTGCCAAATTCATCGGTCAGGCGCAGCGTTACAATTTGCTGTCCGACTGACAGATCCGCAGGGGCGAGATAGCGCTGCACACCCGCAAGCGCCACACCATAGTCGACAAACCCAGCCCCCCAGTCCACGGCGATCTTTGCCCCCGTTTCGGTGCTGAATGACAGCGCCGGACGGCGGTCCTTTGTGGTGAAACCGATCGGCGCTCCGCTGGCGTCAGACAGCGAAAGGTTGCCTGCCGCCGGGCCCTGAGCATCAACAAGGAAGGTCACCGTGCCCTCCGCCGAAGAGTAGCTATCTTTCGCTGAATACCGCAGCGTAAAGCTGCCGTTTACGGTATCGATCGGGTCAAAGAAGATGCTGCCATCCGCCGCAAGCGTCAGCGCGCCAAACTGTGAGAAAGCGCCGGAAATATTGGTGAATGTCAACGGGCCCTCGGGGCTGATCACATGCGACAGATTGCCAGCGTAGGTCTGCTTGGCCCCGATGCGGATCACGTCATCAGTTGCGTTGAATGTGTCTGCCACCCGCAGATTGAGCATCGCCGAAGTGGTTTCAAACCCATCACTGATATCGACTTGCAGAGTGTGTTCACCAGAGAGCGAAGGCAGCGCGTCAAAGACCAGCGCGCCATCGCTTAGCCCGAAGGTGCCAAAAGCATCGCCGTTCTGCACATTTACGCTAAGCGCCTGACCTTCGACATCGGCGATGCCCAGATCCACGATATACCGCCGCCCGGGGCCTTCGGGAGCAACCACAACCGAACCATCATTGATCTGCGGTGCGCTATTGATCGCAAAGCGCTGTGTCTGGGTGCTTTGCGTTCCATCTGCAGCGGTGACGCGGATGGTTGCGGTGTGCACACCCACTGGCAGTACCTCGGGCGCGGCATAGGTCTGCGGGGTATCAAGACGGGTGCTATCTGTTGAAACAACCCCCGGCGCATAGCTGACATACCCCTGCCCCCAGTCAATTTCGACTGTGCTTCCTGATGCGACAGTAAAGCTGAATTCTGGTTGGGATGCGGTGGTGACAAAATCACCTTGCACACCAGTATCCGAAGCCAGCGCGATATCATTGATTGCCAAAGGCGCATTGCGCAGTTGGATATCTGAGGCACTCAGGGGTTGCGTGACGCCTTTTAGCACGACAGAGCCACCCTGCCCTGCAACGGTGATCACAGTATCCCCATTTTCGACCGTCAGCACCAGTGACCCGTCCTGAACAGCCTGATCAAAGTCAGACAGGCCGAAATCCCAAAGCGCAATCTTGTCGGTGCCGATGGTAAAATCGGTAATGATCTGTCTGCCAATCAATGTCGCGCCAGAGAAGGCAAAGAGATCTGCGCCATCTCCACCGGTCAGGCTGTCCTGCCCCGCGCCGCCAATTAGCGTGTCATCGCCAGCACCACCGTCAATGGTGACCGAGGTCTGATAAGCCAGTGCAGGAAGGGAGCCCGCCAGATCGACCAGATCGTCGCCCCCGCCAAGCGAAAGCACTTCGACCGATGTCAGCAATGGCGCGAAATCCGAAACCTGACCAGTTGGGGCGTGGTGCAACAACAGCGCCTCGGAACGGTCCGATGCCTGCATGACATCACGCCCCGCGCCCCCATCATAGCGGCCTGACAGGCGTACCAGCCCCGAAAGATCTGCAAGCTCCGCATTCCCGTTTGCGGTGGTGAGCGTGCCGCTTGGGGTAACGGTTGCATAGTCCCACAGCGGGGCGTCCTGCCCTGCGCTCACAAGGAAGGTATCGTCGCCACCCGCGCCTATATGGGCACGCGCCTCGGGACCCGTTGCAAAGACATCCGCCCCAGCGCCGGGCTGCACACCCGAGCCATCAGTGATCACACCGCCAGGGCTGACAAAGACTGTCAGGCTTTGCTGGGTGGCAAGACTGCCGTCAGAGGCTTCGACCATCAGACTATACGAGGTGGGCACCGCAACCGCGGCACCGATATGGGTCAAGACGCCTGTGTCACCGTTCAGCGCAAAACCCTCGCCCTCGATCAACCGGTAGGTGACAGAGGCGCTGTCCGGGTCAAGCGCCCGGATCTGATAACTGCCCCCGGCAGACACAGCTGCCAGATTGCTGGTCAGGAACACCGGCGCATCATTTTCCGTCGTCAGGTTCAAAGGGGTCTCAGAGACTACGCGTCTGCCATCATTCAGCACATGTGTTTCCAGACGCACGCCGCCGCTTTGATCATAGATCACGGTGCGCTGCGCATAGTCCCGCGCGTTTTGAAGATCATTTTCGACCAACGTCACAGGGGCACCGGCATCAAATGTGGTCGTCGAGGTCGTACCGTCATCATAGAGGGTGTTCTGACCGATACGCTGCCCATCTTCGCCAAAGTTACTTTGCAGGCTAAGCCAGGTTTTGACATTGCCGCGATCTTCCAACCGTTCGCCGGTGATTGTCCCATCCTTAGACGTCAGGGTGACAATTGTGCCGTTATCCTGTTCGGTGGTCTCGCTGATCAGATTTCCAGCGGCATCAAACTGCTGATCAATCTGTTTGAACTGCGCCGTATTGCCAGCATCGCGTTCAATTCGACGGATCAGCACGCCATCGGCATAGGTGTTTTCGATCTGTGTTCCGCTGTCCTCGGTCAGCAGTTCGCGCGTGATATTTCCTGCTGCGTCATAATCGACGACAATGCTGGCCCATTGGTGCGCCTCACCCAAATCTTCGAACAGCGCGCGGTTAAGAGTGCCATTTTCGAAATGCCGGGTGACCTGCACCCCGTTATCCTGCGTTTCGATTTCCCGGATCAGCGCCCCGCTGTCACCATAATAGCGCATGCGTTCGGCGTAGCTGTGCAGGTTGCTCAGGTCGCGCTCATGTGTCTGCGTCAGGGCCCCATCCGCACCAAAATACGACGTGGTCTCAAGCCCTGTGTCAGCAGCAACCCGTTGAGAGACCGTACCATCATCCATTTCCTTGCGATCAAAGATCACCACACCATCGGCACGGAACTTTTGCAGACGCTGTGTAAAGGGCAACACATCTGTTGGGTCGCTGTGCAGTTGCTGCGTCAGAAGGCCGTTCTCATAGCTAAAGGCGATCTGCGATCCATCGTCTTCGACAGACTGCGCCGATTTCAGGGTGCCATCCGCGTTATAAATACGGGTCAGGCTATGGTAAGGCTTTACGTTTGGCCCGTCAGTGCGGTCTTCGCGCACCAGCACGCCTGCTTCATAGACATAGCGCAACTGCAACCCATCGTCGTCAATGCGCAGCTGTTCACGAATGCGTCCGGCGGTATCATAATAGGTTTCGAACCGGGTCCAGCCATGGGCGTTCTGCAGGTCGTCTTCGATCCAGCTGACGGTATTGCCGCCAGAGTAACGGAATTCTTCCGCAACGCCATTGTCACGTGTGAGCAATTCCCGATTGACCTGACCGTCAGCATCATAGAACCGCTTTCGGGTGATATAGAAATCCTGATTGGTCAGATCTTCTTCGAAACGTTCGGTCAGCGTGCCTTCGCTGTAGGTGCGGGTGACACGCAGCCCGCTGTCCTGAACAACCACCTCTAGCGCAACCCGCCCCTGAGCATCATAGCGGGTCTCATAGCTTTGCCAGCTTTGAGTATTGTCATGATCCTGTTCAAACTTCCGCCGCAGGTGGCCGTTTTCGTATGTATAATCGGTGACGGTGCCGTCATCGAACAGCACAGTTTCCGCCGCGACATTGCCCGCCGCATCATAAAGACGCTCACGCGTTTCGAAATCTATGGCGTTCTTGTGATCCGTTTCGAAACGCCGGGTCAGCGCGCCCGAGGCATCGCGTTCATAAACGGTTTCCACGCCGTTTGGCGCATGTACGATCTCGCGGCTGGTGCCATCATCCGCTGTGGTCAGTTCACGTACAACTGCGCCGGTCGCGTCATATTCCTGAAGCCGCTCAAGAAAACCATGCGCGTTGCCAAGATCCTGCTCAAGACGTGAGACCGTTTCGCCCGCCGCATCAAAGCTGTAGGTCACCCTCAGCCCGTCATCGTCAATGCGCAGCTGCCCGGTGATTACCCCGTCCGCGCGATAGCTGGTTTCAAATCGCTGCCAGGAAAAGGCGCCTTTGGTGTCGGTCTCGATCTCAACACGAGAACGATCTGAGGCATAGGTGACCACCTTCTGCAGCCCCGTATCAAACAGCGTTGTCTCTTCTGCGATGCGGCCATCAGTGCCATAGCGTGTGTCGATGGTTTCCCAGTCACGGGTGCCGGTGATATCGCGCTGGAACTTGCTGCGCAGGTGGCCGTTCGAGTAACCATAGCTTCGATCAAGCCCGTCAGTGGTCGTATCGGTTTCATGCGTGACCTGACCCGAGGGATTGTAGTGCCGTTCGCGCAGGATAAAATCATAGCCACCGCCCCGCGCCTGTTCCAACCGATGTGTCAGAACACCGTCGGCATAGGTATAAGTGGTGACCAAACCATCATCACCGGTCACAATTTCAGTCGCGACTTTGCCATCGGTGCCGAATTGTTCTTCATAGCTGGCCCAGGCTTCGGTATTGCCCAGGTCTTCGCGCAGACGCACGCGGGTATATGTGTTCACATAGGTGGTGGTGGTGCGGGTGCCGCTGGCCTCATCCGTGATTTCGCGGGTGACCTGGCCATTTTCTTCATAGATGCGCTGGCGTTTGACAAAGCTTTCTACCCCGACAGGCGCGGTTTCCAGCCGTGCGCGCAGCGTGCCTGACGGATCATGGTGGTAGGTTGTCACAACACCGTTTGCAGCCGTGCGGATCTGATCCAGCACGCCATCATCATAGTGAATATCCTGTTGGACAATGGTTTGACCATCCGCCCCATAGCTTGTGTCGCGGGTGGTAAAATCAACGGCGTTCCCCAGATCTTCTTCGAAGCGACGCGTCTCGATGCCGTTGGTAAAGCTATAAGTGGTCTTTAGCCCATTGTCGTCAATCCGCACCTGCCCGGTAATGACACCATTTGAATCATAGGTTGTTTCAAAGCGGTCCCAGCCAAAGGCGTTGTCACGGTCCTCTTCTGTCCAGACATAGGACCGGTCTGCCGCATAGGTATATTCGGCATAGACACCCTGATCGCTGGTGTTGCGTTCAAAGGTGATATTACCGTTGTCGTCAAACTGCCGGAAGCGTTCAACAAATGGGTTAGTATCGCCAAGATCACGCTCAAGGCGCGTATTCAGCACAGCTGACTGATAGGTGTTGGTCACCTCTAACCCATCGTCAAAATTGATGACTTCCCGGATCAGGGCACCACTGGCATCAAAACTGCTGGAGTAATCGCGCCAGATTTCGCTGCCCGCATGATCGACCCGCTGGGTTTCGCGCACAATCCCGCCAATATAGGCGTCAGTCTGGGTATCGCTATTGTCAAAGAGGGTTTTCACCTCGGTGATGTCACCACTGGCATCATAGGTGGTTTCGCGGCGACCCCAGCTTTCATTATTACCTGTGTCATGAACGATCCGCGATCGCAGCACACCGTCTGTGTAGCGCTCTTCTTTGGTAAAGCCCGTGTCCAGCAGGCTGCGGAGATAGGTCAGCGTGCCTGTTTCATCGTATTCACGCAGCTCTTCGACAAAGGCCGCAACCTGTTCGGAATCCTGCTCAAAGCGCGAACGCAACACACCATCTGCATACAGATAAGTGCCAAGGATTCCATTATCTTCGGTCAGTTCCTCACGGATCAAAGCACCCGTTTCGTCAAAGATTTCTAGCCGTTCGCGCCAGGGTTCTACGTTTTCAGCGTCGATGCGCAAACGGCGCACCAACACGCCATTGCCATAGCTTTCAAGGCTGAGGGTGCCGGTATCAAAAAAGGTGCCCGACCCATGCACAACCCCTGCAGTATCGCGCAGTTCAATACTGAACAGCGCCCCTGCTGCGGGTGTCTGGGTGATTGTCAGCAACCCGTCGCGGAACTGCACCTGTTCGATATCGCTGTGGATGACATCTGTCGTTCCGCCAAGCTCTATCAGAACCCGGCCTGCGCCATCGCCACGATCCAGCCGCAGCCCGCTGCGCACCTCAGCGACGCTGAGCGCCGAGCGCAGCAGATCCGCACCCGCCCCACCACGATAGGTGTCAGAGCCCGCGTGATCAACCAGAATATCATCGCCGCCCGCACCATTTATGGCATCATCACCCGCGCCACCTTCGATGGTATCATTGCCGGATGTCCCGGTCAGTACTTCGTCCGCTGCGGTGCCAAAGATTGCCTGATCCGGTTGATTGCTTTTGGCTATAATGGTCAGCGTCACCTCGCGCGTGGCGATACCGTCATACAGGCCAACAGTCACAGCCTGACTGCCCGCCGCCTCGGCTGTCAGGTTGATCTGATAGGATCCATCCGCCGCCAGCGTGAATGTCCCGAACTCTGGCGGCAAAGCGCTGCGCAGCGAGAAAGTGACGCTTTGTCCGTCGGCGTCATTTGCCGCCAACTGGCCAGAGCTGTCGCGCGACAGCCCCAGATCAATCTGCGGCGTCGAACTGAGCTCCGCCAATGAATTTTCGCTCAGGTTCAGGGCAAAAGCGGTTTCGGCCTGCCCGTCAGACACAACGATCTCCGCCTGATGAACCCCATCCAGCCCAATGCGCGGCACAAAGATCACCTTATCACCAACAAAGCTGAAAGTGCCCAGATCGGCCCCCGACGCCACGCGGAAGGACAGTGAATCATTATCCACATCCGAAACAGAGAGCGCCACGGCGGTTGGCAGGCGCGCACCCGAAGCGTCATACAGCAACGCCGCATCCTGCGCGACGGGCGCGATATTGCCCAGCGTCTGCGTGATTTCATCGACAAGACGCACGTCAAATTCATGGGTAATTGAATCGAACCGGTCTTGCCCAAGAGGCACATCTTCAAGGAAGAACAGCAGCACCTGATTGTCTTCCAGCTGGATGTGATCGGGAATGTCGATCCCCAGCATATCGGCCACCTGCTTTTGCACCGCACCGATGACCTTGTTGAGGATGTCGAAATTCAGCTCGATCAGGGCCTCGTCAAACTGGCTGAGCAGACCGTCACCGCGTAGCGGGCTGGTTTCCCCGGTCTTCAGCAGCGAATAGGCATGGCTCAGGTCAATCTCTTCGCTGCCCAGCTTCAGCTTTGCCCGGATCTGGGTTTCAAAGAGGTTCAGCACCGGTGTTATGTCAATCTCAAGCCGGTAGTCATAATCGACATTGCCGGAAAAGAGATATTCAACCTCGCCCTTCGTGACTTCACCCGCGGTGCCCTGCGCGTCAAAGGTCACGGTTTCCCCCAACCCGGCGCGGACTTCCTGTCCGCCATAGGTATAGACCGCCTCGACCGCGTCCGGGTCAAAGGCGGCGGTCTGGATCAGGTCAATTCCTGCCGAAATTTTCGCGTCAAACAGATTGAACCCCGTCGATACTTCCAGCGAAATCTCTTCGGCCGCGTTTTCAAGCAGACCGCGCACATGCCCCAGCGCATAATCGACCATCGGCAGCGGATCAAAGGCAGTGATATCGGCAATGAACTTATCAGCGGTCGCAATCACATCGCGGGCATCATTGATAAAGCCACGTACCCCGCCCTGATAATTCTGCTCGGACCCACCGTGGAAAATCTTGCGTATATGCCCAAGCCAATCCTCAAGTGTTTCGCCAAACCCGTGCAACGGATGCCAGCAGCCTATCGGGCACCAGCCAATCTGAAAATCCTTCAACCCCTGAGCCAGCTTGTCGAAGATGCCCAGGTCAAGCCGGGTCACTTCGTCAAAGAACAGTTCAACCCAGCGACCAAGATTATCGGTGATCGCAGCCGATCCGCCGCTGGCAATGGGCCGCATGAAATCGACAATCAGATCGAATGAATCAAAGAGCGCCTTGAACCCGTCGCGCACCACGCCAAATGCAAAATCAAGGGCCGCGTCAAAGCCGTTGTTCAACTGATCTGCGCTGATCTCGCCAACCGTCCCCAAGTTGACACCGGGGAAAATGCTGTTCAGCGCATTCAGCGGGGCGTTGATCGTCTTGATCACCGCATTCATCACCGTCAGCACCAGCTGTTTGGGTTGAATTTCGGCAGAGGCGGTCGACCCCGCCTCAAAGATCCGCTGGGCTTCATCCTGCGCAGCAGCGGTAAGGATCAGCAGATCCAGCCCCGGCGGCGGCGGCGAAGGGATCAGTGACAGCAGAGACTTAAAGACATCCTTTTGCAGCGTCTCAAAATCCAGCTCGACGCTGATCAGTTCCGTTGTCTGCGAAACCGTGATGCGCTCCAACCCATCGCGGGTTGCAGTGTCGGCACTGCCATCGGCGTTCAGTCCAAAGCCCTGCACTTCCTGGGTGTTGCCCACCGGCAAATCCAGTTGCAGTTTGGCAAAGCTGCCAAGCGATACGCCAAAGCGTTCAACCGCCGTGACCAGCCCGGTGATCTGTTCATCAATGCCAAGCAGTTCGCGCGCAACTTCCAGTTCCAGTGCTGTGACCAGCACGGTCTCACCATCGCTATTTTCGCGTGCAAAGGACGGTTTTCCATCATCATCACGCTGATCAAACTGACCAAACCGCGCATCCTGCGACAGGTCATAGATCTCACGATGGGTAAATGAAACGCCGTTGATCTCATGCCGGGGCAGCTCATCGCGCCCACTTTGCAGGAAGTTCAGCAGGAAATCGATGAACTGCGTTGCTGCCTTGGCCTGATCCTTTTCTTCAAACAGATCATAGAGCGCCTCAAGATCCAATTCACCCGAGAACAGCGCCCGCAGCACGGTTTCTGAGTCAATCGAATAGGCCAGATCAATCAAATCATTGGCAGGCACATTCAGGCTGGCGACCGATCCCAGAACCGATACCACATCTTTCTGGAACTGCTGGATAAAGGCCTCGACCTCGCCCAGCGAGAAAGAGCGGTTCAGCCGCGCCGACATGTCAAACACGCCATCCAGATTGAACGGTCCGAAATCAGAGGATTTCACGCCAAAGCCAAATTCTCCAACCTCAGTGCCAGCCAGATCCAGCCCGGCGTAGATATTTGTGCTGCCCAATCCGATGGTTTCCGTAACCGATGTCGGGGAAAATGCGCGTAACCCATTGGTTGAGACGGTAAAGCTTTGGCCCTGAACCACGCGTTCGGCATAGGTCAGATCCACCGCAACCGGCTGGTTAAAGGCCGTCTGGCCCAGCGTGATCAGGTCAATATCCCAGCCAAAATGCAGATCCAGACCCAGTTTGGCGACGATTTCAGGGCTGAGCTCAAGCGCGCCCAGATCGACATTCAAATTGGTCCCAACCGCATCAGCCGCGGTTGACAGCGCATCCTCTAACCCGACGAACGCCCCGGCCAGAACACCATTTGGCGCATAGGCGTGATCTGCTGACAGGCTGATCCCGTCGACCGTGTCCATCTCAAGCGTGTAGATTGTATCGATGTCGATCAGCGTGAAATCCAGCAGATCGTTCAGATCAAACCCGGTGTCGCGTTTGAGGAAATTGATCAGCGCAGCCCCCACGTCGATCCCACCGCGCTGCGAAAAGGTGCCGGTCACTTCGGTTGTGGTCAGGCTTTGCGTTGGGCCAGAATGCGCAGGCGTAGATGTGTCGCCATTTGGCATGACCGACACGCGCATGATCGCCTCGGATTGCAGGCCGTGGGAATCCTCAACCACATAGCGCAGGTCGAGATCGCCCAGAATCTCGCCATTCGGGGTAAAGACGATATGCGATGGCCCGGCAATGCGCACCGTCCCGCCCGGATGATCGTCGACCTCAACCACCGTCAACGTGTCGCCTGCATCCGGGTCGATGTCATTTGCGGCAACGTTCCAGCCAATGGCCTGTCCAGTTTCGACCCCAGCCCGATCATTATGGGCGATGGGGGCGTCATTGGCGCCAATCACATCAAATGAAACGGTCCGGTTCAGACCACCAACCTCGATATCCAGATAGACGCGCGCTGACTGACCCTGCGCAAGCTGCTCATAGGCCCCGGCTGCATCCACACGCAGAGTGCCGTCCTGCGCCAGATGGATCTGCGCCCCGCTGGCCAGAGTGATCGTGCCCGGTGTCTGACCATTCACCGCTGTGACCTGACCAGCAATCCCCAAAGCCGCCAGAACATTGATCAAAGGCGCCTCTGTGGCGTCTTCCCCCACTGACCCCAATCGGGTGATATTAGCATTGCCCACTTCGACATGCAGGGCTGATGTGGTGCTGGCACCGCCTGCATCTGCGATGGTGACGTCAATGCGTGCAAGCCCTTCGAACCCCTGATCAGGGGTAAAGACAACCTTGTCGCCATCAATCTGTGCGGTGCCATTTTGCGCGCTGACCGCTGTGATCTGCGGGCTTTCGCCGGATTGCAGATCAATGTCATTTTCCAGCACCGCAACGCTGACCAGCGTATCAATTGCGGTGGTGGCGTGATCATCGCCCGCGCGTGGTGGGCGGGCCTCGCCATGAATACGGTAGACAATATGCGTCTGTTCACCAGTGGCGAACTCGATCCTGATATCTTCAAAGATCTTCTGCCCCTCAGGGAGCCAATCAAAATCACCCGCCGGGTCGATTTCATAACTGCCATCAGCATTGACCTTGTACGACCCACCAAAGAGCGAGGGCACCCACTGCCCGACCGCATCGGCCGACCCATTCACCCGCGCGACCGTGAACCCCTGACTGCTGTCCGAGAAAAGCACATGGTCGGTGATTTCTGTAGCCGGGGCCGAGGCACCCACTGAAACGTCCAGCCGGGTTGGCGGGGCAACGTACAGCACAGCTGTGCCCTGTGCCTCTGCGCCTTGGGAATCGCGAGTCACATAGGTGACCTCAACCCGCCCCGAAACCCCATCGGCGGGTGTGATGCGCAAACGTCCATCGACGATCTGCGCGCTACCTGCCACGCCCGCATCTGCGCTGATCAGGCTCAGCTGATCTCCCGCATCCGGATCACTATCATTTGCCAGAACATCCAGCAAAACAGGCTGGCCGTGTCCAATGCGAAAGCTGTCTTCAGTGGCCGTCGGCGCATCATTTTGCCCCTCAACCGTGATGGCGCGGGTCAGGTTGGTGAACCCGTCAATACTGATGGTGAACTGGATCTGCTCCGTAGTATTTGCCGGCAAATGCGCAAAGGCATCACCCGGATCAAAGCGTACAGAGCCATCCGCCCCAACAGTCAATGTGCCCTCTTTGATCGACAGGGGTTGCCCGACATTCACAGCCTCGCCGTTCACCGCAAGGATACGGGTCTCTGGTGACATGCCTTCCAAAAGGCTGGCCAGATCAACCGCCCCACTGTCTTGGCTGACCCGACCATCAAAGTCACCCAAAGCACTGCGGTAGACGGTCACTTCGGCGGTTCCTGTGGTTTCCACCCCCGATGCATCGCGGATTACATAGGTAACCGCGTCCACACCGCTGTAACCTGCCGCAGGCGTATAGCGCAGCGTATTGCCCAGCACCTCAACCGTGCCGCCCGTGTTGCTAGAGGCTGAAACCAGCGTTAACTGATCCCCCTGATCAACATCGAAATCATTGCTCAAAACCCGCAGGATCGAGGTTTCGCCCGGGTTCACGCCAATCTGATCCAGCACCGCCACCGGCGCATCGTTCTGCCCGAGAACCTCAAATAGCGCGGTGCCCTCGACCCCGGTGGCCAATTCGTAGGTAAAGCTGACGGTCTGTGCCTGCCCGGCGGCCAACAGATCAAAATCGCCGTCGGTGCTGAACTGGATCACACCTTCGGGCGTGACGAAAACCGTACCAAAGGCCAGCTTTACCAGGGTATCGACATTTTCAACCGCGCCATTGATCGACACCACCGGCGCATCAAATTTATTGCCAAAGTTATGGAATCCGACTGTATCCTCCGACAGACCCTCACCCTGCAGCACATTCACACCGCTGGCCGCGCCCCCCACTGCCACCTGAAAAGCCTGCCGGATTTCGGTGAACTGGTCCGAAGTCAGTTCAATGTCGTCTTTGCGGAACAGCCGGATTTCATTCCATGGCAGATCGGCACTATGCGCGCCAATGGGCCCAAGTGACTCGCGAATACCATCAACCGCGACCTGCGCGATCTGATCAAACAGCTCAAGCGGGATTTCGACCAGAGCATCGTCAAAGAACTGCAACAGCTGTTGATATTGCTGCTGCCCAAACAGCCTGCTGAAGGTTTCGAAATCAACGTCGCGCGTGGTTTCCACCAGCGAGTAATCGACCTCGAAATCACCAAAATCGGTGCCACCCGCGCGCACGCTGCCGTTGACCTTGGTGTTGAACAGCGTCAGCTGCGGATCAACATTCAGCCGCAGCCGATAGTCATAATCCACGTCACCCGAGAAATTATAAGTAACTTCGCCCTCTAACAGGCTGCCAACCGCCCCTGTTGCCAGAAATTCGACCTGCTGATCAGGGTTCAGCTTTTGTGTAACCCCTTCAAGCGTATAGCTGATATCAACATTATCAGGGTCGAATTTGGCGATCTGCACCACTTCGATCCCAGCGTCGACCAGGAAATCAAACCAGTTGAATTCCACGCTGGCGGCCAGTTCAAACCCTTTTGAAACATCAATAAGCGTGTCGACCACCAGATCAAAGGCGCCGTTCAGCAGGCTTTCAACCTTGCCCGGCAGGTCTTTCACATTGTCGACCAGCGCGCGAACCGCATCAAAGGCACCATCAATCGCCCCTTCGAGCCCATCATTCAGCGCGTCAATCGCGCCAAAGACATCGCGGATTTCTTCGACACGATCCACGATATTGATCCGAATGCCAAAGGCCTTGAGGATATTTTCAACCGCCCCCAGAACCGGCTTAACCTTGTCGATCAGCCGGTTCATTTCATAGTAAACTGCCCGAACCGATTGCGACACCACATCAATCAGGGGCTCAACCGTTTCAAAGGTGGCGTTGACCGTGTTCTGAAGCGCGTCAATCGTGCTGGACACCTCATCGAATAGCGAAAAAATTCCCCGCACCGAGGTGGCCAGATCGTTTTGCACGCCTTTCAGGTGACGTTCAATATCCGCCTGTGGCGCATCTTCGGAAATCAGCTCAAACGCCGGAATTGACGATCCCGTCAGATTGTTCAATTCGCCATAGACTGTGTTCAGCAGTTGCAGCGCCGGGTTCATCAGCCCCGCCACCAGCCCGGCTGTGTCCAGCTGCGCATCGAACTTGAAACCAGATTGCAGCGTCTTGTCGTATTCTTCCTGAAGCTGCAGTCCCGTTTTCGCCGCCAGCGTCGCGCCAGCAATCACCGCGATGACTGGGGGGGCCTTGACGCTTTTCAAGGCTGCCTTTGAAATGGCATCAATGGCAAAGTTCACCAGTTCAGGCGCGAGTTTTTCAAAGTCGATCGACAGCCCAGCCAGCGTGGTCGCCTGTTCGACTGTGATTTGCTGTACCCCGGCACGCGGCCCGGTGACGCCATGGCCAAAGCCCTGATATTCTTCGACATTGCCGATGGGCAGGCCAGCCTTGAAGGTCAGCCCTTCGAACGGGGAAAAGCCTTCTTCTCCGAACAGGTTCCTGACCGATGACAGGATTTCTGTGACGCCAGACTGCTCTGCGGCGGAAAGAACCCTGTCGCCGCTGACCTCGACCTGCTCCCCTGCTTCTGTGTCCAGCTGGAAATGGCCCGTCCCGTTGGCATCGCGGAAATCAAACGCGCCAAACTGCGCGCGCTCGGACAGGGCAAGCAATTCAAGCGATTCAAGCTGCGCCCCACCAACATCAAATGTGGGCACAAAATCGCCGCTGCCCAGTTCGATGGATTTCTGAATGAGTTCACGCAGATTTTGTAGCGCGAAGAAGATCTTGACCTCGTTCTTTTCCTTTGCGGTCAGCTCTTTGATAGCGGTTTTGATGACCTCAACAGCATCAAGATCCTTGACCGCTACGATGCCGCGCAGGATTGTTTCGATGCCAAAATCCAGTGAAACTGCCGGCAGCGCCGTTCCATTGTCAGGGGGTGGCGCCCCCAGATCATCCATCAGTTTCAGTAGTGCCGCATCCAGATCGAAATCGGCGTTCAATGTCAGCGCTGCGCGGGCCAGACCTTCCAACGGCAGATCGAGCAGATCCTTGGTGCCGATAGCAAATCCAAGCCCGGTCATTTTCATATCCGAAACCGCGACACCGGCGTTGATATTGATGCTGCCCAGCCCCGCCGTTGAGGTCACAGCCGTCGGCGTCAGAGAGGTCAGCCCACCGGTGCCAATGGAAAACCGTTCCCCTGTCGCAACCGGACCGTCGGGAAGATACAGCGCCAGTTCAACAGGCTGATGAAAAGAGGTTTTCCCCAGAGTAGGCAGGGACACATCCCAACCCAGATTGGCCTGCAAACCAAAACTCAGGTTAAAGGTGGGGCCAAAGGTGACGGGCAGCGGCACAGAAGAAAATGCCACATCCGAGATTTCATTCGCCAGATCAAAAACCGGATCAAGCTTGGCCCCCAGATTGGTGACAAGCGCATCGCCTGACCGGTTGTCGGTGGCCTTGAACTCAAGCCCTTTGACTGCATCAAACGACAGTTCAAAGGTGGTGTCGATATCCAGCACCTGCACATCAAGCAGTGAATCCAGATCAATGGATACAGAGTCGTCCAGGGACTTGAACAGTTCCTGAATGACATCCACCGGCGCTTTCTGGTGGAAAGTACCAGCGATCGCCTGACCGGTTTTGTCGGCTGTCTCAAGCGCCGAAACCCCGGCGATCGCAATGGATTGCCCACCAAATTCGACGCTCAGGCTTTGCTGACGGCCCTGACTATCGACCCAATTCAGCTGGGCCTGTCGTGTGACACCCTGCGCCAGCCCTTCGGCAGCGGGCCCAGCATCAAACAGGACAGTCCCGTCAGTGAACAGGAAAAACCGCGCTCCGTCCGAGGTTTCGACCCGCTGCACAGTGCTGTCCGTAACCACCCCATTCTGAAGCACTTGCCGGTCAAGCACCACTGCGTCTCGGACCGAGGCAAAGTCAGCTTCTGTCACCTTGAATACGTGCTTTGCACCGGTCGAGGTTACGATGCCACCATCAGAGGCAACTTCAGTCACAGAATCTTTCACGCGCGGCATCCCTCTTAGCTGTTCCGGCGCGGCCCAGCGGCTATCAAGCCTGCAAGACCGGCCGGAGCACTCAATTCAGTCTGACAATTGCGTAAAATGCCTCTGGTTTACGCACCAACAGCGCTGCGCAGAATTTGGACAGAGTGGCAAATCTCGTGGACAGATTGTAGCATTGGGGGAGTGATGCAAAGAAAACCCTACCCTTTTGGGTAGGAAGTCAATGGCCGATGCAACGAAAGATGCCCGTATCGCCTGTGCGACAGTCCATCCTTTGGCGATCTGGCTCTGAGCCCGGAATTCAGGCCATTTGTGACTAGGGTCTGACTATCGGCTGCCGCGAGGCGATGCAGACCAGTGGGAATGCACACAATACTGTCAGTCGGACAAAACAGCTTCCAAACGATCAAACGCCTGCTCAAGCACCTCTTGCGGCTGAGCATAACACAAACGCAGATAGCCTTCCCCTGTCTCGCCAAAGGCAACGCCCGGTGCCAGCCCGACCTTTGTGCTGTGCATAATGTCGAATGCGGCTTTCAGGCTGTCAGCGATACCCTCTACCTTGAAGAAGACATAAAATGCGCCGTCTGGTTCGATAAAATTGACACGGGAAAAGCGACCCAGCCGGTCAGATGCGATTTGATAGCCGGTTTTGATTTTTGCGCTCAGGGTGCCAACTTCATCTTCGCAATCACGCAAGGCCACGATCCCGGCGTCCTGCACAAAGCCGGGGGTGCAAGAGGTGTTGAATTCGGTCAATTGGCCAAGCTTTTCCTCAAGGGCTTTGGGCGCAACAATCCATCCCAAACGCCAACCCGTCATAGACCAGCATTTGGAAAAGGAATTCACTGAAAGCAGACGATCTTCCGGCTCAGCAATGCTTAAGAAAGAGGGCGCGACATCGCCATGCCGGTACAACCGGGCATATACATCATCCGATACAACCCAAATCCCATGTTTGCGACAATGCTCTAGCACGATTTTTTGGTCATCCGCGCTCATAGCCCAACCCGTTGGGTTATTCGGGGAATTGACGATAAAAACATGCGTCTGCGGTGTGAGCGCCGCCAGCAATGCCTCCATATCCAGTGCCCATTTGCCTGCCTGCACGGACAGTGGAACTGACACTATGTCGGCACCCATGGCCGAAAAAGCGCCCACGATATTTGGCCAGACGGGGCTTACAGCCACAACCCGATCACCCGGAGAGGTCAGGATCTGCGCCGTCAGCATAAGCCCCTGCATGCCAGATGGCGTTACCGTCACCCGCTCGGGGCCAAGCGAACAGCCAAACAACCCATTGCTGTAGCGGCAAATTTCTTCACGCAAAGCACGCGCCCCATTGTTGGGCTGATACATGTGGTTGCCCGCGCGCAAGGATGCGACAGCAGCATCCACGATGCGGGCATCAGTGGGCCAGGCCCCTTCTCCGAACCAGAGCGGCAGAACCCCGCCCAGCTTCATGCCCGCTTCGGCAACTTCGCGGATTTTTGAGGCCTCTAACGCGCGCGCACGTGCTGCAATGCTTGGCTCAATGGCGATGGTGTTCATTTGTGCGTTCCATTCAGTTGTGCCTGTAGGCCATTTTTATTCGTTGAGGTCAGAAGGCAAAAGGACCCGAGCCAATTCGGCCACAGCGTCACCCATTTATACTGTTGCGGTCAATTGCCTGCCATCCGATTTCGCCAAAGTCGTAGACACTTAGTATGAAGCATCAAGCATCGCGGCATAGTCAGCGGCGCTGGCGTCAATGGGATTGGTCTTGTGACTATGATCCGCAAGAGCACCTGTAATGACATGATCGAACACATCTCTGGAAACGCCCATCTGCGACAGGCTGGTGGGCAGACCAATCTCTGCAGTCATCTTTGTAATGGCCGTTTCGATATCATCTGATGATGCCAGCCCCATGGCATTCGCAAGGTGGTCATACTTGTTCTCAGCAATTGACGTTGGCGCAGCACGGTTGAAACGCACAACAGCGGGCATGAAAACAGCATTCAATGTGCCATGGTGCAGTTTTGGATTGATACCACCCAGCGCGTGGCTAAGCGAATGCACACAGCCCAGCCCCTTTTGAAACGCCATTGCCCCCATCGTCGCCGCAATCGCCATATTGGCCCGCGCCTGCCGATCATTGGGGTTTTCGGTTGCCTGACGGATGCTGGCCCAACTGCGTCGCAGCCCTTCCAGGGCTATCCCATCTGCCGGAGGATTGAATGACGGGGCCAGATAGGTCTCGATACAATGCGAAATTGCATCCATTCCCGTGGCGGCGGTCAGCATGGGCGGCAGGCTCATGGTCAGATCCGGGTCAACAATCGCAGCTTTTGGGATCAGGTATGGGGACAACAACCCAACTTTGCGACCATCGTCCAAAATGACAATCGCCGCGCGTCCAACTTCGCTGCCCGTGCCAGAGGTGGTCGGAATGGCGATAGTCGGAAAGGTCTCTGGCGTAATTTTATCCAGCCCGCCTTCAATCAAAGCATAGGTTTTCAGCGCCCCACCATGGGCGGCCAGGATCGCCACGGCCTTTGCCAAATCCAAAGCCGAGCCACCGCCCACAGCAACAATCCCATCCGCCTCTGTCTGTTTGAACAGGCCCGTCGCCGCCCGCACGGCGGCTTCATTTGGGTTGCCGGGCGTTTCGTCATAGATCCCGACAGGCTCTTTCCCCATCGCCTGTTTCATCTTGTCGATGATGCCAAGTGCACGGACCCCTTTGTCCGTGACAACAAAGGGGCGATGGATGCCGGCCAGCGCCAGCTCATCCTTCAATGTCGCCAGTTCGCCAAAGCCAAACTGAACCCGTGTAACATAGTTGATCAGCCCCATAACGCCCTCCAGATATTCCCAAAAGCAAAGCGGAATCTGCCGCATATTGCACCCAGTCTGGTTTCTTCCTGGAGCTTCACCTTGTAAATACGTCTTTTTCGAATAGGGGTATAACAAAAAGGAAACCACTTCGTGGCGCATTCACTCACGCGGCTTTCTCTGAAACAGCTCACGTTGATCGCAGCGATTGACGATACGAAATCTTTGAAACGTGCCGCTGAAACCATCGGCATGAGCCAGCCCCGCGCCACCAAAGCCCTGCAGGAAGCCGAAGGAATACTGGGCGCAAAGCTGTTTGACCGATCCAATCGCGGTCTGACCCCGACACCCGAAGGGGACTGCGCGATCAGAAATTCAAAGACCGTTCTGGCGCAACTTAGCACTATGGCGCACGAGTTGCAGGGGCTGTCTTCTGGCGCTGGAACCAAACTGCGGATTGGCACCATTATGGGGGCGGTTCCTTATGTGACCAAAATCCTTAGGCAACAGATCCAGCGCTATCCGAATATGTCTATCGAAGTGCATGAAGACACCAGCGCCGAACTATTGCGCATGCTGGATCAGGGTGGCTTGGATCTTGTTGTTGGACGCCATCACATCAGCCCGACCCCGACAAAGTATAACGCTGTCTCATTTCACGATGAAATCCTGAAAGTTGTCGCAAACCCCCGCCATCGGCTTGCGGACAGGTCGCAGATCGAACTTGCAGAGCTGCAAGGGGCGCGCTGGGTGGTTTACACCGAAGGTATGCCAATGCGCCTGTCTCTGGAACAAGAGTTCAAGCTTGCAGGCCTGCCCTTCCCAGCCAATCTAAGCGAAACCCGCTCGGCATTGACGACGCTGTCGCTTATTCAAAATGACCAGGATACCGTGGCCCTGCTTTCAGGGGATGTTGCTGACCTATTCGCCGGGTTTGGCATTGTCACAACCTTACCGCTGATCCTTCGCTCCAAGAGCGACCCATACGAAGTGATCACCAACCCGACGGTGCATTTGTCTAAACATGCGCAATTGTTCGCGGCTGAGCTGACGGCTGGGGCATCGGGTAGCTGACATATCTGGGCGCAATTTTGAGAACAGGCCGAGCTGACCGTACCGCTTATTCTGGCAGGTACTTATCAGACCAGCTGGTGCCAGCTGCACCGCTCGCGATCATCTGGTTGATGGTCTCATCATCATACCCCAACCGCGCGAGGATCACCCGGGTGTGCTGACCGTACTTCGGCATCGGCCCCGGTATGGTGATTTTACCCCGTTTGGCGCGCACCGCATTTGGCGCAACCAGATCGCACCAGCGGCCCATCGGGTGTTGATCATGGCGAATGACGCGGAAGGTCGCCTGCGTCAAATCAATCCCCCCTGCGCTTTCAAACTGCAGCGCGGCGTCACGGGTATCATGCAGCGAAAACAGCGGCACTACGGTGCTTGCCACACCAGCAAAGCCCGCTTGCCAGTAAGACAGCGGCTTTGCCTTAAATCGCTCGGCCAGCTTGTTTTGCAGCGTATCGGTTGGCGCGCCTGCCAGATCAGAGAGTTCGGGCAACCTGGCAAGCGCCCGGTGCTGTTCGGTCGGGGCCGCAAAGAACATCCACTGATCGGCGGCCTGATAGCAGTGATAGAACGGCCCCCAACCCAAAGCTTCGCGGCCAGAGGGTTCATCAAAGGGCGCCCGCCCATTATAGTCATACATAAACTGTGCCTGAATAAGATTCCCCGCCGCTGCCAGTGAGGCACGCGCGACACCGCCCCTGCCGCTCTCGCGTAGCCGTATCAATGCAGCACCCAAAGCCACGCAGGCGCAGAACCCGGTAAGTACATCAATTGTGCCGAAATGAGCATGCTCTTCTGGGGTTTGCATCCCGCCACCAAAACGCAACATGACACCCGTGGCTGCCTGCGCCAGATCATCATACCCCAAATGATCCGATTTCGGCCCCCTCATCGGGCCACCAAAGGCATCCAGCTGAACAAGAATAAGCTGTGGGTTGATCGCCGCAAGGCGCTCAGGCGACAAGCCCAGTTTATTGCGCTGCTGGTCGGTGCCATTCATCGTGATCACATCCGCCTCGGCGATCAGCCTCGCCAGTGCCTCCTGCCCCTCATCGCTGCGCAGGTTCAACAGAATGCTTTCTTTGCCACGTTGCGCGTGGATGCCGAACACTACAGTGTTCCAGGGATCAACCGAAGGCTCAACAGGCTGAACAAGTGTCACCTTGGCCCCATAGCGGGCAAGGGTTGAACCAATGGTCGGACCAGCGATGACGTTGGTCAGATCCAGAACCTTCAGACCTGCTAGCCAGCCTCCTTCGCCACTGGGCCCACCTTCGCGCGGCGCATCAGACAGCAGGGCCTTCAGATCAGCGGCAACAGGGCCGGTTTTCAAGGTGGCCCCGTCGTCATCTGACAACCAGGCAACATTGCCCATCTGATGCATTTCACCATGTTGGGCATCATCGACGCGCAGCACCAGCCCTGACGCCAGAGCATGCGGATCAGACAACCATTCGTGCGTAAAACGCTGCGCAGTCGCTGGGGCTTTGGCAGCCCCAAAAAGCGCCTCCCATTCATGGGCAGGGCGGGTCAGAAAGGCGGCTTTCATCGCCGAAGACACGCGCGCCCGATCTGAGGCCCCGACCGGATAGTTTCGAATAGACCAGTCTGCTGGCCAGTCTTTGGTATCCAGATAGGCCGAAAAATCTGGCAGATCATCCGCCAGATCTTTTAGCCCCAGCGTTTCCAGCACGCGGCGCGGGTGCGTGACCACCGATCCGGACACCACATAGAACCCGCGCCCATCTGCGCAGGTATAGGTGCGATAGAATGGGTCAAGGAACTCGGACAGCTCCTCGAATTCCAGGTTCATCGGCAGCCCTTCAGCCTCACGCCTGTCCAGCTCAACCTCACGGGGGGATTTATAGCGTTCGGGATAATCCTCGATCTGCTCACAATTATAGATCAGCCCTTCAAGCAGGGCGGCCGCAAGCGGCACCTCGATATGATCGCCGCCATTGCGTTCACGCGCGTTCAATGCAAACAGAACCGCCATCGCGCCAAAGCTGGCCCCATAGGCCGATGCCAGCGTCAGAGGGGTGAAGGATGGGTTGACCCCCATCAACCGCCGGTTCAGCCCCATATCGGTGAACTGCCCGGTGTAGGCAGCGATCACGGCCTCCCATGCGGGCAGATCAGCCAGATCCGCATCGGTCGAGGCAAAACCGGGCATCGACAGATAGACCAGCTGAGGATTCACAGCGCGCAGAACTTTGGGGCCAAGACCCAGCCGATCCATCACACCGGGGCGAAAGTTTTCCAGAACCACATCCGCACGTTTGGCCAGCTCAATCGCGATTTCACGCCCATCTGGCGATTTCAAATCCAGCGTCAGCGTCTTTTTCCCACGCGACAACATATCAAACGCCGGATCATCAAAGGCCGGGCCTTGCGGTGGGTCTATGCGAATGACTTCGGCCCCCATATCGGCCAGCATCATGCCCACCAGCGGTGCCGCCAGATATTGGCCAAAATCAAGGACGCGCACAGAGGATAGAGGACGGTCAGACATTTCAAGCTCTCGCAAAATTCGTGTTCAGGGACATGACTGTGGATCAGATTAATGGGCAGCTCTGATAGAAATACACTGGTGTAAATCTAAGACCTTCTCTAAATTTTTGTTATGGAGAGACTGATCCGCCCGATATCTGGTTCACTGAACGCCCTGCTTGTTCTTGAGGTCGTGGTGCGCCATTCCAACCTGTCGCGCGCAGCAAAGGAGCTGGGGCTAAGCCAGCCTGCGGTCTCACGGCATGTCTCAACCCTGGAAGACAGGTTGGGCCTGCCCCTGTTCGAACGCAACAACAACCAGATTATTCCGACAGCCAGCGCTGTGCGGCTGGCTGATGCGGTATCATTGGGCTTTGGACATCTCGATCAGGTCTGGCGGGATATCTCCGCCCCCGCTGAACGCCAAGAGGTAACACTGGCCTGCACCTATGGGTTTGCCGACCAATGGCTGATGCCGCGATTTTCTGACCTCAGGGCACATATGGACGGTGCCAAGGTGCGTGTTGTTACCACTGATCAACTGGGGGATATTGACCTTAGTCGCCTTGATGCTGCAGTGGTGTGGGACACATCAGGATTGCCTGAGCGCCCCTTCTTTCCACTGATAAAATCCGCGATCTTTCCAATCTGCAGCCCTGATTTTCTTGCAGCACATCCCGAAGTATCCGAGATGATCGAAAGGATCTCGCCTGAACTGTTTTTGCATTTCGAAGTTGGCAACTCTGGATTTATGACCTGGTCGAAATGGTTTGCCATGGCAGATCTCAAACCTCCCGCCTTTGAAGAAGCATCGGGTTACGATGCCTACCCGTTCCTCTTGGAAGCCGTGCAGCGCGGCGACGGGATTGGTCTGGGATGGCACGGGCTAGTTGATCAGGCGCTTAGAAAAGGCCAGGTTCTGCAATGTGGACCAGCCCTGTCAGATCGGGAAACATCCTACTTTGTTCAACATCGCACGATCCGCAGCAAAACCAGCCCGCTAGGAAGGATGTTGCACTGGTTCAAAAGGCAGCTGCCCAATAAAAACTGAGGGCTGTCCGAAATGTCGGTCACCTAGGGGCGCAGGCCAGCCGGAGCCAAAAGGCTGAGCCGCATATTCAACGCGCCCACGGCTTCCAGTAATTTGCTGGTGACCCGTGCAATTTCATTGTCTTGCTGCATTGCGCTGATGGTTGGAATTGTCACCGCACCAATCACATCCTCTGCGACCCCGACACGAACCGGAGTGGAAATCTCGGTAATGGTTGGCATCTGTGGGCTGGGTTTGGCGCAAACGCCAGACTGCGCACAGGCATCAATATCGGCTTCAAACGGGGCAAACTCTGCCTCGGGCACAAATTCCCCAAAATCACGCAGCAAATTAAGCCGCTCAGCCGAGGTTCCAAGCGCAGACAGGAAACAGGCCCCGGCAGACGACAGGAACAGTGGGCTTTTCTCACCTTCGTTCAGTTTCAGACTATAAGATCCCGCCGAACCATTCGAAAGGGCGACGCGCATCGCGCCATCCATCAGCATCCAAAGATGGTTGGTCAGGCCCGTTTCTTCGCTCAGACGCGATAGAATGGGCTGGGCGATGGTGCGAAGCTGCGTCTCAGAGCTAACCGAAGACGCCAGATTATTCGTTTTTGCTGAAAGCTGAAAAAGATCTCCTTCGCCGCGTTCGATGTATCCGCGTTCCTCCAGGACAACCATCATGCGAAAGATTTCGTTCTTTGAACGCCCAATGCCAGCGGCAATATCCGCATGACTAAGCGCCCGACCGCGCTGAACAGACAGAAGCTCCAGAATATCCAACCCTTTTTCAAGCGCTGGGGCAGAGTATTTTTGTAATCTCGTTGGTTTATCTGTCACGGTGTCCGTCAAGTCTCGCGCTCAAAAGAAAAACGCAGGAGCCATAGGCCCCTGCGCCGAACAAGTCGACCCCCAAGGGGAGGAATTGGTTTCGACTTTAAATTACTTGAGACCGTTACGCATCAGAATTTCATCAGCGTTTTCAGCGGTCACGGCTTCTGTGCCCATCACAACAGACTTTTCGACGGTCTCGCCTGAAAGATAGGCTAAAGCCTGCCGCAAACCTTCGGCACCCGGCGTTGGATACAGGAAGGTCGCCGCCAGTTCCCCATTGGCAACCCATGTCACCCCTTCGCCAGGAAGCGCATCAACACCGATGAACATGATGTCTTTTTCGCGCCCGGCGTCTTTCGCCGCCAGATAGGCACCATAGGCCATCGGGTCGTTATGACCATAGACCATGGTGATATCTTCGTAGTTGCGCAGAGCGGTCGACATGATGTCATAGGCCTGATCCTGCTTCCAATCGCCCGATTGCTGATCCAGCAGGAAGGTCACGCCCGCCTCACCTTCAAAGGCTTCATGGAACCCATTGGCACGATCATGCGCAGCCTGAGTGCCCAGACCACCCCAGATTTCGATGATCGTCCCTTTTGCAGCACCTGCGCCGCCCAGTTTATCAAGCGCGAACTTACCAGCTGCACGGCCGATCAGTTCGTTATCACCGCCAACCCACTGAATATATTTATCCGTGTCAACGTTGCGATCCAGCACAAACACCGGGATACCAGCATCGGTCGCCTGTTCCACTACCCCTGTCAGACCGGCAGATTCTTTTGGCGAAATGAGAATGGCGTCCACTTCCTGACGGATAAAGTTCTCAACATCCGCCACCTGCTTTTCGGTGCGGTCATTGGCATCCGCAATCAAAAGTTTGACGTTTTCGTGCAGGTCCGCTTCGGCGCGCAGATCCTTGTTGAACTGAACACGCCAGGGTTCCACCGTTGTCACCTGCGAAAAGCCGATCACATAGCTGTCTGCGGCCAACAAAGCAGTGGCGCTGGTCGTCAGAGCAAGCGTTGCCCCCAGAATGCTCTTGCTGAAAGTACGTCTTTGCATATTCTTCTCCCTTGTCATGAACCAACCAATTGGCTGCGTGGCAAACCCTGATCTCCGTCCTCCAAAACTGTGAGATCAGGGTTATTTCTCTCCGCGAAGTCTTTGTTTGATCGCGAACAGAAACTCTTCGACACGGCCCTCCTGCAACAGCACGGCGGCCACGATGATGACGCCTTTGAGGATAAGCTGCGTGTTACTGTCGATATTGTTGAGCTGAAGGATATTGCTGAGAAATCCAAAGATCAGCACACCCACAAATGTTCCCAGAACGGCCCCGCGCCCGCCCATCAGGCTGGTACCGCCAATCACGACAGCGGCGATGGCGTCCAGCTCTAGCCCCAGACCGGCGTCTGGCTTGCCCTGACGAAACTGTGCGACGTAAAGGATCCCGGCCAGCGCAGACAACCCGCCCGCAATCGCATAGGTCACAATCGTGTTGCGTTTGACGTTGATGCCCGCAAGCCGTGCCGCTTCGGTATTGCCCCCAATCGCCAGAAGATAGCTGCCAAAGGTGGTGAACCGGGTCAGGATATAAAACACCACCAGCACCGCAAGAAAGAACAACCCCGGCACAGGGACGACACCCCAAAGAAGGCTGCGCAGCACATCAAATTCCTGCACCGCATTGCTGCCAGTATAGACCGGATAAACAGCGGTATCCTGCCCGGCAATCACACGCGCCAGACCAAGGGCCCCCACCATCATGGCCAAAGTCACGATAAAGGGTTGCAGCCGCCCATAGACGATCAGCGCGCCGTTCAGGCTTCCCATCACGATGCCGACGCAGGGAACGGCAACCAGTACGGCCATAACGCCGAATTTGCTATCCACCTGTGACATCATCCAAAACATCGTGACAAGCGCAACAATCGCACCCGCGATCAGAGCCGGAATTCTGGACGGGGTTCCCGCCCTTTCCTTGGGTTTGCGCATCTGTACCTGGATAAAATACAGCAGCGCGGCCACCGCAACACACAGCACCACCCCCGTCGCCGGGAGCGAAAAGAAGCTGGCGGCTGTCCATCCCTGTTGCGTCAGCAGCATTGCGCAAATGACCGTGCCCAAGGCCATGATAGAGCCAACAGACAAATCAATGCCCGCAATAAAAATCACCAGCGTCATGCCCACCGCGACAATGCCTGTCACTGACACCTGCCGCAGAATATCTGTCAGATTGCCGAGGGACAGAAAGATATTATTTCCCTTGGACGACAGCGGCGAGGTGAGCGCGCCAAAAATGATCAATGCGGCAAGCCCCCAGTACAGCTTGGTTTTATTCAGGATCTGAAACAGCAAAGCCCGTCCAAGCTTGGGGGTCTCACCACTAGAATTTGTTGCGTCGGTCATGGTTTGGCCCACTCAGTTTTGTTCGAATTGCATGGAAAGATCTTTGATGCTGTCCACCGTCATCTCATCGCGGTTCAATGAGCCGGACACCCGCCCCTCACACAGGACAATCATCCGGTCGCAGACAGCCAGAAACTCAGGGATCTCTGAGCTTGCGAAAAGCACCGAAAGCCCCTGATCCGCCAGGCGACCAATCAGATCATAGATTTCATCTTTCGCGCCGATGTCGATGCCGCGGGTTGGCTCATCAAGCAGCAGGATTTTTGGCCGCGTCGCCAGCCACTTGCCCAGCACCACTTTTTGTTGATTGCCCCCGCTCAGACGCCCAACAGGGTGGTGCACGCCGGTGGCTGCGACCCGCAGCTGATCAATTGTATTTTGCGCCACGCGGTCACAGGCGTTTTGCGACAGATAGCCAAAGCGCGACTTGGTGGACAGCAAAGGCAACACCACATTATCTGCGATCGAGCGATCCAGCAGCAGGCCATTGCCTTTGCGGTCTTCGGTGATCAGCGCCAGACCATGGGCAACACCATCGGCTGGGGTGCGCAGATCGACGATCTCACCTTCGATTGCGATTGCCCCAGAATGCCCGCCACCTCTTGCGCCAAAGATCGTTTCAAGCAGTTCGGTACGACCTGCCCCAAGCAAACCACCGATACCCAGAACTTCGCCACGGCGCAGGTCAAATGACACGTTATCAAGCACCTGATGGCCCTTGTGATCCGCCGACACCCCCTGCACCGATAAAACCGTTTCCAAGGTTGGCGGGGTCTTGCGCGCAACCGGCTTGATTTCAACAGCGCGGCCAACCATCATCTGGATCAGCTCTTGGGAAGTGGTTTCGCTGGCCAGTGTTGTGCCAATCAGATCCCCATCGCGCAGCACAGTCACACGATCAGAGATTTCAAACACCTCATCCATCCGGTGTGAAATATAGACCACCGCAACACCCTGCCGCGCAAGATCGCGGACAACTTCCATCAGGATATCCGCTTCGCTCTGCGACAACGCCGATGTGGGTTCATCCATAATCAACAGACGCGCATCCATGATCAAAGCGCGGGCAATTTCCACCAGTTGCTGTTCACCGACACGCAGATCTTTGACCAGCGTGTCCACATCCAGCATAAAACCAAACCTGCGCAGGGCATCGCGGGCGGTTTTGCGCAGCTCTGCGGTATCGACCAGCACGCCGCCGAATTTCCTGGGCTCTTGCCCCAGCATCACATTCTGGGCAACGGTCATCTCAGGAATGAGGCTTAGCTCCTGATGCATGATCACAATGCCAGCGTCATTTGCCTGAGCAGGCGAGCTGAACTCAACCTCCTGGTCATCGATCTGAATTGTGCCGGTGCTTTGCGGCTGAACTCCACTGATAATCTTGACCAGTGTGCTTTTGCCCGCCCCGTTTTCACCCATCAATGTGTGGATTTCTCCACCGACAATCTGAACGTCCACCCCACGTAGAACATCCACGCCTGAAAAAGACTTCCCAATGCCGGAAAGCTTCATGGTGATTTTGCTGTTTTTGGCAAGAAAGTCTTCTCTTGCCAGTGTTGATGCTGGAATCATCTTCCCTCCTCCCAAGGTCGATGCGCTTTATATTTACAGCACTTCAAATATAAAGCGTCAAGATGATTCCGTTCAGACGATCCCTGCTACATCACAGCGCCGATCTGCCAGGGAACAAACTCCACCCCGCCAAATCCCAAATCTTCGCTTTTGGTTTGTTCACCCGACGCCACGCGGATCAGCAGTTCGAACAGCTCTTCGCCCTTTTCTTCGATGCTGACGCCGTCTGAAACAATGTCCCCACAGTTCAGATCCATATCCCCGGCCATGCGGGCATACATTTCCGAGTTTGTAGAAACTTTGATGCAGGGCGTCGGCTGATACCCCGAAACCGAGCCGCGCCCGGTTGTGAAAACGATCAGATTTGCCCCGGATGCAATCTGGCCGGTCACCGAACAGGGATCAAAGCCGGGGCTGTCCATAAAGACAAAGCCTTTGCGATCAATCTTTTCGGCGTATTTATAAACGTCACTGAGCGGTGCAACACCGCCTTTGGCAACGGCCCCCAGCGACTTCTCAAGGATTGTGGTCAAACCACCGCGCTTGTTCCCAGGGCTTGGATTATTGTCCATTTCGCCACCGTTGCGCGCGCAGTAATCTTCCCACCAGGCAACCCGCTCAATCAGCTTTTCGCCGATCTCTCTGCTTTCGGCCCGGCGCGTCAAAAGATGTTCGGCCCCGTAAATTTCAGAGGTTTCTGACAGGATGGTTGTCACCCCCCGACGCACCAGCAGATCTGAGGCATAGCCCAAAGCCGGGTTCGCGGTGATCCCAGAGTACCCATCCGACCCACCGCATTGCATGCCAACAGTGATTTCACTCAGCGGGGCGGGGGTGCGCAGGGCTTTGTTTGCCTCAGCAGCGATGCCCTCCAGCTGTGCCAGACCACGCTGAATGGTGTGCCGGGTGCCCCCTTCGCCCTGGATCGTCATATAACGCAATGCGCCATCTGGTCGAATGGGCTGGCCTCCAACCAGATCTTGCAGCTGCATCACCTCACAGCCCAGCCCAACCAGCAGAATACCGCCAAAATTCGGATGCTGCGCATAGCCCGACAGCGTGCGAAACAGGGTCTCATAGCCTTCATTCAACCCTGACATACCGCAGCCAGTGCCATGCACAATCGGTACGATGCCATCTACGTTGGGAAATCGATCAAGCAACCCATCGCGTATTGCGGCGTCAGAAATAAAGCGCGCAACAGAGCCCGAACAATTCACCGTGGTCACAATCCCCACATAGTTGCGGGTGCCTACACGGCCATCCGCGCGGTGAAAGCCCATGAATTCGCGACTATCCCTGATCGGCTCCAAAGCGCGCGCAGCAGTGGCATGGGCGTAATCCTGTTTATGATCCCCCATCCCAAGATTGTCGGTATGAACATGCGCGCCCGGTGCGATATCTGACTTGGCCTGCCCGATAATCTGACCATAGCGCACGACGTTTTCACCGGCCGCGATGGGCTGGGACGCAATCTTATGGCCCCGAGGGATATCGGTTTGGGTCGCGATGCGCAGCCCACCAAAATCTTCCTCCAAAGATGTCCCGGCGGGTATGTCCTGCAAAGCGATAACCACGTTATCCCCCGCATTCAGGCAAAGAGTCTTTCGCCCGAAACCCGGATTAGAGGTTTGTTTTTGTTTGTTATTTTCGGCTTTTGGCATAATCAGATCTCATAGCAACACCTACTTTGCTAAACGGATTAAGCGCCTCAAGTCAACTAACATGTTAGAATGCATAAGATGCCATCTCAGTTTTGAGCACCTAATTTATCCAAGAAAATGATAGAAACCGCCCGTCTAGCGGGGCGATATTCCATCAGTACCAAGGCCCGGTAATCGCGCACCCGCGCTGCCCTAAAACGCAAAACCCACCGGGCTGCTTTGAATGCTAAAAGCAAGCCCGATGGGTCTGTTCATTTCACGCGCAAATCAGGACCTGCGCGCCGGGGATCTAAAATTCGTCGCCTTTCACGCCATCCCAAGATGGACAGGCAGGCCAGTCATTTCGTTTTCACGGATCACCGCGGGATCATAGGCCTTGCGCCCAAAAACCTCGCGCACCATCGGTTCGAAGGTTTCCAGCGGCTCCATCGGGTAATTCGGGTCAAAGCTCGACTGGTCCCATGCTTCACAGAAGGCCGCGCAGGTATCGAACAGCGGATGATCGCGATAACGATCGCGGGCGTTGCGATCCCAGCCATAATGATGACCGTAATAAAGCGATTGAAAGATCCCGTGGTGTTCAACCGTCCAGGACACTTCCCAGCGCACAAATGGGCGGATGACTTCGGCAGACATACGATCATGGTTTTGTGGCGCCAGCCCATCACCAATATCATGCAGCATAGCGCCCACCACCCAATCAATATCCACCCCGTCGCGCAGAGCACGGGTGCCCGATTGCAGCCCATGCTGCAAACGATTGATCTGATAGCCTTCCAAAGTGACGTCAGCAGCGCGGCGCAATTCATCCAGCACCCGATCAGCCCGCCAGAAAGGGTTTTTCCAGCCGCGCGAGCATCTCATACTCTTCCTTGGTGCCATCTTTCATCGCTATGAAGCTTACGGTCTCGCTCATTTGCTATGTCCTTTGGTGTACAAATTGACCTGTTGTTCTGCACCTGCGGCCAGAGAGGTAGCCTGACCTGCCAGAATGCGATCGTAAAGCGATAAATCAGCAGGATGAAACAAAGCACGCGGCCCGGCGATGCAGCTCCAACCGCCTGCCGGGGCTTCTCCGCGCACAGGCAAGGCCCAATCTTGGCCCGGCGCATGGTCACGCACTTCGGGGGTCACATAGCGAATGGCCAGGCCGATGCGGCGGTCGTCACTTTGATTAGGTCCAGAGGCATGAAAACATCGGCCATGGTGCAGCGACATTTCTCCGGGCTTCAGCGGGCCGGTCACAGCCTTGGATTCATCAATGCCAGCAATGGTTTGCCCGCGTGACAGCAGATTATCATTGTCAAAGGTATCTTCGTGCTTTGCCATACCGCCCGCATGGCTGCCGGGAATAAATCGCATACAGCCCGCCAGCTCTGACACATCCGACAGCGCGATCCATGCGGTCACCTCATCATCGGTTTCACCCATACCCCAGTAGGTGATATCCTGATGCCAGGACACGGTTTTGGTGCTGCCCGGCTCTTTGATGAACAGTTCTACAGACCAGACAAGCAGGTTTGGCCCCAGCACCGCCTCAACCGCATCCAGAATGGCCGGGGTGCGCGCCACGTCGGCAAGCAATGGGATGACGACATGCCCATTCACCCGAAAGAACTGATCCAGACTATGCCCCCCAGCCCCATCGGCCTGCTCGGCCTCAAGCGTTTCGATATTCTGGCGCAGTTCGGCCACCTGTTGTTCGGAAAACACGCGCAGCCCGGCGACAAAGCCGTTCTGACGATAAGCCTGCGCATGGCCGTTTTCAGTATCCAGCATAAAACCCTCCCTAAGTTTGCCAAAGGCTACACCGCCTGCAAATGATGAAAAGAAATCTCTCTTGCCCATCAGGATAAGCTGAGCTTAACCTCAAATCATGTCACGCAGACTTCCCTCATTGAACTGGTTGCGCGTTTTTGAAGCCGCTGCGCGCGCTGGCAGTTTTGCCCGTGCGGCTGAACGACTGGCCATGTCTGCGCCCGCCGTCAGTCAACAGATCCGCGCATTGGAAGAGCACCTTGGCCGCCCGCTGTTTGATCGCGCCGCCGCAGGTGTGTCGCTGACCGAAGCCGGGCGCACCCTGCTTGCGGTTGTGGGTGAATCGCTCACAAGGATGGAAAGCGCGGCAGCTGCGATTTCGTCGCCACAGCGTTCACCGCTGAGTGTCGCAGTGTCGAAAACTCTGTCGGCTGGATGGCTTGCGCCACGCCTTCCAGCGTTTTTCGATCAGCATCCGCAAATCAAACTGGAACTTAGTTCCATGGTTGGCCGCCCAGAAACGCCGCCACGCACAGCAACCCTTTGGATCGCATTCGGAGCCCCCCCGCCGGGGGTACAGGCGACCCCATTGTTCGGCGAACAGCTGATCCCCGTTGCACATCCAAATATCGCGGAACAGATTCAGGATCTGACAGATATTCTGAAGTTCCCGCTGCTTGAGGTCTCGGATCACCGCAAGAACTGGGTACAGATTTTTGGCGGCGATGTGTTGCCACAAAACACCCGGGTCACCTATGTCGACACGACCTTATCTGCCCTTGCGATTGCTGCGGCCCAAGGCGGCGTGGCTTTGGCACGGCCACCAGCCAGCGATCATCTGCAAGAGGTTTACGGGCTGATGCCATGTCTGCCAGATTTCAGCCTGCGTGGCATTGAAGAATACCACCTTGTACATGACGCGGGCATACAACTTAGCCCACATGCGGCCGCCTTTGCAGACTGGCTGATCCATGAAGCGCAGATAACTCAGAATCTTTTACAAAGTTCGGGTCAATCCTGAACTGCTAACATAGTTGGACGAACCTGATGACTTGCGAATTGGAAACCCTGCTGCAAGCCTACGACGGGAAATCAATCTCGATCCTTTCCGAGGCCCGCGCAGCCTGCCGCTCTGATCCCGGTTACTTGAAAGAACTCATACACTTATGCTCAGACAACCGCCCCGAAATCTCAGAAGGGGCAACATGGATCATAAAGGCCGAAACCGAAGAGGGCCTGCGTTTTGGCGCGGATCTGTTGGAAGGGCTTATGCGTAATCTACCCACTTTGGCCACCTGGCCTGCGCAATTGCATATCTTGCAGGCCATTGACGCATTTGACCTGACTGAACCGCAGGCTCAGGCGACTTATGCCTGGGCCACATCGCTGGCGGATCATAGCCGCCCATTCCTGCGCACCTGGAGCCTGCATGCCAGAGTAATCATCGCCCTGCGATTTGATCGGTTTTTGCCTGATGCAAGGTCTGCGCTTTGTGCCGCTGCTGACGACAAGGCCGCCTCTGTTCGTGCGCGCGCGCGCAAACTTGAGGCTTTGCTTGCGAAACACGCGGACCGTTAGGTTTCTGACAAACCCTTGGCCCAATCCTGCGACCATTGCCCAAAGGGTTTGAGCAGGGCAAACAACTCTATCCCCGTCGCGGTCAACTGATAGCCAGAGCCCCCCCGCTCAACCAACCCGCTCGCGCTGAGTTCTTTTATGCGTTTGTTCAAAACGGTCGGAGAGACCTGTTCGCATCGCTCTTGCAACTGGCGAAAGGTTAGCGGCCCGTCCGACAATTGCCAGATCACCCCCAACGCCCAACTGCGCCCCAGAAGATCGAACAAAGCCATGATGGGCTTGCCCGTCTTTGACCCCCGAACGGGGGTTCCCGGCGTTGGAACCTGTGTTGCCATGACCTTCTCCTAAAAATTCCAGTTGCTACATTTTGTGTAGCAATGTATCGTTACTTAAAATGTAGCACACTTCAGGACGCTTGCCATGTTTCTTCTGCCAGGTCTTGCCGCTATTGGGGCCTCTTTTGGGTGGGCAACCGGGATTGTGCTGGCGCAGCGACCCGCCAGACTGCTGGGCGCCTTTGAGTTCACCCGCATCCAGTTGATCGCCTGTTCCGCAATACTCGCCGTGATTTGTGCGCTTGTGGGCTATTGGCCCTCGGTGGCCTGGGATCATTGGCCTGCCTTTGCGGCAAGCAGCTGTTTTGGCATCATTCTGGGCAATCTTGCGATGATCGAATGCCTACGCAGGGGTGGCCCCAGACGGACCGAACTACTGCTTTCCCTGAAAGCCCCGATTGTCGGTGTCATGGCGTTTGTCTGGTTAAATGAAATCCCGACTGCGACGGACATTCTAGGGGCTGTGATCACCTTGTCAGGGGTCACTCTGGCGGTATTCTTTGGCGACAATGAAGCCTCTGAAAGCGATGCAACATCAGGCAGTCTGGCGATGATCGTCGGGCTTGGGGTGTTGGCGACGGCCTTTCAGGGGTTTGGGTTTCTGGTGATGAAACCAGCGATGCAAGCCGGAACAGAGCCTCTGGCTGCCTCAGCCATTCGCCTGTTAGGGGCTGCGTTTCTTATCTCGCTGGTGGCGCTTTGGCCTGCGAAAGCTTTCAAAAGCCAAAGCGCGCTAACCCCCCGTTTGCTGGGGCAAACCATTTTGCCTGGATTTATCGGCTATGGGATCTCGTCATCTCTGCTGCTGTACGCCTTTGCGAACTTCGAAGCGGGAATCGCGGCGGTTCTTGGGTCGCTTTCGCCAATTCTTATCCTGCCGATTTTATGGCTGAAGGAAGGGCTGATACCCCGGCCTGCGGCGCTCATTGGCGCGGTGCTGGCGGTACTAGGAACCTCTGTAATTGTTTGGTTTTGAAACCTTGAAATATGACCATGCCAAAAGGACGGTCTCTCAACCACAGCAGATATCTGCCGCCCCAAAGCATTTTCCCGACTTGAATACTAGGTTAACAGATCGCTATACACAGGCACCAGCCAGTTGCGTTTCGCACCAGCCAATCATCTCAACACATGAGGGTTATGATGAAACGCAATTTGCTTGCGGCGCTGGGGCTGGTCTCTGCTATGGCCGCATCCCCGCTGATCGCCAAAGAGATCACACATGAAGCTGGTACAACCGATGTGCCTGACGCTGTTGAACGCATTGTCGTGCTGGAGTTCAGCTATATTGACGCGCTGGCGTCTGTGGGTGTGTCGCCCGTCGGAATCGCTGATGACAACAAACGAGATCGGATCATTCCGCAATACACTGATGTGATTGGGGATGAATGGGTCTCCGTTGGCACACGTAAGACCCCCAGCCTCGAAATCATCGCATCGCTGCAGCCGGATCTGATTATTGCGGACAAAAACCGCCATTCAGCAGCCTATGACACCCTGTCAGAAATCGCCCCGACCATCGTGCTGGACAGCCTCGGCGGTGATTATCACGCTTCTGTTGCTCAGATGGCTGTGATCGGCGAAGCCATTGGCAAGGCTGACGAAATGAACGCCCGCATTGCGGCGCATAAGGCCACCATGGCCGATTATGCGGCCCAGATCAAACCTAAGGCCAAAGGCATGTCGGCGCAGTTTGGTGTGACCAACGCCAAAGGCCTGTGGCTGCACGCCCCTGTCAGCTATAACGGATCGCTGCTGGAAATGTTCGGCTTTGACAGCAATATGACCGCAGGCGAAGGCGGCGTTTACGAAAAGGTCTATGTACCCACAACGCTGGAACAGCTATCTGAGGTGAACCCGGATCTGCTGCTGTTGGGGGCCTATGCCACACCCAGCCATGTCGACAGCTGGGAAGGCCAAGCCCTCTATGACGGTCTGAGTGCTGTCAAAAACGGCAATGTCCACAATGTGACGGCCCATAACTGGTCTCGCCTGCGTGGTATGCTGGCGGCAGAAATGACTGCTGCGGATCTGCTGGAGATCGTCAACAAGTGACGCAGGCAACGGCCATTTCAGGTCAAGGCCGGGTGCCGCTCTGGCTGTCGTTTGCACTGTTAAGTGCGGCGATCGCGGGCGGCGCCCTGTTTTCTCTGGCGACAGGTGGGCGGTCGGATGTGGGGCTGCGCGATATCTGGCAGGCCGAAGGGATCGCCCAGACGGTGCTGTTTGATATCCGACTGCCGCGCACTCTGGCGGCCGGGCTGCTGGGGGTGAATCTGGGGCTGGCCGGGCTGGTTCTGCAGGCCATCACCCGCAATCCGCTGGCCTCGCCCGCGATCCTGGGCATCAATCAAGGCGCGGCCTTTGGCCTTGCGGTCGGGGTGGTTCTGCCCGGGCTGACCACCCTGCCCCCGGATCTGATGGCCCTGGCCGGCGCCTTTCTGGCAGGGGTTGCGACCTTTGCCATTTCCGGCGGGTTCAAAGGCCGGATGGATCCGATGCGGCTGGTGCTGGGGGGCGTAGCTGTTGGCGCGTTTTCCTATGCCATGGTGCGCTTTACCTATACGCTGGACGATGATCTGGCCCGGACAGTGGTACGCTGGACGGTGGGGGATATCACCGACATTCGCTGGCCCGAAACCCGGCGGCTGGGGCTTTGGGCGCTGCCCGGTCTGATGGCCGCCCTGTTCATGGCGCAGCGGTTTAACCTGATGGCGCTTGGGCAGGCTTCAGCCCGTGGGCTGGGGGCCGATCCGCGTGTGACGCTGTTGTTTGGCACTGTGGTGGCCTCAGCCTTGGCAGGGGCAAGCGTCTCTGTCGCGGGGCCAATTGCCTTTACCGGGCTAGTGGTGCCACATCTGGCCAAGCTGCTGTTTGGCGGCGATCACCGCATTCTGGTGCCCGTCACTGCCCTGTTGGGTGCGGCGTTGATGCTGCTGGCTGACGGGCTGTCAAAAACCCTGACCGCCCCCATCGAAGCGCCCATCGGCGTGGTTGCGGCCCTGATCGGCGCGCCTTGGTTTTTATGGCAAACGCTTTTTGCACGGGATCTGTCATGACACCTGCAACGCCCAACCGTCTACTTTGGACAATATGCGGGCTGACCAGCCTTGCGCTGCTTGTCTTTGTCTGGAGCCTGTCTGCCGGCGCTGTCGCTGTTCCAGTCCGCGTTATCGTGAATACGCTGTTTGATCTTGATGGTGCGCAGCAGGGGTTTATCATCAATCGCTCACGCCTGCCGCGCAGCCTGCTGGCCTTGGCAACGGGCGGGGCGCTGGCCCTGTCCGGGGTGATCATTCAGGCGCTGCTGCGCAACCCGCTGGCCAGCCCCAAGATCATTGGCATCAACTCTGGGGCGGCGCTTGCCGTGCTGCTTTCGGCAGCTATCGCCCCCGGTCTGACGTTAAACTGGCTGCCTCTTGTGGCCGCCAGTGGTGGCATTCTAGCCGCCGCGATCGTCTATGCCATGGCGGTTCTGCGTCCCTTTTCACCGGGGCGTCTGGCGCTGGTAGGCATCGCCATCGGAATGACCTGCGATGCGGGGGTGGATTTCATTCTGGCCACATCGGATATGTATGATGTCTCTGCCCCACTAGTCTGGCTGACCGGATCGCTTTGGGGGCGGGGCTGGCAGCATGTGCAGGCAGTCTGGCCTTTCCTTGCGTTGCTGGCAACGCTGTGCCTTTTGTTGTCCTATCGGCTGGATCTGATCCGGCTCGGCGCGGTGCAAGCCACAGGGCTGGGGGTTCATGTGTCCCGCGAAAGGCTGGTACTTTTGACACTGGCCACGCTGTTGGCGTCGATCTCAGTCAGTGTTGTCGGGGTTCTGGGGTTTGTCGGGCTGATGGCACCCCATATCGCGCGGCAGATGGTGGGCGGCACACACAGGGGTCTGTTGCCTGTGGCCATGCTGGTCGGCGCGATCCTTGTCATGTTCGCGGACGCGGCGGGCCGGGCCTTTTTTGCACCGCTCGAAGTTTCGGCCGGAATCCTGACCGCGCTGTGCGGCGCACCCTTCTTTGTCTTTCTGCTTCTCACCAGCAAAACCGAGGTTCGGGAATGAGCATTCTTCTGACAGATATCCGATCCGGCTATGATGGCTTTCGCCTGCAAGGCGTTTCACATGAGATCGCCACGGGCAGCCTGACCGCGCTGATTGGTCCGAACGGCTGTGGCAAATCCACATTGCTGAAAACCATCTCACGTGAATTGAAACCCGGTGGCGGGACGGTTCAGATCGCCGGGAAAGATATCGAAACGCAGCGCACCAAGGCCATCGCAAAGCAGGTGGCGGTGCTGCCGCAGCACCCGGTGGTGCCGCCCGGCATCACGGTTGAACAACTGGTCGGCTATGGCCGCGCACCCTATCAGAACCTTTTGGGCATCAAATCCCCCGAAGATCAGGACCACATCGAAGCGGCCCTTGAAACCGTCAAACTGACCGAATCCCGTGGTAAACTGGTCAGTGCTTTGTCTGGTGGCCAGCGCCAACGCGCCTTTGTGGCGCTTTCAATTGCGCAGGACACGCCCTATGTGCTGTTCGACGAGCCCACAAGCTTTCTGGATATTCGATACCAATATGATGTGCTGGATCTGATGGCGCAGTTGCATGCGCAGGGGAAAACCGTGGTTACTGTATTGCACGACATCCCACAGGCGGCACGCTATGCGACGGATCTGGTGGTGATGAAAGACGGGCAGCTATTTGCCAGCGGCACACCACAGGATATTGTCACCGAGGATCTGCTGCATCAGGTGTATGATGTCACCGCCAAGGTTTTTCCCGATCCTGTGTCAGGAACCCCTGCTGTTGCCGCAATCCGCTAGGGTCAAACCCCGCAAATCCTGTTGACTTTGCAGGTCAATCCTCCAAGCATCCCGCCAATCACATAGGACAGCGCGGGGCCTGACCCAATGAAAACAAAACTGCTTTTGATCGTTCTTGACGGGGTACCCTGGCGAGGTTGGCCGCTGTTTGGCAACCTTGAAGGCTGGGTTGAATCCGGTGAGGCACGCAAATGGCGTATGCGGGCGGTTCTGCCGTCGACTTCGGCCAGTTGCTATGCATCGATCCACACAGGGGTGGCCCCAGCAGTGCATGGGGTCACGGGCAACGACAATGTGTTTCGCGTGAATATGCCCGATGTCTTTTCTCAAGTGCGCAAAGCAGGGGGGGTAACCGGCGCGGTCACGCATTCTTACTGGTCAGAGTTCTTCAATCGCGCCCCTTTCGATCCGGTGCGCGATCTGGAATACGACGAACCCGAAAACGCGACCATCAACCATGGCCGGTTTCACACCATGACCGGATATAATCTGATCAATCAGGCCACCCCAGCCGATGCTGATCTGTTTGCCACCCTGACCATGCTGACCCAACGGTTCTCCCTTGATTACGGGATCTTGCACACCTGTACACTGGACAGCATGGGCCACCGTTTTGGCCATGAATGTCAGCAAATGGATCAGGCGATTTTCCATCTTGATGAAAAGCTTGCGCAGTACATTCACCGATGGCGCGCCGACGGATATGAGGTGATCGTGACCGCGGATCATGGCCAGAACGAACGCGGCCACCATGGGGGCAATTCGGAAATAGAACGCGATTTTGCGCTGTATTACTTTGGGGCAGCCAAAGGCGTGGATCAGACGCAGATTTTGGATCAGCGCCAGTTGGCCCCCACCATTCTGACCCTTCTGGGGGCAGAGATCCCGGACACCATGCAAGCCGAGACCTTTCTTGGCCACGACACAGAATAGAGGCACGCCATGAAACAGATGCTGCTGATCCTGAGCCTGCTTGCCACCCCCTTGTTTGCCGAAATCGAAGAAGCCCGCGATCTGATGGAAGCAGGGGAATTTGCCCGCGCCAAAGAGCTGCTTTGGCCCGCCGCACGATCGGGCAATGCTGACGCCGAAGAGCTGATCGGCGTGATGTATGCCATGGGGCTGGGGGTGGAACGGGATGATCAGCGCGCCTTTGAATGGTATCTGCGGTCCTCACTGAAAGGGCATCCGGGCGCACAATCGGGCATCGGCTGGTATTATGAAATCGGCCGCGGCATGCCCGCCCCGGATCTGGTGCGCGCCTATATGTGGTATACCCTTAGTGCCATTGGCGGAGACCCTGACGCCGCCATCAGCCTGGAAGAAGTGGTCAAGAAAATGACCCCTGAACAGATCGAAAAGGCGCATATCCTTGTGGCGGATTACAAGGTCTGGATGTACCCGTTCAAATAGCTCTTTCAGGGTCAGACTTCATACAGCTCAAGTGGCAGCCCATCGGGATCAGCAAAAAAGGTAAAGCGCGCGCCGGTATATTCATCGCTGCGGATCGGTTCCACGGAAACCCCTGCCGCCTCAAGATGCACCACGCTTTCGCGCAGATCCGACACAGCAAAGGCCAGATGCCGCAGGCCTTTGGCCTCTGGGCGCGTGGGGCGGTCGGGGGGATTTTCAAAGGAAAACAGCTCAATCTGCCCGCCACCGGGCACCGCCAGATCCAGTTTCCAGGATTTGCGATCCGCGCGGTGGTTTTCAGCAATCACCTGCAGCCCAAGCAGATCGCAGTAAAACGTCTTTGACCGCTGATAATCCCCGCAGATGATCGCCAGATGATGCAGGCCGTTTATCTTCATGATGATCTTCTCAGCTTTCCGGGGCTGCGCCGCCCTCTTGCGTGCGTCTGGCGATGAAATCCTGCAAAGCCCCGGCCCGATCTTCGTCCACCTGCGGCGGTTTCGGATTGGCCAGCACATCTTTCCAGACCTGTGTCGCCCGTTGGTTGGCATCCTGTTCGCCGCGCTCACGCCATGTGCCGAAATTGGCATAGTCATGGACAACTGGCTCGTAGAACTCGGTATTATAGCGCTGCATGGTTTGTGGCGTGGCAAAGAAATGGCCCTGCGGATCTACCTGCGTCATGGCACTATCAAAGCCGATCTCGTCGGAGCCAGCCTGTGCGCCCGCGCAAAGTTCGGCCACCATTTGCAACACTTCGACATCGCAGATGAATTTCTCATATGAGACCGACAGCCCCCCTTCCAACCAGCCAGCCGCGTGAATCACCACAGAGGCCCCGGCCATCAGACAGCCCCAAAGGCCAAACTGGTTTTCATTTGCCGCCTGCACATCGTTGATATTCGACGCAGAACCAGCGGCAGATCGCCACGGCAAACCCACCAATCGCGCCAGTTGCCCCGCCGCCAGCGAAGCCTGAAAATGCGCTGGAGTGCCAAATGCGGGCGCACCGGATTTCATATCCACGTTTGAGGTAAACGTGCCGTAACAGACAGGCGCGCCGGGCTTGACCAGCTGGGTCAGAGTCAGCGCCGCCAGCACCTCGGCGTGGCTTAGCGTGATCGCCCCTGCCACGGTGATTGGCGCCATAGCCCCCATCAGCGTAAACGGGGTCACGATAGACACCTGACCATAGCGGGCAAAATCAATCAGCCCCTGCGCCATCGGGCGATCCAAGGTGCGCGGACTATTGGTGTTGATGATCGTATAACCGTGTGGCGCGGTGCAGAATTCTTCATCTGACACACCGCGAAAATCACGCAGCATTTCAAAGCAATCCATCACCTGCGGCGTGCCTCGGGCAAAGAGAAACGGAAACTTATCCGTATGCATCAGCTGCGCCTGCATGGTGAAATAATGACGCAGGTGCGTAGGCACGTCCTGTGGTTCTACCTGCGGTGAAATCATATGGATCACATCAAAATACTGGGTGAGTTTCAGGAAATCTTTGTAGTCTGATGCAGATCCGGGACGGCGTCCGCGCAAAAGATCGGTGGCATTTGGGGCCCCTGCCCCCGCCTGAAACACCAGAGTTCCCAGTTCAAGCGTCAGATCACGATTGCGTGCGCCTGCTCGGCAGGCAATGGATTTTGGCGCTGTTGCAAGCGCCGCCTGAACAATATCACGCCCAAGAAACACCATCTCACTGTCTTCATCGACGCGGGCCCCGGCGGCGGCAAAGATACGACGGGCTTCGGTCAAAAGCACTTTCATGCCCAGCTCTTCCAACATGCGCAACGCCGTCTCGTGCATCTCAGCGATCTGATGGTCAGGAAAGACTTGCATCGGCGGAAACGGGTTTTTCAACTGGCGATAATTCACCTTCCGTTGAGACACCGGTGCGGTTTCTTTGTTCCGCCCGCGCCTGCGACGTTTGCCTGTCTCTTCGCTATTGGTTTCCATAGGGTTGCCTTGTGCGCTTGGGTCATTCGCAGAAGGTTAGCAGTAAGATCTTGCATCAATCAAACCTCATGTGATGCGCCCTCAAGTTTATCCATTTTTGCAGATTTCAGACCCGGTTCGCCAAACCCACAAATTCAAGATACCTTATTCTTTCAATCAACTTTTTTTGTTGACAAAAACTATCTGGTAAGAGAGTTCTGCTGCCAAAGTACGCGGAGAGAAACCCATGTTTAAAACGACTTTGAAACTGTCGACCGCTTTGGTTGCGGCTACATTTGTTGCTGGTGCTGCTCAGGCAGACGGGCATTCCCACGGCAAGGTCTACGGCCCTTTCCCTGTAACACTGAAGGGCTATGACGGCGACAAGACCAACTCTGTTTCCTATTCGGGTCAGGTGGCACGCTATGTTCTGCACGACAGCCTGAAGAAACTGGCCTCCAAAGGTGACGGCGGCGCAAACGCTGCTGACATCGAAGCGCAGATGATGGCCTATTTCAAAGGCTCTGACGAAGATCTTAAAATCGTTGCGCCTGCTGGCAAAGACGGTTTCCCTGTTAAGCAGACCATGCTGAACGAGATCTCCAAAGGCAAAAACATCTCGGGCAAGTTCTACAAAGGCGCGATGCCTGCGTGGCCGGGCAACAAAAACGGCGTCGAAGTGCTGGAGCACATGATCAAAGCCGCAGCCATGTCAAATGGCGGGTTTGATGCCGAAAACGGCTATGACTGGGGCCAGCTGATTTCCAAGTTCACTCTGGGTGCGATGGCTTACAATCAGGCCGTTGACAACTATCTGGACGAAAAGCTGGGTGCAGACACCAAGCCGAACAGCAAACCCTACTCGGATGGCTCGCACTACACCGGCAAAGAACATTCCTGGGATGAAGCCTTTGGTTACTTCGGTGCTGCTGCTCAGTCGGCTACTCTGACCGCTGAACAGAACTATGGCATCGCAAAAGGCAAAGATCTGGCTGCCGCTGACGCCAACGGCGACGGCATGGTTGACCTGAAATCTGAATATGTCTTTGGCAACGCCTACTATGCAGCCGGTGCCGACAAATCAGGCAAAACCGAATACATGAACACCATCGTTGGTGCATTCATCGAAGGCCGCGAAATCATCACCGCCGCCAAAGGTGAAAACCTGACCGACGATCAGCGCACTGCTCTGAAAGCTCAGGCTGCGATCATCGCAGACAACTGGGAAAAAGTTCTGGCAGAAGCCGCGTTCAAATATGCTGGTTCGGTCTACAAAGACATCGCCAAAATGGGCGAGCTGGAAGGCGAAGAGCTGAACAAAGCCTACCGCAACTATGTCAAGCACTGGGGCGAGCTGAAAGGCTTTACCATGTCGCTGCAAGCGGGCAAAAACAACCTGGGTGAAACAGCGGTTGAGCTGAACAAGCTGGTTGGCTTTGGTCCGGTCACTCTGGACAACACCTATGTCACCGGCGTTGACGCCGAGGGCAACTTTGTTCGTGATCGCAAAATGACCTGGAGCGACTATCAGCTAAACATGCTGAAAGCCCAGAAACTGCTTGCTGACACCTTTGGTGTAGAAGCACGCGCCAACGATCAGCTGGCCGCTCTGGAAGGTCTGGCCGGCAAGCTGGACGCCGCAAGCAACGCCGAAACCGACTAATCCGGTTTCCCGGGGCGGCCCTATCGCGGGCCGCCTTATTCCTTTCGGGGGCACCTCATGGAAGAGCTTCAACAGTTTTTCAGCCTCTTTTCCGACTTTACCAATCCCAAGAAACGGGTGTTTGTCGGCTATCTTTTCCTGTCTTTGCTGATCGCGCTGGGGTGGCTGGTGCTGATCAAACGACGGTCACTGAAAACAGCTCTGACGCGCGTCTTTGACCGCAAAGTGTTCTTTTCGAAATCCGCGCTGGCAGACTATCAGATCTTTATCGTCAACCGGCTGTTCATCGGGTTCATCTCGCCTTTGATGCTAAGCCAGATGGCCATCGCTACATCTGTCTATTTCTTCCTGCACAGGCTGGGCTGGGTCGAGGCCGGATATTTCAGCAGTGCTCCGCTCTGGCTGGCGGTGTCGCTGTTCACCTTTGCGCTGTTTCTGGCGGATGATTTTACCAAATATCTGGCCCATCGCTGGATGCATAAATGGCCGGTTCTCTGGGCGATCCACAAAACCCATCATTCCGCGGAAACCCTGACGCCGATCACTGTTTACCGGGTTCACCCGCTAGAGGGTATTTTGTATGGCATTCGTGGAGTGGTTACGCAGGGCTCTGTGATCCCGCTCTTTGTATTCCTGTTTGGGGACAAGGTTGATCTGTACACCGTTCTGGGCGCGAATATCCTTGTGTTCTTTTTCCACATCACCGGGTCAAACCTGCGCCACAGCCATATTGATATCCGCTATTGGCGCTGGCTAGAACACATCCTGATTTCACCCGCGCAGCATCAGGTGCACCATTCGATAGCGGTCAAACACTACGATAAGAATTTTGGCGCAGCGCTGGCGATCTGGGATTGGCTGTTCGGATCGCTGCACCTGTCAGACCACGAAGAAGATCTGGAATTTGGCCTGCTGCCGTCTGAAAAAAGCTCGGCCAGCAATCTTGCGCAGATCTACACGCGCCCATTTGTAGACATCTGGCTGGCGCTCTGGCGGCCGGTGCGGCGTGTTTTCCGGCGGATCAAAGGCGCGGGCAAGTCGCGCTCGGATCACTCGACACTGCAACCTTAGCCGCCCCTGCCCGTTCGCAAACCGCCGGGGCGATGCAGATCGGTCAGATTGCTTTGCATGCGTTTCAGCAAATCCAGCATTTGCGTAATATCAGCCTGATCCATTCCGGCGAACAGTTGCCCGCGCAGGGCTGCAACATCCTGATCACAATCACTTAGCCGCGCCTCTCCCTTTGAGGTCAGCTTGGCCTGTGCAAAGCGGCGGTCATTTTCCATTACGGCCTTACGCACCAGTTTGCGTTCCACAAGTTTGTCGATCAAACGGCTGGTGACGGTGCGATCCACCACTGCCAGCACCGACAAATCATTGATTGTCAGAGCACCCCGTTCGCGCAGACAAGACAGCAGCCGCCATTCCACCAACTTAAGACCGTGGGCCCGAAGGGTGAAATTCATTGCTTCGCGAATCTGCCGGTTCAACGCCGCCAGATGATACTCTGGCGGATCGGTTTCTTCGATCCCCTCCCCTTTGGCTTGCATCACTCCTCGCAAACATCTGACTTTCCTCACATTATCACATCGGTATATTTATTGCTAGGTATTTTCATAATATGTGCTAAAACACATTTTAAGCCTAAAGTTTCTGGGAGGAGACAGATGAAAATTACGGTGATCGGCGGCGGCCCTGGCGGGCTTTACACCGCGCTTCTAACCAAAAAGGCCCGCCCCGACTGGGAGGTTGAGATCTTTGAACGCAATCAGGCGGATGATACCTTTGGCTTTGGCGTGGTTTTCTCAGATGAGACGCTGGATGAATTTCTGAACCGTGACAAACCTGTCTTTGAGCGCATCCGCAATGAATTTGCCTATTGGGATGACGTTGCGATCCATTTCAAAGGGCAGGAAATGCGCTGTGCGGGCAATGGGTTTTGCGGCACCTCGCGCCATACCCTACTGCGGATCCTGCAAGACCGCTGCAAAGAGCTGGGTGTGCGGATGGAATTTGGCGCAGAAATCGACGCCACCCGCCTGAAACAGCAGTTCCCCGATTCCGATGTGATCGTCGCGGGCGATGGGATTAATTCTGCCATCCGTGACCATTACAAAGATGGTTTCCAACCCAGCACCACATGGAAATCAAACCGGTTTTGCTGGATGGGCTCGACCCGCCCCATGGGAGAATTCAACTATTTCTTCCGCGAAACCGAACATGGGCCGATGGTGGCGCATTGTTATCAATACGAAAAAGATCATTCGACCTGGATCTTCGAAATGGACGAAGCGACCTGGCAGGGGCACGGCTTTGAAGAGTTTGACGAAGAAGGATCAAAGGCAAAACTGGAAAAGATCTATGCCGAAGAGCTGCAAGGTCATCCGCTGCTGCTGAACCGGTCAAACTGGCGCAACTTTCCACGGGTGTTCTGCGAAAACTGGTTTGTCGATAACATCGTGATCCTCGGTGATGCCAAAGCCAGCGCGCATTATTCGATTGGCTCAGGCACCAAACTGGCAATGGAATGCGCCATTGCCCTGTCAGACGCGCTGTTGGACCATGCGGAAACCGATGTGCAGGCTGCCTTTCAGGCCTATGATGACGCACGCCGCACACCTTGCCAGATCATTCAGCACAATGCGGATGTTTCACTGGCATGGTTCGAACATATGGGCCGCAACTGGGATATGGACCCCTATCAGTTCTCAATGGTGGTGATGTGCCGGGCCAAGTCGATCACATATGATAACCTGCTGGTGCGTGATCCCGCGTATATCGAAAAGGTCGACACCGAATGGTATGAACGCCATTTCCGCGAAACCGGTGAAGATCTGCGTGCATTGCGCCCGACCCCGATGTTTTCGAAGTTCCGCCTGCGCGAGCTAGAGCTGCAAAACCGCGTGGTCATGTCGCCCATGGCGCAGTATTCCTGCGAAGATGACGGGCTGCCAAACGATTGGCATAAGGTTCATTATGTTGGCCATGCCCACGGTGGTATGGGGCTGATTTACACGGAAATGACTTGCCCTTCGCCAGAGGCGCGGATCACCACGGGCTGCCCCGGCCTCTGGAATGACGCACAAGAAGCCGCCTGGAAAGAGATCGTGGACCAGATCCATGCGACATCCGGGGCCAAGGTTGCCATGCAGCTTGGCCACGCCGGGCGCAAAGGCTCAACCCAGCTGGGGTGGGAAAAGATGGATCACCCGATTGCCGATCCAGATGCCAACTGGCCGCTTGTGTCCGCCTCGCCTATCCCGTGGTTCGAAGGTGAAAGCCAGATCCCGCAGGAGCTTGACCGCGCCGGGATGGATCAGATCCGCGACGACTTTGTTCAAGCCACCAAACGCGCGGCCCGCGCCGGTGTTGATATGGTAGAACTGCACTGCGCGCATGGCTATCTGCTGGCTTCATTCCTGTCGCCGCTGACAAACCTGCGTAGGGATGGGTACGGCGGCAGCATTGAAAACCGCCTGCGCTATCCTCTGGAGGTCTTTGCCTCAATGCGCGCTGTCTGGCCCGAAGATCGCCCAATGGCAGTGCGCGTTTCGGGCAGTGACTGGAAAGAAGGTGGCCTGTCTGAAGAGGATCTTTTTGCGATAGCCAAAGGGTTTACCGACGCGGGTTGTGATCTGATCGACGTGTCAGCGGGGCAAACTGTGCCGGACCAAAAGCCAATCTATGGCCGCATGTTCCAGGCGCACCTGGCCGAAGCGGTGCGCAATGTGCCCAAAGTGGCCACCATGGCCGTTGGTGCCATCACCGAAGCCGCACAGGTGAACACCATTTTACACACCCGCCGCGCAGATCTGGTGGCGATAGGGCGCCCGCATATGTGGAACCCGCATTTCACCAATCAGGCCGCCGCCTGGTATGGCGCACGCAATAGCACCCAATGGGCCAAACCCTATATCAGCGGCGCCTTTCAGGTTGCGCGCGAAGCGGAAAAGACCCGCGAAAAGACCCTTGAGCTTCAGCGCAAGGCCAAGCCCGGCCGTCACACCCAAAGCGCCTAAAAGAAAAGACCGTGGTCCTTTCCGGGCCACGGTCACACCAATATTTCTGAGGATTGCAAATCAGATCCGCATCCGCGGCACATCATTGGGATCGAGATACAGTTCGATCAGCACCGGCCCATTGCGGGCCTCAATCGCTGCCAACGCAACTTCGATATCCGCATCAGAGCGCACTTCGACACCCGTACCGCCAAGCGCTGTGGCCACCTGCGCAAATGAAGGCCAGTCAAACATCGTCAGGCTTGGGTCCATCTGACGATCTTTGAACTGGATATGTTCAGCCCCATAAGCCGCATCGTTGCACAGAATCACAATCAGGTTCAGCCCTTCGCGCACCGCTGTGTTGAACTCATTGATACCCCCCATCATGAAACCACCATCCCCGGTGAACAGGATCACCGGACGGGACGGGTCAGCCAGACCTGCGCCAATTGCCTCTTGCAGTCCCTGACCAATCGCACCGAAATTTGCTGTCACCACAAAGCTTTGCGGGTTCGGCGCTGACACACGGCACCAGACTTCGGTCATAAAGCGGCCGCCATCCGTGACAAGAATGCGATCTTTCGGCAGAACCTCTTCCAGCCGTTCCAGCGTGCGCACATAGTTGATGGTGCCATCCGCCCGTTCACGCCGTTGCGCAGGTTCGTGCTGGGTCAGGGTCGCTGTATCCAACTCTTTGGTAAACCCACTGGCTGGGATTTCCGCTTCATCCAGCCAATAGACAAAGTTTTCAGCGGTCAGCCCGGAATCCGCCACCAAAGCGGCATTGGGATGCACAGAGGTGCCAATCGCCCGGCCATTACAATCCACCTGCACGATGCGCTTGTTTTTGAACAGCTTACCCCGGTCAGTTGTGAATTCATGCAGGCTGGTGCCAAAGCAGATGATGCAATCAGATTTGCCAATCACATCATAGGTGGCCGGGGTGCTGAGCGTTCCGAAAATATCCAGATTATAAGGGTGATCGCTGAACAGACCTTTGGCTTTCAGCGTTGTGGCCAAAGGGGCCTCTAGCCGGTCTGCCAGTTTGATGATGCTGTCGCGTGCCGCGCAGGCCCCTGCCCCGGCCAGGATCATTGGCCGCTTTGCAGAGGCAATCATGCCAATGGCTTCGTCCAACACACCCCCTTCGGGGGAATAGGCCGGGGTGTTAAAGTGCGTATAGCGCACAACCTCATGCAGACACTCCTGCCACATGAAATCGGCGGGCATGTTCAGCACAATCGGGCGGCTTTCGGCTTTGGCACGATAAAACGCCCGCGCCACATCCCGCGCGGCGGTTTCGGGCAGGCGCATCTGTTCAAAACCTGCCCCCGTGGCTTTGACAACTTCGCGCTGATCAATTGACTGCAAATGGCGCGGATTGATCGTTGGCGTATCCCCTGCCAGCAGAACCATTGGAATATGGCCGCGCGCCCCTTCGGTCAGCGCCGTGACACAATTTGTCAGCGCTGGCCCATGGGTGACTGTGGCCACCCCAACCTTGCCAGACACATGCGCATAGGCCAGCGCCATCAGAATCGAACTGCCCTCATGCGCGGCAGGCACAAATTTGCCCCCGCAGCCGCGCACATAGTGATCTGCCAGAAACAGGTTAGCATCCCCCATAAGCCCGAACATCAGATCAACCTTATGATCAGAAAGCGCTTGGGCGATGGATTGGTAGGTGTAGATAGGGGTCTTTGACATGGATCTCGCGCAGTTTGGGACAGCAGGTTTCAGTATCGATAGGCTGCCATGATACCCTCACCGCACTGCGTCAAAGCCGCAAAAACACGCAAATAAACGAGTTTTATTGCATATGTTTTTCCAAAATCCGCAACATGACGCGCACTTCTCGCACTTTGACCCCGAGTAGACGCAGAGAGCCTAGGCAGAAATCCATACCCAAGGTGGCAAGCAATCCCTGAAAAAGCCCAACAGGAAAAGCCCCCTGACAAAGTCAGAGGGCCGTTGAGATTCCGAAAGCTGAACAGATCTATTTATTCAACTCTTTCGCATGCAGCCAATCCGCATGTTTAGGTGCCTTTTTGGTACGGGACCATTCTTCCAGCATCTCCCACTTTACCTCATCCATCCGTTTCAGCATGGCCTGCTCTTCCGGATCCGGACAGGCCAGTTCCACGCGGTGACCGTTGGGATCAAAGAAATAGATCGAATGAAAGATCGAATGATCCGTCACGCCCAGCACCTCAACACCATTGGCTTCCAGATGCTCTTTGAATTGGATCAGGGTCTCGCGGTCTTTCACTTTGAAAGCGATGTGCTGTACCCAGATCGGAGTGTTCAGATCACGGCTCATCTCGGGCTTGGTCGGCAGTTCAAAGAACGCCAGCACATTGCCACCCCCCGCATCCAGAAACAGATGCATATATGGGTCAGGCTCATGGGTGGAGGGCACATGGTCTTCGGCGATGGCCAGAATGAAATCCATGTTCAGCATCTTGCCGTACCAGTCCACTGTCTCTTTCGCATCTTTGCAGCGATAGGCAACGTGGTGGATTTTCTCGACTTTCATAACATTCATAATGTTCTCCTGCTTTGGGAACTGCGGTTAGGCCTGCCCAGCCAGTTCAAAGGCCTGCTCCAGCACCGCCGCATCCCCGATGTGATTGGCTAGGATCAGCAGCAACCGGGCATTGATCGCATCGCTTTCTTCTTTGGTTTTGCCTTCATGCACCGCCAAAAGCTGCGCATAGAAATCATCCGGCTTGGCAATATTCGGCTCTAAGGTCAAAGTGCTCATGGTTCATTCCCCCTGGGTGCGACCGGTGACGGTGGTCATGGCGGCGCGGAGTGCGTCTTCATCAAACCTGTCCCAGCGGGCCGCGACATGTTGATCGGGGCGCATCAGATAGACGGCACTGCCCGCATCCCCCAGATAGCGATCCGCCAGTTCCGGATTTCCGCTGGCACTTAGGGCGACACGGCTGATCGGAATACCGTCGATCTCCAGCCTGTCAGGGGTGTCAGCGTCGATGGTCAGCAATTGAAATGCACCGCCCAATAGCTCAAGCAACCACGCGCCATCCACAGGTGCATCCTGCATCGGGGCCCCGACACGGGTGCGCACGGGCCCACCCGGCAACGCATCCGGTCCATTCAATGACAACCCGTCATAAACGCAGGGCACCGAAAGCCGCCCGGAATTCACCAGAGGGCGCGCAAACTTGGCCTGACCGGCAAGGCCCAAGACCGCATCGCGGAAAATCTTGCTCATCTCAGATTTTGGCGTGATGAAATCGGTAGAGCGGGTTGAATTCAGAATGTTTTCATCGGCCCCATAGACCCGCTCTTCTGAATAGCTGTCCAGCAGGGTTTCCGGGGCCTGACCATTAATCACCAACCCCAGTTTCCACCCCAGATTATCCACGTCCTGCATGCCCGAATTCGCACCGCGCGCCCCGAACGGCGACACCTGATGCGCCGCATCCCCAGCAAAGAACACGCGACCATGGCGGAAATTTTCCATCCGCTTGCACTGGAAAGTATAGATCGACGACCAGACCATATCATAGTCAACATCGCCCAGAAACGCATCCAGACGGCGACGGATGTTTTCCTCTTTCAGTTCTTCTTTGCGATCCACATCCCAACCGATCTGGAAATCGATCCGCCAGACATCATCGGGCTGTTTGTGCAGCAGAACCGAAGCCCCCTGCCCGTGACTGGGTTCAAACCAGAACCAGCGTTCCGTGGGAAACTGCATATCGCCCTTGATCTTGATATCAGCGATCAGAAAACTGTCTTCAAAGACCTTGCCTGTGAACCCCCGCCCCAGCATTCCACGCAACGGCGAATTAGCACCGTCACAGCTCACCAGCCAGTCTGCCTCAACCCTGTAAGGCCCATCCGGGGTCATCACCTCAAGCACGACATGATCGTCTTTGACGGCAATTGAATCCACCCGATTTTTCCCTCGCAGCTGAATGGGTGCCCCGTCTGCTTGAAGCGCGCGCAGGCGATCAATCATATAGCCTTCAAAGTAGGGCTGCTGCAGGTTGATGAACGCCGGGTACTTGTGCCCCTGTTCAGGTAAAAGATTGAACTCAAATACCTTGTCGTCTTTGTGGAAAACCTTTCCCAGATTCCAGACCACCCCTTTTTCCAGCATCGGCTCGCCACAGTTGTAACGATCCGCCACTTCCAGACAGCGTTTAGCAAAGCAAATGGCACGGCTGCCCATGCCGATGCCTTCGTGGTCATCCAGAACCAGAACTGGAATACCCTGCTGGCCCAGATCCAAAGCGGTCGCGATGCCAATCGGTCCGCCTCCGACAACCACAACCGGATGCCGCACCGCCTCTGGCAGATCCTGATCCGGGGATCTCTCATAAGGATAAACTTTGTCTGCCAGCGTATATCGGTCATCAAACATGGGTTGCCTCCTCCTGCTCCCAAGCCTGTACAGCGGATGCACCCGCGCAGATCACTGGCCAATCTGGGATTCGCAATTCGTTGCAAATGCAATGTCACGATTTTCGTTGCATTTGCAACGTTTTTCTTTCAGCAAGCCAACACCCGGACCATCCCCATAAGAATAGGCCCGAGGATCTGCCGAACTTTCTTGTGCATGCGCTAAATAGGCAAACCCGCGCGCACCGACAAAACCCGCTGCGCGCTACAAGACCCTATCTTTGCACTCAGGTCTCGTTTTGCGGGGACATTGCGCAGGCGGCCGCGCGCCAATAAAACCAGGCCCCCAGCACGCCAAGCGCCTGGGCAACAGCCAAACCCCATCCAAGGCCGGTTTCGCTTTGGGTTGTCCAGGCATCTGATAGGATGCCGACCAAGGTTGGCCCCAGGCCGACTCCGATCAGATTGAACAAAAACAATAAGATAACGGTAATCATCGGGCGGCAATCCGCGGGCACGCGAGAATGAGCATAGGCAAAGGTCGGCCCCCAAAAGGCATTCGCAAACAGTGCGCCAGCAACAAACGCCGCCATGCCGATCAGCCCACCGGGCCCTAGAAGAAAGACAAATGCCAGCGGTTTGCCAAACACAATGACCAGGGCAACCAGACGTAACCGCCAACGTTGGTCGCGATGACCCAACCGGTCCGCCAGAAACCCGATAAAAAGTGTCCCAGCAGCCCCCCCGATGCCAACAACACCAGCCATCAGCAAACCGGTCTGCAGCTGGCTGAATCCATAGCTGCGGATCAGAAAGGTCGCTGTCCAGCTGAGGCCACCAAAGGTCACAATACCGGTGATCGCCATGGCGGCCAGCAAGAACCGCAAGCCCGAATCCTGCCGGATCAGACCAAGTGTGCGTGCAAAAACATCCGCTTCTGGGCGCTTTTGCGGGCGCAGGTCTGGCAGGCTGCGGGCCAGAACAATCGCCAAGATCACCCCCGGCACCCCGGCAACCAGAAAGGCCACCCGCCACCCATAGATCTGCCCTACAACGCCCCCCACAAGAAATGCTAGCAAAACCCCAAGGTTCGACCCAGACGCAAAGACCGACATTGCACTGGTGCGGCGCTCAGGCGGATAAAGGTCGGAAATCAGCGAATGGGCCGGGGCGACAGACCCCGCCTCTCCTGCGCCAACACCAATTCGGGCCACCAAAAGCACAGCAAAGCTCTGCGCCGTGGATGCAAGCACAGTCATACCACTCCAGATAAGAACCGACCCCGCGATGATCCGCCGGCGGCTGACGCGCGTCACCAGAGCCGCCACAGGAAAGCCAACGAGACAGAAAGCCAGCGCAAATACCAACCCTGAAAGCAGGCCCAGCTGTGTATCTGAAAGGGAAAATTCGGTGCCGATCTGTTCCAGCGTGATTGACAGGATCTGACGATCCAGCTGTGCCATTGCCATCAGCACCATCAACAACACCAACGTCCTGCGCGGGTGTTGCTGCTGCGGCTTTGGGAAATCAGTATTGTTCATAAAATGTCTGGATCTGCTGACGAAACCATTTGTGCCCCGGATCATCTTCCATCTGCCGGGGCCAGACCATGTGCCATTGATGCGGTGGGCGGTCAAACTCCAGATCCATCACATGCAGCCCGTAAACTTCGGCCATATAGCGCGCCATATATTCTGGAAGCGGTCCAATCATGTCTGATTGCGCCACAACCGGCGGGATGGATCCCAACCGGCTGACGATACACACATGGCGGCGGTCAACATTCTGTTCCCGCACCGCCTGTTCCAGATGGGTCAGCCGACGCAGGTTTTCGGGCACGGACACCAGCGGCGCATTGGCAAGCTCATGCACCGAAATACTGGATTGACTGCCGTATCTCGGATTACCTTTGCGGCAGACAAAAACAATCTGCTCATCGTATAGGGGCACACTGTTCCAATCCGTTCGGGTGCTGGCATGAGGTTCGAAATGAACGTCAATCTGGCCCTGCTCCATGGCTTTTTCGACCTCTTGCCCGACGTACTGCAGGCAGTTCAGACTGATCGCATAGTCGTTGTCTATGATCAGCCGCGACAGATGCGGGATCAGCAGCGTTTCAATCGGCGCCATGGCAATCAGGGAAAATGTTCTTTGGCTCACCTTCGGATCAAAGCTTTCACCCCCATGTAAGGTTCGCTCAATCGCCTCCAGAGCAGATTTGATCTCAGGCGCCAGCTTGCGCGCTTGGTTTGTCGGAAGGAACTCGGTGCCTTTTCGTTCGAACAACGGGTCATCCAGATGCGCCCGCAAACGCTTCAGCGCGTTACTGACCGCTGATTGCGTCAAACCCAATCGCTCTGCAGCCCGCGTGTTCGAACGGGTTTCGTAAACCGTGGAGAAAACCAGAAGCAAGTTCAGATCAAGCTTTCGTAAGTTCATAATGTAAACTCCCCCCAGTTCTCATTTTGAATTTCCGTAATAACCTCTGAGCTTATAGTCTTTGGAACCAGAATAAATTGCAATGGGCGGTCATCTTTTCGTGATGGTGACCGGGTGAGTGAACAGCTTAGACTGGGGGATATTGGGGCACAGAATGTCCGCCTGTTTCTGGCGGATTTCGACCAATTTCACACAACCCGAACCGATCAAGGCGGCCTGTACAAAAGCCGCCCCAAAAGACCTGCGCAAAAGACACATAGGGCCGCGTGCCAAGCGACAAGGACGACAAAATGACGATTCAGGTGACCAACACGGACAACGTGGATCAAAACAGCAATGCCGATCTTGCAACCGCGCAATCGGTTGCCACGTACACAATCGGCGGCACGACGTACCTGTATGTAGGCAACGAAAATACCGGCAACATCAGCGTCTATTCGGTCGCGGCAAATGGCACGCTGACCTACCAGTCCACTCTCGACACAGGCAGTATCTCTCTCTTCTTTGAAGCGGTTGATATGAAAATCGCGGAAGTTGGCGGACACACCTACCTGATTGCCCTGTCGGATTTTGGCAGCACGATCGGCGTCTTTTCTGTCGACACCACGGTTGGTGGAAACGGCGCGCTGAGCATAGCCAGCAACATCAACGATGATTTGACCACAAATTTCCTCAGCCCCACCGCAATCGAAGTGGCCACGGTTGGCGGCACAACCTATGTCTTTGTTGTCGCGGATTCAGAAAACAGTCTGACTGTGTTTTCCATCGCGGCTGATGGCACGCTGACCGAGGTGGACAGCGTCATCGACGATGAAACCCTGCTTTTGCGCGGCGCGACTTCGGTTGCCCTCGCCGAGGTGGGCGGTACGACCTATGCGTTTGTCGGCAGTCTATTCGATGATGGCGTCAGCGTTTTTTCCGTCGCAAATGATGGCAGCCTGACACATGTCCAAAATGTGCCGGATGGCGGCACCAACAGTCTGTTACAGACCGTTGCCATGACCACAGCCGAGGTGGACGGCACCACCTATCTGGTCGTTTCGGCGCGGTTTGACGATACACTCACCGTGTTCAGTGTGGGCGACGACGGAACCCTGACCAAGGCGTTCGAGGTCTCGAACACCATCTCGAACAGGCTGAATTCCCCCATCGAACTGATTTCCGCCACGTTCGGCGGCGCGACCTACATCTTTTCCGGCAGCAACATCGAAAACGGGTTCAGTGTCTTTCTGCTGGGGGCGGATGGCAGTCTGTCCGATGTCGCCAATCTTGCCGATGACGCGACCGTGCACCTGGACAACCCAACCCAATCCACAACAGTTGTAATTGGTGGCACGCCCTATCTGATCTCTGTTGGCAACGATGACCATGGCGTCAGCGTCTTTCAAATCAGCGATCTGCCCACGCCGGGTGCACCCTCTACGCCAGATCTGGCGGTCGCGTCAGATACCGGGCAATCAGACAGTGACAACCTGACCGCAGACGATACGCCAACCTTCACCGGCACGGCACAGGTTGGCAGCACGGTCCGCATCTTTGTCGATGGGGTTGAGATTGCGCAGGGCGTCGCTGTTGATGGCACCTATTCTCTGACCCCCGCAGATCGTCTGGCGGATGGCACTTATGCCATAACCGCCACCGCCACCAATGCCGAAGGTGAGGCCTCTGCTGCCTCGGCGGCGCTGAATGTCACGATCGACGCCACTGCCCCCGGCGGGTTCAGCACGGTTGGAAACAACTCCCGCGTCAATGACCTGCAATCCGAACATCAGGCCGAACAGGTCGCGACGAGTCTGGCAGATGGCAGCTATGTCGTTGTCTGGACAAGCTATGACAGCAGCGATGACGGATCGGGATTTGCGCTCAAGGCCAAGATTTTCAATTCAAACGGGTTCCAGGCCGGGCCTGAGTTTCAGGTCACCACCCAAACCATCGAGAGTCAGCAAAGCCCCACGGTCACCACCTTGTCCAACGGGAATTTCGTTGTTGTCTGGAGAACCGAGGATCCGACACAAGATGGCAGTCTGTCCGCGCTCAAGATGCAAATCTTCCTGCCGGACGGTACAAAATCCGGTGCTGAAACGCTGGTGAACACACAGTTCACTGACTTTCAGGTCGCCCCCTCGGTCTCAGCGCTGGGGAATGGCGGGATTGTGGTCACATGGCAGACCCATGACACCACACAGGACGGGTCAGGTCAGGCCATCAAGGCAGCCGTGTTTGACAGCAACGGCACGCAGGTTGGCACAGAGTTTCTGGTTAACACCGAAACAGATTCCAACCAGATAGAGCCAGAGGTTACCGCACTGCCCGATGGTGGGTTTGTGGTGGCCTGGCAATCTACCGACAGCACGCAGGACGGGTCTGATTCAGCGATCAAGGCGCAGCGGTTCGACGATGCGGGCACCAAGCTGGGCGCTGAATTTCTGGTCAACAGTGAATTCGATGGCTCTCAGGTCATGCGTTCCATAACCGCACTGGCCAATGGTGGATTTGTCGTTGCATGGGATACCAATGACACCACACAGGACGGTAGCGGGCAAGCGGTCAAAGCCCGCGTCTTTGCCAGTGACGGCACGCCTGCGGGGAATGAATTTCTGCTGAATACCAATGCGACCGGCGATCAGGCCTTTGTCACGCTGACGGCCCTGTCCACCGGTGGGTTTGTTGCGGCCTGGCGATCGATTGAATCCACGACCTTTACGATTCCGGTTCAGGTTTTCGACGACACCGGCAAGCGGGTCGGGCCTGAGACGACGATCAACGGTATTACAAACAGTTACAACGGCCTGCCCGATCTGGTGGATCTGGGAAATGGTCGGTTTGTGGCGCTCTGGGATGTTCTGACCGGCTCCGACACCGAGGTCTATGCCCAGATCCTTGAATTAAACGCCCCAAAACTAAGCCTGACCAGCGATCTTGATCAGGACGGGCGCACCGAAAATCTCAGCCCTTCGATCACCTTTACCGCCGAGGCCGGAGCCACGCTTGAAATCGACTGGGACGACGGCAATGGATTTGTCTCGGCTGGGACCGGCGCAGGCGCTGAGCAGACAAAAACCATTCCCTCTGCCTACTCCGCATTTGGGGCCAAAGCGCTGAAGCTGCGTATTACCGACGCGGCGGGCAATTCAGCGACGCAGCCACTGAATTTCACTGTCGAGGACGGCACCCCTCCCACCGCTCCAAACACACCCGATCTGGTGTTTTCTTCAGACAGCGGGGCCCTGTCTGATGACAATATCACCAATGACACCACGCCAGCCTTTGAAGGGGTAGGCGCTGAAGCCGGTGCGACACTGCGACTGTATGCCAATGGCACCTTGGTCGGTTCCACAACAGTTGCTGCGAATGGAACCTGGTCGCTGACCTCTTCGGTTCTGGTGGATGGCGTTTATGATTTCACCGCAACGGCAACGGACGCCGCAGGCAACACATCCCCTGCCTCAACCGCGCTAAGCGTCACCATCGACACCGCACCGCCGGGCGGATCGGAAAAGGACGGGACCGAATTTCAGGTCACAACCGAAAAGGTGTCCAATCAGGATTTCCCTGTCGGCACGCTTCTAAGCGATGGCAGCCATATCCTTGTCTGGCAAACACAGGACCCAGCGCAGGACGGCACATTCCACGCAATCAAGGCGCAGCGATTTGCGGCGGACGGCAGCCCACTGGGGACAGAGTTTCTGGTCAACACCAACACCGCAGGCGCAGAAACGCTGCCTGCGGTCACGGCCCTGCAAAATGGCAATTATGTTGTCACCTGGAACACCAGTGACACGACACTGGACACAGACGGCGCCTCTGTCCGCGGGCAGATTTTTGCCCCGGACGGCACCAAAGTGGGCAGCGAATTTCAGGTGAACCAGCAATTTGCGCTGGAACAGAACTACTCCTCAATTACCACGTTAGAGGGCGGGGCGTTTGTGGTGCTTTGGAATTCCTCCGACGCCACCCAGGACGGCAGCGGTTCCGCGATCAAAGGGCGGATATTCCAGGAAGACGGGACAGGCGGAGCCGAGTTTCTGGTCAACACCAACAGCGCTGAAGGCCAGCTTTATCCCAAAGTGTCCGATCTGCCAGGGGGGGGATTTGTCGCCACCTGGATCACTATGGATACGACGGCAGACGGGTCGGACTGGGCCATCAAAGCGCAGCGTTTTGATGCGGCTGGCGCAAAGGTCGGGGCCGAGTTTCTGGTTAACACAGACGCCACCGACCGTCAGAACGCACCCAGTGTTGCCACGCTGGAAAACGGTAGCTTTGTCATCACTTGGCATACTCAGGACAGCACGCAGGACGGATCGTCTTATGCGATCAAGGCCCGGATCTATGACAGCAACGGGGTCGCCGCGCAGGGCGAATTTCTGGTCAACTCCGAAACCGACAACCAGCAGGATCTGGCGCATGTCGCGGCGCTGTCAGGGGGCGGTTTTGTCATTGCCTGGCGGACGTTGGACACAACTCAGGATGGGTCGCTATCTGCGATCAAGGCCCAGCAGTTCGATGCCAATGGCTCCAAGATCGGGTCAGAGTCTCTGGTCAACACCATTCCCGATCTGCTTCAGACCAACCCGCATATCGTAGGGCTGGCAGATGATCGGTTTGTGATCACCTGGTCCAGCACGCATGACGCATCCGTCTCAAACTTTCAGAACATACAGGCGCAGGTATTCAAACCTGCTGTACCATCGCTGACTTTGGCCGCTGATCCCGATGCAGACGGGCAGACAACTGACACAACCCCCACAATCGCCTTTTTTGCCGAACCCGGCACTCTTGTAGAGGTGAACTGGGGGGATGGCAACGGCTATGTTGTGTCCGGCAACGGCACAGGCGCTGTACAAGAGGCCACAATCCCAACCGCCTACACCACATTTGGCGCGAAATTTGTTCAGGTGCGGATCACGGATCTTGCTGGAAACAGCACCATTAAAAGTCTGGATTTCACGCTTTTACCCCCACAGCCAGACGCGCCCACAGCGCCGGTTTTGGACGCCAGCTCAGACACTGGTGCATCAAACAGCGACTTGCTGACCAATGACACCACGCCAACATTCACCGGCAGTGGCGTGACGCCGGGCGATACTGTCACCCTTCTGGCAGATGGCACAGCGATCGGCACAGCCCTGGCAGATGCAGGCGGAACCTGGCAGATCACGGCCACACCCCTGGTCGCAGGCGCGCTGGACATCACCGCCACAGTCACAAACGGAACGAACCAGACATCTGATCCATCACCAGCGCTGAGCATCACCATTGATACCACCGCGCCCAATGCGCCTGCGGCAGTTGATCTGGTTGCGGCATCAGATAGCGGTGCCTCAGACACGGATAACGTTACCGTAGACGATACCCCCACCTTCGAAGGCAGCGGTGTCGAGCCCGGCGCAAGGGTTACCATCTTTGCGGATGGTACGCCTGTCGGCACTGGCACCGCAGACGCATCCGGCAACTGGTCGGTCACAAGCGCGGCCCTAAGCGGCGGTCAACATGCGATCACCGCCACCCAGACAGACGCCGCAGGCAACAGCTCTGTTGCCTCCTTGGCCTTGCAGGTGACCGTGGACACAACTGCGCCCACCATCACTGCACAAGATATCACCATCCAGATCGGGTCTGGCGGAGTCACTCTGATCACCGCACAGGATATCGACAGTGGCAGCGCCGACAATATCGCGCTTTCCTCACTGACTCTGGATCAATCCAGCTTTGATACCTCTGACATTGGATCAGCCATCACAGTGACCCTGACGGGCACGGATGTGGCAGGCAATCAGGCCAGCGATACGGCATTGGTGACGGTTGAACCACGGGCAACCTTTGCGTTTGACGCGACAGCTTTGACCCAGACCGAAGGCGACAGCGGGTCACAGCCGGTGCAGTTTTCGATCACCCGAACCGGAGACACCAGCGATCTGGCCTCGGTCACGATCAGCCGTTCGGGCACAGCCGACAATTCAGATGTCACATCGGGCGGCGCTGCCACCTTTACCGTGGATTTCCAGCCAGGCGAGGCGACGGTCACTCTGGACCCGGCCATTCTGGGTGACACCAATTTCGAACCCGACGAAACCCTTGTCTACACCATCACCAATGTCCCCCTTGGCAGCCAGATCGGCGGGGCCAACGCCGCCACGCTGACCATCCAGAACGATGACCAGCCTGCCGCAAACCTGTTTGTCAGCGCCAACACGGGCTCTGAGGCCGGGGCGACGCTTATAACCGTAACCGTGACATCAAACGCCCCCGTCGCTGGTGATCAAACGGTGGACTTGGCCGTGACCGGTGTGCAGGCAGGGGATTTCATCCTGTCAGATACGACGATCACCATTCTGGACGGCCAAACCACAGGCACCGCCACCTTCACGGTCGTGGATGACAGTGTTTTCGACGGGCCGGAAACCGCTGTTTTGACGCTGTCGAACCCCTCGGCAGGGCTCAGCCTTGGGACAACCACCTCCCAGAGCATCACCATCACCGACAACGATGAAACCGCATCTACCATCGTGACCACCGCAGCGGATGTGGTCGACAGCACCGATGGTGTGACGTCACTGCGCGAAGCGGTGGCCCATGCAAACGCAGGCGACACCATCACATTTGACAGTAGCCTCAGCACGATCACGCTGGATGAGGACATCGTCATAAACAAGCAGATTACCATCGACGGGGATCACACCGGCAGCGATGGCAAAGCCGATATCACGCTCACCACCGACGGCGACAACCGGCATTTCAATGTGCAGAGCGGCGGTACCCTAAACCTTCATTCGCTGACACTTACCGACGGCGTGGTTACAGCGGGCGGTGGCTCGGTTCTGGTAAACACGGGCGGGATCCTGAGCATCGAGCAATCCACGTTTTCTGGCAACTCAGGGGTGTCCGGGGGGGCAATTCTCTCTTTGGGGTCGGTCACAGTCAGCGACTCGACGTTTTCGATGAATTCGGCGATCAGCCCATCTGGCGGCTCTGGTGGGGCAATCAATATCGGTGATGGTAGCCTGAACGCCACAAACAGCAGCTTTGTTGGAAACACGGCGAGCGGCGGACTTGGAGGGTCCGGCGGCGCTATCTTCAGGGGCCTTTCCGCTGGCACGGTGTCTTTGACGCAGGTCACGCTGACGGGCAACTCAGCCGATGCTGGCGGGGCCATCGAAGGTGCTGGCGCAGTGCAACTGACCAACACCATCGTGTCTGGAAACACGGCCGGAACGGGCGCGAATATCCGTAGTGTGACTGTCAACGATCTGGGCGGCAACATCCTCAACGGCGATGTCGCGACGATCTTTGCGGGCAGCACGCCAGCTCTGGCCGACAATGGCGGGCCGGTGCAGACAGTGGCGCTGCTGGCCATCGCCAGCAACCCCGCCTTGGATGTGGCATCGACAGGCCCGGGCACAGATGCACGCGGGCAAGCCAGATCAGACATCCCCGGCATCGCAAACGGCGGTGGCGCCATTGACGCCGGCGCTTACGAATTACTGCTGAGCGATTTGCCCAACCGCGTGAACCTATCAGTCAGTCAGACCTCAGCTTCTGAAGCAAGCGCCACTACGGTCACCGTCACTGTCACCGCAGATTTTCAGGTGTCTGGCGATCAGACCCTCTCGCTGAATGTGACGGGCACCGCTGATGCAGCAGACCACAGCGCCTTGCCTTCGACGATCTCAATCCTTGATGGGCAGACCACGGGCACCGCCACTTTCACCCTGATTGACGACCCGGATGATGAACCAAGCGAAACCGTTATCCTGACCCTGTCCAATCCTTCAGCCGGGATCACATTGGGCAGCACAATTGTACAGACAGTCACCATCCTGGACGATGACGTAATCACCCCGTCTGTCCCTGATCTGCTGGGGTCATCCGACACAGGGGTTTCGGACAGCGACGACGTCACATCGGATGCGACGCCGACATTCACCGGCACGGCCAAGCCATTGGATACAGTGACGCTTTTCGCGGACGGCACCCCGGTTGGGACTGCAACTGCTGACGGCGCGGGCAATTGGACAATCACCACATCCCCACTGCCCGCTGGCGCAACTTCCATAACCGCCCACGCATCGGACGGGGCAGGCAACCAATCAAGCCTCAGCGCAGGTTTGACGATAACCGTAGATAACGCAGCACCTGCTGCCCCCTCTGTCACCGGGATCACCTCTGACACCGGAACGTCAGGCGACGGGATCACTGCAGACAACACGCTGACCTATAATGGCACTGCACAAGCCAATACATCGGTCGCTCTGTTCATGGATGGCACGCCCTTGGGGACCGTACAGGCAAATGGTTCTGGCCACTGGAGTTTCTCGGCCCCCAGCACCCTGACCGATGGAACCTATACCATCACTGCGCAGGCGACCGATCTGGCAGGGAATACCTCTGCTATATCAACAGGGTTCCCGCTGACGGTTGACACTGCGGCCCCAGCGGCGCCAATCATTACAGGCGTCACTCAGGATACCGGAACGCCCGGAGACGGAATTACGTCAGACTTCACCCCCACCCTGTCGGGAACAGCCGAACCAAACACACAGCTAGAGCTGTACCGCGATGGCGTTTCTGTTGGAACCATTCCGGTCAATGGCGCGGGCACGTGGAATTTCGCCAGCACGACGCTCGCGAATGGAACCTATGTGTTTACCGCCCGGGTCACCGATCTGGCAGGGAACACCTCCCCCGCTTCTGCGCCCTTGTCCGTCACTGTCGACGCCGCCGCACCCGCCGCTCCGATCATCATTGGGATCAGCGACGACACAGGCACCGCCGGAGACGGAACCACCTCAGACGATACCCCCACCCTTTCCGGCACCGCCGAAGCAGACACATCAATCGAACTCTTCCGCGATGGCGTTTCTCTGGGCACGGTCAAGGCCGACGGCAGCGGCATGTGGAGTTTTGCAAGCGCGACACTGGCGGATGGTGACTATAGCTTTACGGCCCGGGCGACGGATGCGGCTGGGAACGCCTCTGCGCTCTCAACCGCTGTTTCCGTCACCATCGACACCGGCGCACCACCTGCCCCGACGATTTCCGCAATTGCGGGCGATACCGGGACCCCAGGCGATGGGATCACATCAGACGCCACCCCCACCCTTTCGGGCACAGCAGAACCACATGCCTCACTGGAGGTTTTCATAGACGGTGTGTCCGCAGGTATCGTGCAAGCCGATGCCGCAGGCGCCTGGAGCTTTGCGGCAACAAATCTGCCAGACGGGAATTACAGTTTTACCGCGCAGGCCACCGATCTGGCTGGCAACGTGTCGGCCGTTTCCTCAGTGTTCCCGGTAGTCATCAACACATCTGCCCCCGCGGCCCCAGTCATCTCAGGGATTTCCGCAGACACCGGAACACCGGGCGATGGCATAACATCAGACAACTCACCCACTCTGTCTGGAACGGGCGAACCCAACGCAACCGTCGAAGTGTTCCGCGATGGCGTGTCGATCGGCACCCAAACGGTGAACAGTTCCGGCAGTTGGAGCATGGTCGTCACCACCTTGACAGATGGCACCTATGATTTCTCGGCTCAGCTGACAGATGCTGCGGGCAATACCTCGGCGCGCAGCAGTGATTTTGCCGTGACTGTGGATACCAGCATAGCTCTGCTGGGCGCACCGGATTTGCTGGCCGCCTCTGATAGCGGAGCGTCTGACAGTGACGACATCACCCGCGAAACAACCCCGACCTTTACCGGCACAGGGGCCGAGGCCGGGGCCACCATATACCTGCTTTCCGATCAGGATGGATCGATTGGAACGACCACGGCAGACGGCAGCGGCGCATGGCAGATTACCGCCAGCATCCTTAGCAACGGCGCACATGCGATCAGCGCTGTGCAATCAGATCTGGCAGGCAACAGTTCTTTACCGGGCGCAACCCTTGCGATTATCGTCGACACAAGCACCCCTGCCGCACCCGTCATCGCAGGGTTCAGCGATGACACAGGCACGCCGGGCGATGGGATCACCATTGACAGCACCCCGACTCTTTCTGGCACGGCCGATGCCAACACAACAGTCGAACTACTGCGCGATGGCGTTTTGGTCGACACGACACAGGCCGATGCCTCAGGCACCTGGAGCATTACCAGCCCAGCCCTGCCAGGCGGCGTCTATGCATTCACCGCCCGGGCCGTAACCGCCGCAGGCAATGCATCAGCCCCAAGTGGCGCGACCCAGATCACGATATCCACCTCTGGCCCGCCAAGCGTGCTGAGCATCGCACAAAACAGCCCCGCGCAGAGCACAACAAATGCTGATACGCTGATCTTCCGGGTGACGTTCAGCGAAGATGTGCAGGGCGTCAACGCAGGTGATTTCGCTGTCACGGGCGGCACGACCGCGACTGTCTCGCAGATCACCCCGGTCTCTGGCGCGGTCTATGATGTCCAGATCTCTGGTGGCGATTTGCAGGGGTTCAACGGCACTGTTGGGCTAAGCCTGACAGATGATGACAGTATCA
>JAOARQ010000046.1 GCA_025210455.1 Pelagimonas sp.
AAACGCCCCCATTCCGCCCTTGGCGGCAAGCCGCCAGCCGTGGTTTATTGGCTGAGAAAAGATGAAACCCAACTTGATCAGCAGGAGCAGAGAGTAGCTTAACTTACGCTGAAAACTGTCCAAACATTGGGGAGTATCTCAATCCGAAAGGGCGTCATCATCCGAACGGTCATCAATGATATGACCTTTGACGGCTCAACCACCGATCCAGTTCAACAAGCAGTGCGGGATGCAATGATCGCATTTCTGGCTGCAACAGCACAGGCGCAGGCCGAAGCGACTAAGATAGCGCAGAAGGCTGGTATTCAGCTTGCTAAAGAAAAGGGGGATCGGTTTCGAGGACGTAAGCCTTCCTATGACAGGAAGACCTTTGACACGACTGTGAACCTGATTGGAATGGGCTACGGGCCAAGCATGATCGCGAAAGAGGTTGGGCTGTCGCGCCAAGCGGTCATAAGAATCCGCGATCACCCCAATTCCGCTTTGACGGCGTTGGAACGTTGGGGACTATAACTTCGCACTAGCAAGGGAAAGTGACAGTCTCTTTTTGACGAGTGCTGGTGCTCAATCATATTTTTCAATGTCAGAGATTTACAACCATGGCGTTAATGCGCATTGTCGCATTGATTGCTCTGAGAAATATTCATGATTATCCCTCCATTTTCTGCTTCAGGCGTTTTGCCGCCATTCATCGACGCAAGTCCAACCATACCCGCCAAGCGGTCACCATATGCGACCGACATGTTTCAGTTGGTCGAACGGTTCTGTACCTCTGCACATAGGGCAAAGCTGCTGTTGGGATTGAACTCGTATCGCCAACATCTGTCCAAGGGCGGTTTCGTGTCTGGCTACCAGTGGATAGATGGCAGCTTCGTAGAAAACGTAGAAACCACTCGGGGACGACCACCTTCTGACATCGATGTCGTGACGCTGTTTAATCGTCCGATGAAATACCAGGTCTCTGGTCATCAGTGGGACGCAGATTATCAGGCAACGCTTCATAAGCAGTTTTTTTCCACAAAACACATGAAGCCGCGTTACTATTGCGACACATATTCGATTGACCTAGACGCAGACCAAGCAAGCCTAGTTGATCACACCATGTACTGGGGGGGCTTGTTCACAGATATTAAAGGATCAACCGAGAAGAAGGGTATTGTACGGATACCCTTGGCAACTGACCCGATGGAGTTTTCTGCCATCATTAGCGCGATAGGAGGTAAATTTGATGTCTAATGTACAAGAAATTGCCGACCTTCGCCGTCAGAAGTCGGAGCTTGAAGCCAGAATTTCCGCAGCATCAGGCGCATCTGACATCGTTGCAATGATGAACTACCAGTCAAGGTTTGATGTCATTTGTGAAGAACTTGAGGAGGCTGAACGCCTTGACGCCCAGACTGCCGAAGTGTCGGTGCTATTTGACGGACGCCCAGTGATCGGAACGTCTGCCATCGACGCAGGTTTTGCTGCTCAGGCACTGCTGCACTTCCAAGGGATCGTAACGAGACTGTTTTCGGCCAGCCTCAAGGGTCAGCTTAGCAGCAGAGGGAAGATTAAAGGTGCTGATCTCGCCCAGTTAAATCTACGCGGCTTGGCAACAGGATCATTTGGCTTTGTTCTTGAGGAAAAAGAAGCGCGGCAGGCCAGTGTCATTAAGACTCCGTTGCGCGAAGCGATGGAAGAAGCCGCTGATCTGTTTGAAGAGTTCTCACAGGTCGATGACGATGAGTTTCTTGTAGACGTTGATGATATCAATCCTCGTGTTTTCAATGAGTTGGCAAAGTTCTTTGGCCACTTGGAAAAGAATGAAGCTACGTTGAAAGCTAACTTTCCTGACAAATCATACTCTTTCGATAGGGCTGCGATCAGCCGTGCTTATACACGCATTTCGGACAGCAAGGTGAACATTGTCAAAGAGATGTGGGTTGGCACCTTGGTTGGTCTCTCCCCCATCAAGAGGACATTTGATTTTCGCAAGCGTGGCGAAGAGGCCATTATTTCTGGCAAATTCGGCCATCAGATCAGTCAGGATTATCTTGAACGGATCGAAGGCAGCGATGGCGTTACGCTGGGTGATGCCTTTAGGGCTACCATTGAGAAGGGTACGCTGCGCAAGCCAGACGGTACGATCAGTGTCACCTATACGGTCATTGATCTGGTTGACATAGATGAGTGAGGTCTATGCTGCATCCTGAAACCCGTCATGGTGCTAAGGTTTAAGTCAGGTTCAAGAATCCGAGATCAAGGCGTTCCACAGCGATTGCGCGTGGAATTAGAAGGGGGCCGAAGCCATACTTTCCAGATGTGTCCCTTGCTGAATGTCCCGTGATTTTATCGTTGACCCGCTTTTCAACCATGTTGTCTTTCATTGAGCGTTCAATATCTGCCAGCGTGATTTCACCAGTTTCAAGTTGATCCACCATCTCCACGGTGACACCCGCATTCTCAAGCATCTGTTTGAACGTACCTCGCAAAGAGTGAACGACTTTCCTTTCATGTTGCGTCACGTTGCGGACATAAGGCATTAGTTGTTTGCTGGCCGCATTTTGCGCTTTGCCGTCGGCATCAAGTTTATAGTCGAAAATTCGACCAGTTCCACCAGTGAGCAGCGGTTCTACCTTGGAGTGGACGGGAACCACACGATGTGATCCATCCGTTTTGACTTTGATCTCATCGGGCCGCAGGTCAATATACATCAATCCTCCGAAGTCTGTTTTCACCTGCTCCCACGTCAGCAGGGCAATCTCGTCCAGTCGGGCACCTGTAATGGCCAGAAGCGTCAGGCACAGCCGATCCTGAGGTTCCATGTCTTGAGCAAACAGAGCATCCAGTTCATCTGGGTCAAACGGTAGATACGGTAAGGTTTCCTTCCCAAAGTCAGCAAGCTTCAAGTTGGCCAGTGGGTTGGTGTCGATATGCCCCTCCCGTTCGCACCAGTTTAGAAATGCAACGACTTTGGTGTTCAAAGACCTAATAGTTTTGTTGGCTCGGCCCTTCTTGTGGTTCCACTTTGCGTATTGGTACCCGTGAACTTTAGTGATGTCTTGCACATGCAGATCGCCAACCACTTTTACGAACTCATTCAGCTTATTGCGTCGTGACGTGCGTTCTTTGTGGTTGCTCTTGTTGTTTTCCTCCATGTCCTCAACCCACTTTGGTAGAAGCCTTGTGATCTTGAGGGAAGGGTCTTTGTCCAGACCGTGCTTCTGAATGAGAAGTGGGTTGGTAGTGAAGACCTTAGAAAAGTCACCAATCGTTGATGTGTACGCAGCCTGCTCGGTGTCGGCGATGTACTGGCTATGTAGTCCTGATAGCTTTCTATCAAACTCGGCGTAGATTTCATTCGCCAATGCCACAAGCTTGGTCTTGGCAATCTTTTCGTCCGTTGTGCCTGTCGAACGCATCATCTGCTTTTGAGAACCTTTCCTCAAAGCGTCAGGCATCGTTACGCAAACGTAGTATTTTCCGCCTTTAGCGGAAAGCGGTACAAGGGTTGGGGGGTGATAATCGGGTCGATTTACCAGCCCGATATAGTCCAAGTTACAGTCCATCATACGGTCTAATGTAGGTGGAACTTCTTGAATTTCAATGCTTTCAGGGGGTTAAGTCCATAATGGACTATATGGAGGCGAGTACCGGAATCGAACCGGTGTACACGGATTTGCAATCCGCTGCGTCACCACTCCGCCAACTCGCCTTTTCAATGACTTAGGTGTGGTAGGTGGTGGGCTGCCACACCGTCTGCGTCACCTTCTATTTTCGTTGCGTTCTGATCGCAAGTGGCAAAATGCACTATTTTTCAGAACTGCACTCGTTCAGTTTCCCGGTCGGAACCCCCAGCGCCTATAAGAGGTACAAAGGAAGCGCCCAGTTGCTGAGCGGTCCATTGTCTGCGTTTTCCGGCCTCGAACGCGTCGAAGTGTCCAAGAGAGGCCTGAATTCACAAAGCTGTACTGAGTGTGTAAGGCCTATATCTGCAGAACGAGACATCGGTCTTTGCAGCGCTGGCCTGTGCCCGGACCTGTTGCGTTGCTTGTCCAACCTTTAGGTTAGGAGATTGTACAAGGTAAAAGGTATTAAATTATTGTAATTAAATAAATTTACCCAAAGGTGCCGCCTGCAAAGAGGTCGACCTTTAGTTGCAAAGCCGAGAGGGGCGATTTTATCGCTGAAACCGGAGCGCTGTGCCACCAGGACACATGCCTTATTTGTGCGCTTTCACCAACTGTTCAGCCACTCTTTCCAGTAGGTGTTTGAGCGGTCGATAAATGCACGCACTTGTGGCTGTTGGTACTCACGTTCGACATAGACCAGCTTCAGCTGGCTTTCTTGAACAACCTCATCTGGGAACAAAGCAACCAGATCAGGGTTCTTCTCCAAGGTGCTTTCCGGCAGAAGACCAATCCCAAGCCCGGCACAGACGGCTTGCTCCATCAGGCGGAAGCTTGCGGTGATCATGTGAGGATGGACCTTGACGCTCTCACCCAAAGCCATGGGCCAGCGCAGTTGCGGCACACCATCAGAATCGCGCAAGACGATACATCTGTGTTCAATCAGCGTTTGGGGGCTTTTCGGTGTGCCGTTTTCGGCAAGATACCCCTTTGTCGCCATTGGCCATTCCTTACTTGAGAAGATCGTTTTCGCAATCAGCGAAGGATCGTTGATCTCACCAAACACGAGAGCCACATCAATGCCCGCCGCGCGAAGATCGGTGCGCTGGTTGGTTACAACGATATCCAGTTCCACCATGGGAAACTCGGCGGCGAAATCTGTGAACAAAGGCGCCGCCGCAAATTCGCTTTCGGGCACCGAGATACGCAGGGGGCCCCTTGGTTCGCCGTCGCGTTGTAGCATGGCCAGCCAGGCGGCCTCGACATCGGCTGCGACACGTTCCGCGCGAATATAAAGCTCGCGCCCAGCTGGCGTCAGAAACAGCTCTCGCGTTGTTCTTTGCAGCAGGCGTTGATGCAGCGCCGCCTCCAGTTCGCTCAGCCTGCGGCTTAGCGTTGGACGGGTCAGGTTCAGCAGGTCGGCTGCCTGCGAGATGCTTCCGGCCTCGACAATAGTCTTGAATTCCAACAGGCGGTCGGCGCTGGGAGAAGAAGGCATGATACGTTCATTTTTTTAACATCAGACATCCATTTATCATTGTTTTGAGAAAACTTGAACAGTGATAGCAAGCGCAAAATCAGCTCAAAACGTAGCACTCTTTCTTGTGAGGGGACCCGATGGATCCATATCTTCTGACCAAGTTTCTACATATCCTGTCGGCTGCGCTTTGGTTGGCGATAACCTTTGCCCTTGGTCAAAGGGCGCGCGTTTTGTCGGATACGATCACCCTTCCTGCAAAGGCCTATGTACTGGCCGGGCCCCTGATTGGGGTGATTGTTCTGTCCAGTGGAACCTGGCTGATTGAACAGCTTGGTGGCTGGGCTGAGATGCCGCCGCTGCTGCAGGTCGGGGCTCATCTGACCATTGTGATTTTGGTGATTGGCGCGGGGCCTGTGTGGCTGGGTTGGCGCAGGCTGGCGAAAGCGCGCGCCGCGGGTGCATCACAGGATGCGCAGCGGTCAATTGCAAGGCGTATTGGTCATTGGACCCAGTTGGCGCAACTGCTTTGGGTGGTTGTTCTGGCCTGTATGGTCTTTCGCTTCGCGTAATAGATTTCTCTTATCTAAAGGAACTTTGACGTGCAAAACTCATCGCGTTGGTTGGTCTTGTTTGTGGTGTCTTCGGGTCTGTTGCTGATCACGCTGGACAATTCGATCCTGTATACGGTTCTGCCGGTGCTGGGCCGTGATTTGAAAGCAAGCCAGAGCCAGCTTTTGTGGATCGTGAACATGTATCCACTGGTCATGGCGGGGCTGCTCTTGGGCGCGGGGACGCTTGGTGACCGGATCGGGCATCGGCGCATCTTTATTGCCGGGCTGCTCGTCTTTGCGGCGGCGTCCCTGTTGGCGGCGTTCGCGCCAACCCCGGCTGTGCTGATTGCTGCGCGGGGCGTACTGGCTGTGGGCGCCGCGATGATGATGCCTGCAACACTGGCACTGATCCGGGTCAGTTTCGAAGATGAAAAAGAACGCACGCTGGCTTTCGCGCTCTGGGGGATGCTGGCGATTATCGGTGCCGCGCTGGGGCCGGTGCTGGGCGGTGCGCTGTTGGACCGATTCTGGTGGGGATCGGTGTTCCTGATCAATGTGCCGGTGGTGCTGTTGGCGCTGATGGGGACGGTGTTTTTCGCACCACGTGTGGAACCTGACCCGTCAAAACACTGGGATCTGCTTTCATCCATTCAGGCAATGCTGATGCTGGGGGGACTTGTTCTGGCGATCAAGGAATTTGCGCATGGCGTGCATCCTATGTTGGCGATGGGGGCTTTGGCGCTGTCGCTGCTGGCTGCAGTCGCGTTTGTCCAGCGGCAGGGCAGGCTAGAGTTTCCGCTGCTGGATTTTGCGGTGTTCCGCAATCCAGCGCTGATGGCTGGGGTTCTGGCGGCGGGGTTTTCGCTTTTTGCAATTGCAGGCGTGCAACTGATGACCACTCAAAAATTCCAACTGGTCGAAGGTTACACCCCGCTTGAGGCTGGGTATCTTGTGTCGATCATTGCGCTTTCCTGCATTCCCACCGCGCTGATCGGAGGAACGTTTTTGCACCGGATTGGCCTGCGTATTCTGATCTCCGGCGGGTTGGCGATTTGCGCTACGGGCATATTGATCACTGCTTTTGGCGCCGTATCCGGCCAAGTCTGGCTGATGAGCGGTCTGATCACGACGGGTCTTGGTATCGGGGCCGCGCTTTCAGTGGCCTCGGCCGCCATATTGGGCAATGCGCCCGCGCATCGTGCAGGTATGGCCGGCGCGGTTGAAGAAGTCTCATATGAACTGGGCGCCTTGCTTGCTGTTGCGCTGTTGGGCAGCCTGTCCTCTGCAATCTATGCGGCAGGCGCATCCTTTCCCAGCGGTACACCTGTCGCCGCCTCGGAGAGCATCGTCGCCGCAGTGGCGATTGGCGCGCAGATGGGAGAGGGTGGTCAGGCGTTGCTGGCTGAAGCAGGCCGGGCCTTTGACGCGGCTTATATATATGTCCTGTTGGTTGTCGCCTTTGCGCTTATCAGTGCCGCGCTGTTAACAGCTATTTTGCTGCGCAACCACGGCCCAGGATCGCAATCCATGATGCAACAGACTCTAGATCACTGATTTCCTAGCTGGGTGGGGCATTGTGCTTTCCCCGCCAGTCTGAACCTCAAAATCTCATGAAAAACTGCGCTTCTGCGGCGTTGAACGTAAGGGAAATCTTATGTCTGATTGGAGCACAGTGGCGAGACTGTCGCGCATTGCATGAATATTGATCTTTCGACAGCTGTATCATTGCTCCGCGTCGGCAACTGTGGCACAACCCGCTCAACATATCTGAACGAAAGAGTTTAGGTCATGACAGACTTTACCACCCGCCGTCGTATGATGGTTGATACTCAGGTCCGCCCGTCGGACGTCACTGAATTTCCGATCATCGATGCGATGCTTTCGATCCCGCGTGAACATTTCGTGCCGCAGGACCGTGTTGAAGCTGCGTATATCAGTGAAGATATTGATCTTGGATCCGGCCGTGTGCTGTTGGCGCCGCGTCTGTTTGCCAAGATGCTGGAAGCGCTGGATCTGACGCGCACGGATCTGGTGCTCGATCTGGGGTGCGGTTACGGATATTCGGCAGCGGTCATTGCGCATATGGCCGAAGCGGTGGTTGCCGTCGAAGAGGATGAGGCACTGGCCGGCGAGGCGCAGACATTGCTGTCTGAACAACATGTCGACAATGCGATCCCGCATGTGGGTGCTTTGTCTGATGGGGCCGCAGCGCACGGCCCCTATGATGCAATTATCATCGAAGGCGGTGTTGAAGAGGTGCCATCAGCGGTGACCGACCAGTTGAAAGACGGCGGTCGCATCGTGGCTATTTTCATGGAAAACGCCCTTGGTTCGGTTAAAATCGGAACTAAGTCTGGCACAAAGGTAACCTGGCGTCTTGTGTTCAATGGCACCGCGCCGGTCCTTGAGGGTTTTAAGAAGGAAAAGACGTTCGCATTATAAGCGACGTCGCAGAGAGGACAGGGCATGATGTTTGGAAGCGCGCGTCGTAAGGGAATTGGCGCCTTGACCGCAGCCGCAATGCTGCTTTCGACGGCTGCGCCTTTGGCGGCAGACACTTTGGCAGGCGCGTTGACCGCAGCCTATAACCACAGTGGATTGATCGAAAAGAACCGCGCAACCCTGCGTGCGGCGGATGAAGATGTGGCTGCCGCCATGGCGCAGCTGCGTCCGGTCATCGGTTGGGCCAGCAATGTACGCCGCAGTTTTGGAACGCGCCGCACATTGCCAACCGCTGCGGCGGTTGATTTCGGAACAACTGAGGCTTCGATCAGCCTGTCGGCTGAGCTGGTTCTTTATGCGGGTGGGCGCAATAAACTGGCGATTGATGCGGCAAAGGAAAGCGTGCTGGCCACGCGGGCGTCGCTCGTGTCGGTTGAACAGCAGGTACTGTTTCGTGCGGTCAGCGCCTTCATGGAGGTGCGTCGCGCGCAGGAAACCGTTGCCCTGCGTAAAAACAACGTTCGGGTGATCCGTCAGGAAGTGCGCGCTGCCAAAGATCGCTTTGAAGTGGGGGAAATCACCCGCACGGATGTGTCTTTTGCTGAGGCCCGTCTGTCTGCGGCGCATTCGCAACTGGCTGGCGCGGAAGGGCAGCTTGTCTCTGCTTTCGAAGAATACCGCGCTGCTGTTGGTCACAAGCCCAAAAGCCTTACACAGCCCAGATCGCTACCGCGCCTGCCGCGTTCCGTTGAGGTGGCCAAGAAACAGGCGGTGCGTGAACACCCTGATATGCTGCGCACCCAACATGCTGTGACTGCGTCAGAAATCGGTGTGATGATCGCACAGGCCGCGACCAAACCGACGGTTTCGCTGCGATCTTCGCTGACCGGCACCGACACCTTTGGCAATAACAGCTTTTCGCGCGCCGGTGTGATCGAACTTGGCGCCTCTGGCCCGATTTATAATGGCGGCGCTCTGGCGTCAGCGGTGCGTAAGGCCAAGGCGCAGCGGGATTCAAGCCGGTCTGATCTGCATATCATCAGCCATGATCTGCGTAAGAACGTCGGTGATGCCTATGTGCGTCTGGAAGTGGCCCGTGCCAGCCGCGCGGCTTTCGAATCACAGGTGCGGGCTGCAACCGTGGCTTTCCGCGGTGTCCGCGAAGAGGCCAAGCTGGGGGCACGAACCACATTGGATGTGCTCGATGCTGAACAGGAACTTCTGGATGCCCGCGCCAGCCTGATTTCGGCGCAGGTGGATGAAAGCATCGCGGCCTATGCTGTGCTGGTTTCGGTTGGCAAACTGACCGCAAAAGACCTGCAATTGAAGGTGCCGCACTTCGATCCGGCCTCGTACTACAACCTTGTGCGCAAGGCCCCGGCAGCCAAAAGCAAGCAGGGCAAAGAACTGGACCGTGTGCTGCGCGCCCTTGGAAAGAACTAATTTTATCATTCTGTTGTGACAAACAGGGCTTCGCGGTACACTGTATCGCGAGGCCAGAGTGGTAAAAGAATGTCTGATCCAGTAACGAACATTGAAATCGAAGATGTTCTCTCCTCGATCCGCAGGCTTGTATCCGAAGATACACGCCCGGCATCTGGGGCAGGGGACTTTGCGCAGCGTGACCGTCTTGTTCTGACGCCTTCGCTGCGTGTGCAGGATATTGCACAGCCAGAGCCAGCCGCTGACCTGCCGGATGCCCCATTTGTTGAGGTGCCCGAAGAAGAGCATCAGCCAGAGCCACCCGTTTTGCTGGTTGAGCCTGTCACACCTGAACCAGATGTTCCGGTTGAAACGCTTGAGGCAGAGACTGACCAAAGCGATGAGGCACAGGACGATTCGATTTCATCGGAAATCTCGATGTTGTCGAAGCTGGTCGAAGAAGAACTGTCCAAGACGTTGAATACGCCGCCGCAAGAGGATGCGCTTGAGGCAGTCTTGGAAGAGGTGCAGCAGGTGCCTTCTGAAGAGGCTGTGATTGCAGAGGATGTCGAAGCCTCTTCTCCTGTGGCGGAGGTGGAAAGCGCTCCTGCGGAGATCCGTGACACCGCTCTGGAAGCGAAGATTTCGGCATTAGAGGCTTTGGTTGCCGCGCAGAATGTTGCGGTTGAGGCCGTTTCGGGCACGCAGGACGCGGCGGCCACGCCCGTCGAACCGGGTGAGATGGAACCGCAAACGGATCCAGAGGATGTGTCCGCAGAAGATGACAGCGTGCCGCCCGTGTTCCAGCGGTCTGCTCAGTCGCTTGAGTGGGAAGATCATACAGCGGAAGAACTGGCTGAAAGCCCGGTGAGCATTGAGGAAACTCAACCATCTGCCGAGATTGTGGTGGAAAGCGAGGCTGAGCCGGTACAGGTAGAGCCCGCAGCCGTTGCCGCTGAGGTATCAATCGACGAATCCATGCTGCGCGAGATCGTTACGCAGATCGTGCGCGAGGAGTTGCAGGGGCCTTTGGGGGAACGCATCACGCGCAATGTGCGCAAACTGGTGCGCCGTGAAATTCACCGCGCGTTTCTGAATCAGGAATTCGAATAAAAAAAAACGCGCCGCAAGGCGCGTTTTAAGTAAAATCAAATGGTTGGTCTCTTAGGCGGCTTCTGCCTGTTGTGCTGCATTGCGGCGCTCGCTTTCTTCGCGCGACAGGGCCACAGAGGTGCGCACACCTTTGGATACAAACTCCATCAAACCTTCGACCACACGTTCATTGGGGTCAATTCCAGCGCAGGACAGAACCTCGCGGCCATCGCGCGAACGCGCCCAGCGGGCGATCTGTTCGGGGCCATTGCCGTATTTCTTGTCATCTGCAATTGCATCGTCCAGGGCAGCCAGCACCACGGCAGCAAACAGCTTGCGGGCACGGTTGCCCTGCTCAGAATTGAATGCGGTGCTGTCAACGAAGTCTTTCATGTTTCGACCTTTGATTATTGCTCTTGTCTTTTCGGCGTGAGGGGACTTATGGCCTATTCAGTGCGATTCGGATATAGCTAAGATGCATATCTAGGTTGCATTTTTCGCATATCATTCTGCATGTGCAGCACGAAATCCCGTGGCTTGCGCGGCGGAAGCCATCCAGATATAGGGTGCGTCAAGAACTCTTCAACCTTTTGCCATGGTTTTGCCACATGCCTAAAATCAACGGAAACGAGATCCGCCCCGGAAACGTGCTTGAGCACAACGACCAGCTTTGGGCCGCTGTGAAAGTGGACCATGTGAAACCCGGCAAGGGCGGCGCCTTTGCCCAGGTCGAACTGAAAAACCTGCGCAACGGATCCAAGCTGAATGAACGCTTCCGCAGCGCCGATAAGGTTGAGCGCGTGCGTCTTGAGCAAAAAGACATGCAGTTCCTCTATGAAGATGACGGTCAGCTTATCTTTATGGACACGGAAACTTACGATCAGGTTCAGGTAATGGCCGATTTGCTGGGCGATCGTCGTCCGTTTTTGCAAGATGGCATGACCATTGTGGTGGAATTTTATGACACAGAGGCGCTGAACGCCACGGTGCCGCAAAAAGTGACCTGCGAAATTGTCGAGACCGAGCCGGTTGTCAAAGGCCAGACCGCGGCCAACAGCTTCAAGCCTGCGGTGCTTGACAATGGCGTGCGCATCTCTGTTCCGCCCTTCGTTGCGCAGGGCGAAAAGATCGTCGTGAACACCGAAACCATGTCGTATTCCGAGCGCGCCTGACCACGGGGCTCGCGCGCATATCCCCCGAATTTGCCGGGGGACAGCATCAGATCAATCAGGCCTCCGGCGCAACGCCCAGGAGGCCTTTTTTATGATTGATACCTTAACACCTGACGATATCCCCGCGCTGGCGCAGATGCTGCGTGGGTTGAACCGGCTGCATATGTTTCACCTGCCACATCTATATCACGATAATGGGGCGGATGAGGCACTAGAGGCGTTTTTCACCACGCAGTTTGAACAGGGCGCACGTGTTATCGGGTACCGACTAGAAGGGATCCCGCGCGGTTACCTGATGTGGCAGCTGCAGGAGCGCCCCGCCGATGGGTTAATGTTTGCGCGCAAGCGTGGGTTGCTGGATCATATCTTTGTCGATCCGATCTTGCGTAAGCGCGGGGTGGGGCGGCGCTTGATTGCAGCCTTTGAAGAGCAGATTCAGCAAGAAGGCTGTGGCTCTTGGGTGTCGTTGGTGCACGCGTTTAACACGCCTTCCCAGCAGCTTATGCAAGATGCCGGGGCAGGGGTGGCGGTGCAGATGTTTGAAAAACGGTTTTAGTCTTTCGCGGGGGGTGCCCAGTGAATTCGGGCATCCCCGGCCGTCAGATCGCCTTTGGCGCGATCAAAGCGCAGGTAGGCCATGGCCTTGCCGCCTGATTGTGTAAACAGCGTCCCAGCTGGTTTTTCGCCTGCCATGATGTCACTGCCGGGCGCCGCTACCCCATCAATTTCAACCAGCGTCAGACCTTTGCGCAGCTCGGTCTTGTGTTTCATGCGCGCGGTGACTTCCTGCCCGACGTAACATCCCTTGCGGAAATCCACCCCGTTCAACCGTTCAAATCCGGCTTCCAAGATGAAGGTGTCGGGCGTCAGCTCGATCCCGCTTTGCGGCACACAGGCGGCGACATGCAGCGCCTCCCAGTCCGTGTCGGTGCCGGGTTGCCCCGCATAGCCGCGCCAGCCCAGGGACGCATCCCGCGGATCTGCAAAAGCCCCTTCGGGCACATCCCCAAGACCGCGTGTTACCTGAAGATCGGTTTCTTCCAGTGTCACGTCGGAACGCAGCTTGTACATGCTCAGCGTCTGTACCACCGGGCCCGCCAGATCGGCATCAATGTCGATCAGGATGTTGTCTCCATCAGGCACCAGAAAAAAATCAGCGCGGTATTTGCCCTGTGGAGTCAGAAAGGCGGTATAGACCAGCCCGGTCTCCAGCTTGTCCACATCATTGGTGATCAGCCCTTGCAGAAACGATCTGGCATCCGATCCGCCCACGCGGATCACTTTTCGATTAACCTGGGTCATGGTGGTCCCCTTCCTGTCGCTTCTCGGATATAGGGCAGGAAATCAAAGGCGAACAGACCCATGCGTGCACCAATTTCCGTGATTATTCCGACTTTGAATGCTCAGGCGGGTCTTCCAGCCTGCCTGTCGGCCCTTGGCGAAGGACTGAACGAAGGCTTGATACGCGAATTGATCCTGTCAGATGGAGGATCAACCGACGAGACTTTGCGAATCGCTGAAAGCGCGGGGGCCGAGCTGGTACAGGGCGCACCATCGCGTGGGGGGCAGTTGCGGCGCGGGGCCGATGCGGCGCAGGGCGATTGGCTGTTGTTTCTACATGCCGATACGGTGCTGAAACCGGGCTGGAGCGCGGAGGTTATCGCTGCGCTGCCGCAAAACGGGGCCTACTACTTTCAGTTGCGTTTTGATCAAAAAGGCTTTGCAGCACGTTTTGTTGCGGGCTGGGCTAATCTGCGGTCGCGCATGTTTGGGCTGCCGTATGGGGATCAGGCTTTGCTGATTGACCGGGCCAGCTATGACGCTGTGGGCGGATATGCTGATATTCCCCTGATGGAGGATGTGGCCATGGCTCGCGCGCTAAAGGGGCAGTTGCAGGGTCTGCCTGCCATCGCAGAAACGTCGGCGCAAAAGTATCAGCGTCAGGGCTGGCTCAAACGCGGTGGTCGTAATCTGGGGCTTTTGCTGCGTTACCTGACAGGTGCAGATCCTGAGGATCTTGCCCGCAGCTATCGCAAGAACTAACCCGCTTTGTTGTCCATCAAAAGACGCGCGACATCGGCCTCGGCCTGTTTGGTATCCCAGCCGGTTTGAATGGGTTTCGCGTCATATTCGGTGCGAATCCAGTCTTCAAATCCGATCTCACCCAAAGACAGCCGCGCTTTATAGACTCGCAGGATATAATCCTGAATGCCGGTTTTGGTAAAATCCAGATGGATGTACTTGATGCCCAGCTGCTTTATCGCCTCGTCGATTGGGGCGTTTTCGAACACCAGCAGATACATCGCAGCCACAAAGCCCGCGCGATCCGCGCCGGATTTGCAGTGGAACATCAGCGGGCGTTCTGCGGCGCGCAATTTGTCGATCACATCAACGATATACGCCCGATCCGCCGCATGACGCGCCCAAAGCTTGGCATTGACCAGCGTCAGCCCCAGCTTTTCACAGCTGTCTTTCTCCAGCAGGTAATGCGCCCAGCGATCTTCTCCGCGCAGATTGATCACGGTTTTGATGCCCATTTTGGCATATTTTTCAAACCGGCGATGTGTGGGCTGGTTTGAGCGCCAGACCCCGGGAGCCAATGGCCAGAAATTTGTCCAGAAGCTGCGCAGAAAAGCGTGGTCAAACAGGTTGTAATGCACTTTCGACCAGAACAGTGCTTGCGGGGTCGAAATATCATGCCCAAAGGAATACCTGAGGCGACGTTCTTTGTCGCTGAGATAGGTCGAGATCTTTTTGAGCATGGTGCATCCTGTATCGCTGCGCGCGGTTTAATTCGCCAGCACTGCACTGTCCAGTCGCGTGATGATTGACGGTGCGGTGTTTCAGGCTAATGTCAGCGCAAACTAGTCACCCGAATCTGAAGTTCGCCACACTGAACAGCCGTGCCGGAACGAACTTCAGATTCTGTCCGGGTGACTACAAATATTTGAATCTAGTATGGTGGAATTGAAATTCGCTCCCGCGCTAGGCGGATCAGTGTGGCGAATTTCAATTTCACCATACCAGACGCAGGGGGCATCACATGTCGTTGAGAAACGGTCGCAGTTTCATGGCTATTCCGGGGCCGTCCGAAGTGCCGGATCGTGTGTTGCAGGCCATGCATCGCGGAACGCCTGACATTTATGCGGGTGAGCTGCCCGATATGATGGCCGGGATTGCGCGCGATCTGCGGTATGTGGCGCAGACCGACCAAAATCTGGCGATTTACATCTGCAACGGTCACGGCACATGGGAAGCGGCGCTGGCCAATACCCTTCAATCGGGGGACAAGGTGCTGGTGCCGGCCACGGGCACATTTGGCCATAGTTGGGCAAATGCCGCGCAGCGCATGGGGATCGAGACGCAGATGCTTGATCACGGTCGCAAAGCACCGGTTGATCCCGAAGCGGTGCGGCGCGCATTGGAGGCAGATAAGTCGCATGACCTCAAAGCATTGTTGGTCGTTCATGTGGATACATCGACCTCGGTGCGCTCTGACATTGCTGCCCTGCGTGCTGTGCTGGACGATCTGAAGCACCCGGCGCTTTTGCTGGTGGACTGCATTGCCTCGATGGGCTGCGATGAATTCCGCATGGATGCCTGGGGGGCGGATGTAGCGATCACGGCCTCGCAAAAAGGGCTGATGGTGCCTGCGGGGCTGGGCTTTGTATTTTTCAGTGACCGCGCTGCAGAGTGGCGCAAAAGCCTGACGCAGGTGTCGGGATATTGGGATTGGACGGATCGCGCCGCGCCTGAGTTTTTGTATCAGTACTTCTTTGGCACGGCGCCCACGCATCATCTTTATGGATTGCGGGCGGCGTTGGATATGATCCGTGAAGAAGGAATCGAACAGGTCTGGCGGCGTCATCAAACCCTTGCGCAGGGGCTTTGGGCGGCTGTTGATCATTGGGGGCAGGCGGGGACAATTCGTGCAAACATCGCTGATCCCGCCCACCGTTCGCATGCGGTGACAACCGTTGAGATTGGCATGGGCAACGGTGATCGGCTGCGCGCCTGGTGTCAGGCGCAGACGGGGGTGACGCTGGGCATCGGGCTGGGATCACAGACCGAAGACGATCCAAAGGCGTCGCGTATCTTCCGTTTTGGACATATGGGGCATCTGAACCCGCCGATGTTGCTGGGGGTTCTTGGCACGGTTGAGGCAGGACTGACTGCATTGGATATTCCGCATCATCCCGGCGGAGTGACTGCGGCGGCGCAGGCAATTGCGCGCGATCTGGCCAGAGTTTAACGTAAACTGCGGCTGGCCAGAAACGCGTTGGGGTGGTTTTCGGCTATCCCTTCGCAGATGACCATTGCTAGGGCCTGTTCACACTATTCAGTTGTCACCAGTTTCTGTCCAAAATTGCTCAGATTTAGGAACTTAACCTTAGGAATAGTGATCTACTGCAAGGTTCAATGACGCGAAGCTGGGCAATTTTGGTGAAACCCGTCGCACCAGAGGTGTGCATAACACTTGCTCGCCTTTGGCGAGACGGGCGCGGCGGATTTTGCCCCTCGCATCGCAGAAATTCACTTGCGATGATCACATCGCGGCATTCATTTCAACGTGCCAGCGGCAAAATCCGTGTCACGCTGGCGAGAACTGAATAGTGTGAACAGGCCCTAATCGGTCGAAACATCCTTATGCCGGTTGGTCAGTCTGCTGACCTCGGTGCGGTTGATAAAGTGGTTGATCACCATCGCCAGTATCAATACCGGCGCCAGCCCCCAGCTGGACCACAGCACCCCAAAGATCCAAAGCAGGTTCAGATAGATCAGGATCAGGTTGGCCAGCGCCTTATCTGCCTCTTGCGCGTCTTTGTCGATTTTCATGGCACTCTCCGACATGGCTTGGGATCAGCTTGACGCAGAGGATTCAATATTTGGTTAACCTGCCTGTTTGCGCGCCTGTGCTAGCGCCCCGGGCAGGGTCTGCGCCAGCAGCGCCATATCTTCAGGGCGGCCCGTACTGATGCGGATGCAGCGGTTTTGCGGCGCAACAAATGGCATACGTACAAAGATCCCCTGCGCCATCAACCCGTCCAGCACCGCTTTGGCAAAGGCGCCATCCCGCCCACAGTCCATCGCGACGAAGTTGGTGGCTGAGGGCAGGGTGCTTAACCCATTGTCCTGCGCAATCTGTGCGATGCTTTCTTTGCTGACGCGCACCTGATCGCGCACCTGATCCAGCCAATCCTGATCGTCGATGGCGGCGCTTGCCATAGCCAGTGCGGCCTGATTCACACCAAAATGGTTGCGAATTTTGTCAAAGGCCCTGATCAGATCCGCTGCCCCAAAGGCATAGCCGATCCGGGCACCCGCCATGCCATATCCTTTTGAAAAGGTGCGAAATCGCAGCACGCGCGGGTCTTCGAACGCGATATTCGGTAGGGCCGATTGCGGGGCAAATTCGATATAGGCCTCGTCCAGAGCCAAAATGCAGCCCTCTGGCAGGCTGTCGAGGGCTGATTCTATTTCAGATCCCTCCAGCCATGTGCCCATAGGGTTGTCGGGGTTGGCCAGATAGATGATCTTGGCCTGGACCTCGTGGGCCTTTGCGATCAGCGCGGGCAGATCCTCGCGGTCATCGCGGTAAGTCACCTTGTGCAGGGTGCCGCCAAAACCTGCCACGTGATAGTTAAAGGTGGGATAGGCCCCGTCCGAGGTGACAACCGCATCGCCGGGGGAAATCAACAGACGCACCATATTGCCCAGCAACCCGTCGATGCCTTCGCCCACAATGATATTGCCCATTGCGCAGCCCAGATGCCGGGTCAGTGCAGATTTCAGATCAAAATGGGTCGGGTCGCCATATTTCCAAATATCAGCCCCAAGATCTTTCAGAACGTCGATGGCCTTGGGCGAGGGGCCGAACAGGGATTCATTTGCCCCCAAGCGCGCACGGAACACCGCGCCGCGGTCCCGCTCCTGTTCGTCTGGGCCAACAAAAGGCACGGTTGAGGGCAGGGCGGCGATCAGATCAGTATAGCGCGGATGGGTCATGGCATATCCTCGAAAAGCTGACCCAACTATATGCGCAACGCGAAACAGGCCCGCAAGGGCCGATGAGCGCGCGTTTTTCTGCTGATCACATAGGTTTGCCCTGCTGTGGCTTGACCCTCTTGGGCCAAACCGTCAGGGTCCGCGCGAGCAGACCAGAAGGCCCATATAATGACACCCGCCCCCTTTGCCCCCTTTGAATGGATGATCGCCTGGCGCTATCTGCGCGCCAAACGCGCCGAGGGCGGTGTCAGCGTCATGACATGGATCAGCCTAGTCGGCATTACATTGGCGGTCTTTGCGCTGATTGCCACGCTGGCGGTGCGCACCGGGTTTCGGGCGGAATTCGTTGACACAATCCTTGGCTCAAACGCCCATGTGACTGTCTATCACGTGTCGCGTACCGATGAATTCGGCCGTACCACCCGCACTCTGCCAGATCATGATGCCATGGCCGATCGCGTACGGCAGGTGCCTGGTGTGGTGCGCGTGGCTCCGCTGGTCAAAGGTCAGGTCATGGCGACGGCGAATGGCAATAATTCCGGCGTTGAGGTCTTTGGCATCAGCGCCCAAGACATCCGCCAGATTCCGCGCGTCGCCAATCCTGAAACCGGACGGGGGGATCTGGCTCAGTTTGAACAGGGCATTGCCATCGGATCAGGGGTGGCGCAGACGCTGGGGGTGGGCATCGGGGATCAGGTCAAGCTGATCTCGCCCAATGGGGTGAAAACCGCTTTTGGCGTTTCACCGCGGATCAAATCTTATGAGGTGGTCTATATATTCACCGCCGGGCGCTATGACATCGACCGCACCCGCGCCTATCTGCCGTTCGAAGAGGCGCAGCTTTACTTCAATCGCGAAGGTGTCGCAGATGAACTGGAAGTGATCGTGGACGATCCCGAAAAGGTCGACCGCTACACCACGCCCATTGCACAGGCTGCTGGCGTGGGCGCGCTGGTCTGGACATGGCAGGATGCCTCGGGCGGGTTCCTGCGCGCGCTGGAAATGGAAGACAATGTGATGTTTGTCATCCTCTCGGTACTGGTGCTGATTGCGACGATGAATATCGTGTCCGGCCTGATCATGCTGGTGAAAAACAAAGGCCGTGACATTGGCATTTTGCGCACCATGGGCCTGACTGAGGGCTCGGTGATGCGGGTGTTTTTCATCTGTGGTGCCTCGACAGGCATTGTTGGCACGCTTGCGGGTGTGATCCTAGGATCGCTCTTTGCCATCTATATTGATCAGATTTTTGGGCTGGTGAATTTCATCGCTGGTGGCGGGGTCTGGGATCCTTCTATTCGCGGCATCTATGCGCTGCCTGCCAAGCTGGAGCTGGGCGATGTTCTGACAGCCATGGCGCTGTCGCTGACCCTGTCTTTTGTCGTTACTATCTTCCCGGCGCGCCGTGCAGCCCGGATGAATCCGGTCGAGGCGCTGCGCTATGAGTGAGACTGTTCTGAAACTCAGCGGCATCGAAAAGGCCTATAAGCGCGGCACCCCCGGTGAGGTGCATGTGTTGCAGGGTGTCGATCTGACGGTGAACCGAGGCGAAGTTGTGGCTTTGGTCGCGCCCTCTGGGGCTGGCAAATCAACGCTTTTGCATATCGCGGGGCTGCTGGATCAGCCCGACAGTGGCGAAGTTGAGATCGTTGGCCAGCCGATGCAGGGGCGCTCGGATCGCAAACGCACGCTGGTGCGCCGGGATCAGCTGGGCTTTGTCTATCAGTTTCACCATCTGCTGCCTGAATTCACGGCGCTGGAAAACATCGTTCTGCCGCAGCTGGCCAATGGCACCGCCCCCAAAGCCGCCGAAGCGCGCGGGCTTGAGTTGCTGGATAGTGTCGGAGTGCGGGCGCGCGCCGACCACCGCCCGGCGGCCATGTCAGGCGGTGAACAGCAGCGGGTTGCCTTTTGTCGGGCCATGGCCAATCGGCCGCGCCTTCTGCTGGCGGATGAACCCACGGGCAATCTTGATCCCGATACGTCGGCGCGGGTTTTTGGCGCGCTGATGTCTTTGGTGCGCGACACGGGCCTTTCGGCACTGATTGCCACCCATAATCTGGAACTGGCCGCACAGATGGATCGCTGTTTCCGGCTGGATTCGGGAAAATTGGTCGAAGATTGAAACCATCCCGCACGGGGGAACCGGCTTTTTGCCCGAATCCTGCCGTGATCTTTCGCCAGCCTGCTGACAGTGATGTGAAAAAGGTTTGGTGGTATGGTTTGGTTGATTGCAGCGCTTGCGCTGGCCCCGATGGTCATGCTGGTTTCGTTTGATACGGATGACAGCGATGAAGATGTCTCAGCCGCTGATGGCGAAGAAACACCGCAGGATGCCGCAGAAGATCAGGTTGTGCCTTTGGGTGAGGTTCTTGGTGCCTCAGAGTCCGCAGAGGACCCTGGCGCTGATACACGCCCACCAACACCGCCAACCCCGGAAGAGGAACCTCCTGTCACCACCACAATCGAAGATCCCCCAGCCTTGGATGCGCTGCGCTTTGAAGGGGAAGAGACCGATGATACCGTTCAGGGATCAAATGCCAATGACACCCTGATGGGCGGCGATGGGGATGATCTGCTGCAGGGGGCCGGTGGCTATGACTTGATCGACGGCGGTGATGGCGATGACCGCCTGATTGGTGGTCGGCTTAATCTGGACGATGGCCAGTCTGACACGCTGGATGGTGGCGATGGGGATGATATCATTGTCATGGGAACCACGGATAGTGCCACCGGTGGCGACGGAGATGACACCTTTGTGGCCGCTGGCATCTCAACCGTGGTTGATTTTAACCCCGGTGAAGATGTGCTGGTGATCACCCATGACGGCGGCGATGTGCCCAGTATCGAATCGCAGAGTGTGACCGAAGGGGGCGTGACGCTGACTCTGTCACATGGGGTGACTGTGATGCTGGAAGGGCTGGATCAGGAAATCTCAGAGGATCTGGTTAGTTTCCTGGATGCTAGCAGCGAAGATCCTTTGGCGGTCTAAGCTCGCTGCGTGATCCAGACCCCCAGCGCCATGACAGCAATGCCCAAAGCGCGGGTGGTTTCCAGTGGGGTGACCCGCGCACCGAACAGGCCAAAGTGATCAATGGCGGCTGCGCTGATCAACTGCCCGATCAACACGAAAAACACCGCATTGCCTACGCCAAACTTGGGCGCGACAAAGGTGATCGACAGCACGTAAAACGCCACCAGCATCCCCCCCAGAAACAGATGTTTGGGGGCTGTTGGCGCTTTGGTCAGATAGCCCGCCCCGGTGGCCAGCCAAAAGCCCGTCGTGGTCAGAAGGGCCACGCAGAACAGGATCATGGCCGCCGCCACAGGTGAGCCAAGATGCTGCCCCAGCGCAGCGTTCAGGGCGGCAAGAGTAGGAATGCCGATCCCGGCCAAAAGCATGATCAAAGCATAGTGCGACATGGGAAAACTCGGATTAGGGTTTGAAAAAAGTGGCGCTTGCGGCGGCAACGGGTTTGTGTGCTGGCAGGGATATCAGGGTGGCCTCAGCAAAGATCATGGCCCGCCCGGCTTTGATCACACGGGCTGTGCAGCGTATCGCATCCCCCGTGGCCGCTGCCAGAAAGCGCGTTTCCAGATTGGTGGTGGCCACCGGTGTGAACTGCCCCAGATGACCTGCGCAGGCAAAGACCATGCTGGTGTCAGCCAGTGTCGCCAGGGCCTGCCCGCAGACGATCCCGCCGACGCGGGCGATTTCTGCGGTGATCGGGATCTCCAGCACAGCTTTGTCAGCGTCGATTTCCGTTATGCGCGGCGACAGGGCCTGAACCCAGGGGGCAAAGTTTTCTTCCAGCTGGTGTTGCGCAGTGTCAATGTCGGACACGGTCTGCTCCTGTAATATGCATGTGCACAGTGGCTGCGTTTTTGGCAATTGTCATTACTCAGGTGATCTTTTGCTGAGCGGCCCGCAAAAAAGGCAGGGCAGGCAATGAAATATTTCGCGATCGCGCTTTTGGTGATGGGGGTGTCCTGTTCTGGGCCTGTAAAAGAGTCTGGGCCGGTGAAAGATACCGCTGATCAGGGTGAGGCTGAGGCGGTGCAAACAGGCGCAGAGCTGTATCATACCCATTGTGTGGCCTGTCATGGCAGGGCTTTGGATGGGAATGGCGCTTTGGCGGCGTCCCTGCCTTTGCATCCGGCAGACCTGACCAAGCTGAGTTTCGCCAACGGGGGCGTCTTTCCCACCGCACGCGTCATGGAAGAGATCTATGGCTATCCGGGCAAATTTCACCGCGGGCTGATGCCGGAATTCGGCGCGCTTTTGGAAGGTGAAAAACACCCGTGGAAAGCGCCAGGTGGGCAGGTTATCATGACACCGAAACCTCTGCTGGATCTTGTGACCTATCTTGAAACACAACAACAGTAGAGACGCGCCACCCCGGCACAGCGCAAAGTGCAGGCAGCAGACAGAAGGGCAGAACATGCAGGCGAAAATCGCAGGACTAGTGGGGCTTTTGGCAGTGGCAGGCTGTGTCGAAAACACAGAGATGCCCGTGGCACAGGATGGCAAGGCTATCTTCATGGAAAACTGCGCTGTCTGCCATGGTGAAAACGGCAAAGGTGAAGGGAGCATGGCGCGGGCCATGGCGAAACCGCCCGCAGACCTGACGCTTATTCAGGCACGTCACGGCGATAACTTCCCCCGCGCCAAGGTGATGTCGATTGTTGATGGCTATGCCAAATCAGACATGGATGGGCCGGGGATGCCGGAATTTGGCGATCTGCTTCAGGGCGATCTGATTCCCTTTGACAGTGGCGATGGCATCCAGACCCCAACACCGCGCAAACTGGTTGCGCTGGTGGAATATCTGGAAACGATCCAGCAGACCCGCTGACCACGGCGTGCATTCATAAGATGTATTTACACGATAGAATGCGCGCATTATTCGTGGGTCAGTACATATTTTATGGATTGCATTCATAGTCATGAGACATGAAAAAATCTTGGAATCCCGCATCTTTCGGGAATGGTCTCTATTTCGCCCTGTTGATGCAAAATTCTTGAAAGATGATCTTAGGTCGCTCGCTGATTTAAGTCAAAGATATCGCAGTAATGCGAGGTTGGATATCTCGGTTGAGGAATACCCTGAGTATATTTTTTTTGAGCTTCGGGATCTGAGTGATAAGAAAAAAGACAGCTTACCCGACATTTTTTCAGGCGTAGGTGGGTTTGTGTACATTTCCGGCGCACTTTACGATCTAATGCAGCAGTTTGAGCTGGGGAAGACACGTTTCAAGGAGGTGCCTTTCTACGAATATGACCAAACCACATTGCGCACTGGACGGTGGTATTTCATGCATATCAGGGAAGATCGAAGGACACATGTGCAAGAGGAATCCACGGGATTGGAGCCGAGAGGTACCACTGGGAAAAAGTGGAGAATTTTATCTGGGAGCGAACATCAGATAGCGGTTGATCCGAAAAACGCCGCCGACTTGGATTTGTGGCATGATAGTAGTATTCGTGCTTCGACGTTCTTCTCAGACAGATTGCGCGAAGCGATCAGTTCATCTGGCTTGAAAACCCAGCACATGGGATTCAGAGCCTGCAAAGTCGTAACATCCTGATTCTTAATGTTATAATTTCAACCTCCGCACAGAGATCACCTCGCGAATCCACTAGCTGACATCAGGCTGCAACCGTCTTGCGGACCATTTCCCAATAGGTGCTTTGCACCTCTTCCACGCTCAGACGTCCTTCGGTGTTATACCATGTGATCACACCATTGAGCATGGCGATCACCGCCCATGTGGTGATCTTGGTATCTTCCACTGCAAAGCTGCCATCTTGCTTTCCTGCGCTCAGGATGTCTTGCAGGCGGGTTTCATAGGTGCGGCGCAGGCTTTCGATCACCGGGAAATTCTCGGGCGACAGGTTGCGCAACTCCATGTAGGAGATGAAAACCGCATCAGGGCGTTCCAGGTGAAAGCTGATGTGAAAATTGACAAAGCTGCGCAGCTGCGCGGTGGCGCTGCCCTGCGCAGGCAGATCATCATAGGCGGCAAGTAGCTCATGCATATGGGTCTTGAGCAGGGTGAACAAAAGCGCCTGTTTGTCCGGGGTGTAATTATAAAGCGCCCCGGCCTGCACCCCAACGTCGGATGCGATTTGTCTCATGGAAACAGCGGCATAGCCGTGTTTCGCAAAAAGTTTCAGCGCAGCCGCCCGAATGCGCGGCCCGGTGATTTCCGAGTGACTTCCCTGAGTGCGTGCCATGGGGGCATGTTATCTGAACATACGTTCAGATCAAGGGCGCTTGTCAGCCATGCAGCATTGCGGCATGAGAGGGGCATGATCATTCGGCTGTCTCTTCCTTCGCTTGGGCTGGCGCTTGCGCTGGCGGGCTGCACTCAGTTCCCCGAACTTGAGAGCGGGCGTGTGGATTCGGATCGCTCGAAAGGATATCCCGGCTTTCTGCCGATGGATCAATTGCTTACAGGTGATCCGCGTCAGGCCACCCCCGAGGTCATCACCGGCGTAGACGCGCGCGTGGCGGTTTTGCAGGCGCGGGCGGGTGCGCTGATGCAGCAGCAACCGTCGCGGGATGCCGGATTGCAGCGCCGTATCGCCCGTTTGCAGCAGAAAGCCGACACCTTGCGCAATGCTGAATAGGAATTTCCCGCTTTCAGGAAAATCCACACGCCCAGCCCGTTGCGTCAGGCGTCACAAGCGGATAACTGCGGTTCCCAGATAGGTTTTCATCAAGGAGCAGCCCCATGTCCCAATCTCTCCGTCTTGGTATTGCCGGTCTGGGGACCGTGGGTGCCGGTGTGGTCAAGATCGTCCGCCAGAAAGCCACGCTTCTGGAAGAGCGCGCAGGCCGCCCGGTGACCATCAGCGCTGTGTCGGCGCGCAATCGGGATAAAGATCGCGGCGTGAACCTGTCGTCTTACGCCTGGGAAGATGATCCGGTGAAACTGGCCACCCGCGATGACGTGGATGTCTTTGTGGAACTGATGGGCGGCAGCGATGGCCCGGCCAAAGCCGCAACCGAAGCGGCGCTGAAGGCGGGCAAGGATGTTGTCACCGCAAACAAGGCGCTTTTGGCCCATCACGGACAGGCGCTTGCGGAACTGGCCGAGGCCAATGATTGTGTCTTGCGGTTCGAAGCTGGCGTGGCGGGGGGCATTCCGATCATCAAATCCCTGACCGAAGGTCTGGCGGGCAATGATGTTGAACGCGTCATGGGCGTGATGAATGGCACCTGCAACTATATCCTGACCCGGATGGAAGACGCCGGACTCAGCTATGAAGAGGCCTTTAAAGAGGCAGACGGGCTGGGCTATTTGGAAGCTGACCCAAATCTGGATGTGGGCGGCATTGATGCGGGGCATAAACTGTCGCTGCTGTCTGCCATCGCTTTTGGCACGCAGGTGAATTTTGACGCAGTGGAACTGGAAGGGATCGGATGCGTTAGCATCGAAGATATCCGTCAGGCTGCTGACATGGGCTATCGTATCAAGCTGCTGGGTGTAGCACGCATGACTGGCCGCGGGTTGGAGCAATCCATGACCCCCTGTCTGGTTCCGGCCAGTTCTCCGCTGGGGCAATTGGCGGGCGGCACCAATATGGTGGTGGTCGAGGGCGATCAGGTGGGGCAGGTGGTGCTGCGTGGCGCAGGCGCGGGCGAAGGCCCGACAGCCAGTGCCGTGATGGGCGATGTTATGGATATCGCACGCGGTCTGCGCATGACCACCTTTGGCAAGCCGGCCTCGAAACTGGTGCCCGCGCAACCTGCCAACAGCACACCACCCGCGCCCTACTATCTGCGTCTCGAACTTAGCGACAAACCCGGTGCCATGGCCAAGATTGCTTCGGTTCTGGGGGATGCTGGGGTGTCGATCCACCGGATGCGCCAATATGATCACGCCGCTGACACTGCGCCCGTGCTGATTGTGACCCATAAAACAACGCGCTCCAGCCTGACAGAAGCCCTGACAGGGATGGCCGAGACCGGTGTCGTTTCGGGCCAGCCGGTTGCGCTGCGTATTGAGGAGCTTTGACAAAAGCCCCTTTGTGAGATCGGGAACACAGCGGAATCAAACAGCCGTCGCCCGAATGCGGGGCGGCGGTTATTTTCTTGGGTTGACCCTAAGGCACTGATCGTGACTTGGGGGGATTGCGCTCCAAATTGTCGCATATAGTTCGGTGGCTCCCAATATGGCAGAGCTGCATGTGTGCCTGATGTGTAAGGGCTCACTTATTGGTCTTGCTTGTCCAATTTTCTGAGGGCGACTGTCCCTTCTCTGTTTTTAGAAAAGACGAATAAGGAAACGTCTTGCTTCTGATCTAAGGTGAGATATTTTTGAGGCAAATATTATTGAGTCTCACAGTTTTTTAATACCTGTATGCATATCCAGATATTACCTAGAATATTGGGGGAATTGAAGCTATGAAGATTTTAGTTAAAAATAGAGGCTCGGCTTTTTTCGCTATCGTTGTTGCAACTGGCGGACTTGCGGGGTGCTCCAGCGGAGGAGATGATACCGCTGTGCTCGCCAACGTTACGAGTACACCGGATCAAACCAGCAATATCGTATCTGCTCATCGCAAGTTCGCTTTTAGCTCGAATGGAGGACAGGTTAATTTCGTCCCCCGGGATCGGAGCGCCGATGGCGGCTTGGCGGTTGCCTTCAACGAAACCACTTCTGGCGGCTCGAGCTCCGCGGCGATCCCCGCGTCCGCCTCACGTCTGGAAAATGGCGGTACGTTCGAAGGTCTTCAGTCGATGCCTCTATCAGGGAGGTCCACGATACAGACTGCTCAGGCAAAAGGTTACACTGTAGAAAATAGTACAGAACTTCGCAGTTTGACTTTGGTTGATACCAGTTTTGCGCGGGTGGGTGTTTACACCCGTTTAGATAAGGTCGGCCTTCAGCTTGATACTGGTGCTTTTTATGGTGCCTCGAATCCATCTACTGTGAACAATGCACCTGCGGTTTCGGCCAACTATACTGGCGGTGCTGCGGGGATCCTCGTGTCTGATGAGGGTATTACCACCATTTCTGGTGAGCTGAATATGCGCGCAAATATCGGTGCAGGCTCTGTTTCCGGTCAGGTCAGCAATATTACAGAAACTTTGAGAAACGGGTCGAAGGTTTCAGCAAAGTATAATGTCAACATGAACGCAGGCGCAATTTCCGGGAACTCCTATGCGGGGAACGTGGCAGTGGTAGACAAAAACACTGGCGCAGTTCTTGTTGATACAAGCGGTGCAAACGGGCGTGCAAATTACCGTGGTGGTTTCTATGGGCCGAATGGTGAAGAAACCGCTGGTATGATTGATGTGACTGGCACTGGTGCCGATCCACAAAGTGGCAAAGTGGGTCGTCTGGATTTCACAGGCATCTTTTTTGGAGAACGCTAGGGCAATTTGACGCCGCAACCTCGTTGCTGAACACAGCGACAAGAGTCTGAGATAAGAGCGATAGTCTTTTGGGTCGGGGTGGAAATCCCGACACTTATTGCGACTCTTCTAGCCTTACACTGCGCGCCTATAGCTGTTTCAGCTGATGCTCATGATTGCCCAATGCGTGAAATTCCTGCCAAATCATGTTCAAAAGACATCTTATCAGATGACCGTTCGGATGGTGCTGCCAACAGCGCAGGTGGCTTCCTATGACTTCAAAGGTGGTTTCTTTGGGAAAAGATAAAGTCCTTGCCTGGTTTGCACCGCTTTTACTGGCGGTGTTTGCCACTGTGGTGCAGGCTCAGTCAGATATACTGGTGCGGGTCCAGACCTTGCCTGTGCAGGACGCCTATGCCGCGGCCCAAGAGGCAGTCGCTTCTGGTGAACTGACGGGGGCGGAGCGGCGGTTCGTGCATGCTGTCTTGTTGGCGCGCACCGGCCAGTTGGCGCAGGCTGAAACCGAATTGCGCTCTTTGCTGCAACAGCATCCCGAGCTGGATAAAGTGCGCTATCTGCTTGTGCAGGTGATGGCGCAGCAGGGGAAATACGGCCGGGCACGGTTGCAGCTCACACGGTTGATGCGGCCCGGTGCAGATCCCGAGCTTCTGCAACTTTATCGGCAATTGGATCGACAGCTAGTCGCCGACAACCCTTGGCGCTTTACCTATGTGTTTGCCCTTGAACCGACGAACAATATCAACCGAGCGACAGACAAGCAGGTGGTCGAGATTTTTGGCCTGCCGTTCGAGATTGATAATGCCACCGCCGCGCGGCGCGGGGTGCGCACAAGCCTGCAATTCGGCGCGCAGCGTCGGTTTGCGCTGAGCGACAGAACGTCCGCTGCGCTGGGTGGATTTGCCTCGTTTGTCAGCGACGGTGAAAAAACGCGCGATAATCTGGAACTTGGTCTGACAGCGGCCCTCAGCACAGAGCTGGCGCAGAACACGACGCTGAGCGCAAATCTTTCGCTGATGCGCAGCTTTATGGCCCGTAACCCGCAGTTTGATCGCAGGCTTGGCAGTGTCACGCTGCATTTTCCTGTGACGGCGAAGATCTCGCAGGCGGTGACCATCGGGCAAAGCTATACAGACTATGAACACCCTTTGATCAAAGACGGGGCAACGCGTTTTGTGTCGACGCAATTTTTGCTGCGCCCTTCGCAGACGCGGCTGCTGCGGTTTGGCGCAAGCCTGTCACAGGCGCGGGCACAGCGTCTGCGGGATCAGTATGACAGTGGTAGCCTTTCGTTCGGGATCAGCCAGAACCTTGGCAAACAGATTCTTCTGGATGCGGGGATGACCCTGGGGCGCCGAAAGTTCCTGGGGCCAAACCCTTTGACAGGCCAACGCCAGAAAGACAGCTTTCGCGTGTTTGAAGGGGATGTAACCTTTGGCAATCTGCAACTCTGGGGGTTCGCGCCAAAGCTTGGGGTGCGCTATGAACAGGTTGACAGCAGTTTTTCTGCCAAATCCTTTGATACATTTGGGGCGTCTTTCACGCTCACGCGGCAGTTCTAACCCCGCTGGTGCCCGAAATCCGCGCCATTGCCTAAGTTAGCGACACCAGCCTTGCCCTAGGGGCGTGCTCTGGTCTAAGTGGCAGCAACTGACTTTTCCAAGGATACCCTCATGTCGACCCCAGTAGATTTCAACGACCGTATGCTTTCACTGGGCCTGGCCCGTGTTGCCGAACAGGCGGCCATCGCCAGCGCCGAATGGATCGGTCGCGGCAATGAAAAAGCAGCGGATCAGGCGGCTGTGAATGCGATGCGCGAACAGCTGAACCAGTTGGACATCAAAGGTGTCGTGGTGATCGGCGAGGGTGAGCGCGACGAAGCGCCGATGCTCTATATCGGTGAAGAAGTCGGCACAGGCGACGGCCCAGGCGTTGACATTGCGCTGGACCCGCTGGAAGGCACCACGCTGACCGCCAAAGATATGCCAAACGCGCTGACCGTGATCGCCATGGGTCCGCGCGGGTCGATGCTGCACGCGCCAGATACCTACATGGACAAGCTGGCCATTGGCCCCGGTTATGAAGATGGCGTTGTGTCGCTGGACATGACTGCGGCAGAGCGTGTGCAGGCGTTGGCGGCGGCCAAGGGCTGCGACGCCTCGGACATCACTGTCTGCATTCTGGAACGCCCCCGCCATGAAGCAATGATCGCTGAAGTGCGTGAAACCGGCGCGGGGATCCGTCTGATCACCGACGGGGATGTGGCAGGTGTGATGCATTGCGCCGAACCCGAAGTCACCGGCATCGACATGTATATGGGCACGGGTGGCGCCCCCGAAGGTGTTCTGGCCGCAGCGGCTCTGAAATGCATGGGCGGTCAGATGTTCGGTCGTCTGGTGTTCCGCAACGACGACGAAAAGGCCCGCGCCGCCAAAGCCGGCATCACCGATCTGGATCGCATCTATACCCGCGATGAAATGGTGACTGCGGATGTGATCTTTGCCGCAACAGGTGTGACCGGTGGTTCGCTGCTGCCTCGCATCATGAAAGAGCCGGGCTGGACCACCACTGAAACCCTGCTGATGCGCTCAAAAACGGGCTCTGTGCGCCGCATGAGCTATCGCAATCCAACCGGCAAATAAGCTGCTGGATAGCCAAACCGATTATGAGACAGCCGAAGCCTTTTGCTTCGGCTGTCTCTTTTGACGGTTGTCTTGTCTTGATGCGCGCTTGACCCGATAGGGCGCGAGGGGCATTTTCCGTCAAACCTGAAAGCCCGTAGATGAGACCCAAATGGCGCGCCCCTCTTTAAAAGATCAACGCACGGCTGAAATACTGGATGCCTATCTGCGCTGTGTTGCCCGCTTTGGACTGGAGGGGGCCACACAGGATCGCATCGCTGCACAGGCCGGTCTCAAACGCCCGATGCTGCGGCATTATCTGGGCAACAAAGACGACATGGTGCAGGCGCTGGCGGATCACGTGATCGCGCAGTTTGATGCGATGATGATCGCGCTTGAGACGGCACTGGATGAGATCAGCGATCCGCAGGGCTTTATTGCGCTTTTGTTTCTTGATGAGGGCAGCGATCCGGATCTGACATTGGCCTGGCAGTCGCTGGCTGCGGCCTGCGCACATGATGCCAGCCTGCGCGCCCCTTTGCTGGACAGTCAGGCGCGGTTTCTAGGCCTGTTGCAAAAGGCACTCCAGCGACTCTATCCCCAGGCCAATGCGGATGACCTGCGCTCGGTCGCTCAGGGGCTTGTGGCGCTCTTCGGATCTTATGATGCGCTGACACCACTCCAGCCACCGACGCAATGGGGCGAGGATATGAAACAGGCGGCCCATATGCTGATGCGCGGGTTATAAGACCTGCCGGGCTTGTGGTGAGCGGCCCTCTGTGACTATGTGACAGGACTTTCAGCAGGGGGTGTGCATGAGTTATCTGGGGGTTGAGGGCTCACTTACGGGGCGTAGCTGGGTTGGCCCTGGCATCGAGGTAGAACGACAGGCCGAAGCCATGGCGCAGCAGACCGGGCTGGAACGCCCGCTGTGCGCTATCATGTCCCGGCTGGGTGTGCCCGTGGATGAAGCGCTGTCTTATCTGGAACCCAAGCTGCGCGATCTTCTGCCCGATCCGCGTTCCTTAAAGGATATGGAGCAGGCTGCCGCACGGTTTCTGCAATCTGTCCGCAGCCGCGAAAAGATCGCGGTTTTTGCCGATTATGATGTGGATGGGGGGACCTCGGCGGCGCTTTTGGTGGACTGGCTGCGCCAGATGGGGCGTCAGGCGACTCTGTATGTGCCTGATCGCATCGACGAAGGCTATGGCCCGAATGTCCCGGCCATGACCTCGCTGGCCCGTGCCCACGATCTGATCATCTGCGTTGACTGTGGCACGCTGAGCCACGAGCCGATTGCCGCCTGCAAGGGGCTGGCGGATGTGATCATTCTTGATCACCACCTTGGCGGTGAAACCCTGCCTGACTGTGTTGCGGTGGTGAACCCCAACCGACAGGATGAAAGCGGTGATCTTGCGCATCTCTGTGCCGCTGCGGTGGTGTTTTTGATGCTGGTCGAAGCAGGCCGCCAGATGCGAGAGGCCGGGGCACAGGGGCCAAATCTGATGGCTATGCTGGATCTTGTCGCTTTGGCGACAGTGGCGGATGTGGCACCGCTGAAAGGGGTGAACCGCGCGCTGGTGCAGCAGGGGCTCAAGGTTATGGGCAGCCGCAACCGTGTGGGGTTAGTGGCCCTGGCAGATGTGGCGCGGCTGGAAACCGCCCCGGCGGCTTATCATTTGGGCTATGTGCTAGGGCCGCGCGTCAATGCAGGCGGACGCATTGGGCAGGCGGATCTGGGGGCGCGGCTGCTGGCCTGTGATGACCCGATCGAAGCACAGGCCATGGCCGCCCGGCTGGACGAACTCAATTCCGAGCGCCGCGAAATCGAGGCCGCCGTGCGCGCAGCAGCCCTTGCTCAGGCCGAAGAACGCGGCCTTGACGCGCCACTGGTCTGGGCTGCGGGCGAAGGCTGGCACCCGGGCGTTGTTGGCATCGTCGCCTCGCGCCTGAAGGAACAGACCAACCGCCCGGCCGTGGTCATTGGCCTTGAAAACGGCGAAGGCAAAGGGTCAGGGCGATCTGTCGCCGGGGTTGATCTGGGGGCGTCGATCCAGCGTCTGGCGGCGGAAGGACTGTTGATCAAGGGCGGTGGCCACAAGATGGCCGCCGGGCTGACCGTCGCCGAGGACAAACTGGACGAAGCCATGGCGCGGCTCTCTGCGCTGTTGGAAAAGCAGGGCGCGGGGCAGGGGGGCGCAGCTGATCTGCGGGTCGATGGCACGCTGATGCCCGGTGCCGCTTCGGTGGAACTGATCGACAAGCTGCAACAGGCTGGCCCATTTGGCGCTGGGGCCTCGGGTCCGCGTTTTGCCTTTCCGGATGTGCAGATCGCTTTTGCCAAACAGGTGGGCAGCGGGCATCTGAAAATCAGTTTTGGCGATGGTCTGGGCGCGCGGCTGGATGGAATCAGCTTTGGCGCTTTTGACAGCAAACTTGGCCCCGAACTGATGAATCACGGCGGACGGCGGTTTCATCTGGCGGGGCGGCTAGAAATCAACGAATGGGGCGGGCGGCGACAGGCGCAATTGATGCTGGAAGACGCCGCCCCCGCCTGAAATTGTTCAGATGACAAACAACAGGCCCTTTCAAAGTGAACCTTTGAGAGGGCTTATCTTTATGGGCTTTGGCAGCAGGTTATTGCGGAAACTCTCTGGCGCAAGCGATTGAAAAATAACCTTTCTGCGAAGAAGTTAAAAAAACTGACAGAAACCTCTTGCGCTCATGCTGGGCTATAGCTAAAAGCCCCCTCACACCGATGATGCTCCGTTCGTCTATCGGTTAGGACGCCAGGTTTTCAACCTGGAAAGAGGGGTTCGATTCCCCTACGGAGTACCATCGGAGTAAAGCACGTCAGCTATTCTGACACATAGTGCTCCGTTCGTCTATCGGTTAGGACGCCAGGTTTTCAACCTGGAAAGAGGGGTTCGATTCCCCTACGGAGTACCACTTTCCTCACCCGTGAAATCTAGGATGAATATTGTGCCTCGGCGATACCGCTTGTGCAGGCTGCTTCAGCGCGGCAAATGCCGCGCCGCAATGTCAGGGCGTTTTTACAGATCCTCCTGCCAGGGGGGATTCGCCCCGGCGCGCGATACCGTGATGGCCGCAACCCGCGCTGCAAATTCCAGCGCAGAGCCGATCTGATCCCCGGTCAACCCCCGCACAGCAGCTTTGCTCAGCAGCCCATCACGTGACAGCTGCGCCATAAACCCCGCATTGAACGTGTCACCAGCCCCAACCGTATCCACCACCTGCGCTTTTTGCGCTGGGCGGTGATGGCGCGACCCATCTGCCAGCAGGGCCTCAGCCCCCTGAGCGCCTTTGGTCAGGATCACCACTGATGGGCCAAGTGACTGAATGCGCGCCATCTTTTCCTCAAGCGCTTCGTTACCCGGCACCAGCCAGTCCAGATCTTCATCCGAGATCTTGAGAATGTCGCATTGCCCGATCATCCGATCCAGACGCGCGCGAAAGGCTGATGCGTCGCGGATAAAGCTGGGGCGGATATTTGGATCAATCATCACCAGCCGGTCGGCGCCCTGCTGGTCTAGCAGCGTGGCATAGGTGTCTGCGGCAGGATCACAGGCCAGCGAAATCCCACCAAAATACAGCGCCTCAACCTTGTCAGGGATCTGCGGTAGATCTGCCGCTGCAATCATTCGCCCGGCAGAGTTCTCGTCGAAAAACGAATAGCTGGCGTGCCCATCCACAAGATGCACAAACGCCAATGTCGTTGGGCGATCCGATCGGATCAGGCAGCTAGTATCGACCTGTGATGCCTGCAACCCGGTCTCAAGCTGCTGGCCAAATCTATCCGTGGACACGCCACTTAGGAAACCTGCGGGCACCCCAAGACGCCCAAGCGCGATGGCTGTGTTGAACACCGCACCGCCGCAATGGGGCACAAACCCTTGGCCCCCATCTGTGGTTGCGCTGGGGATCATGTCGATCAGGGCTTCTCCGCAACAGAGGATCATGGGGCACCTTCCTTTGGACGTAGCGTTTTTTCCTGCATACTTGCACGCGTCCTCGGGGCAAGCGAGAAATGAAAAACCAGATCACAAACAGGTGCCCCATGAACGACGTTGTCACCCTGCAGATTGAAAACCACATCGCCGAAGTCACCCTGAACCGCCCCGATAAGGTGAACGCGATGAACTGGGATGTCTTTGATGGGCTTTCCGCTATGGGCGAACGGTTGAAAGCCGAAAAAGGGCTGCGCGCGGTGATCCTAAGCGGCGCGGGCGGGAATTTTTCGTCGGGAATTGATCTGATGAGCCTGCAAGGGGATCTGTCCAGCAACGACGGATTTCGCAAACAGGGTTATGCGCTGGGCGAGGGCGAGATCGCCAATCGTTTTCAGAAGCCGGCCTATGTGTGGAAAGAACTGCAAGTCCCTGTGATCGCGGCGATTTCCGGGGTGTGCTATGGGGGCGGTCTTCAGGTGGCACTGGGGGCAGATATTCGGCTGGCCAGCGCTCAGGCACGGCTGTCGATCATGGAAATGAAATGGGGCATTGTGCCGGATATGGGGCTGACCACGGTCCTGCCGCGCCTCATGCGCATGGATCAGGTCAAAGATCTGGTCTGGAGCGGGCGCGTGATCAGTGGCTCTGAGGCCACTGATCTGGGCCTTGTCACCCGGCTGGCAGAGGATCCGCTGGCCTCCGCGCGTGATCTGGCCCTGGCCCTGACCAAGAAAAACCCTGATGCGGTGCGTCAGAGCAAAACCATGCTCGAAGCCTCATGGGCGGCCAGCCCGGCGCAGGCGCTGCGCATGGAGGTGGACGCTCAGGCCGAGGTGCTGGGCCTGCCCAATCAGATGGAAGCGGTCTTTGCCCAGTTGCAAAAGCGCGATCCCAAGTTTTCTGATAGCTAGCGGCAGGATGCGATAATCTGCCCCGTCGCGCTGGCGGTCTGAAAGGCACATCTTCCATATGTGTTTGCAGGAGTCCGCCATGCCCAACCCATTGGCCCGTTTTCCAGTCACCGAGGCGCAGATAGATCGTGTGATGATCGGGTTTTATACCCGTGTGCGTCGCCACCCTGAACTTGGCCCGGTCTTTACCGCGCATATCGGCGATACCGATGCCGAATGGGATGAGCACATCGCCAAGATCACCCGTTTCTGGCGCAATGCCATTCTGCGTGATCCGGTCTATGATGGTAATCCGATGCAGGTTCACATGCAGGCGCAGGATGTCAAAGCGGCGCATTTCACCCCCTGGCTGGGGCTGTTCAAAGAGGTTCTGCATCGCGAACTGCCCGAAGACATGGCGCAAGCCTGGCTGCTTTTGGCAGAACGGATTGCGCGCGGGTTCAAGATACAACTGCAAGATCGCGACGGCACCGGAATCCCAAGTCTAACCTGAGCTTACGCCACCTTTCGCGTTGGATCCGCCTGCGCCTTGTGGCGGGCAAAGCGCTTTTCAATGCTGGGACCATCTTCCCAGAGGTTGTCATAAAGCTGCGGTCTGTCTTCCAGCCAGTCTGGTATGTCTGCGTCTTTGACCAGATGATCGGGATGGGCCAGATCGGCCGCCCGGTCTGAGCGGGCTTTGGCAAGCCGCAACAGGATTGCGGGAATGCCCATGACGATCCAAAAGCACTGGATCAGGGCCGATGCCAGATTGAAATCCTGCGTCAGCGACAGCAGCACCAGCGAGGCCGCCAGAACGCAGCCCACAAAGTATAAGATGTTGTCGCTGCTCAGAAGGCGCAGCGCGATACTGGCGTAAAGTAAGACGTAGATTACAAACCCCAGCACGCCAAGCGCGCGCAAAAGGTTCGCCCCCACGATATGGGCGAAAAAGTCGGTCATTGAGTGTCCTATGGGCCGTTGAAATCAGCCACTTTGAAAAAATAGTCTGTAATATGTGACGTAGCGTACACTGCGTGAACACAACGGCAAAGTCTGGAATCCCGGATACGGTCAGCGCGTGTGGTGGGGAATTCCCGCTCCTACAGGCTGGGGCGGGTGATCATCAGCCATAAAATCCCGACCACGGCAAAAAAGGCGGGAAAACCGCAGGCAAACCAGATGCGGTACAGTTTGAAATAGCGCTGGGGCAAGGCTGTCGCCTGCGTTGCGGCCTCATGGGCCATGTCGCGCAGTTGGATCTGAATCCAGACCACAGGCAGCCAGAAGGCCCCGGTCAGCACATATAGCGCCAAAGACAGCAGGATCCATGGCTCAGACAGATCCCACCCCAGCGCGCGTGCTAAAAGCCAGCCGGTGATTGGCTGTACAACTACAGCGGTGGCGGTAAAGATCGTATCAGCCAGCACAACCACGCTGGCGGTATGGGCGATTAGTTTTGCATCTTTGGTGCGATGCGCCATGACCATGAAAAAGGCGATGCCCGCGCCAGTGCCAAACAGCACACAGGCCCCGATGATATGCAGCCAGCGCAGCAGGAACTCTGGCTCTAAGGTCTCTAACATCAGCGGCGTTCCAACAGGCTGTGGGTGATTGCAGCCAGCCCAACAGCAGGCAAGACTTTGACCAGCGGTCCAAGGGGATCAAGCCACATATCTGGGGTCACGACGCTGGCCATTTTCAGATAGAGCAGGCTGACAGCGATCATCCCCAGACAGGCGCGTTGCGCCGTGGTCCGATAAAGGATCGCACATCCCAGCGCCAGATCAACCGCAGACCAGAACAGCACCGACAGGCGCGAGAGGGGGGCAGGCCAGCCGGCCGCTTGCAGATGGGCGCTGGCGGCCTCAAGGCTGATCACCCCGATCATACCAGACACCATCCAAAACAGCGCAAGAAGTGTCACAGCGATGGGCATCATCAAAGCCATGCGGGCGCTTTGGCGGTGCTCGGTCCCCAGATGAAGGGTGTGCAGGATTTTGGGTAGATCCGGCAGTGGTCCGTGCTGCGCGCGCCATGCGGTCGGATCGCCGCGCACCCCGTCTTGCAAGGTTGTCAGGGTGGTGCTGCGCAGGGGGCTGCGCCATCCCAGATGCCCCAAGCCATCGGCCAGCCTGCCGATGATCCGCACAGCCCAATCCGGCAGCGTGATTTCCATGCAGGCAGGGGGCAGGCCCAGGGCGCGGCGATGTGCGGCCACAACCTGAGACAAGCTATGCGGCTGATCTTCGACCAGATCATAAACCTGCCCAGCGGGCAGCGCGCCATGCAGCGCCTGTAAAACCGCCTGCGCCACGTCCCTTGCGCTGACGCATTGGATCTGCGCCTGCGCCATGGCGAGCGGCTGGACCAAGGGAACGCTGGCCAGCATCCGCAGCAGGGTTGATCCGCCATAGCTGCTTTGTGCCAGCACAAGACCGGGGCGCAGCACTATGGCTTGTGCGCCTGAGGCCAAAAGCGCCGAGTCACCCTGCGCTTTGCTGCGCATGAAATAGGTGCTGGCCTCGGCACTGGCCCCAGCAGCTGAAATCTGCACAATCTGAATGCCGCGCTGGGCGCAGGCCTGGCCAAGGGCCTGCATGGCCGTCACATGCAGCGCCTGCAGGTTATCATCTGGTCCATCCTGCAAAGCGCCAGAACAGTTCACAACCGCATCAAAGCCTTCAAGGACTTCCCAGTTCTGGGGCGAGGTCAGCTGCGAAACATCCGCATGGTGAAACGGCAGATCCGGCAGGACACGCGCAGCAACGCTGGCAGAGCGCCCCAGCACGGTGACCTCATGGCCTTCAGCCAGCAGCGCGCGGCAGATTTCCGAGCCGATCAAGCCATAGCCGCCCGGAACCAGAACCCGCATCAGGGCTTATCGCTTTGAAACAATCCGGTGAGCGCGGTGCGCACAATGGCGCTGGCGGTGGGACGTTTGCCTTCGCCAAAGGGCAGGGGGCGGCAGACCTCCATGGCGGCAACGCCGACTCGCGCCGTCAGAGCACCATTGACCATGCCTTCGCCAAAGCGGCGCGACAGCTTGCCCAGCAGGCCGCCACCCAGAATGGGTTCGAGCATATCATCCCCCACAGCCACGGCCCCGGTGGCCACCAGATGTGACATCACCGCCCGTGTCAGACGCCAGCTGCCCAAAGTGCCCGAGCGCCCGCCATAGATTTCCGCGATGCGGCGGATCATGCGCAGGTTGGCGGTCAGCGCGGCGCCCACATCGGCCAGCGCCAGCGGGACAAGCGCCGTAACGGTGGCCACCTGACGGGCCGCGGCTTCGACTTCGCGCTGGGCGGCCATATCCAGCGGGGCCATCAAGGTGGTCTCGGCATGTTGGAACACACCGCTGGCATCAAAGATCTCATCGCGTTTTTCACGCAGGTTTTCACGGCCCCAACGGGTGTCTTCGCGCCCTTGATAGAGTTTGACCAGTGAATCGCTGACTTTGCGGGCCTGTGCAAGATCGTCTTCGGCCAGCGCGGTCTTGGCCTGATGATGCAGCGCATCCACGCGCGACAGGCGGGCAAAGGCGGCCAGCTCTTTGATGGCGATCAAAAGACAGACCAGCACAAACAGCGCGATCAACCCGCTGACCGCCCAGCCAAGCAGGGGATTGCTGGCGATCAACGCGGTGACATAGTTCCATGCCGCCAGCGAGACCAGCGTGGTGATCAGAGCCAGCAAGAGCCGCCAGAACCATTTCGCCAGTTGCGATGGCTGATGTGCGCCCAGACTGGCCACTGTCATCATCGCCTGCCCCTTGGGGTCTGGCTGGGTCAGATCTGGAACGGGCGGAGCTTCGGCGGGGCTGGGGGCGCTTTCGTCATCCAGCGAAATCAGAACCGGGCCATTTGGGGTGTTCATGGGGTTGTCCTTTCCATCAGGCCCTCATCCATCCCTTGCGGGCTGTCTTCGGGGGCTGCCCAGACATAGTGAATGTCGGGCAGGTTTTCATCGTTGCCTGCGCCATCTGTGCGGGCGGTTTCGCGAAATCCTTCGCGCTGGTAAAACCGCTGTGCGCCGCTGTTGGCCTGAAAGGTCCAGAGATCCAGCTGGCTGTGGTGGCTTTTGGCATGATCCAGCAATGCCTTGCCCAGACCGCGCCTGCGAAACTCTGGCGCAAGATAGAGCGCATGGACCCACCCCCCATCGCAGGCCAGGAACCCGGCGATCCTATCGCCCTGCTGCGCGACGGTGACCCAGCCGCGATCAATCAATGTACCCATATGCGCCAGATCTTCGGCGCGGGTATGGATACGCGGCATCCAATCGGTGCCATCTATGAAGCCCGACAGGATTTCAGCCAAAGCCCCCGCATCGGTGGGGTGTGCGGCGCGCAGGTCCAGAGGCAGGGTCATAGCCTGTCTCCGATCAGAAACTGCGCTGCGCGATCCAGCCGGATATGCGGCGGACCTTCGCCGGGTTTCAGCGAGAGCGGCGCGGGGGCAAAATTCATTACCTGATAATCCTGATCAAGCCAGCTGGCTGCGCCGTCACGCGCAGGGCCCAGCAGATGCGCAGGATCTTCGGGCAGCTCTCCGGGGTAAAACGCCGCCTGTTTGCCGCTGTCGAGCAGCGTGCCGCGCACACAGGGTAGCTCGCGCCCGTTGTGCGGCAGCATTTGTTCCGTGGTCGCCCGCAGCGCCGCCAGCGACAGGGCCTGCGTTTCTGCCCCGGCGAAATCTGCACGGTCGCGTGCGTCGCGGGTGAGCGCCTGCATGATCTGGGTTAGACGGGTATGCTGGGTGTGGTGCAGGTGATCGGCCTTGGTGGCTGCGAACAGGATCTTTTCCACCCGCTTGCCCAGCATCAGCTTGGACAAAAACGCATTCTGGCCGGGTCGAAAAGCCGCCAGCGTCTCGGCAAGTGTCTGGCGCAGATCTTCGACCGCCTGTGGCCCGGCATGAATTGCCCCCAGTGCGTCGACCAGCACCACCTGCCGGTCAATGCGCGAAAAGTGATCGCGGAAAAAGGGTTTCACGACGCGGGCCTTGTAGGCTTCAAAGCGGCGTTCGAATTCATGCCAAAGCGATTTGCGCCGGGCCTCTGGGTTGGGCGGCAGGGGCGCAAAGGTCAGCACGGGCGAGCCTTCCAGCTCGCCGGGCAGAATGAAACGGCCCGGCGAACAATCGGAAAACCCAGCTTTGCGCGCCGCGTGAAGCCCGGCGGTATAGCGCTGGGCCAGACGTTTGGCGGTGACCTCATCCAGCGCGGCCGCGCTGTCTTCGGCGGTGAGCTCGGCCAGAATGGCAGGCCCATCCGGGTGATGGGCCATGCGCGCCAGCATGGCGTCCGACCATTGGGCATAGCTTTTGTCCATCAACCCCAGATCCAGCAGCCATTCGCCGGGATAATCAACAATATCCAGGTGCAGGGTGCGCGGCCCCTGAAAGCTGGACAGCAGCCCATTGGGCCGCAGCTTGAGCGACAACCGCAGTTCTGAAACTGCGCGGGTGCTTTCTGGCCAGTGGGGCGTGCGGGCGGTCAGAGCGCCCAGATGGGTTTCGTAATCAAACCGGGGCAGGGTGTCATCGGGCTGCGGTTGCAAAAAGCTGCTCAGGATCCGACCCTCGGATTGCGCCACCAGCTGTGGCATCCGGCCTCGATCCAGCAGGTTGGCCACCAGCGACGTAATGAATACGGTCTTTCCTGCCCGCGCCAACCCGGTGACGCCGATGCGCAGGGTGGGTTCCAGAAAGCTTTCCGACACCGCGCCGGTGACGTTTTCGACGCTGCGCACCACGCTGTCTGCCAAGGATGAAATGACCAAATCTGCCCCCAAAATCTCTTTGACAGAAAGATAGGCATGGGTTGCGCAAATCACCAGAGGGGAGCTTGCCGTCGCGCTTCCCCCATTGCGCGTTGTGCCGTGGCGCGCTATTGCCCGCCTCATGCCCAGATATGCAATGCTCGTGGAATATGATGGCCGCCCCTTTGCGGGCTGGCAGCGTCAGGCGGATCAACCGTCTGTACAAGGCGCAATCGAAGCCGCCCTTGCGCGGCTAGAAAAGCGTGAGCACACCATTGCAGCCGCAGGGCGCACCGATGCTGGGGTGCACGGGCGCGGGCAGGTGGCCCATTGCGATATGGAAAAGACATGGGATCCTTTCCGCCTGTCTGAAGCGCTAAACTACCATCTCAAACCAAATCCGGTGGCGATTTTGAAATGTGTCGCTGTCAGCGACGACTGGCATGCGCGCTTTTCCGCAACTGAGCGGCGCTATCTGTTTCGCCTGCTCACCCGGCGCGCGCCGTCGACCCTTGAGGCGGGGCAGGTCTGGCGGGTGAACCATGATCTGGATGTCGAGGCCATGCGTGAAGGGGCGCAGCACCTGATCGGCCTGCATGATTTCACCACGTTCCGGTCAACCATGTGCCAATCGAATTCGCCGGTGAAAACCATCGACGAAATTCAGATCGACAAGGTCGAAGGGCTGGCTGGGACGGAAATTCAGTTTCGCCTGCGCGCGCGATCTTTCCTGCACAATCAGGTGCGATCGATCGTGGGCACATTGGAACGTGTGGGCGCCGGGGCCTGGGCCCCTGAACGGGTGAAAACCGCACTCGAGGCCGCAGATCGCGCGGCCTGCGGCCCTGTCTGCCCCCCGGATGGCTTGTATCTGACAGGGGTCAGCTATCCTGACAGACCGTTTGACTGACACCCTTCGCAATTTTTCGCCGTTAACCCCTTTGAACTGGATGTGAGAGCCAATTTCCGGTAGAATCACCCTCAGATCCGGAAAACCGGGCGATTTTTGAGGCAGCCGAGCGGTGCTCACATGACAGAAATGGTATACGGCGCAATCCCTGTACGGGATAGCGAACCGGTTTTGCCCAAATGGTGGCGGACCGTTGATAAATGGTCGTTGTCCTGCATCCTGATGCTTTTCGGGGTGGGGATCTTGCTGGGGCTTGCGGCGTCGGTGCCATTGGCGGAACGCAACGGGTTGCCCAATTTCCACTATGTGCAGCGGCAGCTGTTCTTTGGCGGCATGGCGATGGGGGTGATGCTGATCACCTCGATGATGTCACCGCAGATGGTGCGGCGACTGGCTATTCTGGGCTTTTTCGCAGCCTTTGTTGCGCTGGCCATGCTGCCGGTGCTGGGCACGGATTTTGGCAAAGGGGCGGTGCGCTGGTATTCGCTGGGCTTTGCTTCGGTGCAGCCCTCCGAGTTTCTAAAGCCCATGTTTGTTATTGCCAGCGCCTGGCTGATGGCCGCCTCGATGGAGCTTGGCGGCCCGCCCGGCAAGATGTACAGCTTTGTCCTGATGGTGGCGATTGTCTTTATGCTGGCGATGCAGCCGGATTTCGGCCAGGCCAGTCTGGTGCTGTTTGGCTGGGGCGTCATGTGGTTTGTGGGCGGCGCACCTATGGCGCTGCTTTTGGGGCTGGCCGGGCTGGTCGTGGTGGGCGGCATGTTTGCCTATAACAACTCTGACCACTTTGCCCGCCGCATCGATGGTTTTCTGGCGGCGGATGTCGATCCAAACACGCAACTTGGCTATGCGACCAATGCGATCCGCGAAGGAGGGTTCTTTGGCGTTGGCGTTGGCGAAGGTCAGGTGAAATGGAGCCTGCCTGACGCTCATACCGATTTCATCATCGCCGTCGCCGCCGAAGAATATGGTCTGGTGATGGTGCTGGCGATCATTCTTTTGTATGCCATCGTGGTGGTGCGCAGCTTTATCCGGCTGATGCGCGAACGCGATCCTTTCATTCGTTTTGCTGGCACCGGGCTGGCGGCGATGTTCGGCGTGCAGGCCATGATCAACATGGGCGTCGCAGTGCGTCTTTTGCCCGCCAAAGGCATGACATTGCCCTTTGTCAGCTACGGGGGATCTTCGCTGATTGCCGGTGGTCTGGCGGTGGGGATGCTGCTGGCCTTTACCCGTTCACGCCCGCAAGGCGAGATCGACGATATCCTGCGCGCCCGCGTCAGGTGAAAAACACCGGATGCAAGGGGGGGCGCCCCGCCGCGCCACCTTGCATCCGCCCCTTTCAGCGCATAGGTTCCGCCCGACACGCGCTGAGCTTTGCGATCCTGTGATGCTCTGCCTTCTTTAAATTTCGGAGCCCACAATGGACAGCAACGCAATTGCCCAGTTTCTTCCCCTCATCCTGATCTTCGCGATCATGTATTTCCTGCTGATCCGTCCGCAGCAGAAAAAGATGAAAGAACACCAGAATATGGTCGAAGCGCTGCGCCGCGGTGATCAGGTGGTCACTCAGGGTGGTGTGTACGGTAAGGTCGTCAAAGTCAAAGACGCCAACGAACTGGAACTGGAAATCGCAGAAGGCGTGAAAGTTCGCGTGGTTAAGTCGACCATCGCGCAGGTTGTTTCCAAAACCGAGCCCGCGGAAGGCTAAAATCACATGTTGCAGATCGACCTCTGGAAGCGGGTTCTGATCTGGAGCGCGGTGGCGTTGGGGCTTGTCCTGGCGCTGCCGAATGCGTTCTACGGTCGGGTTGAAACCCATAACGACGCGGTCAAGGCCATCGAGGCCGGGTTTGATACCCAGGAAAACCGCGAACAATCAGCCGCTTGGCCGGGTTACCTGCCATCTGGTCTGGTCAACCTGGGGCTTGATCTGCGCGGCGGTGCCCATCTTCTGGCCGAGGTTCAGGTCAGCGATGTTTACGCCGCCCGGATGGAAGCGCTCTGGCCGGATGTGCGCGACCTGCTGCGCCCCGAACGCGCCACGGTTGGCACCATCCGCCTGCAGCCCTCTGACCCGAGTGAATTGCGGGTCCGAATTTCCCAACCCGAAGGCATGACCCGCGCGCTGGAATTGGTGCGCGGTCTGGCACGTCCGGTGGTGTCGCTGACAGGCGCCGGGGCGACAGATCTTGAGGTCAGCAGCGATGGTGCAGACCTGATTGTCACCCTGTCTGATGCGGAACGTCAGGCCACTGATGATCGCACAGTGCAGCAGTCGCTGGAAATCATCCGCCGCCGTATCGACGAAGTGGGCACCCGCGAGCCGACAATCCAGAAACAGGGCGCAGACCGCATTCTGATTCAGGTGCCGGGTCTTGGGTCTGCTCAGGAACTGAAAGACATCATCGGCACAACTGCGCAGCTGACCTTCCAGCCGGTTGTTGGCCGTGCCGCCAGCGCAGATGATCATGCCGGGGTCGGCAATGAAATCCTGCCTTCGCTGGATGAAGAAGGTGTCTTCTATATTCTCGAAAGCGCACCGGTTGTGACCGGCGAAGATCTGGTAGATGCCCAACCAACCTTTGATCAAAACGGTCGGCCTGCGGTCAGCTTCCGGTTTAACCCCTCAGGTGCCCGCAAGTTTGGGGACTATACGGCCGAAAACATCGGGTCGCCCTTTGCCATCGTTCTGGATGGCGAAGTCATCAGCGCCCCCGTGATCCAGTCGCATATTCCAGGGGGCTCAGGCATTATCACCGGGCGCTTTACCGTCGAGGAAAGCACGCAGCTTGCGGTGCTTTTGCGCGCGGGCGCGCTGCCAGCCAAACTGGAGTTCCTGGAAGAGCGGACCATTGGCCCGGAACTGGGGCAGGACAGTATTGATGCAGGTAAGGTGGCCACCATCGTGGCCTTTGTGGCTGTGCTGGTCTTTATGGCCCTGTCCTATGGGCTGTTCGGGATCTTTGCCAATATCGCGCTGATCATCAACGTGGGGCTGATCTTTGGCCTGCTGTCAATGATCGGGGCCACGCTGACCCTGCCGGGGATCGCGGGTATCGTTCTGACCGTCGGTATGGCAGTGGATGCCAATGTGCTGGTGTTTGAACGGATCCGCGAAGAGCTGCGCACCGCCAAAGGCCCCGCCCGCGCCATCGAGCTGGGCTATGAAAAGGCGCTCTCGGCGATTGTCGATGCCAATATCACCACCTTCATCACGGCGGTGATCCTATACGTCATGGGCTCGGGTCCGGTGCGTGGCTTTGCGGTGACGCTGGGCTTTGGCATCCTGACCTCTGTCTTTACGGCGATCTTTGTCACGCGGCTGTTGATTGTCATCTGGTTTGAACGCCGCCGCCCGAAAAAGATTGAGGTGTGAGATGAGACTGAAACTGGTTCCTGAAAAAACCAACTGGGATTTCTTTTCTCGCTCCAAGCTGTGGCTGGGCTTTTCGCTGGCGCTGATGCTGATTTCGCTGGGCAGCTTTTTTGCTCAGGGGCTGAACTTTGGCATTGATTTCCGGGGCGGCACCACGATCCGCACCGAAAGCACTGCCGAGGTCGAAGTCGGTGCTTACCGTGACGCCCTGACCGGGCTGGGTCTGGGCGATGTCGTGATCTCTGAGGTGTTTGATCCCAACTTCCGCGAAGATCAGCACGTCGCGATGATCCGCATCGGTGCGCAGGATGGGCAGCAGGCTGTTGCCAATGAGGTGCTTCAGAACGTTGAAGCCGCGCTGGGTCAACTGCTTGGCGGTGCTGCGACAGTCTTGGTGAAGTCCAATGAGCTTACCCTTGAGTCGGTTCAAGGGGTAAACTTTGGTAATGCTGCTCCGACGGCGATTGAAGCAGGAGCAGGTGGGATTGTTCTTACCTATCAAGAGGGCTTGACCGCCGAGGCACGTGGACAGGTCGTAAAGGCACTGAAAGATCAGCTACAGGCAGATGCGGCTGTGACCTATGCGGGTTACAAGACGGTCTCGGTGGAATCCGTTGGTCCCAAGGTCTCGGGTGAATTGATCCAGACGGCGGTGATTGCCGTTGCGCTGGCGATTGCTGCGGTGCTGTTCTACATCTGGCTGCGGTTCGAATGGCAGTTTGCCGCCGGTGCCGTGGCGGCGCTGGTGCATGACGTGCTGCTGACCATCGGGGTGTTTTCAGCCCTGCAGATTCGCTTTGATCTGGCGATCATCGCGGCACTTCTGACCATCGTTGGCTATTCGTTGAACGATACCGTGGTGGTCTTTGACCGCGTGCGCGAAAACCTGATCCGCTACAAGTCGAAAGACCTGAAAGAGGTGATGAACCTGTCCATCAACGAAACCCTCAGCCGGACGTTCATGACCTCGGTCACAACCCTGCTGGCGCTGATTTCCCTGTTTGTGCTGGGCGGCGATGTGATCCGTGGCTTTGTGTTCGCGATGATCTGGGGCGTTGTGGTCGGGACGTATAGTTCGATCTTTGTGGCTTCGGCGATCCTGCTCAGGCTGGGCGTCAAACGCGACTGGAGCAAGCCGACCGATACCACCGGCAATCAGTTTGGCAATGTAGATGCCTGAGTTTCTGTCCAGCCTGCCTGTCGATGGGGTGGGCTGGATTGCCCTTGGCGCCTTCCTTGGCGGATTGGCGCGGGGCTTTGTGGGTTTTGGCGGAGCCCTGATCTTTCTTCCCATCAGCGCACAATATCTTAGCCCGTTCTGGGCGATCACCGTGCTGGCTTTCATGGAAATTCTGGGGCCCATTCCCACCGTGGCGCAGAAATGGCGCGCAGCGGAAAAGGGGGATCTGTGGCGGTTGATCATTGGGGCTGCGGTCTGCCTGCCCATTGGCCTGATGATCCTGACCGTTGTCCCGGAAGAGCTGTTTCAATACGCGGTCTGTCTGGTGTCGATTGTGATGCTGATCATCCTGTCGAGCGGGTTTCGCTATCGCGGACAGGTGAGTTCACGCATGGTCATGGCCATTGGCGGAGCCGGGGGGCTGCTGGGAGGCTTGACCGGGCAACCGGGGCCGCCGGTGATCATCTCTTATATGGCGCGCCCGCTGCCGGCGCAGGTGATCCGCGCCAATATGAGCCTATTTCTACTGGTTTATGACGTGCTGGTGACGGGGTTTGTCTTTCTTTTGGGCAAGCTGGCGCTGGTGCCCGTGGTGTTGGGGCTGGTGATGTCGCTGCCAAATATGGCTGGCAATATGCTGGGGGGCTGGCTATTTCGGCCTCAGCAGGAACGGGTTTTTCGGGCGGTGGCCTATGTGCTGATCGGTGGCGCGGCGCTGTCTGGTCTGCCATTCTGGGGCTAGGGCAGGAGAACGCAGATGGAATTCAACGAAATCACCTTTCGCGACGCGGTGCCTGTGGATGGCTATGGGCCGGGTTTTTTCCGTGTCGCCGGCGAGGTCTTTGAGGGCCCGATGCTGATGGCGGGCGCAGGCCCTATAGCCTGGGGCGGTCTGGACGACACAGAGACGCTGCTGGCGCTGCGGAGCCAAGTGGATGTGGTGTTCATCGGCTTTGGTGCCGAGATCCGCCCGATGCCCGCCACCCTGCGCGCAGCTCTTGAAGCGGCTGAGATCGGGGTTGAGGGCATGTCCAGCCCCTCGGCCTGCCGCACCTATAATGTGCTGCTTAGCGAAGGGCGTCGCGTCGCATTGGCGGTGCTTCCGGTTTAATGCGCAGGTTTCGGGTCGCGTGAAGCAGCGCGCACTGGTTTATCAACGGTATTACCAGTGAAAGGAGGCTGCCCATGCGCTCAGCCCAAACTCTTGATGTGACCTCGGTCAGCCTGCTGTTACTTTTGGCGGCGCTTTGGGGCGGTACGTTCTTTTTTGCGGAAATCGCCCTGACCGAACTGCCGCCGCTGACGATTACGCTGTTGCGGGTGGCTTTGGCGGTGCCGGTGCTTTGGCTGGTGCTGCGGGCCAAAGCCCTGACCCTGCCCACAGATCCGCGCCTGTGGGGCGGTTATCTGGTCATGGGGGCGTTGAACAATGCCATTCCTTTTTCGTTGATCTTCTGGGGGCAGACCCAGATCGAAGGCGGTCTTGCGTCGATCCTGAATGGCACAACAGCGATGTTTGGGGCGGTGGCGGCTGGGCTACTGCTGACGGATGAGCCGCTGACTCTGAACAAGGTTCTGGGCGCGCTTTTGGGGGTGCTGGGGGTGGCGATCATCATGGGGCCAGAGGCCTTGCTGGCGCTTGATCCAGGCAGCCTTGCACAGCTTGCGATCCTGCTGGCCACGCTGTCCTATGCGCTGGCGGGTGTGTGGGGCAAGACCGCGCTGGCGGGTCAGCCCCCTTTGGTGAATGCCTTTGGTATGTTGCTGGGCAGCACCGCGGTGATGCTGCCGCTGGTGCTGTGGCACGATGGCTGGCCGGAGGGGCGCTATTCGCTGCCGGTCTGGGCCTCGCTGGTGTCTATGTCGGTCTTGTCTACGGCGCTGGCCTATATTTTGTATTTTGCCATTTTGATCCGGGCAGGCGCTGCAAATCTGATGCTGGTTACACTTCTGATCCCGCCGTTTGCCATTGTTCTGGGGGTGATGTTTCTGGGCGAAAGCCTCGCGCCTCAGGCCTGGGCTGGCTTTGCAGTGATTGCCTTTGGTTTTGCGGTGACGGATGGGCGGGTTTTCAGGATGTTGAAACGAAAAAGGGCGGCATAAGCGCCGCCCAGATCCAGTCTCTATCACAACGGATTACTCTTCGCCGAAGACGCGAGCAAAGATCGTATCCACATGTTTGGTGTGGTAATCCATGTTGAATTTCTCGTTGATGCCCTCTTCGCCAAGCGCTTTGACCACATCGGCGTCGGCCAGCAGCAGTTCACGGAAATCAACGCGGTCTTCCCAGACTTTCAGTGCATTGCGCTGCACCATCACATAGGCATCTTCTCGCGATACACCTGCCTGAGTCAGCGCCAGCAACACACGCTGCGACATCACCAGACCGGGGAACTTGTTCATGTTGTCCAGCATGTTCTGCGGGAAGACCAGCATCTTTTCAATCACACCGGTCAGACGGTGCAGCGCAAAATCCAGCGTGATGCAGGCGTCAGGGCCAATCATGCGTTCCACTGAAGAATGCGAAATGTCACGTTCATGCCAAAGCGCCACGTTTTCCATCGCCGGGATCACCGCCATACGCACCAGACGCGCCAGACCGGTCAGGTTTTCAGTCAGAACCGGGTTCTTCTTGTGCGGCATCGCCGAAGACCCTTTCTGCCCCATCGAGAAGAATTCAGCCCCCTCCAGCACTTCGGTGCGCTGCATGTGGCGGATTTCAATAGCGACGTTCTCAATCGACGAGGCAATCACGCCCAGCGTGGCAAAGAACATGGCGTGGCGGTCGCGCGGGATCACCTGCGTGCTGATGGGTTCAGGCACCAGACCCATCTGATCGCAGACGTGCTCCTCGACGGCAGGGTCGATATTGGCAAAGGTGCCCACAGCCCCGGAAATCGCACCAGTGGCAATTTCAGCGCGCGCATCGCGCAGGCGCGACAGGTTGCGATCCATTTCAGCGTAGAACCGGGCAAAGGTCAGACCCATGGTGGTGGGTTCAGCATGGATGCCATGGCTGCGGCCCACACGCACTGTGTTTTTATGTTCCAGCGCGCGGGTTTTCAGCGCCGCCAGCAGCTTGTGCATGTCTTCGATCAGGATATCGGCCGCGCGCACCAGCTGCACGTTCAGGCAGGTGTCCAGCACGTCCGAAGATGTCATGCCCTGGTGCACAAAGCGCGCCTCTTCTGATCCCACATGTTCCGCAAGATGGGTCAGAAAGGCGATGACGTCATGTTTGGTGACCGCTTCGATTTCATCAATGCGGGCCACGTCGAACTCTACATCTTTGGCCTTCCAGACGGCGTCGGCGTTTTCCTGCGGGATCACCCCCAGCTTGGCCTGTGCGTCACAGGCGTGGGCTTCGATTTCGTACCAGATGCGGAACTTGGTTTCAGGGGACCAGATGGCCACCATATCGGGGCGCGAATAGCGGGGGATCATGACATAACCCTTTCGTGAGTTGCCTAAGGCGGGGTGCCGTGTGTTTACTGGCCCCTTACAGGCTTCGCAAGGAGAGCGCGATGAGACGGATTGCCCTGATGCTGCTTTTCCTGCCAGCGGCGTTGCAGGCGCAGGACTGGCACAGGCTTGCCGGTGATGAGATAGCTCAGACGTTGGAAGGGCACAAAGCGCAGTATGACCGAGGCTGGCAGATTTTCTATGCTTCTGGGCGCACCCTGTACAACGCAGGCCACGATAGCTGGGGCTATTGGGCCGTACGCGGCGATGAGTATTGCAGCCAATGGCCGCCCTCGGATGGCTGGTCCTGCTATCAGGTTGAAGCGCGGGGCGACAGCATCCGATTTGTCGGGCGACAGGGCGATGTGACAGAGGGGCTTTTGTCTTTGGTGCCATCGCAGTAAATCCGGCGTCAGCGGTACTGATAACCTGAGAGGAAACGCAATGCGCAGCATTGAGGATTTCATCGGAGTCTGGGCAATCTCGCGTGGGTTGACCCATGCGGATGGCACGCAGGCGCGATTTAACGGCCAGGCAGAACTGTGCCGCGACGGTGCGCAGATCCTTTATGTTGAAAGCGGTGAGCTGCACATGCCCGGGGCAGGGGCGTTTCGCGCTGAAAGGCGCTATACTTGGGATGAGCAGTTAAACGTCTATTTTGACGATGGCCGCTTTTTTCACCAGATCCCGGCACAGGGCGGGGATGCGGCCCATTGGTGTGACCCGGATCAGTATGATGTCACTTATGATTTTTCCAACTGGCCGCGCTGGCAGGCGGTCTGGCGGGTGCGGGGCCCGCGCAAGGATTATGTCAGTGACAGCTGGTATGCGCGGGTCTGACATGGTATACGATTGTATTCTTGTAACGATCTGAAATGAAACGATTTTCACTTTACATTGGGCCTGCGTGACGTAGGGTGCAGACAGCCTTTGAAGGATGATCTCATGCCGCCGATCCCGGACCACCCGCTGCGCTATAAGCTGGCCAATGAATTGCATGCCCGCCCGTTTCCCACGCTGGGCGCCCCCTGTCGGGCGATCTATCTGGCGATCAAAGTGGCCAAAGATGCGGTGAACCGGGATCGCGGGCAGGATATGGCGCATCTGATCAGCCTTCTAGATCGCTATGGTGCGGCACATCCGCAGCCAGGCGCCACGCATTTCACCACGCAGATCGGGCGGCACAGGCTGAAATGGGAACAGCATACCGAATTTGTCACCTACACGGTCTTCCTTGAGGGCGAAAGCGAGCGGGTTTTTGATCCGGCGGATTTTGATGTGCTGCCCGGTGATTGGCTGGCACAGGCCCCCGGTGTTCGGGTCACATCGGCGCTTCTGCGCATTGGCGCGCGGCCGTCGGATCAGGAAATTTCCGAACAGGTGAACAGCTGGATGGTGCCCGAAAGCATGGCTGTATCCAATGTGCTGGACGAAGATGCAGTGGTGGCAGCGGATTTCAGAATTGATCCGGCGGGGCACCAGCGCTTTGCGGTTTTTGTCAAAGACGGGGTGGGCGAACGCCGCATTGGGCGCATCGTGCAAAGGCTTTGTGAGATCGAAACCTACAAAGCCATGTCAATGCTGGGGTTCACCCGCGCCCAGTCTGTTGCGCCGCGCATGGCGGAAATTGACGGGGAACTGACCCGCCTGATGCAGACGATGACCGCCGTGGACGGCGTAGAAGAGGAAACGCTGGCAGATCTTTTACAGGTGTCGTCAGAGTTGGAACAGCTTTCTGCGGAAATGGCCTTTCGTTTTGGCGCGACTGGGGCCTATGAGGCCATTGTCCATCAAAGGGTCCAGGTGCTGCGCGAACGGCGTTTCCTTGGGCGACAGACCTTTGGCGAGTTCATGATGCGGCGCTATGATCCGGCGATGCGCACGGTCAACAGCACTGAAGGGCGGCTGGAAAGCATGACACAGCGGGCCACCCGCGCGGCGGATCTCTTGCGCACACGGGTTGAGGTGCGGCGCTCAGCGCAAAACCAGATCCTGCTTGAGACGATGAACAAGCGGGCGGAAACCCAGTTGCAGCTGCAAAAGACGGTTGAGGGGCTGTCGGTGGTGGCGATCAGCTATTACGCCGTCTCGCTGGTCAGCTATATTGCCTATCCGTTGACCGGCCCTTTGGGGCTCAGCAAGGGCATGTTGACGGCGCTTGTCGCGCTGCCTGTGGTTCTGGTGGTCTGGTTGATGGTGCGTCGGATCCGGCACCATGTAGAGGATACCGGACCCGATCTTTGAAGCTTATTCGGCAGCGACCAGCGCTGTACTGCCCTGGCCGCGCAGCAGCAGGTTGGTGGCATAGGCGCCCAGACCCATAGCAGCCAGCGCCAGCAGTGCCGCAGTGGAGAGCATCGGAATTCCCGCAAGCCCGGCCCCGATGGTGCAGCCCCCGGCCAGCACACCGCCCACACCCATTAGCGCGCCACCGCTGACATAGCGGCCGGTTTCGCGCGGTGAGGAAAAGCTCTGCCAGTGCAGACGCCGCGCCAGTAGGGCTGAGACAAAGCTGCCCAGCAACACGCCGCCAACCAGCCCCACGCCAAACCCCGCCGGGATCGAACTGGATGCAATGGCCCAGAACAGGCTATCGGCCCAGGGCTGCGTGAATGACAGGCTTTGCAGGGCGACCGGGTCAAAATCATCATAAAGCACAAATCCGGTGCCGACCCATCCCAGCGGGACCAGCGCCCCGATCAGCGCGGCGCCTAACAGGGGCAGGGCGCGATTGCCTGAGCGCAGTGCCAGCGCGATCAGCAGGGCGCTGATCAACGCGCTCCAGAACAGGGCACCGCCGGGCAGGCTGCCAAGCGAGGCGAGCGCGCCAAGATCAACGGTCCAACCAGTTACCGCTACCCGCACCGGGGCAAGGACGCCTTTCAAGGTGGCATGGGCAATCACAGCGAAGATCAGCAGCACCAGTGCAGCCCGCAGGTTGCCGGTGGCAGATAAGACCGTCAGCCGCGATGCGCAGCCACGTGTCAGCACCATGCCAGCGCCAAACAGCACGCCCCCCAGCAAGAGGCCGGCCAGCGGCAGCTCAGAGGTCAGCAGACGATGCTCATCAAAGCTGATCAGATCATAGCCCACCGCAGCCTGTGTGCCCAGCAGTGCCACGGCCAGTGCCATCATCCAGATTCCGGCGGCCTGCCTGCGGTCTTCGCCGACAATGGCACGGCGGAAACAGAACTTTGTACGCTCGGCCAGAAAGCCAAAGGCGACGCCCAATCCAAGGGCAAAAAACACAGCCACCTGTGGCGCTGTGAGGGTTTCAAATCCGAGATCTTCAAACATGATGGCCTCTGATGTTTTGGAATTTCCTTCCAAATGACGGGGAATTTTGCGGCAATCAAGTATGCGAATATGTTGGGATCTGGATGTGTGCGGGAAAATATTTCACCTCACTTTGTGAGGGCAGCATATTTTTCACCGTGGCGGGGTATTTCTGGACCCATGCTCTGCATCTGGCGGGTCACCCCCGAAGACAGACTTATTCACTGTCCCGGCTGGGCAGGGTGGTTTTAGCTTTTGCCCACGCCCGGAACGGAGATTTCGATTCGATCCGCAAATAAAACGGCGCCCTTCCCGGAAGAGCGCCGCAGATGTTTCTGTAAGGGGGCGATCAGCGACCGCGAATACGCGGATCCAGCGCATCGCGCAGCCCGTCACCCAGGAAGTTCACCGACAGCACCGTCAGCGAAATTGCGATTCCGGGCAGCATGACCCGCTCTGGGAACCGCTCCATGCGGACAACCGCATCAGCCAGCATCTTGCCCCATGTCGGGAAGTCTGACGGGAAGCCAACCCCGAGGAAGGACAGCGCCGATTCCGTAATGATCGCCGTGGCCAGACCCAGCGCCGCCGACACCATGATCGGGGACAGCACGTTGGGCAGCATGTGCCGCCGGATGATCTTGAAGGGTGAGGTGCCGATGGAATGGGCAGCCAGAACGAACTCGCGTTCTTTGATCGCCAGTACATCGCCACGCACAATCCGCGCAGTGGGCATCCAGGATGTGATGGCCACGATGGTGACGATCAGGATGAACATCCCACCTTCAGGCCCGAAACTGGCGCGCAGGGGCTGGCGGAACAGGGTTACAGCCACCAGCAGCAACGGCAGAATGGGCAGAGACAGAAACAGATCGGTCAGACGCATCAGCGGCCCGTCCAGTTTCTTGAAATAGCCCGCCGCCACGCCAACGGCGGTGCCGATGATCAGCGACAGCAGCATGGCGGCCCAGCCCACCGCCATCGAGGCACGGCCACCGGCCAGCATCTGCGCCAGATGATCCCGGCCCAACTGGTCAGACCCCAGCGGCTTGGCCCAGGAGACCTTGGCGCTGCTGTCCCAGATCGCGGTATAGATCGGGCGCATGTCTTTGCCGCGAATATCCAGCTTTTGTGGATCAACCGTCCAGATATAGGGGCCGATCAGCACCGCAAGGGTGATGAAGATCAGAAAGCCAAGACCGAACATCGCGCCTTTGTGTTTGCGTAGCTGATCCCAGATATCGCGCCCACGCGACCGTGGCGGCTTGGAGGGCTCTTTGTCTTGCAGAGCTTCGATAGGAGCAACGGTCTCAGTCATAGCGGATCCTCGGATCAAGCAGGCCATAGAGCACATCTGCGATCAGGTTGAACAGCACGATCAGCACGGCAAAGATAAAGGTCAGGGTCATGACCATCGGCAGGTCATTGGCAAACAGCGCTGTGATCAGAAGCTGCCCGATCCCGTTCACCTTAAAGACGTTTTCAGTGATGATCGCGCCGCCAAAGATCGACGGAATGCCAAGGGCAATCACAGTCACAACCGGGATCATCGAATTGCGCAGCACGTGCTGCATCACAGTGACCGATTCAGACAGGCCTTTGGCTCGCGCGGTGCGCACATAGTCTTGCCCCAGATTGTCCAGCATCGAGGCGCGCATGTAACGCGACAGCTGGGCGGTGATCTGCAGGGCCAGAACCATGACCGGCATGATCATCTGTTGCAGCTGTACTTTGAACGAGGCCCAGTCATTCACGACAAGTGTGGTGTCATAGATCGACGGGAACCATCCCAGCTGGACCGAAAAGATCACGATCAGCAGCGGGCCAGTAAAGAACGGCGGGATCGAAAAGCCGATCATGGTGATGAATGTGCCCGCCTGATCAAAGACCGAATACTGGCGATAAGCCGAATAGATCCCCACGGGAATGGCGATCAGAATGGCCACAACATAGGCCACACCCACAACCCAAAGGGTCTGGGGGATACGTTGAATGATGATATCCATCACCGGTGAACGTGTCTGCCATGAGATGACACGTTGTTTGCCTTCGGACAGGCCGGTTCCAAAGATATGGTCGATCAGAACTTGCGGTTCGATCCAGAACACCTGGACCAGCCATTTCCAATATTGGACGAGGGGGGGCTGCCCCACACCCAGCGCTTCGCGCATCTTCTGTTTCACTTCCGGCGGAACCGTCAGTGGCACCTGTGCCATCGGATCACCGGGGGCCAGTTGCAGTAACATAAAGATGACGAAACTGATGAACAGAAGCGTCGGGATTGCAAGGATCAGACGTCGCGTGGCGAAAGTTAACATTTGGCGCCTCGGGTCATGAGTTTCGTTATTATCGTTGAAAGCGCAAGGGATGCGCGCGGCACCCCTTACTATCAGAAAGGCCAGAGGAAAAGTCCCTCTGGCCAATTCAATTACTTGATGCGGTGCCAGTCAGCGACGTTCCACAGCTCGGAGTCCCAGACGTTCAGCTTAACGCCGCCCAGGGTGTTCGAGTGACCGGACAGACGACCACGGTGAACCAGCGGGATCATCATGCCTTCGTCAAAGGCCATCTGGCTCAGGCTTTGTGCCAGCTCGGCGCGCTTGGCCATGTCAGCGGTCTGAGACAGCTCGGCGTGGATCGCGTCAAACTCTTCCGAGCAGAAGCGCGAGATGTTTTCACCCTGCCAGTCAGAGGCCGGGCTAGGTGCCTTGTCGCACAGACCGTTGCCCAGATAGGCCTGCGGGTCGGTGCCGTTGAAGGTGTTAGCGTACATTTCAACGTCGGCATAGAACTTCTGGAAGGTGTCAGGCGAACCCGCATCCCCACCAAAGAACACGGAACCGTCGATGTTGCGCAGTTCGGTCTGAATGCCGATCAGGCTCCACCACTCTTTGATGATTGCCTGGAAATCCTGACGCACAGCGTTGGTCGAGGTCTGGTACAGGATCGAGAGCGGCACACCGTCTTTTTCGCGTACGCCGTCGCCATCGGTGTCAACGATGCCAGCATCGTCCAGCAGCTTGTTCGCGCCGTCGATATCCTGAACGTCACAGCCATCTACGGTGATCGCATAGGCGGCAGGTGCAGGCACCCACGAGCACGATACGTTACCGGCTTTGCCATAGCCCACTTCAACCAGAAGCGAACGATCCAGCGCCATCGACATGGCTTTGTAAACTGCCGGGTCACCCAGGAACGGGTGCGGACGGATCACCGAACGTTCATCCGGGCCAAGCGCCGGATCAGGGTTGGTGTTGTTCAGCATGATGCGTTCCAGCAGCGGGCCAAAGCCTGCAACCGCAACGCCTTTGCCGCCTTTTTCCATCTCTGCGATGACGTCGGGCGCCAGCTGCAGGTTCCACGCATAGTCAAATTCGCCGGTTTCCATAACCGCACGACCTGCCGCCGCTGCATCGCCGCCACCTTTGAAGGTCACTTTGGCAAATGCGGGCTTGGAAGCATCACGGTAGTTCTGGTTGGCCGACATGGTGATCACGTCGTTCGGCTTGAATTCGTCAACCACAAACGGGCCGGTGCCGATGGGGTTGAAGTTCTGCTCGGTGCAGGTCGATGCCGCTTCGCCAAGGCAGCTTTCGAACTGTGCCTTTTGCAGGATCGGGCTTTCACCGCCAACGAAGGGGCCGTAAGGATTCGGGGTCGGGTTTTCAAAATTCACGACGACGGTCATGTCGTCGGGGGTTTCGACCGAAGAAATACCCTCGAATTTGGTCAGCTGTGCACAGCCGCCAGCAGGGTGGGTACAGTATTCATAGGTGAATTTAACGTCAGCCGAGGTGAACGGCGTGCCATCAGACCAGGTGATTCCCGGTTTGATTTTCCAGGTGATCTGCTTGAGGTCTTCGCTCACGCCACCGTTTGCGGTGGTCGGAACTTCTTCAACCAGCCACGGAACCATCTCACCCTTTTCGTTATAGCGGGCCAGGGGTTCGATGATCATCGAAGCTGATTCGACGTCCTTTGTGCCGCCCGACAGGAACGGGTTCAGGGTCGATGGGGCCTGCCAATAGATGATTCGAACTTCACCGTCCGCGCCGCGTTCCGCGAACGCTGCCGGGGCCAGGGCAAATGCTGCCGCTGCCCCAAGCATAAGGGTCTTGAGCTTCATGACTCTCTCCATGTTGGTGGGGCGTGTTTCAACACCCCTTTCTACCTATAGGTGAAGTTGGCTAACCCACAACAATCATTGGTCTGGGCGTGCTCTTCACTCTGCTGTTATCGAAAACAGAATAGGGGGAAAATGCAAGGCTTGGCTTTGCGAAACCTGACGGCAGGTCTTTACACTTGGGGCGCGCTGACACTAGCTTTGGGCCTGATCGACGGACTTGGAGCGCTTGCATGCTTGATACGACACCTGCTGGGCCGATTGCTAAAATTGAACAGCTTCGCGTGGAATTCCAGACAAAAGACGGCCCTGTCGTCGGTGTCGAGGATGTGTCTTTTGACATTGGGCCGGGCGAAACGGTCTGTGTTGTGGGCGAATCGGGATCGGGAAAATCCGTTTCATCTCTGTCGCTTATGCGCCTGATCGAATACGGTGGCGGTGAAATTGCCGGTGGTCGTCTGATGTTTGATCGTCGCGAAGGTGATGAAATTGATCTGGCCAAAACCGATCAAAGCCTGATGCGTACCATCCGCGGTAATGAGATCGGCATGATCTTTCAGGAACCGATGACCGCGCTGAATCCGGTGTTTACCGTGGGCCGCCAGCTGACCGAAGGATTGCGCGTTCACCGCGGCATGTCCAAGGCCGAAGCAACGGAAGAAGCTCTGAAACTGCTGCGCGAAGTGCGTATCCCGGAACCTGAGCGCCGGTTGAAACAATACCCGCATGAGCTTTCGGGTGGGATGCGGCAGCGTGTTGTGATCGCCATGGCGCTGGCCTGCAAACCCCGCCTGCTGATCGCGGATGAGCCTACCACGGCACTGGATGTGACCATTCAGGCGGAAATTCTGGCCCTGATGGATCGTCTCAAGCGTGAAACCGGCACAGCGGTGATGTTTATCACCCACGACATGGCCGTGGTAGCGCAGATGGCGGACCGCGTGGTGGTCATGTTCCGTGGCAATAAAGTTGAAGAAGGCCCAGTGGCCGAGATCTTTGAAAACCCGAAACATCCTTACACTCAGGCGCTGCTGGCAGCGGTGCCAAAGCTGGGGGAAATGAACGGGAAAGACCTGCCCGAACCGATGAAGCTGGTGGGACGCGAAGATCATCCGACAGAGCCGATCAAAGGATCAGAAGAGGTGCTGCTGGAGGTCGAAGGGCTGACCACGCGCTTCCCGGTGAAAGGCGGCTTTTTCCGCCGCACCGTGGCGAATGTTCATGCGGTCGAAGATGTGTCTTTCACGCTGAACAAGGGCCAAACCCTGAGCCTTGTTGGCGAATCCGGCTGCGGTAAGTCTTCGGCCGGGCGTTCGATTTTGCGGCTGGTCGAGCCCATGAAGGGCAAGATCATGCTGGATGGTAAAGACGTTATGGGGCTGTCGCAGTCGCAGCTGCGTGACGAACGCCGCGAAATGCAGATGATTTTCCAGGATCCCTTTGCCTCGCTGAACCCGCAACTGCCTTTGGCGGATCAGGTGGCCGAGCCACTGCACAATTACAATGTGGCCAGCGGATCCGAAATCATGGACCGCGTTGCGGGCCTGTTTGACCGGGTAGAGCTGCCACGCAGCTTCATGCGCCGCTTCCCGCATGAATTGTCAGGGGGGCAGCGTCAGCGTATCGCCATTGCCCGCGCCCTTGCGTTGAACCCCAAGCTGATTGTCGCGGATGAAGCGGTTTCGGCGCTGGATGTGTCGGTGCAGGCGCAGGTGGTGAATCTGATGATGGAGCTGCAGGCAGAGCTGGGTCTGGGCTACCTGTTTATCAGCCATGATATGGCGGTGGTCGAACGGGTCAGCCACCATGTGGGTGTGATGTATCTGGGGCGGATCGTAGAGATTGGCCCGCGCCGGGCGGTGTTTGAAAACCCACAGCACCCCTACACTCAGGCATTGATGAAGGCTGTGCCGATTGCGGACCCGCGCCAGCGAAAGTTGGAAAAAGATCTGAATTTCAAACCGATTCCATCGCCGATTCATCCGGTCGGCTATGAACCCGGCGTGTCGCAATACAAAGAGGTCAGCCCGGGGCATAAGGTGCTGGTTTCAGAAAGTGGTTATTGATCTGATATCGGGCGGGAGGGGCCAGCCCCTCTGAGCCTTTGGCTCATTCACCCCGAGGTATTTTCGGACCAAAGAAAATGGAGCTTGCGATGGCAGAGCGTTTGTCACCCAGAGCTATTCTGGAAAACCTGGTGGGATTTGACACGGTCAGCATGCGCCCGAATGCACCGCTGATTGATTGGGTTGAAAGCTATCTGGTGGGGCATGGCATCACGGTGTTCCGCCATGACAAGGTGGATGAACCGGGCAAGGTTGCGCTTTTTGCCCATGTGGGGCCGGCTATTGAAGGTGGCGTGATTTTGTCGGGCCATACGGATGTGGTGCCGGTGACCGGGCAGGAATGGGATACGGATCCTTTTGTTCTGACAGAGAAAGATGGCCGGCTTTATGGGCGCGGGTCGACCGACATGAAGGGCTTTGATGCCCTGGCGATCTGGGCTTTGGTTGAGGCACAGCATCGTGGGGTGACCCGGCCTTTGCAGATCGCGCTGAGCTATGATGAAGAGATTGGTTGCAAGGGGGCGATTGATCTGGTTGCGGCAATGGCGGATCTGCCAAAGGCCAGTGATGTGATCGTCGGTGAGCCAACCATGATGAAGGCTGTGACCGGTCATAAGGGCGGGCTTGCCTATGACGTGCATCTGCGCGGGTTTGAGATCCATTCCTCGTTGTTGCACCAGGGGGTCAGCGCGATCATGTGGGGGGCCAAGCTGATCGACTGGGCCAATCAGGAAAACGCGCGACTGGAGGGGCAGCCACCAGCGGGCATGGCGGGGCTGTTTGATCCGCCCTATACCAATATGCATGTGGGGCCGATCCGGGGCGGCACAGCCCATAACATCGCGGCGAAAGACTGTCGGTTCAAATTTGGTATTCGCGTGGTGCCGGGGGAAACACTGGATCAGTGGCGCGCACGGTTGAAAGACAAAGTGGCTGAGCTGGAAGCCGGGATGCAGGCGATTCGCCCTGAATCCGGGATTGATCTGGTTGAGATCTTTGCGTTGCCGCCCTTTGCTCCGCAGGAAAACAACGGTGCTGAGGCGCTTGTGCGTCGGCTGACCGGGGACAACAGCGATAATTTTGTCAGCTACGCCACCGAGGCCAGTCATTTCCAGACGGCGGGGTATCATGTGGTGGTCTGTGGGCCCGGCTCGATCGAGGTGGCGCATCAGCCCAACGAATACATCACCGTTGATCAGCTGAACGAAGGTCAGGCCTTTATGGGGCGGCTGCTGGACGATCTTGCATGAGCTTTCCGATGTCGCACCGCACTCCGGTGCGCTTTTCAGATCCTCTGCCCGAGGCGGTGGATCTGGTGGTTATTGGCGGCGGCGTGATTGGTGTGAGTACCGCGCTTTTTGCCAGTCGGTGCGGCCTGAAGGTGGCGCTGATCGAAAAGGGTCGCATTGCCGGTGAACAATCCAGTCGTAACTGGGGCTGGGTGCGGGTACAGGGCCGGGATTTGGCAGAGGTGCCTGTCGCACTTGAGGCGCAGCAGCTTTGGCAGGCGCTTGAGACTGAGTGTCACGGGCGGTTGGGCCTGCGTCAGGCCGGGGTGACCTATCTGGCGAAAAATCAGGACGATCTGGCCCGGTATGAGGCTTGGCTGACCGGCGCAAGGCCCCTTGGGGTGTCGTCGCATCTGCTGGATGCCCAGAGCACGCGTGAGATGATGGGCAAGGCCAGTCGCAGCTGGACAGGGGGGCTGCACACCCCCACGGATATGCGGGCGGAACCCTGGCAGGCGGTGCCTGAACTGGCATCTCTGGCACGGGCGGGCGGTGTGATCCTGCGGGAAGACTGCGCGGTTCAGGGGCTGGATTTGCAGACCGGGCAGGTGTGCGGGGTCTTTACCGCGCAGGGGGATATCAAAACCGAACAGGTGGTGCTGGCTGGTGGGGCCTGGTCTTCGCTGTTTTTGCAGCGCCATGGTCTGGCCTTGCCACAGTTGTCGGTGCGGTCACATGTTGTGGCAACAACGCCGGTGCCCGAAGTGGTGGCGCCGTCGGCATCGGATGATCAGATCGCCTTTCGCAGGCGCGAAGACGGCGGCTATACGCTGGCGCCTTCTACGGATTCGGAACTTTTTGTCGGCCCCAGCGCTTTGCGCCATGCTTTGCGCTATCTTCCGGTGGCGCGGCAGGGGGCGTTTCATGTGGCTTATCGGCGGCCCGGGCCTAAGACTTGGCCGGATGGGCTGTTCACCCCGCGCCGGTGGGCCATGGCGGGTCCAAGCCCGTTTGACACCATGCCTGTTCTGAACCCGACGCCAGATTCGAAGGTAATTGATACTTTGATCCGCGACTTTCGCAGGCTCTACCCTGAGGCGCGCGATGCGCAGGTCAAAGCGGCCTGGACGGGGATGATAGATACGCTGCCCGATGTCGTGCCTGTGGTGGATCATGTGGCAGACGTGCCGGGCCTGATCGTGGCCACTGGAATGAGCGGCCACGGATTTGGGATTGGCCCGGCTTTTGGTCGGATCCTTGCGGATTTGGCGGTGGGGGCCCAATCGGGCCATGACATGAGCCGTTTTCGCTGGGCTCGCTTTTCAGATGGGTCGCGGCTGGTGCCACCGGCCGAGGTTTGAGACTGTCTCAAATCTATGGGGTGTTCACCCTTCGTCGGGCTTGCGGTTGGCGATGTCAGCGCTATCTTGCCCCAATGCGCCGCAGATCGCGGCAAAGACCGATTGACGCGCGACCCCGCGCGAGAGGAGACACAGATGCCCGTCAAGAATCGTTTCGCCGAATTGCAGGATGAAATCACGGCATGGCGACGTGACATTCACGAAAACCCCGAAATCCTGTTTGAAACCCATCGTACCAGCGCTTTGGTGGCTGAAAAGCTGAAAGAATTTGGCTGTGATGAGATCGTGACCGGCATTGGCCGGACCGGTGTTGTTGGTGTTATCAAAGGCAAGACAGATACGTCTGGCAAGGTCATTGGCCTGCGCGCTGATATGGATGCGCTGCCGATTCTTGAGGCCACAGGGTTGGACTATGCCTCCAAAACCGAAGGGGCGATGCATGCCTGTGGCCACGATGGTCACACAGCCATGCTGTTGGGGGCGGCGAAGTATCTTTCCGAGACCCGCAATTTTGACGGCACCGCGGTGGTGATCTTTCAGCCCGCGGAAGAAGGCGGCGGCGGCGGCAAGGAGATGTGCGATGATGGCATGATGGACCGCTGGAACATTCAGGAAGTCTATGGCATGCACAATTGGCCCGGTGTGCCAGTGGGCACTTTTGCCATCCGTTCCGGTCCGTTCTTTGCGGCGACAGATACCTTTGCCATCACCTTTGAAGGCAAGGGCGGTCATGCGGCGAAACCCAATGAAACCATCGACACCACGGTGATGTCGGCGCAGGCCGTGCTGGCGCTTCAGACCATTGCATCGCGCAATGCGGATCCTGTTGACCGGATCGTTGTGTCGGTGACCTCGTTTGAAACAGATAGCAAAGCCTTTAACGTTATCCCGCAAAGGGTTGAAATCAAAGGCACAGTGCGCACCATGTCGAAAGAGATGCGCGCATTGGCTGAAAAGCGCATTCAGGAAATCTGCGACGGTGTAGCGGCAACATTTGGCGGCACGGCGGATGTGAACTATATGCGCGGTTATCCAGTGATGGTGAACAGCGACGAACAGACAGAGTTCGCCGCCGAAGTGGCCACTGCGGTTTCTGGCAAATGTGACGAAGCCCCGCTGGTGATGGGCGGTGAAGATTTCGCTTTCATGGCGGAAGAGCGTCCGGGCGCCTATATTCTGGTGGGCAATGGCGAAACTGCCGCAGTGCACCATCCCGAATATAACTTCAACGATGAAGCCATCCCTGCCGGCTGTTCATGGTGGGCTGAAATCATCGAGCGCCGGATGCCTGCGGCCTGATCTGCGTAGCTATTGACCCCGGATTTATGCGGGGTCATGACCGCCGTTTGTTAAAACGCCGCCTGTTTTCAGCGCGGCGTTTTACTTTACCCTTTCCAGCGCCGATGCACCCACATCCATTGGGTCGGATCCGCGATGATCCGTGCTTCCAGCCGCTGTGTTGCATCCTGCATCATGGTTAGCGGGTCGGAATGCGGGATTGGGTCTTCAAAGACCGTATCGAACCCGTAGCGATCCGGGCGACGCACGCCAAAATAGGGCACCAGCAAAGCATTGGTACGCAGTGCAATTTCCGCTGCAGAAAGAACCGTGCGCGCGGGTTGGCCAAGAAACGAAATCTCGGTGCCATTCCAGTCAAATACATCAAACAAAAGCACGGCCATGCCGCCTGATTTGAGGTATTTCAACATGCCCATGGTGCCGCGCCGCCCCTGTTCAAAGATCGGCTCGCAGATGTCATGCATGTTCTTTTTGTAATGTTCGTTGAAATAGCTGTTCGACATGGGGCGATATAACCCGCCCACCTCATAGCCGCGGGCGATCAAAGCGGCGCGCCCGCTTTCCACCGATCCATAGTGTCCCGTGATGAACAATACCGGACGGCCTTCGGCGCGGGCCTGCGCGACGGCCTCAAGCCCGGGGCCGGTTGCGCCAAATTCAGCGCCACGTGCCAGAAGTTCGGGCACATCATAGTTTTCGATGAAAGCCCGGCTGAGATTATCAATCGCGCCCTCTGCAATTTCGCGTCGCCGTGCAGGCGATGTGTCTGGCCAGACATGGCTCAGGTTTTCATCGACCCGGGCATGCCAATGGGCGATGGGGGCGATGATACGCCGGGCGAACCAACTGACAAGACGCAGGCGCGCGCGAATGGGCAACCGGCGGGCGGCCCAGATCAGGGCACGAATGGCCCGGTCAGACAGGCGATCCCATCTGTCGCTTTTGCTGTTGCTGCTCTCAGGTGTCACAGGCTGTCCCCGGTTTCAGATCGCGCCCGTTTTAGGTTGCGGATTGATCCGGGGCAAGCGCTCAGCCGTGTGACATCGGGTTATTCATCGGCATCAGGGTCAAGAAGTTCGATTTCGCCCACGGTGACGAGATCGCGAATGGCGGCAACAACGGCGCCCATGGCCTTTTCTCCAACCTTGGGTTTGACAACGCCTTTGGCATCCGCTTCTTCCTTGATGTTCTCTGCCATACGTTTTGACATGTTGGACAGCAGGAAATCCGATGTGCGCTGCTCTTCTTCCGCTTCTGAGGCGGCGATGGCGGTGGCCAGCATATCCGGATCGACATCGCGCGTGATCTTTGGCACGTCGATGGCATTCAGGCGTTCCGGGATATTGGCATAGGTAAAGATCGACTTGCGCACCGCTTCGGCAAAGTCTTTGTCGTCTTCTTCCAGATTGGTCAGCAGCTCTTCGCGCACGGCCGAGTTTGAATAATTCAGAATAGCCCCCAGACGGGCATCCGGCCCATCCTTGAAGGCCTTGGGGGGCACCGCATCAATCTGCGCCGCAAGGCTAAGACCAATCCGATCCACGGCATCCGGCGTCACGCCTGTTGTCATCGACACGGCATAGCTGATCCGGCGCGATTTATCGCCGGGCAGATTGGCCAGAACATTGGCGGCCTTGCCCACATCAATCTTGGACAGCATCACCGCTGCCACCTCGATGCTTTCGCTGAGCACCAGCTCTTCGATGTATTTTTCATCCAGCGCATTGATCCGCTTCCAGGGATCACCAGTCTGGCGCACCCCCGCCTCTTTGCGCAGGCGCGCGGCGGTGCGGTCGCTGATTTTCCCTTCCAGCGCAGAAAGCGCCCCCGCCATATCGCCCGGAAAGGACAGGCCCACAGCCTCCAGCTCATCGGCGAATTCCTGAATCACCGTGTTCAGGGTTTCGCGATCCACATAGCGCATATTGCCCATCAGCAAGGTCAGTTCTGCCTGATGATCTTCCGGCAGTGCATCCAGCGGCACATCTGACTCTTCGTTCAGCAGGAATTGCACGATGATGGCTGCCTTGGCCTTACGCGACAGGCCTGCGGGCCCGGTCAGGGCTGGGGTGGTCAGGGCAGGGCCGGGAAGGGCAAGCATATTTGACATGGTGCGGGCTCCGAAATTCACTGCACCAAGAGGTAGAGGTTGAAAGTTTCTGTGGCGTTAAGCTTAACCGAAGAAAACCGGAATGCGCTGTGCGTTTTCCGATTTTCTAACGGATTTCTTTACCCTGATCCCAATACGCTAGAACAGGCTCAGGATCTCTTGCAGAGGTTTTTTATACTTGGCCACCTTGGGCACAGTGGCATTCTGCGCGGGATGACCCACAGCGATGATCATCAACGGCTTTTCCGATTCGGGGCGTCCCAGCAACCCATTGAGAAAGCGCATCGGATTGGGGGTATGGGTCAGCGTGACCAGCCCGGCACTGTGCAGCGCGGTTAACAGCAGACCACAGGCAATCCCCGTGCTTTCCGGTACATAGTAGTTCTTGTAGCGTGTGCCATCTTCGAACAGCCCATAGCGTTGGGCAAAGACCACGATCAGCCAGGGCGCGATTTCAAGATGGGGTTTGTCAGGGCCGGTTCCGATGGGCTCAAGCGCCTTGATCCATTCATCGGACGCCCCACCATCATAAAACCGCTGCTCTTCTTCTTCGGCGGCGGCACGGATTTGCGCTTTCATCGCAGGGTTTTGGATCGCAACAAAATGCCAGGGCTGGTGGTTGGCCCCCGATGGGGCGGTGCCTGCGGCGCGGATGCAGTCTTCGATCACCTCTTTGGGCACGGGGCGATCCGAATAGTCGCGCACGGTGTGGCGGGTTTTGACGGCATCATAAAAGGCGCGGGCGGCAAGAATCATGTCCTGATCCTCCATCTCCGCGCGGTCGGGCAGGGGAATGGCTTCGTAGCTCAGGTTGTCTTTGGAAAACATGGGGGCTCCGGTTGTGTTTGCGGCAGGATAGGGCTGCGCCCAAAAGGGGCAAGGGCGATTTGCCGCTTTTGCGCAGGCGGGCCATGGGGTAAGCCGGTCCTATGGATTTGACCGTTGAAAATCTGAGCGTTGCCCGTGGCGGCATCGCCGTGCTTGAGGGGCTGAATTTCGCGCTCTCTCCCGGGCGGGCTTTGGTGCTGCGCGGGCCCAATGGGTCGGGCAAGACGACATTGCTGCGCACGGTGGCCGGGTTGCAGCCCCCGATGGAGGGGGTGATTTCCGGCGCGGGCGAAAGGATCGCCTATGCCGCCCATTCCGACGGGCTGAAGGCCACCTTGACTGTGACGGAAAACCTGAGGTTCTGGGCGCAGGTCTTTGGCGCCAGCGATATCGCCCCGGCGTTGCAGGCCTTTGATCTGAAATCGCTCGAAGATCGCGCAGCAGGATCGCTGTCTGCGGGGCAAAAGCGCCGTCTTGGGCTGGCGCGATTGATGGTGACAAACCGCCCGGTCTGGGTTCTGGATGAACCAACGGTTTCACTGGATGCGGCTTCGGTTGCGCTGTTTGCGGATGCTGTTCGCGGGCATCTGGCGCAGGGGGGATCGGCGCTGATGGCCACCCATATTGATCTGGGCCTGTCTGAGGCAGATGTGTTTGATGTGACCCCTCACAAAGCCAAGCCTCGTGTCGCCCTGTCTGATGAGGCTTTCTTGTGATTGCGTTGCTCACCCGTGATTTACGCTTGGCCATGCGCGCAGGCGGAGGATTTGGCCTTGGGCTGGCGTTCTTTTTGATCGTGACGGTGCTTGTGCCCTTTGGGGTTGGCCCGCAGACCGATCTTCTGGCGCGCATCGCCCCGGGCATTTTGTGGATTGGCGCACTGCTGGCCTGTCTTTTGTCGCTGGACCGCATCTTTGCGCTGGATTGGGAAGATGGATCGCTGGATCTGCTGGCCACGGCCCCGCTGCCGATGGAGGGCATCGTCAGTGTCAAAGCGCTGGCCCATTGGATCACCACCGGTTTGCCGTTGGTGCTGGCGGCCCCCGCTTTGGGCGTGTTCCTGTCGCTGCCTGCCGAGGGCTTTCTATGGGTGACGATATCGCTGATGCTGGGCACACCGGCGCTGTCGGTGATCGGCACATTTGGCGCGGCGCTGACGGTTGGGCTGAAGCGCGGCGGGCTGCTGATGTCGCTGTTGGTGCTGCCGCTTTACGTGCCAACGCTGATCTTCGGCGCCGAAGTGGCGCGCCGTGGCACCGAAGGACTGGCGGTGGAAACGCCGCTGCTGATGCTGGCCGGGATCAGCCTGGGGGTGATCGCGCTCTTGCCTTTTGCAAGCGCGGCGGTGTTGAAAATCAATCTTCGGTGATCTGAGCTATGTCATGTTGCCCCATTCTCTGGGGAATTATTGCGCTTACCTTAGATATGCGGTGTAACAACCGACAAGTAGAATTAGGATAGCCATGTCGATCTGGGAATACGCCAATCCGGTCAAGTTTATTCGGACTGCAGATAAGCTGCTGCCCTGGCTCAGTGCGGGGGCGGTGATCTGTCTGACAGTGGGGCTTGTCTGGGGTTTTTTCTTTACGCCGGATGATTATCGTCAGGGCTCGACGGTCAAGATCATCTATCTGCATGTGCCTGCGGCGATGATGGCAATCAATGCCTGGGTGATGATGCTGATTGCGTCGTTGATCTGGATTGTGCGGCGACACCACGTGTCGGCGCTGGCGGCACGGGCGGCGGCTCCCATCGGCATCACCATGACCGTGATCGGTCTGGCCACAGGCGCCATCTGGGGCCAGCCCATGTGGGGCACCTATTGGGCCTGGGATCCGCGGCTGACCGCCTTTTTAATCCTGTTTCTGTTTTATCTGGGCTATATCGCCCTGTGGGAAGCCATCGAAGACGACGATACCGCCGCAGATCTGACGGCAATCCTATGTCTGGTCGGATCGGTCTTTGCGGTGCTCAGTCGCTATGCGGTGTATTTCTGGAATCAGGGTCTGCATCAGGGGCAATCTGTGCTGCGCGCCGAAGCGGTGCTGGGTACGGACACAGCTGAAAAAGTGTCGAACGTCTATTTTTATCCGATGCTGGTCTCGGCCATTGGCTTTGTTTTGCTGTTTATCGCGCTTGTCTTCCTGCGCACACAGACGGAAATCCGCGCCCGCCGCACAAGGGCGCTTTTGGCACGGGAGCGCGCGCAATGATCCCTGATCTTGGCAAATATGCAAATGCGGTGCTCAGTTCCTATGCGGTGTCGCTGGGGCTGATCATTGCGCTGGTGGTGGTGTCTTTCATCCGCGCCCGCAAAGTGCGCGCGGAACTGGAAAAAGTCGAAGCACGGGTGAAACGCAATGGCTAAAGTCTCGCCTCTTGTGATCCTGCCGCCTGTGATCTTTGCGGCCTTTGGGGCCATGGCCTATTTCGGGCTGGGGCGCGAGGGTGTGAACGATCTGCCCTCCACCTTTGTAGGTCAACCAGCCCCCAGCGTCACGGATGCGGCCCTGCCGGGCTATCCGGCGGTGACACGCGATATGCTGGAAAGCGGGGAGGTGACGCTGGTCAATTTCTGGGCTAGCTGGTGCCCGCCGTGCCGCGCTGAACATCCCAAGCTGATGGAAATGCAGGCTGATGGGCTGAAGATCGTTTCTGTGAATTTCAAGGACAAGGCGGATCAGGCGATTTCCTATCTGAAAGATGAAGGCAATCCCTTTATCGCTGTGGCCTTCGATCCGGCTGGCCGCACGGCAATCGAATGGGGTGTGACTGGCCCGCCAGAAACCTTTATTCTGGATGAACAGGGCAAGGTGCTGTTCCGCTTTGCTGGCCCTTTGATCGGTGCCGACTATGAACACCGTTTCCTGCCCGCGCTGAACGCCGCGCTGGGCAAATAGATCACAAGTCGCAGGCTTCGACGGCTTTATTGCTGGCGCAGGTAGCAGAGGGTTCATCCGCGCCGGCAAAGGCTGCGCCAAACACAGCCAAAAGGGCCAGTGCACCGGTTTGAATCAATGTAATACGTTTCATCATCAGCCTCACAACTCTGCCACTTTCGGGCGCTTGGACAACAGGTAGGTCCGTGAAGAGAAGATTAAAGAGGCGCAGTTTCCGAGCCAGTCTTTGATCCGCGCAATTCACGCTAAAACCAGCGAATTCGCGCCGAACGCCCATAAAACAAGCCGAAAACAGCAGATTGGGGGCGTGTTGGGAATGCCGTGGCAATTCTTGTTAACTTGTGTGGGTCCCAAAGAACCCGCTGATCGCGGATGTTTGGGCGACTCGCCAATTTGATTTAAACTGTAGTCACCAGATCCTCGCAAATCAGTGATTGGCATGTTGGGTCTGGGTCCCGTAAAAAGGCTCGGGTAATTTCGGAGTGACACATCATGCGTAAGCTCATCCTTTGGACAGCCGCGTTTTGCACAAGTCTGGTCGTTGCGGCATCAGCCGAACAGGCCCGTGCGCCTGTGGTGGTAGAGCTCTTTACCTCGCAGGGGTGTTCTTCCTGTCCACCAGCGGATGAGCTGCTGGCGCAGATGGCGCACCGCGATGATATTATTCCGCTGTCGCTGCATGTGGACTATTGGGATTATCTTGGTTGGAAAGATCCTTTTGCCCAGCCCAAATTCACCCTGCGCCAAAAGGCCTATGCCCGCTCGGGGGGCTGGCGTCGCATTTATACACCGCAGATGGTGATCAACGGGGCTGCGGCTGTTGTGGGCTCTAAGCCGATGGATGTCGTGGATGCGATCCGCGCACAGGAAGATAAACCCAACCCGGTCACTGTTGATCTGAACCGTCAGGGGAACACCTTGTTGATTTCTGCCAAAGCGCGGCAGAACGTTGGACAAAGCGAGATCTATGTCATTCGCTATGAGCCAAGCCAGGTGACCAAAGTGCGTGCCGGCGAAAATGCGGGCCGCAATCTAACCTATACAAATGTGGTCAGCAGCTGGGAACGCGCTGCGCGCTGGAATGGGCGTTCCGGGTTTCAGGCCAGGGTGAAAGTCAGCGGAGATGATCCCATCGTGGTTCTGGTGCAGCAGCCCAAACAAGGCCGCATCCTGGGGGCGGCGCGTCTGCGCTGAGCCTGTTCAACCGGGGGCTAAACCAGAAAAGGCGCCGTAAAGGGCGCCTTTTGTTTGGATTACTCTGCATCCGGTTGATTTGGCGGGGCCGCGTTTGAGAAGGCCTCGATACTTTCCAGATGCGTGGCAATGCGGGCAATCGTAGGCCAGGTTTCCAACGTGATACCGAATCTTTTGTTGTTCCAGACCTGCGCATAAAGACAGATATCCGCCATGGTCGGGCTGTCGCCATAGCAGCACAGACCGGTTTCCGAAGAGGTGCTTAGGGTGACTTCCAGCGCATCAAAGGTTTCCCGCACCCATTTTGTGAACCAGGCTTTCTGGCCATCCGCATCCGCCCCGAATTCTTTGGTGAGGTGCTGAAGCACCCGCAGATTGTTCAGCGGATGCACTTCGCAGGCGATCATATATGACAGCGCCCGCACCTGCGCCCGCCCCAAAGCATCAGCGGGCAGCAAGGCCGGAGTTGGATAGGTCTCTTCCAGCCATTCGATGATCGCCAGAGACTGGGGCAGCATTTCCCCGCCATCTAGTTCCAGAACTGGGACAAGACCGGCGGGGTTCTTGGCCAGAAACTCTGGGGTTTTATGGGCGGCCTCTTTGAGAGGATAGGCCAGATAATCATATTCCAACCCTTTGAGGTTCAGGGCGACGCGCAACCGGGTCGAGGTCGAAGACCGGAAATAATTATGCAGCTTCAAGGTCATGGTTATGATCCAAATCTGGTGGTGAGCGGTGATAGCCCGTCAATTTCAACACGCACAGTATCGCCGGGGGCAATGGGGCCGACACCAGCGGGGGTGCCTGTCATGATTAGATCACCCGGGGCCAGGGTCACATAGGTTGAGAGAAACGCAATGATCTCTGGCACGGACCAGATCATATCAGACAGATCCCCGCGCTGGCGTTCCTCGCCATTTTGCAGCAGCAGAATACTGCCTGTGTCGGGGTGGCCAATGTCGGTGGCGGGATGCAGCAGGCCAATGGGGGCAGACTGGTCAAACCCTTTGGCCAGATCCCATGGACGGCCCATGGCCTTGGCCTCGGCCTGCAGATCACGGCGGGTCAGATCATTGCCGCAGGCGTAGCCCCAAACATGCGACAGGGCCGCATCTGCGTTGATCTCGGATCCGCCAGTGCCAATCGCGACCACAAGCTCGGCCTCATAGTGCAGGTTCTGGGTCTGAGAGGGGAAGGGGAGGGTGATGCCGTCCCCGACCACTGTGTCCCCCGGTTTTGAAAAGAAAAAGGGCGGTTCGCGGTCTGGGTCCTTGCCCATTTCGCGGGCATGGGCGGCATAGTTGCGCCCGACGCAATAGATGCGGCGCACTGGGAAACGCGCGTCGCTGCCCGCGATGGGAAGGGCGGGTGTTGCAGCGGGGTGGATCACAAATGTCATGGGGTCAATTCGCCAATTTGCCGGTGGCGACCACGGTTTCGAAATACTCGACTTTCAGATCAAAGGATTTGAGCAGTTTCTGCGTGCTGGGTTTCACAACCGCATCGTCAAAATCACCGCGTTCGAAATGGCCAGCAGAGGCAAGATCTTCCCAAAGGCTGGTGACGACCAACTCGTGCTCAGTGCCTTTGACTTTGACAGCAAGTGCCGCCCCCAGATGCCCGGGCAACTCAGCCATTTCCACAAAGGTTGTGCGTTCAAGATGGTCGGCAAATGCCTTCAGAACCTCTTCGGAACCCGCAATTGCGCGCCACCATTTGATGATCATGATCTGTCTCCCAAGGCTGATTTTTCAGATCCTTAGCATAGCTCATTCACGGTTCGCAGCAGAAATCCGCGAGGAAAGGCCGTCAGGGCTTGAGGAGCGCTCCTCCGTCCTGACGGCCGTCTTCGCTTAGCGCACCACCAGCACGTCCTGTGCTGCGTGGCGGGTCACACGGGCCGAGTTCGGCCCGATCAGATAGTCTTTCAGCTCGGGGCGGTTGGCGCCGACAAGGATCAGATCCACCTCCAGCGTCTGCGCGGTTTTCAGGATCTGATCGTAAATTGACCCCTGCGCCATATGGGTGGTCACGCTATGGCCCTCCAGCGCGCCAGCGGCCCAGGTGTTCAGAGCTTCATGGGCCTCGGCGACCATCTGTTTGGTGTGTTCCGGCCCAAAGGCCGATCCCACCATGCTCATGCCCATGCTGGGCAACACATTGACCACATGCAATGCCCCACCTGCCAGCTGCGCCAGTTGCGCGCCCTTGACCGCGATGCGCGCAGCTCCTTCGGGATCGTTCAGGTCGATGGCAAGTAAGATCTTCTCATACATGTCCTGTCCTCCTTAGAACGCGGGCTGCGTGGCGCGTGGACGCTGGATGGCAATCACACCCAGCAGCAACAGCAATGCAGGCAGGAAGAACCATTCCTTGGCGAAACGGTCATTTTCCACCTCGACTTTGGTGATCTGTACAGGGGTGTCCCCGTAGAAATCATACTCATTGCCAAGCGCTTCGAAATGTGGCGTGCCGGGGAAGGGTTCTTCCAGCAGCAGATCATCCCCTTCGGCCAGCAGCGTCAGCCCCTGTGCTTGCAATGCGCCTGTGCCATCACCGGATATTGCCGGAACGATCACAGTGGTTGGGCGCAGATCACCGGTGTCAAAGTCAGGCCCGGTGATGGTCAACCGCAGGTCTTTGCCCTCTGCTGCATCATCCATAAGGGTGATTGCAGATTGCCCCGTGGCAGAGGCGTATTTCTCGGATACCTGATCCAGGAAGAAATCCGGACGGAACAGCATGAAGGCGATGAACAGCAGCGCGACGCTTTCCCAGCGACGGGATTTGGCAAAGAAATACCCCTGTGTCGCCGCCGCAAAGATCAGCATGGCAATCAGTGATATAAAGAAGACAAACACAGCTTTCAGCGGCCCTACATCAATCAACAACAGATCGGTGTTGAAGATGAACATGAAGGGCAACAGCGCCGTGCGGATGTCATAGCCAAAGCCCTGAACACCGGTCTTGATCGGATCCCCACGCGAAATCGCCGCCGCCGCATAGGCCGCAAGCCCAACCGGAGGCGTGTCATCCGCGAGAATGCCAAAGTAGAACACGAACATATGCACCGCGATCAAAGGCACGATCAGGCCTGACTGTGCCCCGACCGAGATAATCACCGGCGCCATGAGCGACGATACCACGATATAGTTGGCTGTGGTTGGCAGACCCATCCCAAGTATCAGCGACAGCACCGCCACGAGGATCAGCAGGACCATCAGATTACCGCCCGCGATGACTTCGATCACCTGGCCAATCACTTGGTGCGCGCCGGTTAGCGAGATTGTCCCGACAATGATACCCGCCGCACCGGTTGCCACGCCGATGCCAATCATGTTGCGCGCGCCCAGGATCAGACCTTCGACAAAGTCACGCCAGCCCTGAACCATCTCAGCCGCCGCCCCTTCGCCACGGAAGAAGGCTTTGATCGGGCGATGGGTCAGACCGACAATCACCATAAAGAAGGTGGCCCAGAAGGCAGAGAGCGCAGGCGACAGGCGATCCAGATTTTCTGTGCGCACCATCAGGTTCCACACCAGAATGAAGATCGGTAGCGCAAAGTACAGCCCGCCCAGCAGGGTGGGGGTCAGGCGCGGTGCCTGCGGCATCGGGGCGTTGGGATCATCCATTTCCAGATCCGGATATTTCGACGCCACCTTGAGCAGGTAAAGATAGAGCAGCCCAATCACAAACAGGCCGCCATAGACCGAATCCGCCATGACCGGATCCAGCACCATGCGCAGACCGATCATGATAAAGGTACAGGCCCCCAACAGGATAAAGCCCGACAGGAAGAGGATCAGGATCATCAGTACGCCAATACGACGCCCGGCTTTTTCAAGACCCTGCAGACCCATTTTCAAGCTTTCCAGATGCACGATGTACAGCAGCGCGATGTAGGAAATCACCGCCGGAAGGAAGGCATGTTTGACCACTTCAATGTAGGAAATATTGACATATTCCACCATCAAAAACGCCGCGGCCCCCATGACAGGTGGCGTCAGCTGACCATTGGTCGATGAGGCCACTTCGACCGCACCGGCCTTTTCTGCTGGAAAGCCGATTTTCTTCATCAGTGGAATGGTAAAGGTGCCGGTGGTCACGGTGTTGGCAATGGATGATCCCGAAATCATCCCGGTCATCATCGAAGACAAAACAGAGGCCTTGGCCGGACCGCCACGCAGGCTGCCCAGCAGGGCGATGGCCACTTTGATGAACCAGTTGCCGCCGCCCGCGCGATCAAGCAGCGCGCCAAACAGCACAAACAGGAAGATCATCGAGGTCGAGACCCCAAGCGCCACGCCAAAGACCCCTTCGGTCTGCATCCAGTAATGGCCAAGCGCCTTGGTCATCGAGGCGCCGCCATAATTGGTGATATTGCGCGCCCATTCCCAATAGCCGCCGAAAAAGGCAAAGGCGACAAAGGCCGAGGCAATCACCACCAGCGGCAACCCCAGCGAACGATAGACGGATACCATCAGCACAGACATGCCAATGGCTGACATGGTCACATCGGTTGTGCTCCAAAGGCCGGGGCGGTCTGCGATTTCAAAGCGGAACACCACCAGATACAGACATGCGGCCACACCCAGCAGCATCAGACCCCAGTCATAAAGGGGGATGCGATCCTTGGGGGCCGAGGCCGTCAGTGGAAAGGCCATGGTGGCCAGGGCAATCGCAAAAGCAAGGTGCACAAAACGCGCCTGCGCAACGATATTTGCAAAGATATTCATACCGGTGGCCTGAGCCACCATGCCCGGCACTTTGGACGCGATGTAGAGCTGGAAGAGCGACCAGGCAATGCAGGTGCCGATAATCAGTTTGGCTTGCCAGGCGGCGGATGGGTTGCGCGCGCCGGTATCGGCTTCGGCCACCATATCGTCGGCGGTCCGTTCCATGTTAGGCTGATCTGACATCGCCTAATTCCCCCGTTGTACTGTGTAATTGTCTGGGGAGCGCGTCGTTATCCTGCGCGCTGTCTCCCGAAAATGGAAAACGGCGGCTGGATGATCCGCCGCCGTTTCCGTTGGATCTGATTACTCCATCAGGCCCAGTTCTTTGTAGGCTTTCGCCGCGCCATCATGCAGAGGTGCTGACAGGCCGTCTTTGACCATTTCGGCCGGGTTCAGGTTTTTGAACGCCGGGTGCAGGTTTTTGAAGTCGTCGATGTTTTCCATGACCGATTTGGCCACAACGTAAACAACGTTCTCAGGCACATCTGCCGAGGTCACAAAGGTTGCGCCCACACCAAAGGTGGTGGTGTCTTTGTCGTTGCCCGCATACATGCCCGCCGGGATGGTGGCCGAACGGTAGAAGGGGTTGTCAGCGATCAGCTTGTCAACGGCTTCACCGGTCACATCAACCAGTTTCACATCACAGGTGGTGGTGGCTTCTTTGATCGCCGCTGCCGGGTGGCCAACGGTGTAGATCATCGCGTCGATGTTGCCGTCACACAGCTGCTTGGCCATTTCCGAGCCTTTGTACTCGGTCGCCAGTGCCAGATCGTCCATGGTGATGCCATGGGCATCCATCACAACTTCCATGGTGGCGCGCTGACCGGACCCAGGGTTGCCCACGTTCACGCGCTTGCCTTTCAGGCCCATGAAATCGGTGATGCCGCTGTCGCCACGCACCAGCAGGGTGAAGGGCTCAGGATGGACCGAGAAGACCGCGCGCACACCCGGGAACGGGTTGTCTGCGAACTTCGATGTGCCGTTATAGGCGTGGTACTGCCAGTCAGACTGGGCCACACCAAACTCCAGCTCGCCAGCTTTGATGGTGTTGATGTTGTAAACCGAACCGCCAGTCGATTCGACCGCGCAGCGGATGCCGTGCTCTTTACGCGACTTGTTGACCAGGCGGCAGATCGCGCCACCGGTCGGATAGTACACGCCGGTTACGCCGCCGGTGCCGATTGAAATGAATTCCTGCGCAGATGCCGCACCGGAGAACGCCATTCCAAAGGCTGCCGCAGCGCCAAGAACGAAATGCTTCATGAGTTATGCTCCCTGAGAGTTGTTTTGGTCGACCCGTGAGTCGGTGGCGTCAGTAAAACGTTAATCTCGGGCGCTGGCAAGGTTTGCGCACATTTCAAGATGCGCAAATGGCTAGGTGACGTAATGTCACTTCTCCTTTTGGATAGGTCGCACCCGCGAGGAAAGCCCGTGAGGGCTTGAAGAGCGGCTCCTCCCCCCTGCGGGTGTCTTCGCGGTTCATATCGCTAGGATCGGGGGCGCAGCATTCAGGCTGTCGATGGCAAACCCCGCAGCAGATTTGTAATCAGCCATGAAATCCGATCGTTCCTGAGCCGGGAAAACGGCTTCTATATCGTCGAACACCCCGCCGCAACGCTGATCGACGATATTCAGCATCCCAAACGGCCCCGAGCCGCGATTGCGCAGCTGCAGCGACGAGACAGGCGCGCAAAGCTGATCGTCATAGGCCGATAGTGCCGCCTGCGTGATCCCGTGGCTGCGCAGCTTGGCCCCCAGAGTGCGGGCATCTACAATCGCCTGACTGGCCCCATTCGACCCGGTGGGATACATCGCATGGGCCGCATCCCCCATCAGCGCCACAGGGCCATCCACCCATGTTTTCAAAGGGGTGCGGTCAATCATCGGGTTTTCAAAAGCCACTTCTGCCCCCAGGATCATCTGCGGCACATCCAGCCAGTCATAGCGGAACTGCTCAAATTGCGGCGCCACTTCTGTGGGCGAAACCGGAAGAAACCAGCCCTGTTTGGTCCAGTCGCTGCTGTCATCCACGGTGATTTCGGCGATCCAGTTGATCAGAGCCAGCCCATCAGCGTCGGGCTTTGAAATCGGATAGATCACCATACGGTGCTTGTGTGTGCCCAGCCCGACAAAGCTGCTGCCAGTTCGGATCGGGCGCGCCCGTGTCACGCCGCGCCACATCAGCACGCCGCCCCAGTTGATGGCATCTGGCCCCTCAACCATCTGCGCGCGGATCTGCGAATGGATCCCATCCGCTGCAATCAAAAGTTGCGCCGCCTGCTGGCTGTCCCCCTGCGCTGTCCTGACAGTTGCACTCACGCCGTCCGCCGTCTTTTCATAGCCGATCACCCGCGCACCGGTTTGCACCGCATCCGGCCCCAGCCGTCTTCGAACCTCTTCAAACAGCATCATATGGAACTGCCCGCGATGCACCGCATATTGTGGCCAGTTGTATCCGGCTTCTTCGCCGCGGGGTTCGCTATAGATTTCCTTGCCGTTCAACCCCACAAGCGCCCATTCCTTGGCAGGTAGCCCGCATTGGTCCATCTGTTCACGGGTGATCCCCATGTCAAAGAGTTCGCGAATGGCATTGGGCTGCAGGTTGATGCCCACACCCAGCGGTTTCAGCGTCTCGACGGCTTCATACACTCGGCTGGACACACCAATCTGATGCAGCGTCAAAGCCAGACTGAGGCCAGCAATGCCGCCGCCAGCAATAAGAATATCCGGGTTCGACATGGGGGCTGACATGGGGGCTCCTGACATTGAAAAGGCTTTTGGTTCAGGACAGATCCGCAGGGGCCGCCCCGCATCATCGGTAGCGCCTTAGCCAGATGCAGACAAGGGATTGGAGCGCCCGTTCAAGACCGTTACTCTACGCTCGATCAGGGAGACAGAGATGACAAAATCAATCATTATCACCGGGGCCGGGCGTGGAATTGGGCGGGCCTGCGCCGAGGCGTTTTTGCACGATGGCTGGCAGGTGGGCCTGATTGGGCGCACCGCCGCACCGCTGCAAGAGCTTGCCGCCGCTCATGATCGGGCGCTGGCTTTGCCCTGCGATGTGTCCGATGAAGTGCAGGTAAATGCGGCCTTTGATCGGGCGATGGCGGCTTGGGGGCGGATAGATGCGCTGTTTAACAATGCCGGTGTCTCTGCCTTTGGCGGTACTTTGGATGAGATCAGTATCGAGGACTGGCGGCGCTGCGTTGATATCAATCTGACGGGCAGCTTCCTATGCGCCCGTGCGGCTTTTGCCCAGATGCGCCAGCAAAGCCCGCAGGGTGGGCGGATCATCAACAATGGCTCGATCAGCGCCCATGCGCCACGCCCCGGCTCAGCGCCTTACACGGCAACCAAACATGCAATCACCGGACTGACCAAAACCATCGCCTTGGATGGGCGGCCTTTCGATATCGCCTGCTCGCAGATCGACATCGGTAATGCAGCCACAGAAATGGTGACACAGATCGCCAAGGGGGTGCCACAGGCCAATGGTGATATCGCCCCGGAACCGGTGATGGAGGTCGCCCATGTGGCACAATCAGTGCTGCATATCGCATCTCTTCCTTTGGAAAGCAATGTGCAGTTCATGACAGTGATGGCGACGAAAATGCCTTATGTTGGAAGGGGTTGATAGCTAAAATTGTACTTTGATATTTGATATCAGCGGGCTGTTATTGCTCGGCTTGCAAGAATTCCCGGATACAGTCAGCAGATGAACGTTACATGAGGTACATGAATGTCTGCGCTGTTCAAAATGCTGGTTGGTTTTGCAAGTGTCACGGTTCTGATGGGGGGGTCGTATTGGTATATCCCCGAGGCGCGCTTTCTTGGGGCCAAGGCGGTGGCGGTCGATCTGTGCTTTGCCGAAGCGGACGGGCAGGTGCGCTATCTGGATGACTGGATGGGCAAGGTGGTGCTGGCGCCCCGGCGCATGGCCTGCGTGAATGGGGAGCTACTGAAAGACCGTTCGGGTAATATGGCTCTGGCACGCATGGCCCCGATTGAAGGCGAAGTGCTGCCCGTGATCGAATGATCTCTTGATTAGGGTAGGGTGCGGATTTTGCGCGGGGTTGTGCCAAATTCACTCTTGAAAGCGCGCGTCAGGGCCGAGGGGTTTTCATAGCCGCAGCGCGTGGCAATCTCTGCAACAGATAGGGTGGTCTGTTCCACCAGACGCCGCGCCGCATTCAACCGCAGCGCCCGGTAGGTCTGGGTCGGGCTTTGCCCCAGCGCTTTGGCAAAATGCCGTTCCAGGGCGCGCGGTGACAGATTCAACCGTTTGGCAATGGCCTCGATGGGCAGCGGGGCCTCAATATTTCGGCGCATCAGGGCAACCGCGGCCTCGGATGCGGTGGTTTCGTTCAAACGGGGCGGCAGATCTGTTGAACTGGGGCGTTCGCCATGCATGAACAGCGCTGCAACCTCCAGCCGCAGCATGGCCCCGTGATGCAGGGCAATGATATCCAGCATCAGTTCCAGCGCGGTGATCCCACCCCCACAGGAATAGACATCCCCATCCAGCACCGTGCGCTTGGGCGAGGCATCGACCTCGGGAAAGGTTTCGGCAAATTGGTCCAGTTCATCCCAATGCACCGTGGCGGTGCGGTTTTCCAGCAGCCCCGCGCCCGCCAAAAGCCAACTGCCCATGTCCAGCCCCACCAGTGTTTTGAACCGTTTGCGGGCGGCGCGCAGGCTGCGAAAGGTCTGGGGGTTGGCATGGCGTTTGAAATCATAGCTGGGCAGGATCATCAAAAGATCCCCGCCCGGATGATCCCGCAGTGCCATCTCTGGCGCGACGGGCAATCCGGATGACGACGTCAGGCTTTGCCCATCCAGACCCAGAAACTGCCAGCGAAACAGAGGCTGGCGCGCCAGCGTATTGGCGGCCCGCATTGGTTCGACTGCATTGGCCAGACAATGGTTGGAAAAATTGTCAAACAGCAGCACGGCGACGGTTTGTGTCGTTCTATGCACGATCACCCCATATTTTTGCATGAAGCTCACTCGGAAATGCGCCTTTAGTCAAGGTGGAACAGGGAGAGTGCCATGCAATTCGGTTTGAGCGACGAACAGGAAATGATCGTTTCGACAGTGCGCAGTTTTGTCGAGAATGAAATCTACCCCCATGAGGCCGAAGTCGAACGGACCGGTCAGGTGCCCCATGAGCTGGGAGAAGAGATCAAACGCAAGGTGATCGACCTTGGCTTTTACGCCTGCAACTTTCCCGAAGAGGTGGGCGGCGCGGGCCTGAGCCACATGGACTTCACCCTGGTCGAGCGTGAGCTGGGCCGTGGCAGCATGGCGTTGACGCATTTCTTTGGCCGCCCGCAGAATATCCTGATGGCCTGCAACGATGAGCAGCGCAAAAAATACCTGCTGCCAGCGGTGCGCGGCGAAAAGATGGATGCGCTGGCGATGACGGAACCGGATGCCGGGTCTGACGTGCGCGGGATGAAATGTCAGGCGGTCAAGGATGGCGGTGATTGGGTCATCAATGGCTCCAAGCACTTTATCTCTGGCGCGGAACATGCGGATTTCTTTATTGTTTTTGTGGCCACCGGCGTGGATGAAACCCCACGAGGCCCGAAAAAACGGATCACCTGCTTTCTGGTAGATCGCGGACATCCCGGCTTTGAAGTGCGCGACGGCTATAATTCTGTCAGCCACAAGGGCTATAAGAACTACATCCTCTATTTCGACAATTGCCGACTGCCAGACGCGCAGGTTCTTGGCGAAGTCGATGGTGGCTTTGACGTCATGAACGAATGGCTCTATGCCACCCGTCTGACAGTGGCGGCGTTCTCAGTGGGCCGCGCGCGCCGCTGCTTTGACTATGCGCTGAACTACGCCGCCGAGCGCAAGCAGTTCGGCCAGCAGATCGCCAAATTCCAAGGCATCAGCTTTCAGATCGCGGATATGATCACCGAAATTGATGCCGCCGACTGGCTGACCCTGTCAGGCGCATGGCGTCTGGATCAGGGCCTGCCTGCCAACCGTGAAATCGCCAGTGCCAAGCTCTATGCTTCGGAAATGCTGGCGCGGGTGACAGATACCACCTTGCAGATCTTTGGCGGTATGGGCTTGATGGATGATTTCCCGATCGAACGTTTCTGGCGCGATGCAAGGGTTGAACGCATCTGGGATGGCACCTCGGAAATCCAGCGCCATATCATCAGCCGCGATCTGTTCCGCCCGCTGGGGGCGTGATCCATGGCAGGGGTTGAACGGCTCTTGCATCCGAAAACCATCGCCGTCGTTGGGGGCGGTCCATGGTGTGCGGCGGTTATTCGGGAATGCGTGAAGATCGGTTTTGAAGGGGATATTTGGCCGGTTCACCCCAAACGCGACAGCGTTGAGGGGATTACGGCCTATCCTTCGGTTGAGGCCCTGCCGGGCGCGCCTGACGCCTGTTTTATTGGCGTGAACCGCGAGGCCACCATTGATGTGCTAAGCGCGCTGAATGCCAAAGGGGCGGGGGGCGCTGTCTGTTTCGCCAGTGGTTTCAAAGAGGCGCAGGCCGAACTGGCCGATGGCGAAGAACTGCAAGAAAAGCTGCTGCAGGCCGCAGGAGATATGCCGATCCTGGGTCCCAATTGCTATGGGTTGATCAATGCTTTGGATGGGGCCGCGCTTTGGCCTGACATCCATGGCTGCATCCGCGTTGAAAGCGGCGTAGCGATCCTGACGCAAAGCTCGAACATCGCGCTGAACCTGACCATGCAGACCCGGGGCCTGCCCATGGCCTATGTGGGCACTGTGGGCAATCAGGCGCGCATTGATCTGGCGCAGCTGGGGCAGGCGGTTCTGGAAGACCCGCGCGTCACCGCGCTGGGGCTGTATATCGAGGGGATCTCGGATATTCGCGCCTTTGAGGCGCTGGGCGCGCGGGCGCGGGCGCTGGGCAAGCGGATTGTGGCGCTTAAGGTGGGTGCCTCTGATCAGGCGCAGGCGGCGACGGTGTCCCATACTGCGTCTCTGGCAGGCAGTGATGCGGGTGCTCGGGCGCTTTTGGCGCGCTGCGGCATTGCGCAGGTGACGTCACTGGAGGGGATGCTTGAGGCGCTCAAGATCCTGCATGTGTCCGGGCCGCTGCGGGGTACACAGATCGCTTCAATGTCCTGCTCCGGCGGCGAAGCCAGCCTGATGGCGGATAGTGTGCTGGGCACCCCGGTCAGCTTTCCGCCGCTGGGTGATGCGCAAAAACAGGCTCTGCGCACGGCGCTGGGCCCCAAGGTTGCCTTGGCTAACCCATTGGATTACCACACCTATATCTGGGGTGATGGCGAGGCCCTGAAAGCCTGCTACAGCGCGATGATGCTGGGGGGCGATCTGGATCTGGGCTGTATCGTGCTGGATTACCCGCGTCTTGATCGCTGTGACACGGCGGCTTGGGATATCGTTGTTGATGCGGTGGCTGAGGTGGCGAAAGCCTCGGGCAAGCCGATGGCGCTGTTGTCTAGCCTGGCGGAAACCCTGCCGGAAACTGTGGCGCAGCGCTGTGTTGCGCTGGGGATCATCCCTCTGTCAGGGGTTTCCGCTGCGCTGGAAGGAATCGCCGCAGCTGCCTTCGAAGTCGGGGATCACGCCCCGATCTGGCAGCCGGGGCAGGGCGGCGATAGGCTGGTGCCCGAAGGGGCGGCGAAATCCGCCCTTGCGAAGTATGGATCGCGCGTGCCGGGGCTGGCGCGGGCTGCTACGCCTGATGAGGCCGCGACAGTTGCGGCGCAGATCGGTGGCACTTTGGTTCTTAAGGGCGAAGGTCTGGCGCATAAGTCCGAAGCGGGCGCCGTGCGTTTGAACCTGTTCCCTGACGATGTCACTGCGGCGGCACAGGCGATGCAGGCCCCGTCGTATCTGGTGGAAGAGATGATCTCCGGCACCGTTGCAGAGCTGCTGGTGGGGATCACCCGTGATCCGGCGCATGGCTATGTGCTGACGCTGGGTGCAGGCGGTGTCATGACCGAAGTGCTGCGCGATACCGTGTCTTTGCTGTTGCCTGTCACCCGCGAAGATGTGGCAGGCGCGCTGCAACAGCTGCGGATGTCCCCTGTGCTGAATGGCTATCGCGGGGCGGCAGGCGCTGACCTGAACGCCATCGAAGAGGCCGTTCTGGCGCTGCAAAGCTTTGTGGGGGCCATGGAAGGCCGGGTTGACGAGGTTGAAATCAACCCGTTGATTTGTACAGAAGATAAAGCCGTTGCAGCAGACGCTTTGCTGCGCGGAGATTTTGCGGAAGGTGTTCCGCCGAGAGAGGAATAAAAGATGCCACTCACCATGAACCGAGAGGTCTTTATCACCGCTGCCGTAACCGGATCGGGCGGTACGCAGGATCGCAGCCCGCATGTGCCGCGGTCTCCGCAGCAGATTGCCGAAAGCGCGATTGAAGCGGCCAAAGCCGGGGCGGCGATTGTGCATTGCCACGTGCGCGACCCGGAAACCGGCGCGCCTTCGCGTGATCTCAAGCTTTATCGCGAACTGACTGACCGGGTGCGCGATGCCGATGTGGATGTGGTGCTGAACCTGACCGCAGGCATGGGCGGCGATATTGTTTTTGGGTCGCCTGCGGCCCCGTTTCCCGTCAATGAGGCAGGCACAGACATGATCGGCGCAGAAGAGCGCGTGGCCCATGTTCTGGAATGCCGCCCGGAGATCTGCACGCTGGATTGTGGCACAATGAACTTTGCCGAAGCAGATTACGTCATGACCAACACCCCCGGCATGCTGGTCGCCATGGGCAAGATGATGACAGAGTCTGGGGTCAAGCCCGAGATCGAAGCCTTTGACACCGGTCATCTGTGGTACGCGAAACAGCTGGTCAAAGATGGTGTGCTGGACAGCCCGGCGCTGGTGCAGCTGTGCATGGGCGTGCCATGGGGCGCACCGGACGATCTGAACACCTTCATGGCCATGGTGAACAATGTGCCAGATGACTGGACCTTCAGCGCCTTTGCATTGGGGCGCAATCAGATGGCCTATGCGGCGGCGGCTGTTCTGGCCGGGGGCAATGTGCGCGTGGGCCTAGAAGACAACCTTTGGTTGGACAAAGGGGTGCTGGCCACCAATGCGCAGCTGGTTGCGCGTGCCAAAGGGGTTGTCGAGGGCATGGGCGCCCGCGTGATCGGCCCCGATGAGGTGCGCGCCAAGCTGGGCCTTGAGAAACGCGCACCTGTTTGAAAGGGCTGACGGGGGCGCTGCCCCCGCTGCACTGCAAGCCCCCCGGAGGTTATCTGGCAAGATAAATGCCGGGGGTCTTATTTACGCGACATTCTTGAGTTTGCTGGCAGGCAACATGCCAAGCGCATAGCAGACATCGCGCGTCAGCTCGGGGCGGTTGAGCGTGTAGAAATGCAGTTTGTCGACGCCGCCCTGAACCAGCTCATCACACAGTTCAGTGCACAGCGCAGTGGCTAGAAGATCCTGCCGATCATCCCGCAGCGCTTTGTCAAAGGCCTGATCCAGCCAGTCGGGGATATTTGTGCCGCAGCTTTGGGCAAAACGGCGGGTACCAGCCCAGTTTTCAATTGGCAGGATGCCAGGCACGATGGCGTGATCAATGCCTTCTCTAGCGCAGGCGTCGCGGAAGCGGAAGAAGGTCTCCGCTTCGAAAAAGAACTGAGTCAGCGCTTCGGTGGCACCGGCATCCAGTTTGCGTTTCAGCCAGTCGATATCTGAGTTTGGATTGGCGGCCTCTGGGTGGGTTTCGGGATAGGCCCCCACGCGGATGGTGAAATCACCGGTCTGTGCAAGCGCTGCTATCAACTCCACAGAATGGGCAAAACCCTGCGGATGGGGTGTAAACCCTTTGGCCCCTTTGGGGGGATCCCCCCGCAGCGCCACCAGATCTGTGACGCCTGCGGCAGCGAACTCCTGTGCAATGGCCAGTGTTTCCGCGCGGGTGGCCTCCACGCAGGTCAGATGGGCAGCGGTGCGCAGGCCGGAATGATTGTGCAGGGTTGCAACCACATCACGCGTCAGATCACGGGTGGTGCCACCTGCGCCATAGGTCACAGATACAAACCGGGGATCCAGCGGGGAAAGAACCTGCACCGCATCCCAGAGGCGAAAGGTGCCTTCGATGTTCTTCGGTGGGAAAAATTCGAATGAAATCTCAGGGTGCGTCATGGTCTGCGGCCTTGTTTGGTCGTTTGCGGTTGTGCTCATGTCGCATTTGCAGCATTGTGAGGCAACTTCATAATACTCATCACCAACATGAGGTTTATTTGGGTATGCATATCGAATTTCGCCATCTGCGCACGATCAAAGCCATTCATGATCACGGCGGCGTGGCCAATGCGGCGGATGTTCTGAACATCACGCAATCGGCGCTGAGCCATCAGATCAAAGGCCTTGAGGATCAGGCCGGGGTTGAGCTGTTTGTGCGCCGTTCTAAGCCAATGAAGCTTTCTGCGGCGGGGCTGCGTCTGCTGCGACTGGCCGAGCAGGTTTTGCCCATGGTCGAAGCCGCGCAAGAGGAATTTATGGGGGTGCGCGCGGGTAAAACCGGGCGTTTGCATATCGCAATTGAATGCCACGCCTGCTTTGAATGGCTGTTTCCGGTGCTGGAAAGCTTTCGCAAGGTCTTCCCGGATGTGGATGTGGATATTCGTCCGGGGCTGGCCTTTGATGCCCTGCCTGCGCTGATCAAAGAAGAGGTCGATGTGGTGATTTCCTCTGATCCCGAAGATCTGCCGGGCGTCACCTTTACCCCTTTGTTTGATTACAGCCCGGTTTTTGTGGCCTCCAGCGCGCATCCTCTGGCGGCAAAGCCCTTTATCGAAGCGCAGGATTTTCGAGGTGAAACCTTGATCACCTATCCTGTGGAACGCAGTCGGCTGGATATATTCAGCCAGCTCCTGACCCCCGCCAAGGTTGAGCCAGAGACCATCCGGCAGGTGGAACTGACAGCGGTGATCTTGCTACTGGTGGCCTCAAATCGCGGAATTTCGGTGCTGCCGGATTGGGTGGTGCGTGAGGTGAAATATAGCTCAGACTATGTGACCCGCCCGCTGACCGAAGAGGGGCTGACGCGGCGCTTGTATGCCGCCACGCGCACGTATGATCTGGAAAAACCCTTTATGAAGGAACTGATCGCTTTGGCTGGTGTCGAAGCAAAACGTCTTCAGACCGCGTAAACAACGCAGGTCCAGCCCATGGAGGCGTGTTCCATGTGGGGCGCATACCAAAAGGGCCGCGAAGGCGGCCCGATCGTCTCTTACAGATGTGGCTTAAAGCGCCGAAATATCGGCGGCCATCTGGCGGCCATCACGGCCTTCACGCAGCTCGTAGCTGACCTTTTGGTTGTCCGCGAGCCCTGTCAGCCCCGAGCGTTCAACCGCTGAGATGTGAACAAAAACGTCTTTCCCGCCATCATCGGGTGCAATAAAGCCGTAGCCTTTGGTTGTGTTAAACCATTTCACGGTGCCGTTCGGCATGTCCCGTGCTCCTTTCCAAGTCCTGTCAATGGGGGCCGCAGTGTGCAGCCCCTTTCGCCACTTTCGCCTTTCAGCGCCAGGAGGGCGAAACACGGACGCCGTCCTCGACTGATTGTCAAAGGTCACATGGGGACTACATGGGGGTTCAATGTAAAAAGCAAGCAAAATCGCCTCGAAAATCTGACGTTGGGGCATTAGAGGGGTGAAAAAGGGCGATTCAGGGCCTTTCCAGGTAAGGGAGAAAGAAAAATGATCCTCTATGGGCTGAAAAACTGTGACACCTGCCGCAAGGCGCGCAAAGCGCTGGAGGGGGCAGAATTTCGCGATGTGCGCGAAGATGGCATCGCCGTTGAGGTCTTGCAGGCGGCTTTGACGCAGTTTGGTGACAAGCTGCTGAACACACGTTCGACCACATGGCGTGGCCTGTCCGAAGACGAACGCGCGGGCGATCCGCTGGCGCTGCTGCAGGCGCATCCGGCTTTAATGAAACGCCCGCTGGTGGTGCGCGATGAGGGCATGGTGCTGGGCTGGGACAAAGCTGCGCAGGCGGCCTTGGGTGTTAGGGTCTGCTGACATTCAGCGCGCTTCCCCGGCGCGAGACGAATTTTGCTCAGCGCCAGACATTTTGACCGCTGCGATCTGGTTGATCACGAGGGAAAAATAACGCCGCGATGGGCAAAATTCGCCGCGTCTCTTCGAGATTTGGCCAAAATCCACCATCGCGGCGTTATTTTGGTTCGAAAAGGGGCCACCTTTCCGTCACCAAAATGCCTTGCGCTGGTGGATTTTGATCTCAAACCGGGGGTGCGAGGTGAATGTCCGCAGACCCGAGCGGCTAACGCCGCTTGTGTTTGCCCCGCGCACGGCCCTGGCGATAGATCTTATCCATTGCCCGACCACGCGCGCGGGTCTCTGACAGGGTGGCGCTGTTATGGGCGTCTTCACGGCGCAGCTTTTCCCAGCGGCTCAGGCGATCAGGATCCAGCGTTCCAGCAGCCAGTGCAGCTTTCACGGCGCAGCCCGGTTCTGTTTCATGGGCGCAATTGGTGAATTTGCACTGTCTGGCCAAAGCTTCGATATCTTCAAACAGGGCTTCGATTCCGTCTGAGGCATCAGTCAGCGCCAGTTCGCGCATCCCCGGCGTATCCACCAGCCAGCCGCCCGCAAGGGTCTGCACCATGGACCGATGGGTGGTGGTGTGACGGCCGCGGGCGTCATCTTCGCGAATGCCCTGCGTGGCGGCATTTTCACCGGTCAGCAGATTGCGAATGGTGGTTTTGCCCACCCCGGATGACCCGATCAGCGCCAGCGTCTTCCCGCGCAGGGCATAGTCTTGCAGCAGGGCTTTGCTTTCTGGGGCCTTGGCATTGAAGGCATGTACCGTGGCGCGATCGGACAGGGTCTGTGCCTGCATGGCGTAGTCAGCAGCATTGTCGACCCGATCCGCCTTGGTGATCAGCACCAGCGGCGCGGCCCCCGAAGCAAGGATCAGCGCAAGATAGCGTTCTATGCGTGCGAGATTAAAATCCGCGTTGCAACTGGTGACAATGGCGATGTGATCCAGATTGGCCGCAATGCGCTGGCGTTCCAGCGTGTGGCCCGAGGCCCGGCGCACCAGATCTGTTTTGGGCTCTAACCGTCTGACGGCAAAGGTCCCATCGCTCAGCACCCAATCCCCCACCGCATAGGCGCTGGCCTTATCTTTGGGTAGCAGTGAAACGGAGGTTTGAGGCGTCAGCCCAAGCAGCAGATCGCGCTGCACTTCGGTCAGGCGTACCGGGATCAGATCAGCCTCATCCGGTGTCATTTGATCGGCAAAACGGTCTGCCCAGCCTAGGTTCTTGAGTGCCTCGTCACTCAAAGCGCTGCGTAGCCTTTGCTGTGCTTGGGCAGTTTGGGCCAGCTGCAGATTTGACTCTGCCGGGTGCGATGGCGATTGAAACGGGGCTGTGTCATGGATCCTCTGGCCACTGTGTGTTTGGTTTGGTAGGCCGCCAGACCCGGCGCGGCAAGCCTGTTTTGCGCATTTCTCGCTGGCGTGTTGCAAGGACACAGGCTAAATGGGCCGCTATGACAAAGCCTGTAAACATCATGTGCATCAAGTGGGGAACCTTGTTTGGCCCCGAATACGTCAACCGGCTTTATTCCGGGGTGCGTCGCAACATGTCGCGCCCGGTGCGATTTATCTGCATGACGGAACATGCCGAAGGGCTGCACCCGGATGTTGAGGTGATCGACCTGCCGGTAGAACCTTTCCTTGAGCCGATGAATGCGGCGCTGGCGGTGGCCAACCGGCAAGGTGCGATGCGCAAGGTCAGCCTTTTTAAACCCGGCCTGATACCGGATCTTGAGGGGCCTGTTCTGGGGTTTGATCTGGATGTGGTGATCACCGGGTCACTGGATGAAATCCACGATCTGGCGCCCGGCACCATTGCCATGCGCCACGACTGGACAGAGGCCCGCAAAGGGCGGCCCACCGGGCATGGATCGGTATTCCGCTTTGATCCGCAGGTGCATAGCTTTTTGTACAATGATCTGGCGGAAAACCCGTATGAAGAGGTGGAAAAAGCCCGCGGCAGCGAACAGCGCTATACCTCTCACAAGGCGATGGACAACGAGTGTTTCACCTATATTCCGGGCGACTGGGTGGTGTCGTTCAAATACGACTGTAACCCGCTGCCCTATAGCTATCTGCGCGCCCCAACCCTGCCCGAAGGGGCGCGGGTGGTTTGCTTTCACGGTCGCCCCAAGATGCCAGAGGCGGTTGTGGGCTATACCGGATCGCTGCGCCGCCGGTCAAAGCCCTGCGATTGGTTGAAAGACCATTGGATTGACCGGGCCAAGGCCGATCTGGGCGACAATTGGGCCTGAGAGTAGCTATAGTTTCCGTGGGTCGAATATTTGACACGATTTGTGTCAAATCCCCTTGATTTGAAAACAGGTTTTCCGCATCACCCCCTCATGGGTTGGCTGCACCGCGGGGGGCGCGAGACTGCGAACCGCTTTTTCGCTTGAGGGATTATATAATGAAAGAGTTCATAAAGGCGCTGGGACGTGCCTGGTTTCGTGCGAAAGGGTATTTCCCTGCACAGGTTGATGGTCAGCCCTATCAGGTGGATCCCTATCACTTTGCTTTTTGGCGCGCCTTTTCCAAAGGCTATTGGGAACCAGCCACGCTGCAGATTATTTCGCGGTTTACCTCGCCCGATACCAGTTACGTCGATGTGGGTGCCTGGATTGGGCCTACTGTGTTGCATGGGGCGGCGCAGGCTAAACATGTCTATTGTTTCGAACCGGACCCAACCGCGCTGCGGTTTTTGAACTGGAACCTTGATCTGAACAATGTGCGCAATGTCACCCGCTTTGGGCTGGCGCTGGCGGCGAAACCGGGGGTGTTCCAGATTTCCACCTTTGGCGAAGAGCCGGGCGATAGTAAGTCAAGCCTGCTTGAAAGCGGCTCTGACTATGCGACCGATGTCTGGGCGATCACCTGGGATGAGTTTCTGGAAAAGTCGCAGCCGGAAAACGTTTCTTTGATCAAAGTGGATGTGGAAGGGGCTGAATTTGATCTGCTGCCCACCATGACCAGCTATCTGCAGGAACACAAACCAGCCCTGTTCCTGTCGACCCATGCGCCCTATCTGCCCAGTGGGCGGGTAGAGGCGATGGCGCAGCTGGCGCAGGCGCTTGCGTTCTATCCCTATGTGTATAGCGAAGACTTACAGCCCATCGACCGGGCACAGCTTAGCTCACCCGAGGCCTGCGAAGTCTTTGGCAGTTACCTCTTTACCTTCGAAAAAATCTGAAGGCCGGCCCCGAGCGTAAACAGGGGTTGCGCCTTTCGAGAACCGGTCTAACCTGAAAATGATCAAATTCAGGAGGGCCGAAAAATGAATCGCAACCCCATGTTCTACCAATCCGAACAGGCAGAGCTGGGCATAGTGATCCGCAGCGCGCCCTTTGCGTCCTTGGTTGCTGATGCTGGCTCTGGTCTGATTGCGGAACATCTGCCGTTGTATCTGCGCGAAACAGAAGATGGCCTGCGGCTGGAGGGGCATCTGATGGCGCGCTCGGATATGGCAAAGGCAGAAGGTCGCGAAGTGCTGGCGCTGTTTCAGGGGGGCAGCGGATATGTGTCCCCGGCTTGGTATCCTTCGAAACAACTGCACGGCAAAGTGGTGCCCACATGGAATTATTCGGTGGTTCAGGCGCGCGGAGTTCTGTCGATCAAACGCGATCCGGAATGGCTGCTACAACATCTGACAGCTTTGACCGATCAGATGGAATACGGGGCGGCAGGTGCCTGGGCTGTCAGTGATGCGCCAAAAGATTTCATCACTCGTCAGATGCGCGGCATCATTGGGGTTGAAATCACGGTGACCGCTTTGGAGGGGGTGCAGAAGATGAGCCAGAACAAAGAGGCGGCGGATCGGGCCGGGGTGGCCGAAGGCTTTGCCCGTGCGGGTGAGACCGGACTGGCCGAACAGGTGCGCGCGGCAGACCGCAGCTGAAACTGCGATCAAACCTGCGATAAATTGGGGCACCCGAGCATAATCACGCACCAAACCGCCGATCTGGACAGAATTTCCCAAACGGAAGCCCCTGCGCCGCTGCGGTGCTCTTGCCCCCAATGGGTCAGCCGCGCTAAGAGCGTCATTGAAAGCAAATTTGAGGGAAGGGCAGTTCCATGACACGACGCGTCGTTGTAACCGGTCTTGGTCTGGTCACACCGCTGGCAAGCGGAGTTGAGGAAACATGGTCGCGCATTCTGGACGGTCAGTCCGGCGCGGGGCCCATTACCAAGTTCGATGCCAGCCATCTGGGCACGTCTTATGCCTGCGAAGTGCCCTATGGCGACGGGACTGACGGGACATTCAATCCCGATCTCTACATGGACAAGAAAGAACAGCGCAAAGTTGATGAGTTCATCCGCTTTGGGATCGCGGCTGCGGAACAGGCTGTGTCTGACGCGGGCTGGAAGCCGGAAGACGAAGAAAGCCAGCTGCGCACCGGCGTGATGGTTGGCTCGGGCATTGGTGGTCTGGCGTCGATTGCGGACACCGCTGTTCTGATCAAGGAAAAAGGCCCGCGTCGCGTGTCGCCTTTCTTTATTCCCGGTTCGCTGATCAACCTGATCTCGGGGAATATTTCGATCCGCTATGGGTTCAAAGGCCCGAACCACGCTGTTGTGACAGCCTGTTCGACCGGGGCCCATGCGATTGGTGATGCGGCACGTCTGATCAAATACGGCGATGCAGATGTCATGGTGGCTGGTGGCGCGGAAATGGCGATCTGTGAGATCGGTATTGCCGGGTTCAACGCCTGTAAGGCGCTTTCCACCAAACGGGCGGATGACCCAAAGGCCGCTTCGCGCCCCTATGATGCGGATCGCGACGGGTTTGTTATGGGCGAAGGCGCAGGCGTTGTGGTTCTGGAAGAATACGAACACGCCAAAGCGCGCGGCGCCAAGATCTATGCCGAGGTCTGCGGCTATGGCCTGTCCGGTGACGCCTATCACATCACCGCCCCCTCGGAAGATGGCGAAGGTGGTGAACGGTCGATGAAGGCGGCGTTGAAAGATGCGGGTCTTGAACCGGCCAAGATCGACTATATCAACGCGCATGGCACCTCGACAATGGCGGACACCATCGAGCTGGGCGCGGTTGAGCGCCTGCTGGGCGATGCTGCCAGCAAGGCCACCATGTCGTCGACCAAGTCGATGACCGGCCACCTGCTGGGGGCTGCTGGCGCGATTGAGGCGATCTTCTCGATCCTGTCGATCCGCGATCAGGTGGCCCCGCCGACCATCAATCTGGACAATCCGGTGGTGGACACCGCGCTGGATCTGGCCCCCAATGCCAAGCGCGAGCGCGAGATCAACTATGCGCTGTCAAACTCCTTTGGCTTTGGTGGCACCAATGCCAGCGTGATCTTCGGCAAGGTGGACTAACCCATGTGGCGTAGCATCGCCTCGAATGCGCTGAGCCTGCTGGTTGTTGTTCTGTTTGTGTTTGGGGGTGTTCTGATCTGGGCTCAGTCCCAGTATCGGGCGCCCGGTCCTTTGGCGCAGGCGATCTGTCTTGAGGTGCCACGCGGCACAAACATGTCGCGTGTCTCTCAGAATCTGGATGAACAGGGCGCGGTTTCCAGCGCGATGATGTTCCGGCTGGGCGCGGATTACACTGATAAGACGCAGGCATTGAAAGCGGGCAGCTATGTGGTGCCCGCAGGGGCATCAATGGCGCAGATCGTCGAGATCGTCACCCGTGGCGGGGCCTCGACCTGTGGCACCGAAGTGGTCTATCGTGTGGGGATCAACCGCATGACGGTGCAGGTGCGCGAAATCGACCCCGCAACGGGCCGGTATGAGCAGCGCGCGTCGTTTAACCCGGCAGAAGGGGAGACCCCGGCGGTTTACACAGAGGTGCGCGGCGAGGCGGATACCCGCTATCGTGTGGCCTTGGCCGAAGGGGTGACCAGCTGGCAGGTGATCGAAGAGCTGAACCAGATTGATATTCTGGATGGCACAGTCGAAGTGCCGGCGGAAGGGGCGCTGGCCCCCGACAGCTATGACATTGGTCCCGGCGACAAACGTGCGGATCTGGTGGCCCGTATGACGGATGCGCAGGGGGTGATCCTGCAAAACGCCTGGGAGCGCCGCGCTGAGGGGCTGCCGCTGAAATCACCGCAAGAGGCTTTGATTTTGGCGTCGATCATCGAAAAGGAAACCGGTGGCCCGCAGGAACGTCTGGAGGTCGCCAGCGTCTTTGTGAACCGTCTGAACCGGGGCATGCGCCTGCAAACTGACCCGACTGTGATCTATGGCATCACGCGCGGGCAGGGCGTTTTGGGCCGTGGGTTGCGTCAGTCGGAACTGCGGCGGGAAACCCCGTGGAACACCTATGTGATCCCGGCCTTGCCCCCAACCCCGATCGCCAACCCAGGACGCGCCAGCATCGAAGCGGCGCTGAACCCGGCGCAGACAGAGTATATTTTCTTTGTCGCCAAAAGCCTGAACCCGGCGGATGGGCATAACTTTGCGGCCACTCTGGATGAGCATAACCGCAATGTTGCGGCCTATCGCAGGCTGGAACGCGGGAATTAAGCGCGCTTTTCCAGCCCTGACGGGCTGTCATCGCTATCGGACCCAAGGTACGCTGTGCCTTGGGTCTTTTGTTTCGGGGGCGTGATGAAGCGGCGGGATATGCTATTGGGGGGCGGCGCGATGGCGATGGGGGCTGGGGTGTCTGAGGTGTCTGGGGCTGGTCAGGATGGGTACTTCGTTCCTGCGGAAGAGGCGCGCCATGCGCAAACCTTCATGCAGTGGCCCGTCAGCCGCGAAGTCTATTCTGATCGCTGGCATCTTGAAGAGGTGCAGCAGACCATCGCAGAGATCGCCAATACCATCGCTGAATTTGAGCCGGTCACCATGCTGGCAGCGGCACAGGATCATGCGCGGGCGCGCAGGGTTCTGTCTGATCAGGTGAGGCTTTGGGATGTGCCGACAGAGGATCTGTGGTGCCGCGATTCGGGACCGGTGTTTGTGGTGAATGCCTCTGGCGCGTTGGCGGTGCGGCAGATCCAATTCAATGGTTGGGGCAATAAACAGGGCCATAGGCGCGATGCGCAGATCGCGCGGCGGGTGGCGCAGCGGTTGGGGCTGCCGCTCTTGCCATCGGGGCTGATCGGCGAAGCAGGGGGCGTGGAGCAGGACGGCCACGGGCTGCTCATGGCGCATGAAAGCAGCTGGGTGAATGACAATCGCAATCCCGGGATGTCCCGTGATCAGATCGAGGCGCATCTGCTGGCGGCCTATGGCGCGAAGCGTATGATCTGGTCTGAGGGTGTCCGAGGCGAAGACATTACGGATTATCATATTGACAGTCTGGCGCAGTTTACCGCGCCGGGGCGGGTGTTGATTAACCTGCCAAAACACCCGGATCAAAGTGATCCCTTTCATGTCGCAGCTTTGCAAACTCATGATCAGCTGGTAGCCGCTGGTTTAGAGGTGGATGTCATTCCCGAGCCTGAGATTCGCAGGATCAACGACCCGGAATTCGTAGCGTCTTATGCGAATTACTATGTCTGCAATGGCGCGGTGATTGCGGCGCAGTTTGGTGACACTGAGACAGATCAGATCGCGCGGCAGGCCTTGGCGCGCCATTATCCGGGCCGTGAGATTGTGATGCTGAATGTGGATCCGTTGGGGGAGCTTGGCGGTGGCATTCACTGCGCGACGCAACAGATGCCTGTTGTCTAGGGTCAGGATGCACTAATTCTGCATCACTGGTTGCTCAGTTTTTGGTCCTGACAAGGCACAGCCCGCCTGGAATAGTGGTTCTATTTCAAAGGGCTGTAACGCAGTTCAGGGGCAAAAATTGAGCAATCCTTCGGACGTTCGAAACGCGGCAAAGCAGCGCCTTTGAGCGCTTGCAATTGGATCCACCAGTTCCGGCGCACTCAAAACCCCTGCTTTATTGCCTTTCGAACGCCAGTGACGCAGGATTAATGCATCCTGACCCTAGCCTTCCTGGCTGAGATCCACAGCGATCAATCCCAGCGCACGGGCAGTTTCCAGCGAGAGCTGCGCGCTTTCCACGCCACGTTCCACCTGATATTTGCGGATGGCTGCGGTGGTGGGCGGATCCATTTCCCCGGTGACATTGCCTGAAAAATAGCCGCGTGCGGCCAGGGCACGCTGAACCGATGAGATGAATTCATGGGTCATCTGATGCGGGCAGGGGGCTTCGAACTTGAGTTCGCCCCGAGGGCGCACAAGGCGCGGCACCGGGCCTTTACGGTACACGGGGGGGCGCAGCACGGTGCCATCCGGAGCAATTTCTGCCTGAACCACCTGCACTTCGCCCATGACATGTTCATAAACCGCTGGGGTGACGACAGTGGCCCAGCACCGTCCATCTTGCGCCATCTCAGCGGATGGAGGCGGCCCCGATGGGCGCGCGGCATCAGCGGATTGCCCTGTCGTATTGCAGGCGGTGATCAGGATCACAGCGCAAAGCGGGGCAAAAGGTCGGATCATTGCTCGGGGCCTCTTAATGTGCCTTTTCGCGGTACATTAACCATTTTGTCCGGGCGGGGGAAGGACTTCGTGCAGGGCAGATGATCAAAGCGAACGCAATGGTGATCGCAGGTGCTGATGGTTGAATTTGCCACGTCAGTGCGATTTGTCGCGGGCAGGAATCCCGGCAGCGCCACCTTCAGGTGGAAAATGACGCAAAAGAGACTGGAAGCGTTGAGATTGGGCGACTAACTATAGGCTTGAAATTAGGAGGGTTTGTGATGGCAAAAATCACGTATGTCGAACATAACGGCACAGAGCATGTGGTGGATGTGGCCGCTGGTCTGACGGTCATGGAAGGCGCGCGCGACAACGGTGTGCCGGGGATTGAAGCGGATTGCGGCGGGGCCTGTGCCTGCTCAACCTGCCATGTCTATGTGGCGCCGGAATGGGTGGAAAAGATCCCGGCCAAAGAAGACATGGAAGAAGACATGCTGGATTTTGCCTTTGAGCCGGATCCCGCCCGGTCACGGCTGACCTGCCAGATCAAAGTGACCGACGATATGGACGGTCTGGTTGTGCAACTGCCTGAGAAGCAGATCTGATGCTGGGGGCGCCGCGTCATCTGTTGCGCGCATTGCAGCGTCTTGTGCGCGGCGCTCGTCTGGCGTCGCCCCTGTTGATCGCGGGGGCGGCTGCGGCCTCATCTCAGAGCTGTGTGGCCGGAGATGGCGGTCATATCCGCAAGGTCTGCCTGGAGCAGATTTCTGGCTGGCCGCGCTATGGCCATGATGTGCTGGGAGCAACGCCGGAATGGCATCAGTTGACCGTCTATTGGGGGACACAGGGTCAGGCAATGTCATCAGAGCGTGGTGCGATTAGCGCCTATAGCCTGCCGGATCATGTGTTCGAAGATATCGCGCCGCGACTGGTTGATCTGAATGGTGATGGCCTGCTGGATATTGTCACCGTCCAGTCTGGGTTTTCACAGGGGGCCCGCCTGTTGGCAATCACCACGGGTGAAGCACTAAAGGTTTCGCCAACGCCATACATCGGGCAACGCAATCGCTGGCTGGCCCCGCTGGGGGCTGCGGATCTGGATGGGGATGGCGCAATTGAGATCGCCTATGTGGATCGTCCGCATCTGGCCAAGACTCTGCGCATCTGGCGCTATACTGATCAGGGGTTGCAGCAGCTTGCCTCCCATCCCGGTGTCACCAATCACCGGATTGGCTGGGATTACATCATTGGCGGTATTCGTACATGCGGTGACCAGCCTGAAATGATCGTCGCCAGTGCCAATTGGAGAGAACTGCACGCGCTGCGGTTTGACGGCGTGGTGCATACTCGGGTGCTTGGGCCCCATTCAAACGGGCGGCTTGAGCGCGCCATGCGCTGCCAATAGCCGCAAACCCGCGACGATGCTGCCCGCGTTTGGGGCTTTGATTCCTGTCTTGCGCACACTAATCACGACTCATGAGACTTTTATTTCTTGGTGATGTCATGGGCCGCGCCGGACGGGCGGCCATTGTCGAGCGCCTGCCGAAACTGCGTGAGGAGTGGCGGCTGGATTTTGTCGTGGTCAATGGCGAAAATGCCTCGAATGGGATGGGGCTTTCGGGGGAGCATGCCAAGCTGCTGCTGAACGCAGGCGCAGATGTGGTGACCCTTGGGGATCACGCCTTTGATCAAAAGGACATGCTGTCTTTTATTGAGACAGAAAAGCGGATTATCCGCCCGATCAACTTTGCCAAACAGGCCCCGGGGCGCGGAGTTGCCCTGTTTGAAGACCGCCGGGGGCGCAAGGTGCTTGTGGCGCAGGTGCTGGGGCAGGTGTTCATGAAGCGCGCCTATGACGACCCGTTTTCCGCGATGGATGAGGTGCTGCGCCGCCATCCGCTGGGGGGGCAGGCGCAGGCGATTTTGGTCGATATGCATTGCGAAGCCACCTCAGAGAAAATGGGCATGGGGCATTTCTGCGATGGGCGTGCCAGCCTTGTGGTCGGCACGCACACCCATGTGCCAACCGGTGACGCGCAGATCCTGCCCGGTGGGACAGCGTTCCTGTCAGATGCGGGCATGTGCGGTGATTACAATTCGGTCATCGGCATGGAAAAGGCAGAGCCCATGCGCAGGTTTGTAACCGGCATGGTCAAGAACCGCTTTACCCCCGCCACGGGCGAGGCCACCCTGTCAGGGGTGTTTGTCGAAACCGACGACGCCACTGGCAAGGCCAAACAGATCAAGATGATCCGTCAGGGTGGGCGATTAGAGCAAGCTTCTCCTTGAGCCTGCCGTTGCGACAGGTCAGACTGCACAGGCGCAAACGGAAAAGGGGCTGTAAATGCAATGGATTGAGCTGAGCCAGACCGGTCAAGCCTATGTGGCCATTGCGGTGGTGATTGTAATGTTTGCGCTGTTCGTGCGCGAAGTGTACCCCACGGAGGTCACGGCCATTGGCGGGGTGTCCGCGCTGCTGTTGACGGGCGTCTTGCCCTATGAGGATGCGCTGAATGTTCTGTCCAACCCTGCGCCATGGACGATTGCAGCCATGTTCATCGTTATGGGCGGGCTTGTGCGCACAGGTGCTTTGGACGCCTTTACGCTTTTTGCACAGGATCAGGTGGGCAAGCGCCCGCGGGCGGCGATGGCGGCCATTCTGGCGGTTGTGGTTGTGGCTTCGGCCTTTATGAACAACACGCCGGTGGTGGTGGTGATGCTGCCGGTCTTTGTGCAGATCGCCAAGGCGTTGGGGATCGCGCCATCCAAGCTGCTGATCCCGCTTAGTTATGCGGCGATTCTAGGCGGCACTATGACCTTGATCGGCACCTCGACCAACCTGCTGGTGGATGGGGTGGCCCGGGCACAGGGCCTTGAACCTTTTACCATTTTCGAAGTGACCCCTCTGGCGCTGATCCTGATCGTCTGGGGCATGGCCTATCTCTATTTCATCGGGCGGCATCTGCTGCCGGATCGCACCTCGATGGCTGGGATGCTTTCGTCGGATCGTTCGCGGATGAAGTTCTTTACTGAGGCCGTGATCCCACCCGAATCCAACCTGATTGGCCGCGAAGTACTGGGGGTGCAGCTGTTCAAACGCGAAGGGGTGCGGCTGATCGACGTGATCCGGGGTGATGCATCGCTGCGGCGCAATCTGGAAGGGGTTGAACTGCAGGTCGGTGACCGCGTGGTTCTGCGCACCCAGATGACCGAGCTTCTGAGCCTGCAGCGCAACAAATCGCTCAAACGTGTGGATCAGGTTTCGGCCAAGGAAACCACCACTGTCGAAGTGCTGATTTCGCCGGGCTGCAAGATGGTCGGGCGGTCACTGGGGTCACTGCGGCTGCGGCGGCGCTATGGTGTTTATCCGCTGGCGGTGCATCGCCGGAACCAGAACATTGGCCGCCAGCTGGATGCGCTGGTGGTCAAGGTGGGCGATACGCTGCTGCTGGAGGGCAACCCGGAAGACATCCAGCGCCTTGCCGAAGACATGGCTCTGGTCGACGTTTCGCACCCCTCTGCGCGAGAATTCCGCCGCTCTCATGCGCCAATTGCTCTGGGCGCGCTGGTGGGTATTGTCGCGCTGTCCGCGCTTGGAGTGGCACCCATTTTGACACTGACCGTGATCGCCGTGGCGCTGGTTCTGCTGACTGGCTGTATTGATGCGGATGAAGCCTTTTCCTTTATCGAAGGGCGTCTGCTGGCGTTGATCTTTGCCATGCTGGGGATTGGGGCGGCGCTGCAAAGCTCTGGCGCGGTGCAGATGGTGGTTGAGGCCGTGGCCCCCTTGATGCGCGATCTGCCGGGGCCTTTGCTGATCTATGCGGTGTTCCTGCTGACCAGCGTACTGACCGAGACAGTGTCCAACAATGCCGTGGCCGTTGTGGTGACGCCGATTGCTGTTGGACTGGCACAGGCTATTGGTGTGGACCCGCGCGCGCTGGTGGTGGCGGTCATGGTGGCGGCCTCGTGCAGCTTTGCCACGCCGATTGGCTATCAGACCAACACGCTTGTCTATGGTCCGGGCGGCTATAAGTTTTCGGATTTCCTTAAGGTCGGCCTGCCGCTGAACCTGACGGTGGGCGTGCTGTCGGCCTTTCTGATCCCGCTGTTCTGGCCGCTTTAGCTATAGCGTGAGACAAAGGCCGAAAGGATGCGTTCCGGCTGGGTCACATCTGAGGCCTGGCACATCTCGATCAGTTCATCGGCGGCTTCGGGCGGGAAATAACCTTTGTCTTTGTAGATGCGAATGCGGCGGCCAAAGCCTGCTGCATCAGCTTCAGGATGGAACTGGGTGGCAAAGACGTTCTGCCCATATTGGATCATCTGAAACGGGCAGGGATCTGAGGCCAGCAGATGCACCGCGCCTTTGGGCAGGTGCTGCACCGCCTCTTTGTGGCCCACAAAGGCGTCAAAGCTGTCGGGCAGATCTTGCAGCAACGGGGCGGCTTTCCCGGCGTCCGTCTTGGTGCAGGTCGAGGGGCCGACCGCTTCGCCAAATTGCTTCTTCGACACTTCAGCCCCCAGATGAAAAGCCAGAATGCCAATGCCATAGCAGCAGCCCATAAAGGGAATGTCGTTTTCAGTGATGGCAGGCATCAGCGACAGGCAGGCCTGTTCGATGCGCGCCTCGATCGGGTCTTTGGTTTCCGCCGGGTCCGAGACACAGCCCGGACCACCGCCCACAATCACCCCTGCATAATCGCGCGGGTCCAGCCCTGCGGGCAGATCCTGACAATCCAGCCGGATGCGATGCACCTGCGCATCGCGCAGCCCGCCCTTTTCCAGAAAGGCATGATATTCATCGTCCGAGGCATCGGTTTCAGGGCGGAGCTGTAGCAGTAGAAATTGGCGCATGACCCTGCGCTATCTGATCTGATGTACAAAGAAAAGAGCGGCCTGCCGCGCTGGCCTTGGCAAGCAGGGGTGGCTTGGGCTATGCAGGCGCAAATTGAGATGTGACGTATAGGGGGATAACCCATGGCAGGCCATTCCAAATGGGCAAACATTCAGCACCGTAAAGGCCGTCAGGACAAGCTGCGCGCCAAGCTGTTCTCGAAACTGTCGAAAGAAATCACCATCGCCGCCAAGATGGGCGACCCGGACCCGGAAAAGAACCCGCGGCTGCGTCTGGCTGTAAAAGAAGCGCGCGGGCAGTCGATGCCCAAAGACAACATCGAACGCGCGATCAAAAAGGCCATCGGTGGTGAAGGCGAAGATTACGAAGAAATCCGCTATGAGGGCTATGGCCCGAATGGTGTCGCGGTGATCGTCGAAGCCATGACCGACAACCGCAACCGCACCGCGTCCACCGTGCGCTCGACCTTCACCAAAAACGGTGGATCGCTGGGGGAAACCGGCTCGGTCGGGTTTATGTTCGATCGTGTGGGCGAAATCGTCTACGGCGCCGATGTGGGCGACAATGACACCGTGATGGAAGCGGCCATCGAAGCGGGCGCCGAAGATGTGGAAAGCTCGGATGAGGGCCACATCATCTATTGCGCCGATACCGATCTGAACGATGTGTCAAACGCGCTGGAAGCAGCTCTGGGCGAATCTGAAACCGCCAAGCTGATCTGGAAGCCTTCGACCACCACCGAGCTGGATCTTGACGGGATGCAGTCGCTGATGCGTCTGGTGGATGCTCTGGAAGATGACGATGACGTGCAGCGCGTCACCACCAACTTCGAAGCCTCAGATGAGGTGATGGCGCAGCTGTAAGCGCCGTCAAAACGCGATGTGAAAACCCGGGCGCTGTCCCGGGTTTTTCTATTTGGTCAGCTTGGCTGTAATGCGCCCAAAGATCTTTTGTGCCTCTTTGGGATGGTCAGCCGAGGTGAGGCTTTCGAGGTTGTGCAGATCCTGATCGGCAACGATCACGCCGACCATGCCCTTTTCATAGTGCGGTGCGCAGATGTAGCCGTAGACACCGGGATGGGTGATCTGCACATCATAGGTTTCATCCAGCGCGCTGATCCAATGGCTGGCCCCTTCCGGGATCAGTCCTTCAAGTGACTCGCTGTTGTGATGCCCACTCAGGTTGCGAAAGCGCACGGTGTCGCCTGTTTTCACATGTAAAAGCTCTGGCATGAAATACTTGATGCCACCATCGCTCCACATTTTGACCTCATGCAGTTGGGGGTCTGCCTGAGCTGTGCTGACCGTGAACAGTGAGGCTGCAACGCTCCAGAGCATAAGATTTCTGCGGTTCATGTGATTACCAATGTTGTGTGGACATGCTGGCTGAACGCGCTGCATCTGCGTTTGGCTAAGGGCATGGGCGCACCCTGAGCCAGGTGGCAGAGAACTTCAAGACTGGATCAGAACGGATCGCGCGGCATTCAGAACGGCTTTGGTCAGGGGTTGCAGGGCCGGGGCCAGAACGCGGGACACCTGCCAGTTCAGCGCCACGTCCAGCGGGCTGTCGGGCAGCAGACAGGTCAGACGATTGCGGCGCAGGGCGCGGCGGCAAAGCACTTCGGGATTCATGCCCCAACCTAGCCCGGCAATTGCAGCCTCTACAAAGGCCTGCGTTGAGGGCAGCATATGCGCTGGCGGTGAGGCTTTGAAATTCAGGTAACGCTCGGCCCAATTGCGCTGCAACTGGTCCTTTTGATTGAAGATCAGGCAAGGGGCCTGTGGCAAAGTTTGCGGGGTTGGCCCCTCGGGCATCCACTTTGCCATATAATCAGGGCTGGCCGTCGCCAGATAGCGCAGTGCCCCCAGTGGGTGGGAATCACAGCCGGGCAGCGAAGGTGAAGCGGTAACAGCCGCCGCCACTTCGCCCCGTTTTAACCATTCGGCCGAGTGATCCTGATCATCCACCACCAGATCAAACAGCATATCGGGCAGGGCGGACATGACCGGGATAAACCATGTGGCGAGACTGTCAGCATTCACAGCTATTCTAATGTGGGTGCTGTGATGCCCATCCAGTGACAGATCGCTGGACAGGTGTTGTTCCAGCAGGCTGATGTCCTGCGCATGTTTCGCCAGCCGCGCGCCCTGTGGTGTGGCGGTGCAAGGCGGGCCGCGATTGATCAGGGTGGTGCCAATGCGCTCTTCCAGCGCTTTGATCCGCTGCGAAATGGCTGAGGGTGTGACATTGAGTTCCGCCGCTGCCGCGTCGAAAACCCCGCGGCGCAGCACAGCCGCCAGAGCGGCCAGTTGGTTGGGATCAAGTTGCATTAGCAAAGCTTCATTTGGCTTATCATCTTTAATTTGATCGCATGAGGGCAGGGCAGTATCAACCGCGCAAACGCATAGGAGAAGACATGCAGACAGCGCTTTCGGGATTTGCCCTTGGGATCAGTTTGATTTTGGCGATTGGGGCGCAGAATGCCTTTGTGCTGCGGCAGGGGCTCATGCGGCAGCATGTGCTGCCGGTGGTGCTGGTCTGCGCTTTTAGCGATGCGGTGCTGATTGCGGCAGGCGTGTCGGGCTTTGGCGCATTGGCCAAAGCGGTGCCTGGGTTGGAATGGGCGATGCGCCTGTTCGGAGCGGGGTTTCTGGTCTGGTACGGGCTGCGCACCCTGCACAGCGCCTGGCAGGGCGGCGCGCAACTTGAGGCCGGGCAGGCGGCAGGCAGTTTGCAGGCGGCGGTCTTGACCTGCCTTGCGCTGACCTGGCTGAATCCGCATGTCTATCTGGACACCGTGGTGCTGCTGGGGGCGGTTTCGGCACAATATGACGACAAGCTCGCCTTTGGACTTGGGGCTGTCACGGCCAGCTTTGTGTTCTTCTTTTCGCTCGGGTTTGGTGCGCGTCTGCTGGCGCCTCTGTTTGCCCGTCCGCGCGCCTGGCAGGTGCTGGATCTGATCATTGGCCTGACCATGCTGGCCATCGCGGCCAAGCTCTTGCTGGGGTGACGCCGGGGCGGGGCTGTCGGGGCTTGTGTCGCTGCACGAAATGCCACAGGTTGGCCGGATGAGCACCCCCCGGCACCCCCCACTAGCTGCGCAACCGGCATCACAGGCAAACCCGATGAAAGGGATTCTGTGGATGGTTGCAGCCGGGCTGTGTTTTGTGGCGATGACGGCGCTGGTCAAAGGGCTGGGGCCGCGCATACCCGCAGCCGAGCAGGGGTTTCTGCGCTATATCCTTGGGTTGTTTTTCCTGATTCCCATGTGGCGGCAGATCGCGACGTTGCGGCTGACGTCGCGCCAATGGAAACTGGCCCTGCTGCGTGGGGTCGTGCATTCTGCGGCGGTGGCGCTGTGGTTTTATGCCATGACTCGCATCCCGCTGGCCGAAGTCACCGCGATGAACTACCTCAATCCGGTCTATGTGACGCTGCTGGCGGCAGTGTTTCTGGGTGAAAAGATCGCGATCCGCCGGATCCTGGCGATTGTTGCGGCTGTGGCCGGGGCGCTGCTGATCCTGCGTCCGGGGTTTCGTGAATTGGATCCCGGCCATTTTGCCATGCTGCTGGCAGCGCTTGCCTTTGGTGTGTCTTATCTGGTGGCCAAGGTGCTGGTGGATGAACTGAACGCGCCGATTGTTGTCGCGCTGATGTCAATCACGGTGGCGGTTGGCATGGCGCCCATGGCGATCCCGGTCTGGGTCTGGCCCAGCGGCTGGGAGCTTATGGTGCTGTTTGGCGTGGCCTGTTTTGCTACGGCTGGGCACTATGCGATGACGCTGGCCTTTGCGCAGGCGCCTTTGACGGTGACCCAGCCGGTCACCTTCCTGAGCCTGATCTGGTCGGTTAGTCTGGGCGCGTTGGTTTTCGACGAAGCGATTGATTTCTGGGTGATTTCTGGCGGCTTCGTTATTCTGTCTGCGGTGGTCTTTATCACCTGGCGCGAAGCGGTTGCCAAAAAACGCGTGGATGCGTTGGACGCGGTGGCGAAACAATAATCTGAATCCACCATTTTTGTTTTCTTGAAAATTTCCAAAGCACGACGCAATTGCGCCTTTTTCCTTAACCAGTCTGCAAGCAGTCAAACACTAGGATTTCAGGAGAGTGTAATGTTTGCGGAGAGTAAATTGACCGACGATATGCAAGAAGTGGAAACCTTCCTGCTGGCTGAACGCAGCAAGGTTTTGTCTGAGGCGGAATGGCGATTCCGTATGCGTGGCTATGGCTACAACCTGCGTCGCACCGAAGGCGGTGTCGAAGTGGCGCGTTTGCCGCAGAATACTGTGATCGGCACGCTGGAAGTTTGATTTCCATGCTATGTAAGATGACCGGTGCCGGGGGTCGGGCCGGGGCATCTGACCCTATGAAGACGACATGCGCGTTTTGCGCAGGTTGAAAGTTTTTATTGACTGACGGGTCAATCAACGGCACAGCATAGTCTATGCCTAAGATTGGACAAGAACCCATACGCCGTGCGGCGCTTGTATCGGCCACCGTCGAAGAGATCGGTCAGGCCGGGTCACTGGATGTGACCGTAGGACAAATTGCAAAGCGTGCGGGCATGTCCTCCGCGCTGGCACATCACTACTTTGGTGGAAAATCGCAGATCTTTTTAGCTGCGATGCGTCACATTTTGACGGAATATGCGCAGGAAGTGCGCGCAGCCCTGGCCAGCTACCCGGAAGGGCAGCGCCTTGAGGCGATCATTCATGCAAATTTCGCGGATAGCTGCTTTCAGGCGGCGACAATCTCCGCATGGCTGAACTTTTACGTTCTGGCGCAGCGCGACAAAGATGCCGCGCGCCTGCTGAACGTCTATCAGCGCCGTTTGCGTTCCAATCTCAGTGTGGCCCTGCGGGGGCGAAGCGCCAATCCGAAACAGGATGCAGAGACGCTTTCGGCCCTGATTGATGGGGTGTATCTGCGCGCGGCCCTCGCGGGGGAAGGGGTGTCGGGAGCCGCTGAGAGAGTTGTGCGCGCTGCACATGCTTTGACCAAGGAGGGGTAAATGGCACCGAATATTCTGATCGTGATGGTGGACCAGTTGAACGGGACCCTGTTCCCGGATGGTCCGGTGGATTGGCTGCATGCGCCAAACCTGCGCGCGCTTGCGGATCGTTCAACACGTTTCGCCAACAGCTATACCGCCAGCCCGCTTTGTGCGCCGGGGCGTGCGTCCTTTATGTCAGGCCTGCTGCCCAGCCGCACGCAGGTCTATGATAACGCAGCAGAATTTGCCAGTGACATCCCGACTTATGCGCACCATCTGCGCCGCGCGGGCTATTACACCTGCCTGTCGGGCAAGATGCACTTTGTTGGCCCCGATCAGATGCATGGCTTTGAAGACCGGCTGACCACTGATATTTATCCGGCTGATTTTGGCTGGACCCCGGATTATCGCAAACCCGGCGAACGGATTGACTGGTGGTATCACAATATGGGCAGCGTCACTGGCGCTGGCGTGGCTGAAATTTCCAACCAGATGGAATATGACGACGAGGTCGCGCATTTCGCCAAGATGAAGCTCTATGATCTGTCGCGCGCGCAGGATGATCGCCCCTGGTGCATGACCGTCAGCTTTACCCACCCGCATGATCCCTATGTGGCGCGCAAGAAATACTGGGATCTTTACGAAGACTGCCCACATCTGGAACCCGAGGTCAGCGCGATGGCCTATGAGGATCATGATCCCCATTCCAAGCGGATCTTTGACGCCAATGACTGGCGCTCATTTGATGTGACGCCTGAGCATATCCGCCGTGCGCGCCGTGCCTATTTTGCCAATATTTCCTATCTGGATGACAAAGTTGGCGAGCTGATGCAGGTGCTGGAAGACACCCGGCAAGAGGCTATCTTGGTCTTTGTCAGTGATCACGGCGATATGCTGGGGGAACGTGGATTGTGGTACAAGATGTCCTTCTTTGAAGGCTCATCGCGGGTGCCGCTGATGATTGCCATGCCCGGTGGGGAAGGGTCTCTGAAAACCGATCCGGTCAGCACCATCGACCTGTGCCCGACACTTTGTGATCTGGCCGGCGTCGATATGGGCGAAGTGACCCCTTGGGTGCAGGGCGAAACGCTGGTGCCGGTGATAAATGGTGCGGAACGTACCAGCCCTGTGGCAATGGAATATGCCGCCGAAGCCTCTTATGCGCCGCTGGTTTCGCTGCGCTATGGCAAGTGGAAATACAACCGCTGTGCGCTGGATCCCGAACAGCTGTATGATCTGGAAAATGATCCCGGCGAGCTGACAAATCTGGCAGAAGATCCGGCGCATCAGGGCACTTTGCAGACCCTGCGCGCCAAATCCGAAGCCCGCTGGGATCTGGAGCGTTTCGATGCCGAGGTGCGCCAATCACAGGCCCGCCGTCTGGTGGTCTATGAGGCGCTGCGCCAGGGCGGATATTATCCCTGGGATTATCAGCCGCTGCAGCAGGCGTCAGAACGCTACATGCGCAACCACATGGATCTGAACGTGCTGGAAGAAAACCAACGCTTCCCGCGCGGAGAATAATACCGGGGTACTTCCCCAACGGAGAACGACTTATGGCGTATGATAGGCAACCTGTGGCCAGCCACTTTGTGGATGGCAAATATTTGGAAGACACGGATGGTGAACTGATCGAGGTGGTCTATCCGGCCACTGGCGAAGTGATCGCCAAGGTCTATGCGGCCACCCCTGCGGTGGTTGAGGCGGCGCTGACCTCAGCGCAGCGGGCGCAAAAGGAATGGGCCAAGCTGTCTGGCACCGAACGTGGCCGGGTCTTGCGCCGCGCGGCGGATATCATCCGTGAACGCAACCATCATCTGTCGGTGCTGGAAACCTATGATACCGGCAAGCCGTTTTCGGAAACTCTCTATGTGGATGCCACTTCGGGGGCGGATGCGCTGGAATACTTCGGCAGTCTTGCAGGCAGCCTGACCGGTGAACATGTGCCGCTGCCCGGTGGTGACTGGGGTTATACCGTGCGCGAACCTCTTGGGATTTGTGTGGGGATTGGCGCGTGGAACTATCCCACGCAGATCGCCTGCTGGAAAGGTGCGCCAGCGCTGGCCTGCGGCAATGCGATGATCTTCAAACCTTCGGAAACCACACCGCTTTGCGCGCTGAAAGTGGCTGAGATCCTGCACGAAGCGGGGGCTCCGGCGGGTCTGTATAATGTCGTGCAGGGCATGGGCGCGGTGGGGGCATCGCTGGTCACCGATCCGCGCGTTGACAAAGTGTCCCTGACTGGATCCGTGCCGACCGGGAAAAAGGTCTATGCCGCTGCGGCCGCTGACATGAAACATGTCACCATGGAACTGGGCGGGAAATCTCCGCTGATCATCTTTGATGATGCGGATCTGGAAAACGCTGTGGGCGGCGCCATTCTGGCGAACTTCTATTCCACCGGTCAGGTCTGTTCGAATGGCACGCGGGTCTTTGTGCAAAAGGGCATCAAAGAGGCGTTCCTGAAGCGCTTGTCTGAGCGCCTGCAAACCGCTGTGATCGGCGATCCGCTGGATGAGGCCACCAACTTTGGCCCTATGGTCAGCGAAGGCCAGCGTGAAATCGTGCTGTCTTATATTGCCAAAGGCAAGGAAGAAGGTGCCCGGCTGGTCACCGGTGGTGAAGGGATCGAAAGCGATGGCTTCTATATCCAGCCAACCGTTTTTGCCGATGTTACTGATGATATGACTATCGCCCGCGAAGAGATCTTTGGCCCGGTCATGGCAGTGCTGGATTTCGACACCGAGGAAGAGGCGATCGCCCGTGCCAATGACACGGAATTTGGCCTCTCTGCGGGTGTTTTCACAGCAGATCTGACACGCGGTCACCGTGTGATTGGCCAGATGCAGGCGGGCAGCTGCTTTATCAACTCGTACAATGATGCGCCGGTAGAGCTGCCCTTTGGTGGGTCAAAGCAATCCGGTGTTGGTCGCGAGAATTCCAAGGCGGCCATCAATCACTTCTCACAGCTCAAAAGCGTCTATGTGCGCATGGGCGATGTCGAGTCGCCCTTCTAAAGGCGGCTCATAGCAGCGCCCCAGAGGATCCACTCACCCTCTGGGGCCTTACCAAATCTATCACATCCCCGTCAGACCATTCTGGCGGGTTGTCAAGGCTTTTGCCTGAACACTGGGGAATGCTGTCATGCAAGCGGATTATATTGTGATTGGAGCCGGGTCGGGCGGATGCGCCATGGCCTATCGTCTGGCGGAAGCCGGGAAATCGGTAATCGTGATCGAACACGGTGGCACCGATTGGGGGCCGTTCATCAATATGCCCGGCGCGCTGAGCTATCCGATGAACATGGCGCGCTATGACTGGGGAATGAAATCCGAACCCGAGCCACATCTGGGCGGGCGGCAGCTGGTGACCCCGCGTGGCAAGGTGATCGGTGGATCTTCGTCGATCAACGGGATGATCTATGTGCGCGGTCATGCAAAAGACTTTGATTTCTGGCGTGATCAGGGGGCAGATGGCTGGGGCTATGCGGATGTGCTGCCCTATTACAAGCGCCTCGAAGACTGGCATGATGGCGGCCACGGCGGTGATCCCAGCTGGCGCGGACAGGGTGGTCCGCTGCATGTGACTCGCGGCAAACGCGACAATCCGCTGGTGCAGGCCTGGGTTAAGGCCGGCGAACAGGCGGGCTATCCGGTGACGGATGATTATAACGGCCAGCAGCAGGAAGGGGTGGGGCCCTTTGATATGACGGTCTGGCAGGGATCGCGCTGGTCAGCAGCTAAGGCCTATCTGCGCCCGGCCCAAAAGCTGGGGGCGCAGCTGGTGCAGGCCTTTGCCCGCAAGATCGTGATCAAAGACGGGCGCGCTGTGGGCGTCGAGGTTGAGCGCAAAGGCCAGATCGAAACCTTGACCGCCACTGCCGAGGTGATCGTTGCAGCCAGTTCGCTCAACTCACCCAAGCTGCTGATGCTGTCAGGCATTGGCCCGGCGGCACATCTGGCCGAACACGGTATTGAGGTTGTGGCAGATCGTCCGGGCGTGGGGCAGAATCTTCAGGATCACCTTGAACTTTATATCCAGCAGGCGGCGACCCAGCCGGTGTCTTTGGCAAAATACTGGAACCTGCTGGGCAAGGCCTATGTGGGCGCGCGCTGGCTGTTTACACGCACCGGGCCGGGGGCGTCGAACCAGTTTGAAAGCTGCGGCTTTATTCGGTCCAAAGCCGGGGTGGAATACCCGGACATCCAGTATCATTTCCTGCCGATTGCGGTGCGGTATGATGGGCAGGTGGCGGCGCAGGGCCATGGCTATCAGGCGCATGTGGGGCCGATGCGGTCGCCATCGCGTGGCGAAGTCACGCTGCGCTCAGCGGATCCCAAGGATGATCCGCGTATCCTGTTCAACTACATGAGCACGGAAAAAGACTGGGAAGATTTCCGCACCTGTATTCGCCTGACCCGTGAAATCTTTGGGCAAGAGGCCTTTGCCCCCTATCGCGGAGAAGAGATCCAGCCAGGTGCGCAGGCGCAGACGGATGATGAGCTGAACGACTTTATCCGCGAACATGTCGAAAGCGCCTATCACCCCTGTGGCACCTGCCGCATGGGGCGCGCGGATGATCCGAACGCCGTGGTTGATCCGCAGGGGCGGGTGATTGGTGTCGATGGGCTGCGTGTTGCAGATAGCTCGATTTTCCCGCAGATCACCAATGGCAACCTGAATGCACCATCCATCATGGTGGGCGAAAAAATCTCGGATCACGTGCTGGGCAAATCACTGCCCGCCGAAAACGCCGAGCCATGGATTCATCCCAACTGGCAGACCGCGCAGCGTTAACCTAGACTGCTGGTTCTGCTTGCAGAACTGATCAGGACCCCACACATACTACCCTATGGTGAGACTGTGGTGTGGGTTCTTGGTGCTGTGTTTGGCATGGCCTGTGGATGCAGGTGTCGCCCCCGAGTTTTCGGGGCGATTGCGTGTGATTGATGGTGATACCTTTGCTATCGGTGACAGGCGGGTGCGATTGTTCGGCGTCGACGCCCCGGAAAAGAAACAACGATGCGGCGGTGCAGGTGTACCCATGTGGCAATGCGGTGCATGGGTCACAGGCGAAGTGCGTGCGCGCTATCAGGATCAGCCTGCGCGCTGCGTCGTGCTGGCACAGGATCACTATGGCCGATCCGTCGCGCGCTGTTTTGTCCGCGGCGAAGATCTGGGGCAGACGCTGGTGCGGGGCGGGCTGGCCTTTGCCTATCGCAACTATTCGATGCTTTACGTCCCGGATGAACGGCAGGCCGCGAGCCGCAAGGCCGGGTTACATGCGGTTGGTGTGCAATCCCCCGCTGAATTTCGCCGCGCAAGCCGCAAGAAACCTGTACAGCAGGTGCGCGCGGATGGCTGTGCAATCAAGGGCAATATCAGCCGCACCAAAGAGCGTATCTATCACATGCCGGGGCAGCGGTTTTACGCGCGCGTGTCCATAAATGAGGCCCGCAACGAACGTTGGTTCTGTACAGAAAATGACGCCATCGCAGCGGGTTGGCGCAAGGCCAAACAATAAATATGACAAGGCGTCAGACTTCTTGATCAGGGTCAAAGCCGGGGTGCGTGACTGGGGTCAAACTCTTATCCGAACAAGGAAAGAAAGGAGACGCCCATGTCGCATACACCTCACGAGCTGGCCGAAGAATTCCCGGAATTCGCTGACAAACTGCACGCGCTGAAGACCTCGGACGCGCATTTTGCCAAGCTGGCAGATCAGTATCACGACCTGAACCGTCAGATCCACCGCGCGGAAACCAATGTTGAGCCGATGGAACAACTGGCGGAAGAGCAACTGCGCAAGCAGCGCGGCGCTCTGAAAGATCAGATTTATGGGATGCTGCGCGCCTAAGGCCCGCATCTTGAACACATGAAAACCGGTCAGGCTTGTCTGGCCGGTTTTTTCGTGGGAGCCTGACAGCCCAACTCAGGAGGATCGCAATGGCAGGTGGATGGGCACGTGACGGGGCCGTCGGGGAACAGATCGAAGCCTCGATCAATGATGAACTGGCACGGATGCGTGCGCAGCAGCAGCCTGTGGGCGAAAGCCTGAAATACTGCGCCGAATGCGAAGAGGAAATCCCAGAGGCACGCCGTCTGGCCCGCCCGGGGGTAAAGCTGTGTCTTGAGTGTCAGCAAGATCGCGACAGCGCTTTCAAGGCACGCGGGGGAATCAATCGCCGGGGTTCAAAGGACAGTCAGTTGAAGTGAAGCTAGGGGGGCTATCCTAGGGGGCTGGATGAATGGCGAGCGGCAGTTGCATAATGTGCTGTGGGCCAAATCCGCCATCCAGGTACAGTTCACCGGTGTCTTTGAAACCCCCTTTTTCATAGGCGCGTTTTGCACCGGGATTTCTACAATTCACAGTCAGATAGCAATTACATATGCCGGGATAGACAACGCCCAGATAGTGGCTTAGGGCGCGGCAGGCTGCCGTGGCAATCCCGCGACCCTGCGCTTTTTGATCCACCAAAAACATACGCAGACCAATCACATCGCCAGAAACGAAATCCTGCGTTGCCCCATAGTCGCGGTCGATGGCGAAGAAACCCACGGGCAGATCAGTCTCGCAGATGACATGACCATCCCGGGCTGCCCCTGACAGCATGGTTTTGGCAGGAAGATCAGAAAACCCTGCCTGATCCTCAGGCAGGGAAAACTGTTTCAGGTCGGGCCAATCGCTCTGGGATAAGGGGCGCAAAGTGACCTTGGCCGACATGTTATTCTTCCATCGCTTCCAACTGGTCGATGAAGCCTTCGATCATCGACAGGCCTTTGTCCCAGAAGGTTGGGTCGCTGGCGTCCAGACCGAAGGGGGCCAAAAGCTCTTTGTGGTGTTTGGAGCCACCCGCTTTCAGCATGTCAAAGTATTTGTCCTGGAAGCCTTCGGGCTGTTCCTGATAGGCGGCGTAAAGCGCGTTCACCAGACCATCGCCAAAGGCATAGGCATAGACATAGAAGGGCGAATGCACGAAATGCGGGATATAGGCCCAGAAGGTTTCATAACCCGGCATATAATCGAAGGCTGGCCCAAGGCTTTCGGCCTGCACAGACATCCACAGGGCGTTGATGTCATCCGGGGTCAGCTCGCCACCGCGACGGGCATCGTGCAATTTGCATTCGAAATCGTAAAAGGCGATCTGGCGCACGACGGTGTTGATCATGTCTTCGACCTTGCCCGCCAGCAGCACCTTGCGTTCGCGCGTGTCTTTGGCATTGTCCAGCATGGTCTGGAAGGTCAGCATTTCACCAAAGACAGAAGCGGTTTCCGCCAGTGTCAGCGGGGTGGAGGACAGCATTTCACCCTGACCGGCGGCCAGCACCTGATGCACCCCATGGCCCAGCTCATGCGCGAGCGTCATCACATCGCGCGGCTTGCCCAGATAGTTCAGCATCACATAGGGGTGCACATCGGTGACGGTGGGGTGGGCGAAAGCGCCGGGGGCCTTGCCCGGTTTGACCTCGGCGTCGATCCAGCCTTTGGTAAAGAAAGGATCGGCCAGTTCGCCCATGCGCGGATCAAAGGCGTTATAGGCATCCATGACGATGCCGCGGGCTTCTTCCCAATCGACGATGCGGTCCTCTTCCATGGGCAGGGGCGCGTTGCGATCCCAGACCTGCATCACATCCAGCCCCAGCCATTTGCGTTTCAATTCGTAATAGCGGTGGCTCAGGCGCGGGTAGGCAGCGACCACGGCATTGCGCAGCGCATCCACCACTTCGGGTTCCACGTGGTTAGACAGGTGACGCCCTGTCTGCGGCGTGGGCATTCCACGCCAGCGATCCATGATTTCCTTTTCCTTGGCCTGTGTGTTGTGCACACGAGCAAAGGTTTTGATGTTATCGGCAAAAACCCGCGCCAGTTCGCGCGCGGCTGCCTCGCGTTTCGACCGATCCTGTTCGGTGAGGAAATTCAGCGTGGCTTCGATGTTCAGCTCTTCACCGTCGATTTCAAAGGTCAGCCCGGCGATGGTTTCATCAAACAGCCGTTCCCAGGCATCGCCTACAACCCCCAGATCATGCAGGAATTTTTCCATCTCATCTGACAGCTGATAGGGTTTCATCGCGCGGATGCGGTCGAACACCGGCTTGTAGCGGGCGAGATCAGCGTTCTCTGACAGGCGCTGATCCAGATGCGCATCCTCAAGCCGGTTTAACTCCAGCGTGAAAAACACCAGCGGCGTGGTGTAATTGGTGATGCTTTCCTGACAATCCGACAGGAATTTGGCGCGTTCGGCATCGGTGGTCAGCTGATAGTAGCGTAGCCCGGCAAAAGACATGATCCGCCCGGCAATGGATTCGATTTTCTCGTTGCGCTTGACGCAATCCAGCAACCCGGCTGCATCCAGTGTGTCCAGCTTGCCCTCATAATCCGCGGCAAAACTGGCGCAGGCGCTTTCGAGCCAGTCGAGATCGCGCTTGAGCTCGGGTGCATCTGTGCCTTCATAGAGATCGCTCAGATCCCATTCGGGCAGGTTGCCCAGCCCTTTGTCGCCTCCGGCGCTGGCATTGGCATCAAAAAGCGGCTGATAGGTCATAGGGATCTCCTGAATGGTCTTGCCCCAGAGCTAAGCGTGGTCATGGGCAAGGTTCAAGAGAGCAAAGCGAATTTTTGCCATTCCCGGCTTGTCCCGCCCGTGCGGGCGATCCGCGCCTAGGCCGAAAGGTTGCGGGTTTCCGAGGGCGATTCAAAATGCGAGACAATGCGCGCGATGGTCTGGTCGAGATCCGCAAGGCTTTCCATGAGAACCTCATGTTCGCCGTTTTGCACCATCTCCAACTGGCCATTGGACCAGCGTGCCATGCGTTGATGGATACGGGCCGTATCGACGATACGTTCATTGGTGCCCAGTAGGCAGAGACAGGGCTGAGCCGGCGAGGCTTTTCTTGACAGATCCAGCGTTTCGCGCAGGGCTTCGTTCAACCAGTGCAGCGAAGGCCCGCCCAGTTGCAACCCGGGCACCTGTGTGACCTGATTGACCATGTAATCCCAGGTGTCGCGATCGGTGGTCAGCATGTTGTCGGCAAACTCAGCAGAGAGCAGATAGCTGTCGATACTGGTGCCCGGCGAGAGAATGTGGCTTAGCCCCAGCGTTTTCGACATAGAGCTGACGGCCCAGGCGGCAGGGCGCATGGCGGGGGACAGGTGAATACCCCACATGGGACCGGTGAATGTGCAGGTCTGCACATCCAGCCCATCATAGAGGGCACGCAGCCCGATACAGCCGCCCATGGAATGGCCCAAAAGATGCATAGGCCCGGGCAGATCCAGTTCAGCGACCATCTGCATCACCGCTTTCAGATCCAACTGATAATCAGAGAAACGCGCCACATGACCGATGCGCGCATCTTCCAATAGGCGATCCGCCAGTCCCTGACCGCGCCAGTCGATGGCAATCACGTGATAGCCCGCCGCGGTAAACCCGGCAGCGGTGCGCCCATATTTTTCGATATACTCCGTTCTGCCGGGAAAAAGCAGAAGGGTGCCCCGCGCCTGTTGCGAGGTTGGGAAATGGCCCAGACGGACACGGACCCCATCCGAGGTCGTGGCCCACCATGCGTTTGACCCCTCGGGGCCATCGGCGATCTCGGCGTGAAAAGGCGCGGGGGTCATCTGCATCAGGCCAAAACCGACGCCAGTTGCATCGCTGCGCCCATGTCACCATCAATGGTCAGCTTGCCTGACATGAAAGCCGCGGTCGGGTTCAGCTCACCGCTCAGGATGGCTTCGAAGGTGTCCTGTTCGGCAGTCAGGGTGACTGTGGTCTCGTCATCTGCTGCGCGCACGCCGTCGCTGTCGATCACGATGGATCCTTCGCCTTCGATGACGAATTTTGCCGAGCCATCAAAGCCCTCACCACCCATTTTTGCGCTCAGCGCCTCGACGGCTGCGGTCACTACATCGCTCATATCTGCTCCTTACAGATGATGTTGAATTAATCGTGCGTTGGTATTCTATCACACGGGCGCTACAGTCATGACACGAAATAGGTTCGGGAAACATGCGTATAAGAAGTACCGTCGCGGCATTTGCGTCCTTAGTATTGATTTCCATACCCTTGCCGGGTCTGGCGCAGGGCGCATTAAGCGACCTGCTTGCGCAGTTGCGTGCTGCCCAATCCGAGAGTGATGCGCAGCGCCTAGAGAATCAGATAGTGGGCCAATGGTCAAAATCTGGTTCACAGGCGATGGATTTATTGCTGGGGCGCGGGCGCGATGCGCTGGCCCGCAAAGATCCGAACGCGGCATTGGAACATTTCCGCGCGCTGACCGATCATGCGCCGGATTTCGCCGAAGGCTGGTTCGGACTGGGCTTGGGTTTTTCGCAGCAAGATCAGCTGGGCCCGGCGCTGGATGCCTTTGGCCGCACGCTGGCGCTGAACCCGGATCACTTTCAGGCCCTGCATGGTGTGGCCACCATACATGAGAAGATCGGCAACCTAGAGCTTGCCTATCAGGCCTATGAGCAGGTACTTGAAATGCGGCCGCATGACTCGGTGGTGACCGGGGCATTGGCGCGGCTGGAAACCAAGGTCCGGGGCAGGTCGCTCTGACACGAAGAGGTGGCCCTGACTATGGCCCAGACAGCACGGATCGCGGCGGTTCTTGGCCCGACCAATACAGGTAAAACCCATTATGCCATTGAACGGATGCTGGGCTATCGCACGGGCATCATCGGGCTGCCGCTGCGCTTGCTCGCGCGTGAGGTCTATGACCGAATCGTTGCCGCGCGTGGCCCTTCGGTGGTGGCGCTGGTCACCGGCGAAGAGCGCATCGTGCCGCCGCGCGCGCAATATTGGGTCTGCACCGTGGAAGCCATGCCCGAAGGCATGGGCACCGATTTCGCGGCGGTGGATGAAATCCAGCTTTGTGCTGATCCGGAACGTGGGCATGTGTTTACCGACCGTCTGCTGCGGATGCGCGGTACCCATGAGACATTGTTCATGGGCTCGGACACCATGCGCGGGCCGATCCAAAAGCTGGTGCCGAATGTCGAGTTCCTGCGCCGAGAACGTATGAGCCAATTAACCTATGTTGGTTCGAAAAAGATAAGCAGATTGCAGCCACGTAGTGCAATTGTTGGGTTTTCTGTTGATAATGTCTATGCAATTGCCGAATTGTTAAAACGCCAGAAAGGCGGCGCAGCGGTGGTGATGGGGGCGCTTAGCCCGCGCACGCGCAATGCGCAGGTGGAACTCTATCAAAACGGTGAGGTGGATTATCTGGTGGCCACTGATGCCATTGGCATGGGGCTGAATCTGGATGTGAACCATGTAGCTTTTTCCAGCCTGACCAAATTCGATGGCCGACGCATGCGCCCGCTGCAACCCAATGAGCTGGCGCAAATCGCGGGCCGGGCAGGGCGTGGGATGTCGGATGGCACCTTTGGGGTGACAGGCGAAGCGGCACCTATTCCGGATGATTGGGTGGATGCGATCTGCAATCATACATTCACTCAGCTTCGTAAGCTCAATTGGAGAAACGAAAAACTTCAATTCGGCAGTATTGACGCGCTGGAGCGTAGTCTGGATGAAAGCCCCAAAGATGAAAATCTGATCAAAGCGCAAGAGGCAGATGACCTGCGCGCGCTACGTACGCTTGCCTCTGACGGGGAAATTCGCGCACGGGCCAGCAGTGCGACGGCGGTCAAACTGCTTTGGGATGTCTGCCGTGTCCCGGATTTTCGCGGAATTTCGCCGAATGAACATACGGGGCTTTTGGGAACCATCTTTGGTCACCTACATGAACGGGGGGCAATCCCGCATGATTTTCTGGCCCGGCAGGTCAATCGCATAAATCGCACCGATGGCGATATTGACACATTGTCGAAACGCTTGGCGTATATCCGCACGTGGACATATGTCGCGCAGCGAAAAGGCTGGGTAGATGATGAAACACATTGGCGTGAGGCGACTCGCGCTGTAGAAGACAGCTTGTCAGATGCGCTCCACCAGCGCTTGACTCAAAGATTTGTTGATCGGCGGACGTCAGTTCTGTTGCGCCGGTTGAAGCAGAAGGAGGCCCTTTTGGCCGAAGTAAACGATCAAGGGGAAGTCACCGTCGAAGGACAATTCGTCGGGCGACTTGAGGGGTTCAGGTTCCGTCAGGACAAGGACGCAACCGGGCAGGAAGCCAAGACATTGCGTCAGGCCTCGTTGCAGGCATTGGCACCGCATTTCCATCTGCGCGCTGACCGCTTTTACAACGCACCCGATACCGAAATGGATTTCACCGAACAGGGTGGCCTGATGTGGGGCGACCAGGCGGTGGGCAAGCTGGCGAAAGGGGATGACCCCCTGAAGCCGCGCGTTGTGGCCTTTGTGGATGACGAGGCGGGGGCCGATGTCGCTGCCAAGGTCGAACGCCGTCTGCAGCACTTTATGGATCGCAAGATCGCTGCCCTGTTTGAGCCGCTGGTGAAAATGCAGGAAGACGCCGAGCTGGAAGGGCTGGCGCGCGGTTTTGCCTTCCGCATGGGCGAAGCGCTGGGGGTGATTCCCCGTGCTGATGTGGCGGATGAAGTGAAAGCCCTGGATCAGGATGCCCGTGGCAGCCTGCGCAAACATGGCATTCGCTTTGGTCAGTACACCATCTTTATGCCGCTGCTGCTGAAACCCGCGCCGACCCGTCTGCGTCTGGTTTTGTGGAGCCTTGCCAACGACTTGCAAGAGTTTCCTGAAGCGCCTCCGCCCGGTCTGGTGACTGTGCCGAACCTTCAGGAAGTGCCTGCGCAACACTACATGCTGTCTGGGTATCGCAAGGCCGGTGCCCGCGCGATCCGCATTGATATGCTGGAACGTCTGGCGGATATGGTGCGCAATGAAGACAGCCGTGGTGGCTTTGAAGCCAAAGCGGATATGCTGTCGATCACCGGTATGACGCTGGAACAATTCGCTGATCTGATGCAGGGCCTTGGCTATAAAGCCGAAAAAGGCGAGCGCGAGAAGGTGAAAGCAGCGGCCCCGACCGAAGCCACGCCTGCGCAGCCTGAGGAGGCAACTTCTGAGACTGCAGAAGCCGCACCCGTTGCTGACGTTGCGGCAGAAGAGACCCCGGCAGAGGTGGCAGAAGCCCCCGCTGAGCCTGTGGATGCGACACCTGAAATGGAGGTGTTCTTTACCTTCACCTGGGGCGGCAATCGAGGCAACCAGCAGCGTCGCGGCGGTGGTAAACCCCGCGGTGATCGTCAGGAAGCACGCGGCGGTGCGCCACGGGGTGGTGATCGTCCGCGCGGCAAGGGGGGCAAGCCCAAAGGCAAAGGCGGCCCGAAAGGGGGCGGCGACCGGGGTGCAAAGAGCTTCCAGGCGCGTCCTCCTAAAAAGGACAAGCCGATTGATCCTGACAACCCTTTCGCAGCCGCGCTTATGGGCTTGAAGGATAAGTCGTAAGTGACTGGTTCTGCGGAAAAGATCCGCATTGATAAATGGCTTTGGCATGCGCGTTTTTTCAAGACGCGCAGCCTGTCAGCCAAAGTGGTTTCGGGCGCTCATTGCCGCGTAAACGGCACGCCCGTGGCCAAACCTGCCTTTTCTGTCGCACCCGGTGATGTCTTAACTTTTCCGCAAGTGCGTGATGTCAGAGTTGTGAAGATCGTTGCAGTGGGCAGCAGAAGAGGACCAGCTTCTGAGGCACAGGCCCTTTACGAAGATCTTGTTCCGCCTGAACCCAAAAAAGCGGACCCGCCTTCGCCAAAATTTGAAGGGGGTGGGAGACCGACCAAACGCGATCGGCGTGCGTTCGAAAAGTCGCGCCCCTCAGCGCTTGAATGATTGTAAACACTACACTAGCTAGTGCTGCAACGCGCCTGAATAGACGGACGAATGACCTATGACCTATGTCGTCATCGATAACTGTATCGGATGTAAACACACGGATTGTGTTGAGGTTTGCCCTGTGGATTGCTTCTACGAAGGGGAGAACACGCTTGTGATTCACCCCGACGAATGTATCGACTGCGGTGTGTGCGAACCTGAATGCCCGGCTGATGCCATCCGCCCGGACACTGAGCCAGATATGGAAACCTGGGTCGAGTTTAACCGCAAATATGCGGAACTCTGGCCGGTGATCATCGAAAAGAAAGATCCGCTTCCCGGCTGGGAAGAAAAGGATGGCGAGCCAAACAAGCTGGAGAAATACTTTTCTCCGAATCCCGGTGAGGGCAGCTGACGATTCGGCTTTTGGCATATGAACTTTCAAAGGCAGCTTCCCTGAGTATGGTAGAAAATGCCTTTGAAATAAAATGCTTAGACCGCGCTTTCCTGCCAAGCTAGGAGAGCGCGTTTTTTTGTGCTATGCTTGCGGCTTACATGGAGTTGTTTTGCACATGCCGCAGGATGGTGGAGGGACCACCAACCAACAACAATTGTGATCTGATATCAAGATGACCGGGAATCGCTGATCCCCGATCGTCTTTTTTGTCGCCTGAATGTCCCTTTTTGGGGGTGGTGCAAAGAAAGCCGCAAGGAAGAGCCTATATGACCAAAGCGAAGAAGCCCGAATTCCGCCCGAACGAATATGTTGTCTACCCTGCACATGGGGTTGGGCAGATCGTATCGGTCGAAGAGCAGGAAATTGCGGGCATCAGCCTAGAGCTGTTCGTGATCTCGTTTGAAAAAGACAAAATGACTTTGCGTGTGCCGACTCACAAGGCCACCGAAGTGGGCATGCGTTCGCTTAGCTCGCCTGATGTGGTGGATGCGGCGATGAAAACCCTGCGTGGCAAAGCTAAGGTAAAACGCGCGATGTGGTCGCGTCGTGCGCAGGAATATGAACAAAAGATCAACTCTGGCGATCTGATCGCCATCGCCGAAGTGGTGCGTGATCTGCACCGCGCCGATGATCAGCGTGAACAGTCTTATTCCGAACGTCAGCTCTATGAAGCCGCGCTTGAGCGCCTGACCCGCGAAGTTGCGGCAGTGACTGGCGATGAAGCAGCGGCTGCAAAACAGGTGGATGATGTTCTGGGGCTGCGTGCTGCCTGAGTGATCACCCATATCGGTGAGTGGATTGTACCGCGCCCAGGAAACAGGGCGCGGTTTTTCTTTGTTTATCCGGCCTCGGTGGTGCCGCGCTCTTCCAGGGCTTGGAACAAGACGGCTTCCAGTTCTTTTTCCAGTTCCTGTGCCCTTTCGACATAGGCGGGGTTTTCGGTGATCGGAATACCGGGTTCCCAGACTGTGGCCAGTTCACGCACTGTGCGGCGATCATGCTGATAGAAAGCCTGTTCCGCAGCGGCGGCTTCAAATTCGCTCATGCCAGCGTTTTCAAGTACATAGCGTCCGGCACGCAGGGAGCTGTCGAACATCTCGCGCACGATGTCATTGGCGCCTGCCTGATAGAGCGTATACACATGGGTGCGGTCGCGGGCGCGGGCGATGATGTGTATGTCGGGGCGCAGGCGTCGGGCATAGGCCACCAGTTTGGTGGTGGATTTGGGGTCGTCCAGAGCGGCAACCAGCACGCTGGCGCTTTCGATCCCTGCGGCATGCAGCAGCTCGGGGCGGGTGGGATCACCAAAGAACCCTTTGTAGCCAAAGCGCCGCATCAACTGGATGGTCTGCATGTCGTGATCCAGCACAACGGTCTGTATGCCGCAGCTGCGCACCAGCCGGTTCACAATCTGCCCAAACCGGCCAATCCCGGCGATGATGACAGGCCCAGAGCTGTCTATTTCATCGGCTTCTTCCTCGGCAGGCGTGTCGATAAACCGTTTGGCGATATAATCATACAGCAGGAACAGCAGCGGGGTGATCATCATCGACAAGGCGATCACCAAAAGCAGGCGATCGCTGAGGGATGAGTTCAGTACATTCTGCTGACGGCCAAAAGAGACCAGCACAAATCCAAACTCTCCGGCCTGCGCCAGACCAAGGGTGAACAGCCAAAGGGCACGTTTGTGCAGCCCAAAAACCAGACCCAATCCGTAAAGCACGGCCCCTTTGCCCAGGATCAGCGCGCAGGTCAGCCCAAGGATCAGCAGGGGCTCTTGGAACAGGGTCTGCACGTCGATGCCCGCGCCAACGGTGATAAAGAACAACCCCAGCAGCAGCCCTTTGAAAGGGGCAATGTCTGATTCCAACTCGTGCCGGAATTCGGAGTTGGCCAATACCACCCCTGCAAGGAAGGTTCCCAATGCAGGTGAAAGCCCCACCATATTCATCAGAAAGGCAATACCAACAACGATCAGCAACGCGACAGCGGTGAACATCTCGGGCAGGTGGGCAGCGTGGATATAGCGAAACAGCGGACGGGCACCATAGATGCCCCCCAAAATGATTGCTGCGATGACACCCAATGTGACCAGCGTAACACCCCAAGCAGGCAGCGATCCGACAATAGTGATCGCGTGATGGGCATCATGCCCATGATCCCCGCCTGTCGGGCCATGAAGAAAATCAGGCCCAATGGTCAGCAGCGGCAGGATGACCAGCATGGGAATGACAGCAATATCCTGCGTCAGCAACACGGAAAACGTGGATCTTCCACCGCTGGTCTGCATCAGCCGTTTTTCTGACAGGGTCTGCAGCACAATCGCCGTTGATGAAAGTGCGAGGACCAGTCCTATCGCGATTGAGGTTTGCCATGGCAGACCAAACGCCATGGTCACAAGTGTGATCAGCAATGTTGTCAGGCTGACCTGCAATCCCCCCAGTCCCAACAGGCGGTGGCGCATATCCCATAGCGCATGTGGTTCCAGTTCAAGACCGATCAGGAACAGCATCATCACAACGCCAAATTCGGCGAAATGCTGAATGTCTTCCGCATTTGACACCAGCCCCAGTGCCGGTCCGATCAACAAGCCTGCCAGCAGATACCCCAACACAGATCCAAGCCCCAGTCTGGCAGCGATGGGAACTGCGACCACTGCGGCAAGTAGGAAAATAGAGGCTTCGAAAAAGAAAGACTGCATAGGGTGCCCTTATGTCGCCAGCCAGATGGCCCGCGGGTTGTTTTTATAAGCTTAGCGGAAAAATTGGATGAAAACAGGCCGATGCTATGATTTTGATGGTAAGTTACTCTGCCGCAAGGGGTTTTGTCTGTGAAACCGGCAGCGCCTGGCGCAAACGCGACCAGCGCGGGGCCGTGGATTCTGGCAAAAGTGCGCGCAGTTGTGCGAGGCTCAGACGGTCTTGCAGCACGGCACGATAAAGCGGGAAAACGCCCGGGCGCAGATAGGGCGACCAATGGCAGATCAGTCTTTGCGCATCCGCAATCGGATAGCCCGCATGGCGCAGACGGGTCAGGGTTCTTGGATCATCCAGTTGCAGATTGACGGTATTTTTCAAATCCAATGTGCCATGCCCCAGCATCCTGTCGCCGGACAAAGGCGGGGTAATCAGACGTTCCATCAGGAAATCAAACAGGTCGTTTTCTCGGCTGGTCACATTCAGTACCTGCGTGCCACTTTGCGCCAGCGCAGAGCGGGCGCTTTGCGTGAATTCGGCCGCAGCCAGCAGGATAGCCTTTTGCACCGAACCGGTCGGGCTTTGGCCAATGGCACGCAGAGCAACGCGGCAGCCAAGCGAGTGGCCGATTAGGTGGATAGGGCGATCCGGAGCAATCTGACGAATAGTTTCAATGATATCGGCAAGCCTGTCACCCGCCTCTTGCGCCCCGCGATAGGCCCGCCAAATCGCGCCGCGCGCAGACCATCCAAACGACACGCCCACCCCTTCACCATGTTGTCCCCGCAGCCCCAGATGTCTTGGCCAGGATACAACGCGGGGATCATCTGTTTGTGGGCTACGTGACAGGATCAGATCATGGGGGCAATGGCGCGACATGCCCGGTTGATATTTGAATCCATGGATCATGATGGTGACCGGGCCGGGATCTTTCGCCAAAGCCTGTCTCAGGACCGGGGCAGGCGCGGCTGTGGCCCCATGCAGTTGGGCCCCATTTTCACCGGCAGTGATCCTTAGCATCGGCATTCTGGTATTCCACTAAACCTTGGGCAAAGCCCTAGGTCAAACCTGCGACGGTTTGATGAAACGCCAGTTACAGCTGCGTAACGGTCGTGCAATCTTTGGTTAACCATCGTTGCGCGCCGGGGGAGGGGGCGGCAATTTACACCGCCCAAGATAAGTCATTCAAAATGAATGCTGGTGATTTTGGCATCAAAGAAAGGATAGAGCTTCCCCCCGGACATCCGGGAAATGACAAACTCATGCGGCACCATCACCCTACCAACTCGCTGATAGTTGCTGCGGGTGACATGTTCACCCGAGCCATGATAGGCGGCTGCAAGATCCCCATCTTGTTCGGCAACCATATGTGTGATTGCCCCACGGGTATCAAAATGCGCGATCATTGAGGATGACAGACCATCTGCTTCGACAATAGCGCGGGCGCTGTGGTCGTCTATGGCTTCCCACCGCACCGCCCCACCGGGCAAAAGCGCCTGCGGATACAGCGCGCTTTCCAACAGCCAGCGGCGTAGCGAGATCACGTTCAGTTCGGGGGTTTCGCGCTCATCGACCACGGTTATGGTTGAGAGGATCTTGGCCTTCATCTCCATTTCCCCATTGGCAAAGAAATCATAGGCCCGCGCCCAGATGCCGGGCACAATCGGGGTGGTGGCTGAAAACATCAGCGCGGGTTCGGTCGCTGCGATCACCTGTTCGGCGGTGGTGAAGTTGAACGTTTCGGTCTGTGGCCGCCTGAACTGCCCCTCAGCAGTAAGCCTTGTCAGATTTGCCTTTGAGATCCCATCTGGGAAGGCAAAACCGACATAGCGCTGAACGGGTGCTGGCAGCGCTGCGATATCAGCCTGCGAAACGGTTCGCGCCTGTGCCTCATTCGCGATGGCAGCAATCTCTGATTGGAAGGCTCTGATGTCGCGCTCGGTTCGATAGACTCCCAGTCCAACTGCCGAAGCCCCAACAAACGCCAAAGCCGCGCAGCCCGCTAAAATCCATTTGGTCCGTGTCATGGCACTGTTCCTTTTGATATCCGTAAACATATGTACGCCTATTTACGAGATGCGTAAAGATGTGTACGGTTCCTGTCAACACCAGTTCAGGATTTTCAAAAATGACCGACAAACAGGCTGAAAGACGCGCTCAGATCGAAGCTGCTGCTTTTGTGGTGCTGGAAAAATCCGGCTATAAAAAAGCCAGCATGTTGCAGATCGCCAAACAGGCAAAGGCATCCAATGAGACGCTCTATGCGTGGTATGGCAATAAACAGGCGCTGTTCAGCAGTCTGATTGCGTCAAATGCGCAGCGGGTCGAAGGGGCCTTGCGGGCGGTGATGTCAGATGAAAGCGCCGCAGATGACCCGCTGGTGCGCCTTGGTCGGCAGCTTTTGGAATTCACCACAACAGCCAATGCGATCATCATCAATCGCGCTGCGGTCGCCGATGTGCAGGACACAGGGCTTTTGGCCGAGGCAATAGAAACCCATGCGCGGCAGGCTATCTTGCAGGCGATCGAAACCCTGATGGCAAAGCTTGCAGATTCGGGTGTCTACCGTTTTGAAGAGGGCGCTCACGCCGCAGCCGAGGTCTTTGTGTCGCTGCTTTTGGGAGATCTGCAAATGCAGCAGGCCCTTGGCAGCATTGAGCCACTTACGGAAACCGCGATCACAAATCGCGCACAACGGGTGCAGCGGCTGTTTGATAAGCTTTTCCGCGTTGGTACTCTGCACGGTGCAGATGATTTTCCACGGCCAAACTGCTGACAACCAAACTTCGCTCTTGTGTTTTTGAAGGATTTGAGACTTATACACAACACGCCCCTATGGGGGCCCCCATATGCGGTTAAATTTGGTGTGATGCTTCTGCCAGTGCGACCGTGTAAAATTGTTGTGTGATTGTGGCGATTTGTTACCGGATTGCGGGCCACGTAAAATATGCCGCTAAAGAGGTCAGACGAAAGCCCCCTTTCGCTTGGCCGCGATCGGGGTTTTTTCTTTAGGAGACAGCAATGTCGAAGCGCTCAAAACAAACCAATCTTGTTCACGGCGGCACCAAGCGCAGCCAATGGAATGAAGTCAGCGAAGCGATCTTTCTAACCCAGGGTTTTGTCTATGACACGGCAGAGGATGCAGAGGCACGCTTTATCAAGACCGGCGAAGATGAATACATCTATGCCCGCTATGGCAACCCCACCGTGGCCATGTTCGAAGAACGCATGGCGCTTTTGGAAGGGGCCGAGGATGGCTTTGCCTGTGCCTCTGGGATGGCGGCAGTAAACGGCGCTTTGATGTCGCTGCTGAAAGCTGGCGATCATATCGTTTCGGCGCGGGCGCTGTTTGGATCCTGTCTTTATATCGCTGAAGAAATCCTGACCCGCTATGGCGTTGATGTCACCTTTGTGGATGGTGCAGATCTGGCGCAGTGGCAGGCGGCTGTGCGCCCTGACACCAAGGCTGTGTTCTTTGAATCCATGTCCAACCCTACGTTGGAGCTGGTTGATATCGCTGGCGTGGCAGAGATCGCGCATCAAGTTGGCGCCAAGGTGATTGTCGACAATGTCTTTTCCACCCCGATCTATTCGAAGGCATTCGAGCAGGGCGCAGATGTTGTTGTCTATTCGACCACAAAACATGTGGACGGACAGGGGCGTTGTCTGGGGGGCGTTATCCTGGGCACCAAAGAGCACATTCGCGGTGTTGTCGAACCCTACATGAAGCATACCGGCGGTTCCATGAGTCCCTTCAACGCCTGGGTGCAGCTGAAAGGCATGGAAACCCTGTCGCTGCGGGTGAAGGCCCAAACCGCCAGTGCCGGTGCTTTGGCCGCTGCGCTTGAAGGACATGACAAGCTCACCCGCGTGATCTTTCCGGGAGCTGCGTCTCATCCGCAGCATGATCTGGCGATGCGGCAGCTTGGGGCAGGGGGCACCATGCTGGCCTTTGAAATCGCGGGCGGCAAAGAGGCGGCTTTCCGGTTCCTGAATGCGTTGGAGGTGGCGATTATCTCGAATAACCTTGGCGATGCCAAAACCATCGCGACCCACCCGGCGACCACCACCCATCAGCGTCTGACGCCTGAACAGCGTGCTCAGCTGGGCATTGGGGATGGGCTGATCCGCTTTTCCGTCGGCATCGAAGACAGCGATGATCTGATCGATGATGTGCTGCAGGCGCTTGCTGCGGTATAAAGGGATCACATAAAGGTTTTGGGAAAACAGATCTGATCTGTCGGTTTCAGCGTACACATTAACGGAGATGGAATTTGCTCAGGTGAATTCCTATCTTAAACTGGAGCGCGACAGGCAGAGAGGCGTTAGGATGAATATTCATTTGCCGGACATGGACAAAAAGCCAAGCCGTGAGGCAGCACAAGAGGCGCTGGCGCTCTTGCGGCGTTGGGCGGATCAGTCGGAAGGTGACGAACGTCAGGAAGCTTTGGCAGAACTGGCGCGCCTGTCCGCGGCCAATACCTATCCAGATTTTGCGCGTGTTTATCCCGAAACCTTCCGGTCAACCCCGGAATACAAGGCAACCCTGCCGGATCTGCAAAACGGTCCCTCGTCGCTGATCCGGGGGGCGAACCGCCCTATTCAGCATGTTGGGATTTCGAACTTTCGCCTGCCTATACAGTTTCACCGCCGCGATGCGGGGGATCTGACGCTTGAGGCCTCTGTCACCGGCACCGTCAGCCTGGAAGCAGACAAAAAGGGCATTAACATGAGCCGCATCATGCGGTCCTTTTATGCCCATGCGGAAAAAACCTTCAGCTTTGAGGTGATCGACGCCGCGCTGGCGGATTATAAAACCGATCTCGAAAGCCTGGATGCGCGGATCAATATGCGCGTGTCCTATCCGATGCTGGTTGAAAGCCTGCGTTCGGGCCTGTCGGGCTATCAATACTATGATCTCGCGCTGGAAATGGTCGAACAGGATGGTCTGCGCCATAAGATCCTGCACCTCGACTATGTTTATTCGTCAACCTGCCCCTGTTCGCTTGAGCTTTCGGAACATGCGCGGCGTGAACGTGGGCAACTGGCGACACCGCATTCGCAACGCTCAGTTGCGCGGATTTCTGTCGAAGTGCTGGATGGCGAATGCCTTTGGTTCGAAGATCTAATTGAAATCTGCCGCGTGGCCGTGCCAACCGAAACCCAGGTGATGGTTAAACGCGAAGATGAACAGGCCTTTGCCGAACTGAATGCCGCCAATCCGATCTTTGTCGAAGATGCGGCCCGTCTGTTTGCAGAAGGTTTGCAGGCTGACAGCCGCATCGGCGATTTTCGCGTGATTGCCAGCCATCAGGAAAGCCTGCACAGCCATGATGCGGTGTCGGTGCTCAGCGAAGGGCCGCTGTTTGCGCAATCCAGCATGGATCCGCGTTTGTTTGCGACACTGTTCCACGTCGGTTGAAAAGCGCTGTGAAATTGGGCGTTTAAGGGGTGAACTTGCCCGCAAATCGGGCCGTTGCGCAAAAATGGCAAATGTCGCGCGATTTGTTCACCTCTTGCTCAGACCTGCTGTGCAACCCTTCCAAGAGGGAGGAAGCCCGTGAATAATGAGGTTTCCATATGCCACGCGACAATGTGCAGATTTCCATGGGGGGCACCCCGTTAAAGCTCAAGATTGACCAGTTCTTTGCCGAAAAAGGTCTGGATATGACGGCGCTGGCGCTCAGGCGGGCGCGTTTGAAACATATCATCATGTTAGAGGCGCAGTCTGACACTGAACTGGCACGTTCGGGCCTGACGCGCGACGATATCTTGCCCTTTGTCTATGCGGATATCTTCAGCTAGTCCTCAGCGCCTCTCTTGACAGTTCTGGCGCAGGTGCCCAAGGCTGCGCCTATGTTCGATATACGACCCGTTGCCTATGTGATTGGATTGCTGGTGGCCTGCCTGGGCGCGGCCATGGTGCTGCCATTGCTGGTTGATCTGGCCGAAGGACGCGGGCAATGGCCTGTGTTCCTGCAAAGCGCATTGATCACCACGCTGACAGGCGGCATGATCGCCATATCCTGCGCCAATGCGGTGCGTGAGGGGCTTTCTATTCAGCAAACCTTTTTACTGACAACGGGCGTCTGGTTCGCGCTGCCGGTGTTCGGTGCGCTGCCCTTTGTCTTTGGCGCCACGGAAAGCAGCTATACCGATGCGTTCTTTGAGGCCATGTCGGGCCTGACCACAACCGGATCCACGGTTCTGTCTGGTTTGGATGATCTGCCCAAAGGCCTGTTGCTATGGCGGGCGCTGCTGCAATGGCTGGGCGGTATTGGCATCATTGTGATGGCCATGGTTTTCCTGCCAGAGCTGCGGGTTGGTGGTATGCAGATCTTCCGCTCGGAAGGGTTTGATACCATGGGGAAAATTCTTCCCCGCGCTACGCAGATTTCTTCGTCAATTTCGACAATCTATGTTTCGCTCACGCTGGCCTGTGCAGGGGCCTATATGATTACGGGCATGAACCCCTTTGACGCCACGGTTCACGCCATGACAACGGTAGCGACAGGCGGTTTTGCCAATTACGACGCCTCATTCGGGGCCTTCGGCGCGATGGCAGAGTATATCTGCGTGATCTTCATGCTGTTGGCCGCGTTGCCCTTTGTGCGCTATGTGCAGATGACAACAACGCGGGATGTTTCACCCCTTCTGAAAGACAGTCAGGTACGCGGTTTTTTCCTGACAGCTCTGACACTGATCCTGGGGCTGTCTTTGTGGCGTATGGTCTTGCAAGGCAGCGGTGACGAAGAAACCTTTCGCAAGGTGATGTTCAACATGGTGTCGGTGCTCACGGGTACGGGCTATGCCTCGCAGGATTATGGTCAATGGGGGGCCTTTGCGGTCATCCTGTTCTTCTTTGTGGGGCTGATCGGCGGTTGCGCGGGATCAACCGCCTGCTCAATCAAGATCTTCCGCTATCAACTGCTCTTCTCTTCGATCAAAACCCAATTGCGCAGAATTCGCGCCCCGCATGGGGTGTTTTACCCCCGATACGAAGGCCGCCCGGTAAGTGACGATGTCATGTCGTCTGTCATTTCGTTCTTTGTGTTCTTTGTGGTATCGATGGGGGTGTTGTCAGTCGCGCTCAGTATGACGGGGCTTGATTTTATCACATCGGTTTCTGGGGCCGCGACGGCGATTGCGAATATCGGACCAGGGCTGGGGGATGAAATCGGCCCGGCTGGGAACTTTCAGGGGCTGAATGACACCGCTAAATGGATCTTATCCTTTGCGATGCTGGTTGGCCGACTGGAGCTTCTGGCTGTCTTTGCTCTCTTCACCGTTAGTTTTTGGAAAGCATGATGAAAACAACTCTTGGCGCTCAGATCTCACATGCTTTGAAGGCACGGGACGTGGATGTCATTTTCGGAATTCCCGGCGTTCACAATGTGGAACTCTATCGGGGTATCGAAGAGGCAGGTATCACCCATGTTCTCGCCCGTCATGAGCAAGGCGCAGCCTTTATGGCAGACGGCTATGCCCGCGCGACGGGCAAGCCGGGCGTTTGCTATCTGATCACCGGCCCCGGGTTTTTAAATGCGGCAACACCACTTGCGCAGGCATATAGCGATTCTGTTCCGGTGCTTTCCATCGCTTCCTGTCTGGATGAAACGGCTTCGCAACGCGGCCAGTTGCATCAGATGTTGGATCAGGTTGGGGCAGGGCGCGCGATCTGCGACTGGTCTGAGCAGGTCTCTGAGCCAGATGCGGCCTATGCTTTGATTGACCGGGCATTTGCGGAATTTGCTTGCCAAAGGCCGCGTTCAAAAGCACTGCATATCCCGATCAACGCTTTGGGGACAGCCGCTAAGACCGCACCACCCCAGCCCCCTGTACCGGACCGACCGGTTGCCAGCTATGATCAGATCAATACTATTGTCACAGCGCTTTTGCAGGCGGAAAGACCCTTGTTTATCTTTGGCGGTGGGTGCGTCGGAGCTGATGACGCGGCTCGCGAAGTCCTGCGCCTGTCGGGTGCTGCTTCCTTTGTGACTTACGCGGGTCGCGGGGTGGTCGCTCCTGATGATCCATTGTTTTTTGGCTCAAATCTTAGTCAGGCTGATAGCGCGACTATTGCCGAGATGTCTGATCTGGTGCTTGTGTTTGGGTCCGAGCTCGCGGAGGTGGATTTATGGCGCAACGATCTAGGGCATACCTGCAAAATGATCCGGGTTGATATCGATCCTGGGGTTCTTGCTCAGGCCCGGCATGGTGATTTGACTGTGCTCGGAGATACCAAATCGGTGTTGGAAGCCTTGGCTGTTGCGATGCCTGCGCGTGCCGAAGCGCGCGCCCTACGCTGGGATCACACATTGGTCAGAGAAAAGCGTGTGAAATGGCGCGCCGAGGTCGCATCGGACAGACCCGGCATTCGAGAGATCTGTGATCTTTTGCGCCCGGTGATGCCTAAGGATACAATGGTCTATTCAGACATGACGCAGTTCGCATATGTGGCGAAAGATGTCTGGGATATGCCGCGGTCCGGTCACTGGCATCATCCCTATGGTTTTGGCACTCTGGGTTATGCGCTTCCGGCGGCTATTGGCGGTGCTGTGGCCCGGCCAAACGCACCAACTTTGGCGATCGCTGGCGACTACGGCTTGCAATACACGTTGCCAGAGCTTGCCACAGCAGTTGAGCTACAGCTGCCACTTCCGATTTTGGTGTGGGACAACCAAGAACTTGCGGAGATCAAAGACTCAATGCAGCGCAGCCAGATCTCGCCAAATGCTGTTGTTGCACAAAACCCAGATTTTTTGGCTCTGGCCCAATCCTACGGCGCATTCGCAGAAGCCCCTCAATCGGCAAAACACCTGCAAGAGGCTGTCACGAAGGCGTTTGATGCGGATCGTCCGACCGTCATTCGTGTCACATCTGATGCAAAGCTGTAGTGGGACACGACTGATATACAGGCTATGTTGATCTCAGAACAATGTGATCTGATCGTCTTGGCTTGTAGGCGGTGCCTGCGGAGCTGGCCTGCTCAAATCTTCATCAACCTTGGCGACAAGAAGTTGTTTGACCAAACCGGTTGTGGGCCAAAAGCGGATTCGACGCGCAGATGTTCCGCCAAGGCTTTCACTGCGGATTGGAATGCCCTCTTCAAGTAGGAACTGTTTGGTGAAGCTCGCGTTGGATTGGCCAATATGTTTTCCAGGCCCGGTAAGTTTGCCACCGCCAAACACCTTAGCTTCGAGGTTCTCTTTGGTTGCCCCGTTTTTCAGCAATTCATTAATCAGCAATTCCATGGCGTTTGCACCATAGCGCACGTTATCAGCATCTTCCCCAGAAGCGCTTTTGGGAAGCAGAAAGTGGTTCATACCGCCAACTTTAGCGACCGGATCGTACAAACATACAGAGACGCAAGAGCCTAGGACCGTTGTCAGAATATCAGTTTCGTCAGACGAGATATGGTAGCTGCCTTGAATGATATTTACCAGTTTTTGATCTTTTGAGATCATGCCTGTTTCTCCTGGCTGCGATTGCGTCTTTTCTTACTTTCACAGATCAACATCTCGCCGATCTTTTGGACCGGTAATACTTTTTCTGCAGCACCTATTTCCGCCGCAGCTCGGGGCATACCATAAACGACAGAAGTTGCTTCATCCTGAACAACGGTGCTTGCTCCTGCATTGCGGAGCGCTTTTAAACCGGCAGCCCCGTCGCGGCCCATTCCCGTCAAAAGCGCAGCAACAACACGATCTGCATATTTTGTTGCGGATCGAAAAAGTACATCCACCGACGGTTGGTGACCTGAGACAGGACCTGAAAGGTCAAAGTCTATTCTCAAAGGAGCGAATTGTTTGATGATCATGTGCGAACTGAGCCCTGCCGCGATGACCACTTCCCCAGGTCCGACACCCCGCGGGGTTGACGCAAGGTGTACTTTGGCTGGGCAATTTCTATCTAGAAGGTTCGCGAGGCTGCTGCCGAACCTCTCACCTGTGTGCTGAACTATCAAAGTTGGTGGGCAGTATTGGTCGAACTTCGACAAAACGGTCATGAGTGCATCCACCCCGCCGGTGCTCGCCCCAATCAAAACGATTTTTCCATCGCTTTGAACGCAATTTCGAGGTTCGGTTATTTGCGTGACCATAGCTCTAAACGGCGTTCGAGACCGTCCCTGACTGTCGCAAGAGCGCTCAGATTTTGTCACTCTTTGTGGCCGTCTAGTCAGGCTTCTCAACTGTCGAAGGACTGCATCGGGGCGCGCTGACTTGGGGATCGTGAACAGATCAGCGCCCGTGGGCAGGCCGCTTATCTGCCGTGGCGTAAACCGAGACCGATCCCCTTGAAAAACCAACCACCTTACATCCATCATGGAAAAAAGACCGCGCATGACTTCAAACTCTGGTAAAATTGCGAGCCTATCAGAAATAAGAACAATATTGGGAGGAGAAGACTCTACTTCGTTATATGTATTCATTAAGTCTCTGGGCTGAGAAGTGATGACAAAATCCGAGGCGGTCCTGATCGAATTGACAATATGATCGGGGCGTTCATCATCCGGAAATGCTATAACAATACGTAGTTTCAACTCGCAGCGGCCCTTCTTGCATACTTCAAAACAGGTCGACTTCAACCTGCGGTGTTTTGGATATCTCTAACCCTGAAAGCCTACCAGCCAGATCTTTCAAAGGGACACTGTTGCGCGCATTCAGATCGCAAACTTGACCGAGATCATCAGTATCACCCGAGACCTCGAGTAGATACTTGGAGAGCGCGTCTATTGTTTGCCTTAGCAGATCAAGTTCCTGCAGCATTTCAATCGGGGCGCCACCAAGAGAAGAATTCTGGAACGTGAGTACACGTTCCAGACCGTTTTCAATACTCTCGAGGCTGAGTTCAAGAGTTTCTAACTCAATAGCGACGCGCATCGAGTGAACACGCAGTGGCTGTTTTTGGCTCATAGTCGTCCCACAACACTTTCAATGCACTGCTGCATAGAGGTTGCTGTGAAGGGTTTCTTGATCATGTTATTCAACCCAAGTTTCTTAGCCTCAGAAACGATTTCTGGGGTCGGTCTTCCCGTAACCAAGATAAACCCAATTTTCTGTGTTGTCGGTTGTGTGCGGACCGCCTTAAGTAGACCAAGACCATCCAATCCCGGCATATTATAGTCAGACAATACTAAATGGACAGGGTTCGAGGACAATCGATCGAGTGCTCTGCGTCCATCATTTTCAGTAATGTAGTTTTTGACGCCAATATCATCTAGGGCCTGGGTAATTAATCCGCGGCTTGTTGCCATATCGTCAACAACCATGATTCTCAGTGAGTTCTTCAAGCTCATTTCAATCTCCTAGAATTTTCTGATCGGCGAGTTTTGAGCGCCGTTGGTAGCTTGTAATTCCGATCCCCTGCAGGCAACCCAAAGCCGGGCCACATATCCTCTCGGAATGTCCAATGAAAATTATGCCTTCGTCGGTTAGCAGATCACTAAACCTTTTCCAAAGGCGGCGTTGAGTGTCTTGATCAAAGTAGATCGCGACGTTTCTACAAAAAATGACATCAAAGGGCCCGGAGAAAGGCCAGTCGGAAATAAGATTCAATTCTCCGAAGGTGATTAGGTTTTTGAGCACATCATCAGCTTCATCGAATTCTGGATTCACGGTGCTTGGCTTCAAGTGTCTCGCCAATGATTCAGGAATTTCGACTTTCTTCTCTCGACGAAAAAGGCCAGATTTTGCTTTTGAAACGATTTTGGGATCAATATCTGTTGCAAGAACTTTGATGTCCAATTTCCGCGCGTCAGGGTAAACACTTAGAATGGTAGCAGCAATTGAATATGGTTCTTGTCCCGACGAGCAGCCAGCAGACCACACTCGAACGCGTTTACCTTTTTCAATATGATGCTTGAGTTCGTATAGCCGATTCTTCAGCGTTTCGAAATGATGCGCTTCTCGGAAAAAGCTGGTCACATTCGTAGTGAGTGCGGAAACAAGCTCTTGTCTCTCTGCATGCTCGTTTTGCGCGTTTAGTATTTTGAGATACTCTGAGAAGTTGGCTACCTTTCGTTCTTCGAGTCTTTTCGAGAGACGAGAGAACACTAAAGGCATCTTATTTTCGGAGAGATTAAGACCAAACTCTCTCTTCGAAAAAGACGCTAGTTGTGCAAATTCAGAGGTAGACAACCGCTTCTGAGTAGGTTCAGCGATTGAGTTCATTGTGAAGACCCTTTTTCGGAGTCCAAAACAGCCTCTAAGTTCACCACTCTAACCATGGAGTCATCGACAGAAATCATCCCCAGAATACTGTGTTTGGTAGCGTCTGATTTAATATCTGGCGTTTCCTGTATCGCGCTATTTGAAACAGAAAGAATCTCAGAAACAGATTCTACCAACAGTCCTATTGTGGTTCCATTTACGGCTGCCACTATGACAACATTTCGCTCGTTTGAGGAGGTGGGGCCAAGACCAAACCTGGCTGAAAGATCGAATATTGGTATAACTGCGCCACGCAGGTTCATCACTCCAAGTACATCTTTAGGTGTGTGTGGCAGCGCCGTGACGGGCGTCCACCTGCGGATCTCGCGAATTTGCGTGATTTCCAAGCAATAGTCTTGTCCACCAGCAGAAAAAGTGATGAACTCAAACAGTGTTTCTGTACGTACTTCTGCTGTTTCAGGCATGACGCAGCTCCGCGTTTTTTGATATAGACTGGTTTTCTATTCCCGAGGAATGTCGAAGTTTGATAAGTTCCTCGGGATCAAGAATAAGGGCGATTTTACCGTCACCTAGGATTGTGGCAGCGGAAACGCCTGGTATTGCAGCATAGTTACTTTCTAAGCTCTTGATCACGACCTGCCGTTGGTCATGAATAGATGCAACCCGCAAAGCCGTGAGCCCTTGCATCTCTGTAGATACGAGAAGCAATATTCCGGTCGACTTTTGTTCAGTATCCAAATTCAGACTTTCCGCGACATCTACAATGGGTACATATGCTCCGCGAACGCTCACGACCTCACTGTCTGTGCCAATAATGTGGATATCTTTCGCGCTTGGGCGAATGGTCTCTAGAATTGAAGAGATCGGGATGACCATCGTTTCTTTTGCAACCGAGATCACAAACCCATCCATAACGGCGAGGGTAAGAGGGAGAACAATCGTAAAGGTTGTTCCTTTGCCGGGCGTTGAGGAGATTGATACTCTACCACCCAAGGCCTGCACCGCGTTTTTGACCACGTCCATACCCACTCCGCGACCTGACAAGTTCGAAACTTGTCCGGCAGTCGAGAAACCGGGTAAGAAAAGTAGGTTGTCAATTTCGGGATCAGAAAGATCGGCATCAGGCTGAACAAGGCCCTTTTCGATCGCTTTCTGTAAAATCCGGTCACGGTTAAGGCCGGCTCCGTCGTCAGTTATTTCGATGAATACGCTTCCGGATCGGTGAGCCGCTGACAAACGAATTGTGCCGATCTGTTCTTTACCGAGTTCCTGACGGACCTCAGGGGCTTCCAGACCATGATCCACTGCGTTGCGGATCATATGTGTCAACGGATCCGCAAGTCTCTCGATGACAGTTTTATCGACTTCGGTGGAATCACCGACAGTGACCAGTTTAGCTTTTTTGTTTGTTGCGTCCGAGGCTTCCCGAACAATGCGAGACATGCGTTGAAACAAAGGTTTCACCGGCTGGGCGCGAATGGCCATGACGCCTTCTTGAATGTCGCGCGCTAGTAATTTGTAGGCTTCGAGTTCGTTAGTTAGATTACCACCCGTTGGCAGTTCAAGTTCTTCGATCCGTTGAGAGATCATGGCTTGGTTGATAATCAATTCACCAACTGTGTTAATCAGGCGGTCAACGCGATCAAGGTCGACACGCAGCGTGGGTTTTGGTCCGCGAGGCTCCTTTGAGGCTGGCGCTGGTGTGGGGCCCGCTTTTGCTGTCGCAGGTAGAGCGGGCGCAGCTTTCTCGGATACTGCGCTCGCCGGGGCAACCTGTGATGACAAGTCTGCTGTTTGTTCAGTAGCGGCGTCCACGACTTGGGAGGGTTCAGGCTGTGTCGCTTCAGCAACGGGAGCTTCTGGAACTTTTTCGCCTTGTGGGGGCGGCGGCGGTGTCGTTTCCTCGACGCTGATCTCGAGTACGCACAGACCATCGACGAACTCGAAGACGTCGCGAACATTTTCTTCAGTTTCGGAAGTACTCAGTGAGAGCGTCCATTTGAGAACAGCATCGCTGGGGTCAAATGTATCGAATTCCGGTATCCCGGAGGTATCCGCTTCGACGGCAAGGTCGCCCATTTCAGCAAGTGCATCAAACAGAAGCAGTGGCTCATGACCATTTTCGTAAAGCGCTTTGCCGGGTTCAAAACGAATTGTGAAAATACGGTGGATTGCAGACGTGCTTTCGCTTTCATCATCTGACGTAACACCGATGTCGATTGGGCCTGAATCGAAATCTAGGGACAGGGCGTCAAAATCGAATTCGTCGTCTGAGTGCGTGTCACCCAGATAGGATTCCAGCTCTTTGATCACGGCCGTTTCGGCAGTGTTGTCCAAATCTGTTTGATCACGCTCGGATGCAACGATGTCGGTCAGAATATCGCCAGAACGGTGGAACAGTGAAATCAGCTTTTCATCGACCTCGAGTTTGCTGTCGCGAACCATGTCCATGACAGTTTCGAAAGTATGCGCAAAATTTACGAGCCGGTCTAAACCGAATGCGCCTGCGCCACCTTTGATCGAGTGCACCGAACGGAATACGGCGTTGACGACTTCCATATCGCCCGCGACCTCTTCCATCTCGGACAGGCCTTCAACAAGAGCCTCCAGAAGCTCTTCGCATTCCTCGAAAAAGGTATCTTTGATGGAATTTCCAGACATAATTTAATGCCCCGTCAGTCGTTTCAAAACCGATACCAGCGAAGCATCGTCAAACGGTTTGACAATCCAGCCGGTCGCCCCCGCATCACGTGCTCGGGATTTCAGGTCATTTGAGCTTTCGGTGGTCAGGACTAAGATCGGAACATTGGTCCGGTTTGGCCCAGAGCGCAAGGCATCGATAACGCCAAAACCGTCTAGTTTGGGCATGTTGATGTCTGTGATAACGACGTCCGGGTCGACATCGGGAAACACCTCTACCCCTTCTTCACCGTCGCAGGCTGAATGGAATTCAAAACCTGCGCCTTCAAGAGAGACACGCAGGAGGTTTCTGATTGTGCGTGAATCATCAATTGCCAGAACCTTTGTGGTCATTGAACGGGCTCCTCATCAAAGTGGTTTTCATCCAGGCCCAGCCGTGTCAGGCCCTCGCGAAAGGAAGGGGACATATCCGTGACGCCAAATTGCACGCCATCAATCATCCATTGCTTCTGAGCGACCAAAAGGAGTTGCAGTCGGTGAGAATCCAGCCGGTGAACCTCCCGTGCGGAAATGGTCACTGGGGTACTACGTGCATTCAGAAGAAAGGCGACCATCGGGTCTTCACCTGATCGGGACCGCGAAGGCCCCATCGCGTGGAAATTAATGTCTTGCATCGTCAATCTGCATCCCTGTTGGCATCAAAAGCATGATGCGTGGCGCGTCTGATATGAGAGAGATTTACGTATGCAGTCTTAAGAAAGGGTTCCGCAGGGGCGGCTACAAGTCGTTCGCATTGTAGACAAATCGAACTGGTCAGCAGGAAAATACCGCTGCGATAAGGTTTTATTGTTGAAAATTCAGCCGCTTATTAGTGGTGCGGGTTCAGCCGGACAAAGGGGCTGCTTCAAATTAGATCTATACGAGACCAGGCAAAGCCCGCCAGAGACCCAGCCATCGACACTCTTTTCACGGCATGGAAAGAGCACGGTAAATGAAAAGGGCGCCCGATGTCGGACGCCCTCAAAGAGATTATTCAATCTCGTTTAGTCTGGCCAGGGCCTCTTGCAACTTGGCTTCATCCGCCTCGCGGGCGGCCAGATTGGCGCGGGCTTCTTCGACAACCTCATCCGGGGCGGATGCCACGAACTTGGGATTGTTCAACCGTCCCCGCAGACCGCCCAGTTCCTTGGCGAGCTTGCCAATTGCCTTTTCAAGACGAGCCTTCTCCTCATTGACGTCAATGATATCCGCCAAGGGCAAGCCAAAGGTTGCGCCGCCCACAGGGATGGTCACACAGCCCTTGGGAAAGCTGTCAGCGCGTTCCAGATCTTCAATCCGCGCCATGCGTTTGATCAGGGTCTCGTTGCGCGCCCAGGCGGCCTGCTCAAGGTCACCAAAGTCGGTGACAACCATTGGCACATAAAGACCTGCGGGAACACGCATCTGCGCCCGCGCAGAGCGCACGCCTTCGATGGTGGCAATCACCCAGGACATCTCTGCCTCTGCGTCTTTGTCGAGCAGATCCGCCGAGGTGTAGACAGGCCAATCCCCATGCACCAACATCTTTTGACGCTCACCCAGCTGTCCCCAAAGCTCTTCTGTGATGAAGGGCATGATAGGGTGCAGCAGGATCAGACACTGATCAATCACCCAAGACATGGTTTCGCGGGTTTCCTGCGCGACAGCCTCATCTTCCGAGTTGAACAGCGGTTTGGCAAATTCAACATACCAGTCGCAGACCTTACCCCATGTAAAGGCATAGAGCGTCAGCGCCGCGTCGTTGAAACGATAGTCGGTCAGCGCGGCATCGGCGGCTTCACGCGCCTTGGCGGTTTCACCCATGATCCACTTGTTCAGCGTGGCTTTGGGGGCAGGCTGCCCGGCATTCAGACCAACCGCGTTGTTCATCTCGGCAAAGCGGCAGGCGTTCCACAGCTTGGTTCCAAAGTTGCGATAGCCCGCGATGCGGTCTTTGGACATTTTCAGTACGCCACCAATCGACGCCATGGCCGTGTTGGTAAAGCGCAGGGCGTCGGCGCCAAATTCGTCAATGATTTCCAGCGGGTCGATGACGTTTCCGGTGGTCTTGGACATTTTCTTGCCCTTCTCGTCACGGACGAGGCCGTGCAGATAGACCGTGTGGAACGGGTTCTTTTCGTTCACCGCCTGAGACATCATCATCATGCGCGCCACCCAGAAGAACAGAATGTCTGCGCCGGTGATCAGCACATCACCGGGATAGTATTTCGCCAGTTCATCGGTGTCCTGCGGCCAACCTAGCGTGCCGAACGGCCAGAGGCCGGAAGAAAACCATGTGTCGAGGACGTCGGGGTCGCGAGAAAGATCTACTGACGTCAATTCGCCATTGGTGGTACCAAAGCTTAAACTTCCAGACAAACCTTCTGGCGCAATTTCTTCCTGAACCTCTATCGAAGGACCGTAGTAAGCCTTAGCTGCTGCAATAGCATCTTCAGCACTTGCTGCGCAAAAACGCTCTTGTTTGGTATGGTCGTCCTTGTTTGGCCCATACCAAACCGGGATCTGATGGCCCCACCAGAGTTGGCGTGAGATGCACCAGGGTTCGATATTGTCCAGCCAGTGATAGAAGGTCTTTTCGCCCGAGTCAGGCATGATCTTTACGTCACCCGAACGCACCGCATCGAGTGCGGGGCCGGCGATTTTCTCGGCGTCCACATACCACTGATCGGTCAGCATCGGTTCGATGACAACCTTGGAACGGTCGCCTTTTGGCTTCATGATTGGTTTGTTTTCGACGTAAGGCACGGTTTCGGTCACGCTGACCTTGTTGCCCTCTTCGTCTTTTTCTTCGCGGGTGACCTCATGCATCACCGCCAGACCTTCGGCATTGATGTCTGCGACCACCTGTTTGCGCGCGTCAAACCGATCCAGCCCGCGATACTCATCGGGGACAAGGTTCATCGCGGCGATCATGGTCTCGGTGAAGTCCATTTCACCATTGGCGATTTTCTGGGCGTCTGCCGCCTCTTCCGCATAGGGGCGGCCATCCTTGCGCATCGCGCCTTTGGGGTCCATCAGCGAATACATCGGGATGCCGCCACGCTTGGCGACCTGATAGTCGTTAAAATCATGCGCGCCGGTGATTTTTACCGCGCCGGAGCCAAAGTCTTTGTCCGGGTAGTCATCGGTGATGATCGGGATCAGGCGGCGGTGTTCTTTGGGACCCACCGGGATTTCGCACAGCTTGCCGACAATCGGTGCATAACGTTCGTCGGAGGGATGCACCGCAACCGCGCCGTCGCCCAGCATGGTTTCGGGGCGGGTGGTGGCGATAGAGATGTAATCGCGCTCTTCCTCAAGCGTGACATTCCCGTCTTCGTCTTTTTCGACATATGTATATGTCTCACCACCGGCCAGTGGGTATTTGAAGTGCCACATATGACCCGGTTCATCAATATTCTCGACCTCAAGATCGGAAATCGCGGTTTGGAAATGCGGATCCCAGTTGACCAGCCGCTTGCCGCGATAGATCAGGCCTTTGTTGTACATATCCACAAAGACTTTGATCACCGCGTCATGGAAGTTGGCGCTGTTTTCGTGGCCTGTGCGCGGGTCGCGATCTGCGCCGGCCATGGTGAACGCATTGCGATCCCAGTCACATGATGAGCCAAGACGTTGCAACTGGTTGATAATGGTCGAGCCATACTGACCCTTCCATTCCCAGACTTTATCGAGAAAGGCTTCGCGACCCAGTTCCGCACGGGTGGGCTGGCCCGTGGCCGCAAGCATCTTTTCCACCTGCATCTGCGTGGCGATGCCCGCGTGGTCCTGTCCGGGCTGCCAGAGCGTGTCAAAGCCTCGCATCCGGTGCCAGCGTGTCAGAATATCCTGCAGGGTGTTGTTGAAGGCATGGCCCACATGCAATGCGCCGGTCACATTGGGCGGCGGGATCATGATGGTGAATGTCTCGTCGCGCGATTTATTGGCACCGGCGGCAAAGGCCTTGGTCTCAAGCCATTTCGCGGTGATGCGTGGTTCCGCCTCTTGGGCGTTGAATGTCTTTTCCAGGGGCATCTGGGCGTCCTCATATTCCGTTGGAAGACATCTACCCAAAGGGCGCGCAAAGGGAAAGGGGGCGCTCATCGGCCCTACGGGCTTCTTCGCTGGGCGCCCTTGGTCTTCTGCCTGAGTTAGCCAAGAGTATTGCGGATGATTTCGGTATGCATCCAATGGGTTTCGCTTTGAACGTGATCCGCCCGCACATATTTACCCAGGTGCGTTGCCATCTGATCCTCGAGGAAAGCCGATGTGGTGCGTATCACAAACCCTTCCTGAGTGGTGAGATCCATCTGTGCCGACAGATCATCAACCAGAGTTTGAGAGAGTTTTCCGCGAAACAGCACCGGCACGCTGCTTATTCCAAGGTCGCGAAACCTGTTCTGCGTGTTTTCCCATGACTGAACCTCATCCCCCAAGATCCACGAAAACCCCATGAAATATGAGGGCAACGCAGTATATGCGATGGAATGACGGGCAAACAGATATTCGCCGACGATACGTTCATCTTTGGCCAGAAAAGGCGAAATGCCCGTTGCAAAGGCCTTCATCCAATCCCGCGAGGGGTGGTATCTTGCGTCCGGGCTGCGGGGGTGGCAGCCCTGGGCATGGATCGTCGTATTTTCACCATCCATTTTCTCGGTCACTACCACCTCTGGCGCATCCAGAAGACTTGAGAGATCTGTCATTCTCTTGTCGTCACTCGTAGCGCCTGGTGAATCAGGCAGGTGAAAGGTGCGTCCGTATTTCTTTGACATGTGAATTTGGCCTGAATGCGCTTTTGTGGATTGGGTCAGTTTAGCGCGCCAGCAACGGCGTAGCCAGAAAACACATTCTGAGTCTGAACAAAAGAAAACCGCGATGCAGGGAGGTTGCATCGCGGTTTCTATTGTCCCGGGGCCTCAGGGAGGAGGAGAGAGACCCCAGTTATGTCGCGGCCAACCCAGGGAGGAGGAAAGGGCGAACCGCTGGTCATGTAGATCCCAGGGAGGAGGAGAGGGACCAACATCAGTGCTGGGGCTCAAAGACCCCGAATGAGGATGCGGTGACGTCAGGGAGGAGGAGAGACGTCACCGCTGCTTATGAAGACCCAGGGAGGAGGAGAGGGCCTTGCATATCGTGGGGCGCGAGGCCCAAAAACTCTGCGACGGTGCCAGGGAGGAGGAGAGGCACCGTCGCCGTTGATGAAGACCTCAGGGAGGAGGAGAGAGGTCTCACATCTGTTCGGGCCTTCTGGCCCTGAATTTAGCAGCGACGCCCTCAGGGAGGAGGAGAGAGAGCGTCGCCGTTAGTGGAGCAGGCAGAAAGGGAGGAAGCCTGCTCCGGAAACTTAGTTTTCGTAGGCGGCCTGATAGGCAACCCGTTTGATTTCGCTGCGGTTCAGACCCAGATCGGCCAGTTCGCGGCTGCTGAGCGATGACATCTCACGCAGGGTGCGCTTGAATTGGCGGCGGCGCTCCAGACGGGCGCGCATCTCGGTGATCATCCCGCCGATGCGGCCTGTAACCGGGGCAGTGGTGATGTCACTTACAAGAGCCATTTCAGATTTACCTATTGTGTGTTGTTCGCTGTGTTGGCCTTAACATGCGGGTTATGCTGCGATTGCACAATAGCCACCTCAGCAATGCTGCCATGCAGAAAATGCATGAGAAAATCTATTGATATTGAGGGCTTGTGTTACAAGGCTCGGAAAATGAACATGCAAGGCTTGCTGCTTAATGGGCAAGGTGCCACTTAAAGTAGCAAAAGCAGGAGCGAAGCGATGAATGACGTAGCGGAGCGGGTCAAGGCAGTGCTGGAAGGGCTTGATCTGCCCGACGGCGGAAACCTGATTTCCAGAGATATGATTCGGGCTTTGAGTGTCGAAAACGGGATTGTGCGCTTTGTCATCGAAGCCCCTAGCCCCGAGATTGCGCGACTCATGGAACCGATGCGCAAGGCGGCGCAGGCGGCGGTGGCGCGTCTTGATGATGTGCGTGATGTCAGCGTGGTCCTGACCGCCCACGAGGCCAAAGCCCCGCCCAAGCTGAAGGTCGGGGGTCACCCAAAGGCGCAGGCCGAGGTGATGAAGCCGCCGCATGTGAAGACTATAATTGCCATCGGCTCCGGGAAGGGCGGTGTCGGTAAATCCACCGTGTCCTCCAACCTTGCGGTGGCGCTGGCGCGCAAAGGTAAAAAGGTGGGGCTGCTGGATGCGGATATCTATGGCCCCTCTCAGACCCGCATGTTTGGCCTGAACGGACGCCCCAGCAGCCCGGATGGTAAAACAATCATCCCGCTGCACGCACATGGAGTCACTGTCATGTCCATGGGCTCGATGCTGGCCGAAGACAAAGCGGTGGTCTGGCGTGGTCCCATGCTGATGGGTGCTTTGCAGCAGATGATGATGCAGGTCGACTGGGGGGAACAGGATGTGTTGATCGTTGATCTGCCGCCCGGTACCGGGGATGTGCAGCTGACGCTGGGGCAGAAATCTGATGTTGCAGGGGCGATTGTCGTGTCGACCCCTCAGGATGTGGCGCTGCTGGATGCGCGCAAGGCGCTGGATGCGTTTGAATCTCTGAAAACCCCTGTCTTGGGACTGATCGAGAACATGGCGGTTTTCACCTGCCCGCATTGCGGCAAGGACAGCCATATCTTTGGCCATGGCGGTGTCGCCTCTGAGGCGGAAAAGCTGGGCGCGCCCCTGCTGGCGCAGCTGCCGATTGATCTGGATACCCGCCTTGGTGGGGATGGCGGAACACCGATTGCAACAGGGGATAGCCCCATGGCGCAGGCCTATGCGGATCTGGCTGACAGGTTGATCCAAGAGAAAATCCTCTGATCTAAGGGTAAGGGCGCCATCGGCGCTCTTTCTTTTGTCTGGGCATTTGTAGATCAGGCGCAATTCCGGTTCCTGTTTTGGCGCAGAACCACTAGGCTGCGGCTATGACAGACGCAGAGATCAAAACCATCTTGCAACGCAGCAAGGTAATTGCCGTGGTCGGGGTTTCAATGAACCCCGTACGGCCTAGCTATTATGTGGCGCGCTACCTGTCGCTTAAGGGGTATCGGGTGATTCCGGTCAATCCGGGCCATGCAGGCAAAGATCTGTTTGGCGAAACCATCCGCGCCAGTCTGGCGGATTGCCCGCCCGAAGTGGATATGGTGGATATCTTCCGCCGCTCGGAGCATGTGCCGCCAATCGTGGAAGAGGCATTAGCGCATCTGCCCAATTTGCAGACAGTCTGGATGCAGATCGGGGTGGAAAATGCTCAGGCCGCTGAAATGGCACAGGCGCGCGGCATAGATGTGATCCAGAACCGCTGTCCCAAGATCGAATATCAGCGCCTGTTTGGGGAATTGCGCATGGGTGGGTTTAACACCGGGGTGATTTCTTCGCGCTTGTGAAGGTCTTGCGCCGCTGGACCCGCACGATATCTTGGCCGCGTGAGACAATGAAAGTGGATTACACCGATGAGCGACGTTTCCTTCCTGCAGGGCCCGCGCGGCAATAAACTGGGATATGCCTTTACCGCCGGGCAGGGGCCATGCGTGGTATTTCTGTCAGGCTACCGGTCTGACATGGAAGGGACCAAAGCCGTTCACCTAGAAGCCTGGGCCAAGGCGCAGGGCTGGGCGTTCCTTCGGCTGGACTACTCGGGTCATGGCGTGTCAGGCGGTGTGTTCGAAGAGGGATGCATCGGTGATTGGGCTGATGACGCCGAAGCCGTCATTCGCGCCACTATGCAGGGTCCGGTGCTCCTTGTGGGGTCCAGCATGGGGGGCTGGATCGCGGCGCTGCTTAGCCAGCGCCTTGACAAAATCGCGGGTTTTGTTGGCATCGCCGCCGCGCCTGATTTCACCGAAGATGGCTTTTGGGCAGGCTTCACCGAAGAACAGCGCCGCCAGGTGATGGAAGAGGGGCAAGTTCTGCTGCCCTCCGCTTATGAAGATCCCTATGTGGTCACCAAAAAGCTGATCGAAGACGGGCGCGACAATCGCGTTCTGACCCAGCCGTTGCCGATGGCCTGGCCTGTGCGCCTGATGCAGGGCACCCAAGACGAAGCTGTCAGCCGTGAAACCGCGCTGCGCCTTCTGGATCACATCGAAGGGCCGGATGTGCGGCTGACGCTGGTTCAGGGGGCGGATCACCGCTTTTCTGATGAAAGCTGCTTGGCCCTGATCGAAACCGCCATTTCCGACGTGCTTGGGGGCTAGCCAGCGCAACACGCGCAAGAGAGGGACAGATGCGTATGGTCTTATGGATAGTCTTGGGCTTTGTGGGGCTGATTGCTGCCATCGCCCTGTTGGGGCCGCGTGAACCGGTTGTCACCGATGTGCATTTTGATGAGACACAGCTTGACGATGGGGTAGATGCCTGGCTGGCCCGCCAGGAGGCGCGGTTTGATGATATCGTCGCAGACACTGAAAAACGGGTGATCTGGGTCGATGCGCCTGAAAGCAAAGCGGATTGGGCCATTGTTTATGTGCATGGGTTTTCAGCCAGCTCCGAAGAGGTGCGCCCGTTGCCGGACGATGTGGCGCGCGCGCTTGGGGCGAATCTGATCTACACCCGTCTGACGGGCCACGGTCGGCCGGGCCACGCCATGGCCGAAGGATCAGTACAGGCCTGGATGGAAGATCTGGCCGAAGCCCTGGCCATTGCGCGGCGCATTGGGGATCGGGTGATGTTGATGGGCACCTCAACCGGCGCAACGCTGGCCACATTGGCCCTGCACGAAGACATGGGGCAGGGCGTTGACGGCGTTGTCTTTATATCTCCGAACTATCAGGTGCAGGATCCCGCCGCCGTGCTGCTGACCTTTCCCGCCGCGCGCTGGTGGGCGCCGCTTGTCGCAGGGCGTGAACGTGGCTTTACCGCCAGCAGCGCGGATCACGACCTGTATTGGAGCACCAGCTATCCGACAGTAGCCTTGCTGCCCATGGCGGCTTCGGTGCAGGCGGCAAAGAGCGCCCCACATGAGCAGGCCAAAGCCCCCGCGTTGTTCATCTTCGATCCGGCGGATGATGTGGTGAACCATGATCAGACCCGCGCGGTCGCCAGCCGCTGGGGTGGTCACGCGCAGATCCACACGGTGGATGTGACTGGCCGCGGCGATGACAACCACCACGTGATCGCCGGTGACGTGATGTCACCGATGATGACAGATGAACTGGTTCAGGTGATCCTGAACTGGGTCAAGACACTTTGAAAAAGGCAGTATGTTATGGACCAGCGAGTGAGCCTGATCACCTTCGGCTGCAAAGATGTGGCGCGCGAGGCAAAGTTTCTCGAAGATATGGGCTGGGCGCGGGTGCCCTCGGATGAGGGCATCGTTGTCTTTGACCTGATAGGGCAGGTACTCGGGTTGTACCCGATTGATATGCTGGCCCGCGATATTGGCGTGTCTGTTGACAGCCTCGGGCACGGGGCCGCGACCTATGCCTATAACGTGTCTGAAAAAGCTGAGGTTGCGCAGATCCTTGATCGCGCCCGCGCCGCAGGGGCCACGATATTGCAAGAGGCGCATGATGTCTTTTGGGGTGGTCATATCGGCTATTTCAAAGATCCCGACGGCCATATCTGGGAGATCGCTTTCAACCCGTTTTCCAGGCTGGGCCCCAATAGGGAATTCCGCTGGGGCGGCTATGAAGAGGCTGTGAATGAGGCGTAAAAACCTTGGGCATTTTACCTGTCATTAACCATGCCTAACTAGACAGGAGTGCAAGAAAATTGCCCTTTTGCTTTGGGCGGTACGGTTCTCTGACAGGTGGCGCATATGCATGGGTTTGACCCTAAATTCAAAGACTTCCCCGACTTTCTTTTCTCGGTGACTGAAGAAATCTGGGAATTGCGCGGCCTTGGCGCAAAGATGCGCGAATACTACAGCCCCGACGTGATCACCCGTTCGCCCAATGGCATAGCTGTGGGTGCTGAGGTGGTGCTGGCAGATGCCATGGCAGAACTGGTGGGCTTTCCTGATCAAAAGCATCTGGGCGAGGATGTGATCTGGTCGGGCGCACCGCAATTTGGCATGTTGGGATCACAGCGCATATTGTCGGTGGCCACCCATCAGGGGCCGGGTATTTTTGGCGAACCAACTGGGCGCAGGGTGATGTTTCGCACCATTGCCGACCGCTATGCCAAGGCTAATCGCATTCATGAAGAATGGATGGTCTGCGATACCGGGGCGGTACTGCGCCAGTTGGGGCTGACCCCATCTGATTGGGCACGCGAACGCGCCGAGGCGCTGGGCAGTGCCAACCGCCCGTTTCACCCGGATAACAACGAAATCGGCCCCTACACCGGGCAGGGCAATGACAATCAATGGGGGGCGGCGCTGGCAGATCTGATTACCCGCTGCATGGCCGGTGAGATGTCGGTGTTTTCCCGCCAGTATGACCGTGCCTGCCAGCTGTCTTACATTGGCGGGCAAGAGGCCCATGGCCGTGAGGCGGCAGATACCTTCTGGTTGGGCCTGCGCGCGGCCTTTCCTTCGGCTGAGTTCAAGATTCACCACCAGATCGGCCTCGAAGAGCCGCTGATGCCCGCCCGCGCGTCTCTGCGCTGGTCTTTGACCGGTGGCCATGATGGCTGGGGCCTGTTTGGTGCGCCGACAGGCAAACCGGTGCATGTGATGGGGATCACCCATGCGGAATTTGGCCCCTGGGGGCTGCGCCGTGAATGGACAGTCTTTGACGAAGCGGCCATCTGGCTGCAGATTCATTCAACAGCCGCCTGATCTTAGCCTACCGAAAGGCGTACACGCTCCAGTGGAATGCTGCAGGTGCAGCCTTTCGATTCTCGCTATGGCTCGATTCTAGCGCGCTTGAAATCTGGCCTTTTCCAAAATTGGGAATTAATCCCGCATTTGTGTATTCCCTTTGTGCGGAAACCTCTTGATATATATAGGTATTCCAACAAATTATCGCGTTCCGGTTGACGATAGACACAACATAAGCGAAAATTTTTGCAGCACTTGGTCTGGGGGGACTAATATGAAATTGAGCGCTTTGGCGCTGGCGTCAGCAATGCTGGCCGCCGGTACAATTGGTGTATCCGCACAGGAAACCTGTGGCGGCGAGTATGTTATCCAGAGCGGCGATTCGCTCTCACTGATCGCGGATAAGATGTACAAAGATGTGGGTCACTGGACGACGATCCACACCAATAACATCGACAAGATCGGCCCGAATCCCAATTCGATCCGGCGTGGCATGAAACTGCGCCTGAGCTGTATCAACGGCCTGCCAACGGGTCTGAAAGGGGGCGTTCCTATCGCTGCGGTCACTGCCGCTGTTGCACCGGCGGCACCTATCAAACCCAAGCTGGGCAATGCCGCCACCCGTCAGAAAATCAACATTCTGACCGGGTCTGATTTTGCCCCCTTCACCGATGAAAACCTGCCCAATGGTGGCATTCTTGCGGATGTGGTCGAACAGGCGATGAAAGCCGCAGATCCGAAGGAAGGTTATGCGGTTCATTGGGTCAACGATTGGGGATCGCATCACGAACCGCTCTTGTCGAATGCGCTGCTGGACATTGGTTTTCCCTGGTTCAAACCTGACTGTGCCTCGCAACCAGAGACATATCGCTGTCAAAACCTCGTGTTCTCAGATTCGATGTTTGAGGTCTTGATGCTGATGTTTGTCAGCAAAGATCGCCCGTTCCAGTTCACCTCTGACGCAGATATCGCGGGCAAAACCCTGTGCCGCCCAGCGGGCTATTCGACCTTCATGTTCGACCATCAGGGACGTAACTGGTTGAAAGATGGCAAGATCAAACTGGCGACACCGAATTCTCCGGGCGACTGTTTCGAACTGCTGGTTGATGGCGAAGTCGACGGTGTAGTGCTGAACGAATTCCTTGGTCGGGAAAAAATCTCGGAACTGGGTCTGAAAGATAAGGTGCAGGTGGCGCTTGGTCAGCCGATTTCGATCGATGGCAACCACATGGTTGTACATAAATCGCACCCGCGCGGCCCCGAGCTGCTGGCGGTGTTCGAAGACGGTCTGAAAAAGATCAAAGAAGACGGCACATATCAGCGCATCATCGACGAACACATGACCCGCATCTGGTCGGAGTACTAAGCCATGCGGGGATGGATTGCTGGATTGGCGCTGATGGCCGCCCCAATGGCGGCGCAGGCGCAGGACTGTGCCCCGGATCTTTACACGGTACAGGGCGGGGATACGGTTTTTTCAATCGCTACAGAGGCTTATGGCGATCAGGAAAAATGGACCCTAATCTACTACGCCAATGAGGCCAAGCTGAAGTCGTCGGTCTTTCAGGTGACACCGGGGGATGTGCTGACGATTCCCTGCATTCCCGGGTTGGTTAAGGCGGATGCTACGCCACTGCGCAAGGAAGATGCTGAGCTGACCCTGCTGACCGGATCAAACTATGCGCCCTTCACCGATAAATCCTGGCCTGGACAGGGCATGGTGACAGAGCTGGTCAACGCCGCGATGGAGGCCACCCCATCGCCGGTCAGCTATTCCATCACCTGGGAAGATGACTGGTCGCAGCACCTGTTTCCAAAGCTGGACAGCAAAGAGTTCGACATGGGCTTCCCATGGTTGAAACCCAATTGCGAACAGACGCCGGGCAACGAACGCTGCGCCAATTTCCACTTCTCGGATCCGCTGGTCGAGATCCTTGTGCTGCTTTTTGTGCGCGAGGGATCGGGGTTCACCTATGAAAGCGATCAGGATGTCATTGGCAAACGGCTGTGCCGCCCCAAAGGCTATTTCACCCATGATCTGGATCGCCCGGATCGTGAATGGCTGAAAAACGGTCAGATCACCTTGGTTCAGGCCAATAGCCCGCAGGACTGTTTCAAGGATCTGCTGGCGGGCCGTGTTGATGCGGTGACGCTGAATGTCTTCCTAGGGGCGCAGACCATCGACAGTATGGGGCTGCGCGGACAGGTGGTGCCACTGGACAAGCCGCTTTCGGTGGAAGGGCTGCATGTGATCATCTCGAAAAAGCACTGGCGCGGCACAACCTTCCTCTATCGGTTCAACGCCGGGCTGGCCGCGCTGAAGCAAAGCGACCGCTATTCGCAGATCGTATCCAAGCATCTGGGTGTGTTCTGGGATCAGATCAAAATCAACTGACGGCGCTTTTCCGCGAGGTCTTTGAAAACTGGCACAGATTTGTGCCAGTTTTTCTTTGTGATGCCTTTTACTTTATGACGAAACTGTTACCTTGGCCCGCGTAGGTAATTAGGTTTTTCGGAGCGGTTATGGGCATTTACCGGGCAGATATGCCTGAGGATCAGAAGATCCAAAGCATAAAGATCAGCGTGCAGGGCAATAGGGGGCAGTGTTATGTCTGAACCTATCGTCTTTTTGCCCGGCATGATGTGTGATGCACGCCTGTTTGGGCCGCAGATTGCCGATCTGTCCCGCGATTTCGCTGTTATGACAGCCCCGGTGTCCGAAGGCGAACGGATCGAAGAAATCGCATCGCGAATTTTGGATCTGGTGCCGAAACGCTTTGCTCTGGCCGGGTTGTCGATGGGCGGCATCGTCGCGATGGAGATCCTGCGCCGGGCTCCGGATCGCGTCAGCCGCATTGCGCTGATGTCAACCAGTCCCTTGCCCGAAACACCGCAACAGGCCGCGGAGCGTGACCCAAAGATCATTCGCGCCAAGACCGGGCGCTTTGATGAGGTCCTGCAAGAGGATTTCCAGCCCGGCCTGCTGTCCCCCGGGCCGTATCGCGCGGAAATCATGGCGTTGATGATGGATATGGCCCATGGGCAGGGCTATGAGGTCTATATCCGCCAAAGCCGTGCGTTGCAGCGGCGCAAGGATCAGCAGGCCACGCTGCGCAAGCTGAATGCGCCTGCGCTGGTGCTCTGTGGGGCGGATGATCCTCTAACCCCGGTCAAACGTCATAGCTTTATGGCAGAACTGATCCCGGATGCGGAACTGCGCGTGCTGGATGGGGCCGGCCATTTGCCCACGCTGGAACAGCCCGAAGCAGTGGCCAACGCCCTGCGCGACTGGATGAACAAACCTTTGATGTTGCGTTAAGGCGCATCGCGCCGTATGTGCAAACCGCGCGGAAGGCCGGGCGACCGCTGCCCTATCGGGGGAGAGGAAAGTCCGGACTCACCAAAGCATCGGTGCCGGGTAACGCCCGGGCAGAGCAATCTGACGGAAAGCGCCACAGAAACAAACCGCCGCGCCCTGGCGCGGTAAGGGTGAAAGGGTGGGGTAAGAGCCCACCGGGGGGATGGCAACATCGCCCGCTAGGCAAGCCCCACCGGGAGCAATGCCAAATAGGGACGTCGCGTTCGCTGATCCTTACTGGGATATCGGAACAGGGCAGCTTTGGCCCAAGACGTCCGGGTTGGCAGCTTGAGCCATATGGCAACATATGGCCTAGAGGAATGGTCGCACGAGGGGCGGTATATGCCGCCCCGGACAGAATCCGGCTTATAGGCCTTCCGCGCATGATTTTTATGGGTTTGAGTTGTTGACTCTGGCCCGTCCTTCATTAAAAGGCAGGCTTCATAGAGTTTTCACGTGGGCATTCGCCCAGCGTTGCAGGAGATGACCCATGGCGAAGCCTACCACAATCAAGATCCGCCTGAACTCGAGCGCGGGTACCGGCCACTTCTACGTGACCAAGAAAAACGCACGCACCATGACCGAGAAAATGGTCATTCGCAAGTATGACCCGGTTGCGCGCAAGCACGTCGAGTACAAAGAAGGCAAAATCAAGTAATCCACTTGATTATCGCATTACGCAAAGGCCGTGCAATTCGCACGGCCTTTTGTGTTTTTGGGGGTGGTTTCGGGACGCAGCGCAGATGCATAGCTGCGCCCCCAAATGCCAATCATAGGGCCCAATCAACTGGCGTAGTTTGATCCCTCTTCGTCCAGAATGGCTTTCAGTTCGGCCAGATGGCGCTCTGACTGGTCGGGATAGTCTTCCAGTTCCTGCGCGACTTTGCTGGCAACCTCATCGCTCAGAACCCGCAGGGGCTGGCCGGTCTGCAAAGCGCGAATATAGGTCTCGGCGGCGCGTTCGAAGTAATACAGCCGGTTAAACGTATCTGCCACGCTGTCACCGATCACCAGCACCCCGTGATTGCCCATGATCATGGTTTTGATCTTTGGATCAGACAGCATCCCGGCGCAGCGTGTGCCTTCTTCTTCAAAGGCCAGTCCGCCAAAATTGTCGTCGATCACATAGCGTTCATAAAAGGTTGCGGTGTTCTGGTCGATGGGCGGCAGAGAGCTGTCTGCCAAAGCCGCCAGCACAGTCGCATGGATTGAATGCACATGCATCACACAGCGCGCATGGGGGCAAAGCCGGTGAATCGAGCCATGGAGCCCCCAGGCCGTCGGGTCAGGCGCATCGGGCAAATCCATCGTTGAGGGATCATTGGCATCCAGCAGCAAAAGATCCGAGGCTTTGATGCGGGCGAAATGGCGCTGGTTCGGGTTCATCAGAAACTGTGTGCCGTTGTCATTCACCGCCAGACTAAAGTGATTGGCCACCGCTTCATGCATGTCCAGCCGCGCTGTCCAGCGAAAGGCGGCGGCCATATCCACACGTTCCTGCCAGAAACTCAGATTGGCCTGTTGTACGGGATGTAACATGATCTCGCTCTCCGTGATTGCTGCGGTCATGAAACAGCAGACATGGGGCGCTGACAAATGAAACTTTTGGTTATCCTACAAAGTCACAGACAGGTTTTCCAACTCTGTGGTAAAGGCGGGCCAATTACTGGCAGGGGCCATTTCCAACCGTTGCAGGCAGGCCATCAGCTCCATCAATTCCAGCACACCGGCGCTGCCTGCCAGATGATGCGCCTGTTTGATCACATCCACCTGTGGGCTGTCCGTGTTCTGTAGTGCTGCGCGCAGCTCTGTCAGCTCTTGTGCAAAGGTTGCCAGCGCCCGATCCGCGCGCGCATCCCCAAAGCGCTGCCGGAAGCTGCTGGCCTGTGCCTTTGGCTTTGAGGTGTCTGAGGCAACATTCAGAACAGATGTCAGCGCGCGGCGCAGCGCGTCCTGATCAACGGGTTTGGTCAGGATATCGTGGAAATCGGACTGCATGATATGCTGACGATCTTCCTGCGAGGCCAGCGCTGTCACCGCAATCGCCGGGATTTTGCACCAGGCCACATCCAGATCCCGTAGGCGCGACAGGGTTTCCAGCCCGTCAATGCCCGGCATGCTGATATCCAGCAAAACCAGATCAAATGCTTGCCTGGCAAGGATGTCCAGCGCCACATATCCGCTATGCGCCTCTTCCGAGCTGATCCCAAGATCCGACAGCATATCCGCCAAAATCATGCGGTTGATTTCATTGTCATCGACCACCAGAACACGCGCCTTGCCGGGGGTGAAATATGGCTCTTCTTGCGGGTCCGGTTGGGGGGCTGGTTCGGGCGCAGCGGTGTCTCGCAGCAGCGGCACCTGCAAAGTGAACAGGCTACCTTCGCCCAGAATGCTTTGCACCTCAACATCGCCGCCCATGCTTTGCGCCATACGGCGAGTGATCGGTAACCCAAGACCCGTGCCCGCAGTTTCGCGATCATAGCGGGTGTCCACCATGACAAACTCATCAAAGATGCGCTCTTGCTGATCTTCTGCGATGCCGGTGCCGGTGTCGGCAACGCGAAACTCAAACAGGTTCTGATGATCCAGCCATTCCACTTCAACCGAGATTGTCCCATCGCGGGTGAATTTGATCGCATTGCCGATCAGGTTCACCAGACATTGCTGCAGGGCCGTTTTGCGCCCCGTCACCTGTGTGCCCTGAGCGATCTGCAAATCCAGTGACAGGGTATTGCCGCGTTCCTGCGCGCTTGCGGTAAGGCTTTGCACAAGGCGTTCCACCACCTGCGCCAGGTCAAAGGTCACAGCCTCTTGCGCGCTGCTGTCTGCCTCGATACTGGACAGGGACAGCACATTATTGACATGAGACATCAGCAATTCACCCGAAACCGCAATGGCCCCCAGATGGCGGAGCTGGCGTGGGGTCAGGTTGTCGCGTTCGAACACTGACAGCGTTCCCAAAATCCCATTCAGTGGTGTGCGCATTTCGTGGCTCATCACGGTCAGAAGATCGGATTTTGCCTTTTCCCCGGCCTGCGCCGTATCCCGCGCATCCCGCAGGGCCTGTTCGCGATCCAGTTCCACAGTGATGTCGCGTAGAAAATAGACCGCCACCTGTTCATGTTCGGTTTCGGTCAGGGAAATCGAATACTCAACCGGCACGCTTTTGTCTGAGGCATGCAGAATGCGGCCGCGCAACCGGGCCGCAACGCCAGAGGTTTCAGGGCCCCGCATGGCATCGGGAAACAGCTGGTCGATATGCCGCCGGCCAACCACATCTGCGCGCCCATAGCCGAAAAGCTGTTCGGCGGCGGCGTTAAATTCAATAATCTTGCCCTGCATATCCGCCACCACAACCGCATCAAGGGCGTTGTGCACCGTGGCTTCAAACCGGGCGTTGATCACCTGATTTTCAACAAAAATTCGCGCGCCACGCTGATAGAGGCGCACCAGAACCACGATAAGCACCAGCAGTGCGGTGATCAGACCCAGGGCGGCCCCAGCCAGGCGCAGCAGCGTTTGTTCAATGCGATCCCGTCGCGCCGCATCCTTTTGTGCATAATGGGACACCCCGCTCAGGGCCATCTGCCTGAGCTCGACCCGCAAGAGACCGATCTCAAAGATCAGATCGGGCAGTGCGGCGCGTAGCGTCGCATCATCACTGTCAACAATGGGGGTGGTACGGGCCAGAAACCTGTCGGCATCGGCCAGCGGTAGGGTGAAGTCGGCATCATCCACCTGAATGCGCGCGCGTAAGGAACGGCGTACAGTCTGGATTCGGCTGTAAAAGATATCGTACCTGCGCCGAAACTCAACCAGCGACGCCCTGTCTGCGGCCTGGGTTTTCAGCGCGGCGGTCTGAACACGCAGCAGTTCAACTTCGATCTGCGCCATGTTCCAGCTGATGTCATCGTGCCGTGCCTTCGACACCGTTTCCAGATCGGTCAGCACGCTGCGGCCCATCAGGATCATCAGCGCCAGACATAGCGCCGCCACCGCCGAAAACAGCGCTATGTTCCAGCGTCGCTCGAAAAGCGGCAGGCGCACAAACGGTGTGGGTTTGGAGATCACGACCTCTTATCAATTGGCAGCAATCACCTCCAGCTGGGACAATTGCCAGATGCTGCGGGAAAAATAATCTTCTGACTGATACTCAGGGTTATCATCAAAAGGATAAATGATCCACAAAGGCCCCTTGTCGCGCACCGACATGGGGGCGCCATCACGCAGATAGGCGACAATCGGGCCATCATCAACCGCGTCACTGCCGGGAAGGGTAACCTGATACTCGTTAAGGGCGGTGGCCAGAATAACATCGGCCTCTACCTGCACATGGTCCAGCAGATCCGCCAGCGAGACCCCGGTAAATGCGCTGGAGCCATCGGTCCAGATTGTGGTGGTCTCAAAGGTGGTTTCAGGCAAAGCCTGCAAATCGCTCAGCCCCAGCGCCAACAAGGGGGGGGCGCTGGGGCTGGCCCCGCGATCTTTGTAGATGGTCAACAAGACCTCTTCTTCGCAAATCGCCTGGGTCGCAGTCAGTACCGAGACAGCAGTGATGAGTGATCCAATTTTGGCAAACATGTGAAACCTCGGCTTCCGTGAGTGAGTGACTGTGATCTCACATTGCCACAAGCCACCTTGCTGCACACAGGCGCTTTGGGCTCAGAAACCATACTTTGGTATGTGGCGGGCGCTCGAAAGCGCAGTGATCTTCCCCTAAGGCGCGCGCGGTTTCGCAAAGATGCGCGTCATAGTGATGTTACGCTCTGATGTACCGGGGCGTATCCCAACGCGGTCCGCCACCACCCAAAGGCGGGCCGCACCTTCCAAAAGATCTGACCAAAAGTTTTGGGCTTGCGGAAATCTTAAGATCGACATGGTTGATTTGCACGGGGTTCCCGGCGGGTCTACTGTGCCGCAAAGCCCTTTGAACGGAGATGTTTGAGTATGCGTATTTTGCTTGCCGATGATCATGAAATGGTGCGTGACACCTTTGCGGCCTATCTTGAAACCGAAGGGCGCGCCGTGGTTGTGACGGTGCCCAATTATTTCGAAGTCAAAAAGGTGCTGGCCTCGCAGGATCCTTTTGATCTTGTGCTGCTGGATTATTCGATGCCCGGCATGAATGGTATCGATGGTTTGGCGGATACGCTGCGCGAATACCCGCAGCAGGGGTTTGCGATCATCAGCGGCACGGCGCCCAGCCGTCTGGCGCATGAGGTGGTTGAATGCGGGGCGCGTGGGTATGTGCCCAAATCCATGTCGGCCAAGTCTCTTGTGAATGCGGTGAAATTTATGGTGGCTGGGGAAACCTATGTGCCCGCCGCCGCGCTGGAAGCCTCTGATGATCCCAGTGAGACCGATTTCACCCGCCAGTTCAGTAAGCGTGAGCGCGATGTTCTGTCGGGGCTGTGCCTTGGCCGGTCGAACAAGGAAATCGCTCTGACGCTGGATCTGCAAGAGGTAACGATCAAGCTGCATGTGCGCAATATCTGCAAAAAGCTGAACGCCAAGAACCGCACTCAGGTGGCCCTGATTGCGCGGGACGCGGGGTTCGAATAACCCGCACCTGGCGGGTTCAGTAAAAAAGAGTGTCATTTTGCTCTCCAAGGCGTTCTGCTTTGAGGGCGACAGGCATATCTCTCTCCGAAGAGTGTGTTACCAGCCAATTCCGTTGACATGGGGCGGGGCCGTACCCCCTGAGAAAAGCCCTACCAGGTCGATCACGGGCACATCGCGCCGCGTTTGTGCCGCCTGCCGATAAGCCGGGTTCGGGTGGCAGACGATAACCGCATCGCTGGCGTCCCAGACCTCGGCAACAGAGTCGCGCAACATGCTGGGCAAGTCATTCGCCAGCCGCGACAGACCAATGCCGCTTTGACGGCAATAATCCATCAGCCCGTCCAGCGGGGTTTCGCGGGTCATTGTGCTGTCATGGGCGACCATCGAAATACCCAGATCCTGTAGTGCGGCCATGATCTCAAGGATTGGGCTTGCGCGCAGCTCATCTGTGCCGGGATCCAATGCCAGCCCAAGAATACCCACACGCCGCGCCCCTGTTTGCAGCACCATGGCCAGCACATGTTCCAACTGTTCGCGATTTGACATCTCCAGAGCGCCGATCAGCGGCAGGTTTACCCCGTGGCTATTGGAAATCTGGGTGAGAGCACGCAGCTCTTTGGGCTGAGAGGAACTGCCATAGGCAAAGCCGGGTTTCAAACCGTTGGGGTTCAGGGGCGGCTTTTGACTTTGTTCCAAGATTTCCATTAACGCATGACTGTCGATCCCAAGTGGCTTGCACAACCGGCATACTTCATTGGCGAAGCAGACCTGCGTGGCATGCCAAGCAGTGTCGACGTATTTGATGGTCTCCGCCACTTCGATGGTGGTGATGATCGGGGGCGGATCAATTGGCGCATAGATCTGGCGCATGATTCCAGTGGTCCGAAAATCTGTGGTGCCAATCACCGTCTTTGGAGGGGCGTGGAAATCTTTGATGGCGGTTCCGCTGCGCAGATACTCAGGATTGAAGCAGAGGCCAAAATCCCGGCCGGCGCGTTTTCGCGATATCTTTTCAAGGATGGGCACCAAGACCTTCATCGTTGTGCCCGGCGGGACGGGGCTGCGTAGGGCAAAGACGTGAAAGCCTTCTTTCTGGCACAGGCCCACAGCCATGGCGCGCGCGGCCCGTTGCAACAGGGAATAGTCCCATCCGCCTTCAGCCGTTACAGGTGTGTCGACCAAGACAAATGTCACCTCGCTGTCGCGCACCGCGCGGGTCAGATCTGTTCCGGCGCGGATCAGCCCCTGTGCGATGCCTTTTGTCAGCAACGGCCCAAGCCCGTCCTCATGGAGCGGGCTTTCACCTTTGGTGATGCGGTCCACCCTGGCACGATCCAGATCACAGCCGATCACCCGGTGGCCCAGTGACGCGAGGCAAGCGGTGGATACAAGCCCGGCGAATCCAAGCCCGGCGATACTGAGTACAGGTTTTGCCAAGGGCTGGGACGCGGGTGTTGTGGCCGCTGTGCAGGGGTAAGGATGGATGGTCTGGTGTTTCATAACGGGTCTCTTAGAAGCCTTGACCCGAGATTAGCTAACGTCTGCCGAAGGGGATTGAGGGATAGGTAGGGGCACAGACACAAGAGAACAGCCGCACTGGCCTGATGTCGTCCGCTTCGCACTAGCGGTTAGGGCAGACCCATCATTTGGATAGTGCCCTACGGGGTCACCACAGCTTTTGCGCGAACCGCATGCGCGATCTCCTGAAGCCTATACCACCGTATGTTGCCCGCACCGAGCGGGAAACAGAGCAGGGCCTAAAGTCTGTCGCGTAGTGAATACCACAGCATCGCCAGCACCAGCAGCGGGGACCGCAGGGCAGGGCCTCCCGGAAAGCGCTGTGTCGGCACTGAGGCCATAAGGTCAAAGCGCTCAGCCTGGCCGGCGATCGTCTCGGCGGCAATCTGGCCCGACAGAGTCGCCATCGCCACCCCATGACCGGAAAACCCTGACAGTGACAGGATATTCCCACTTAGCCGTTCGATATGCGGCATGCGGTTCATGGTGATCCCCAGTGTGCCCCCCCACGCATAATCAATGCCAATGTCTTTGAGCTGGGGGAAAATCTCAGAGAGGGGTTTGCGCACCTTTCCTGCGATATCTTTGGGAAACTTGTAGCGATAGCTTTCGGTGCCGCCAAAGAGCAGCCGGTGATCTTCGGAAAAGCGGAAGTAGTTGACCACAAACTTGCTGTCCGCCACCGCGATATTGTTGCGGATCAGGCTTTCTTGTTGATCTGGCCCAAGGGGGGCGGTGGCAACGATATAGTTATTGATCGGCATCACCCGATCCGCGACCCTGCGGTTCAATCTGCCCAGATAGCCATTGCAGCCAAGTACAACATGCCGGGCCTTCACGGTGCCGTCTTCAGTGTGAACCTGTGTGGGATCGCCTTCATCAATGCGGGTGACTTTGCTTTGCTCACGGATCCGCACCCCGGCCTGGTCCGCTAGCTGCGCCAGCCCCAGCGCAAATTGCAGCGGATGCACATGCCCCGCGCCCATATCCAGCGTGCCGCCGTGATAGGCCTCAGAGTTCACCAGATGGCGGCATTCGTCGCGATCAACAAAGCGGATGCGATCATAGCCGTAGTCCTGATTGAGCTTAGCCGCATAGTCACGGCTATGGGGCACATAGCGCGCACGGTGATCTGCGTGCAGCACCCCATCGTGAAAGGGCACCCCAACCTGTGCTGAAAGATCCCGCACCAGATCCACGGATTGATTGGCCAGATGCCACAGCGCCCGCGCGTGGTCTTTGCCCAGCATGGTTTCCAGCTCATCCTGATCCAGCCGCTGCCCCTGACCGACCTGACCGCCATTGCGCCCGGATGCGCCAAAGCCAAGGCGCTGGGCTTCTAGCAGAACCACGTCATAGCCGCGCTGGGCCAGATGCAGCGCCGTCGACAGCCCCATGAACCCGCCGCCGATCACACAGACATCGCAACAGTCTGCCCCGTTCTGCGCCGCAAAGGGGGCAAGGGGGCTGGCAGTGGCCGCATAGTAGGACGCAGGGTACTGACCCGACTGGTCATTGATGGTCAGCAAGTCCATTTAGCGATCAACCTTGGGCATCAACCCCTCAAGCCCCGCTTCCAACCCTTCAAACAGATCCCCCAGGCGGGCTTCGATCTCTTGCTGATACTGCGAGGCCAGTGGCAGAAGGTCTTGCATCAGCGCATAGCCTGCCTCTGTCAGCGACAGGCTGACCAGCCGCCGGTCATCCGCGTTGACGGTTTTGGCGATATAGCCCTGCGCCTCAAGCCGGGTGGCGGCGCGGCTGACTTTGGATTTCTCCATGGCAACCCGCGCTTCGATATCGCGGACCGACACATCCTTGTAATGCGCCACATGCACCAGCACCCGCCATTCGGGGATCGAAATGCCAAAGCGCGCTTTGTATTGGCGCGACAGTTCTTCGCTGGTGCGTTCAGCCGCCACCGCCAGACGGTAGGGCGTGAATGTCAGCAGGTCGAAATCGGGAAGGGGCGCGTTTTTGTCCATCCTTGATCCATAAGAAATCAGACGCCCAAAGAAAAGAGTTGTCGCGAATGCAACAATTCTTCTTGACCTCATTGCAGATGCAACAAATAAAAGCTGCCAACGCGCATTCAGGCATTGGGAGGGTGAAATGTCATTAGTCGAACTGCCAGAAGGGATGGTACAGGCGCCCAGCCTGCCGGGGCCGCACGCGGGCTATATGCCGGGCTGGGCCAATGACTTTGAAACCGAAGCCCTGCCAGAGGCACTGCCACAGGGGATGAACTCGCCCCAGCGCTGTAACTATGGTTTGTATGGTGAACAACTCTCGGGGACCGCCTTTACCGCCAACCCGCCCGAGCGCACCTGGTGCTACCGTATTCGTCCCTCTGTCAAACATTCCGCGCGCTATACCAAGATTGATGTGCCGTACTGGAAATCCGCCCCTTGTGTGGATCCGGATGTGATTTCGCTGGGCCAGTATCGCTGGAACCCGATTGACACCAAGGCTGGTCTGAACTGGATCACCGGTATGCGTACCATGACCACCGCTGGTGATGTGAATACGCAGGTGGGTATGGCCAGCCATGTCTACACCGTGACGGAAAGCATGGTGGATCAGTATTTCTTTTCGGCGGACTCCGAACTTCTGGTGGTGCCGCAACAGGGGCGGCTGCGGTTTTGCACCGAGTTGGGGATCATTGACCTTGAGCCCAAGGAAATTGCCATCCTGCCGCGTGGTCTGCTCTATCGTGTCGAAGTGCTGGACGGGCCCTGCCGTGGCTTTGTCTGCGAAAACTATGGTCAGAAATTTGATCTGCCCGGACGCGGTCCCATTGGTGCCAACTGCATGGCCAACCCTCGTGATTTCAAAGCTCCCGTGGCAGCCTTTGAAGATCGCGAAGTGGCCTCAACCGTGACCATCAAATGGTGCGGCCAGTTCCATGAAACCAAGATCGGCCAGAGCCCGCTGGATGTGGTGGCCTGGCATGGCAATTACGCGCCCTATAAATACGATCTGCGCACCTATTGCCCGGTGGGGTCGATTCTGTTCGATCACCCGGATCCGTCGATCTTTACCGTGTTGACTGCGCCCTCTGGTCAGCCCGGCACCGCCAATATCGACTTTGTGCTGTTCCGCGAACGCTGGATGGTGATGGAAGACACCTTCCGCCCGCCATGGTATCACAAGAACATCATGTCCGAGTTGATGGGCAATATTTACGGCGAATATGATGCCAAGCCCAATGGCTTTGTGCCCGGCGGCGTCAGCCTGCACAATATGATGATCCCGCATGGTCCGGATCGCGAAGCCTTTGACAAGGCGTCCTATTCGAACCTGGGCCCGAACAAACTGGAAGACACCATGTCGTTCATGTTCGAAACCCGCTTCCCGCAGCATCTGACCGAATTTGCCGCCAAAGAAGCCCCGCTGCAGGATGACTACATCGACTGCTGGGACAGTCTCGAAAAGAAATTCGACGGCACCCCCGGCAAGAAGTAAAGGGAAGGGGGGCTGCCCCCTTCTGACCATCCGGGCCGCGCGCCTGCGGTGGCCCCGACACGAACAGATCGAGAGGATCAACATGCCTTTGATGACATCCTGGGTAGAGAGCGCGAACTCTCCCGATACGGATTTTCCTTTGAACAACCTGCCTTACGGCGCTTTTCTGACCGATGAGGGCGAAGCCTGCTGTGGCGTGGCCATCGGGGATATGATCCTGAATGTTTCGGCCATGGAAGCGGATGGGCTGATTGGTCTGGACGGCGAAGAAGAAGTGTTTCTTCTGGGCGACTGGTCGGATTTCATGGCGCTGGGCGCAGCCCACTGGACGGCCTTCCGCGCTGAGCTGACCACGCTTTTGGGGGCAGACTGCAAAGATCCGCAGGCGCTGGTGCCCTATCTGGTGCCACAGGCGGGCACGGAAATGCTGATGCCTTTCCACGTGTCCGAATTCACCGATTTCTACGCGGGTAAAAACCATGCGGTGAATGTGGGCACCATCATGCGGGGGGCGGAAAATGCCCTGCCACCCAACTGGTTGTCGATCCCGATCGGCTATAACGGCCGCGCTTCAAGTGTGGTGATTGACGGCACCGACGTGCGCCGCCCCTGGGGCCAGCTGAAAGGCCCGAATGACGATCTGCCTCGGTTTGAACCCTGCAAACGCTTTGATTTCGAACTGGAAATGGGCGCGATTGTCGGCACCCCGTCGGATGGCCCGGTGACGGTGCAGGAAGCGGATGACATGATCTTTGGCTATGTGCTGCTGAACGACTGGTCCGCGCGTGACATTCAGGGCTGGGAATACCAGCCGCTTGGCCCGTTTCAGGCCAAGGCGACCGCCACCACCGTCAGCCCCTGGATCGTGACCAAGGCCGCGCTGGAATCCTTCCGCACCTCAACGCCTGAGCGTGAACGCGAACTGCTGCCGCATCTGCAGGAACCTGCGCCCATGCTCTATGACATCGCGCTTGAAGTGGGGTTGGCCCCCGAAGGCAAAGAGGAAACCATCATCACCCGCACCAATTATTCGGTGATGTATTATTCCTCGGCACAGCAGCTGGCGCATCACACAACATCAGGTTGCCCGATGAACACCGGCGATCTGCTGGGGTCGGGCACGATTTCAGGCCCAACCAAAGAAAGCCGTGGCGCATTGCTGGAACTGTCCTGGGCTGGTCAGGAACCTGTTACGCTGGACAGCGGCGAGACGCGCACCTTCCTGGAAGATGGCGATACGCTCACCCTTCGTGGTGCCGCACAGGGCGATGGATACCGCATCGGCTTTGGGGCTTGTGGGGGCAAAGTGCTGCCCGCACTGGATGATCCCTACGCCCGTTAATCACCGGGGGGCATAGCCCCCCGACAGACCAACATCTGTTCAAGGGGCGCAGCCGCGCACCGGACATACCCAAAGGATACCGCCATGACCAAAGCATTCGCATCCGCAGGCGATATGGAAGAAAAGAAAATCTCCTTTACGCAGGTGGGTGAGGGACTCTATGCCTTCACCGCCGAAGGAGACCCGAACACAGGTGTCATCATCGGTGATGACAGCGTGATGATCGTCGAGGCGCAGGCCACTCCGCGTCTGGCCCGCAAAGTGATCGAATGCGTGCGCTCGGTCACGGATAAGCCGATCAGTCATCTGGTGCTGACCCATTACCACGCGGTGCGCGTGCTGGGGGCCTCGGCCTATGGGGCGCGTGAGATCATCATGTCGGACACCGCCGCCGCCATGGTCGAAGAGCGTGGCGCAGAAGACTGGGCTTCGGAATTTGACCGCTTCCCGCGCCTGTTTCAGGGCCATGAAGAAATCCCCGGTTTGACTCGCCCAACCACCACCTTTAGCGACAGCATGACCGTCTATCTCGGCAAACGCCGCGTCGACATCATGAAGCTGGGCCGCGCTCATACCGCAGGGGATGCGGTAATCTGGGTGCCTGACCAAGAGGTCATGTTCACTGGCGACATCGTGGAATACCATTCGGCCTGTTATTGCGGGGATGGGCATTTTGCGGATTGGCCGGAAACTCTGTCCAATATCGCCGCGTTTGAGCCCAAATCCATCGCACCGGGCCGTGGCGATGCGCTGGTGGGCGAAGAAATGGTCGCCGCAGCCATTGCCGCCACCGAAGACTTTGTCCTGTCCACCTACAAGCCGGTGGCCAAGGTTGTGGCCCGTGGCGGCAGCCTGAAAGAAGCCTGGGATGCAGTGCGCGCCGCTTGTGACGACAAGTTCAAAGACTATGCCATCTATGAACACTGCCTACCATTCAACGTGGCCCGCGCCTATGACGAAGCCCGCGGTATCGACACGCCCCGTGTCTGGACTGCTGAGCGCGACAAGGAAATGTGGACTGCGCTTCAGGGGTAATAGATCCGGTGGCTCTCAGGAGAGAGAGCCACCACACCCGCAATAGCCCAAAGCTTTGATCAGGAAAAAGAGAGGGCGATGCTACCTCTGGATCTACACTTTAACTGGTACGCCTCTTTAACTGGGTCAGTGGCATCAACGCCTATGCCGCCCACACGGCCTATCAAAAGCGGTTTGACGCCATGGGGGCGGGGTTTCGGAATATACCGCAGCAGCAGTTGCAGCAGATTGTCAGATCTGACCCTGAGTTGCAGAAACTAAGCCAACATAAAACCAAAGCGCAGGTGGTTGCGGCGCTGACGTATATCTCAGTGTTTGGTTTGATTTCTAATCTGACAAAGTGACATGAGAAATACCCGGATCGCCGGGACAAAGGGAGGGAACACCATGTTTGATGATCGCTATTCGCTCGCGTTCAAGCTTTACCCCTATGAACGTAGCGCGGATCAGGATGCCACCACGCCCGTGCGCCACCCGGTTGTGGTGATGGGCGGTGGCCCGGTGGGCATGGCGACTGCGCTGGATCTGGGGTTGCAGGGCATCCCCGTGGTGGTGCTGGACGACCACGAAGGCATTGGCATGGGCAGCCGTGCCATCTGTTTTGCCAAACGCTGTCTTGAGGTGGCGGATCGTTATGGCTGCGCCGAGCCTATGGTCGAAAAAGGTGTGGTCTGGAACCTGGGCAAGGTCTTTCACAAAGAGGGGCAGGTGTACGAGTTTAACCTGCTGCCGGAAGAGGGGCATAAGAACCCGGCTTTCATCAACCTTCAGCAGCCCTATTTCGAACAGTTCATCATCGAACGTGTGCGCGAGGCGCAGGCCAATGGCGCACCGATTCAGATCCGCGGCAAAAACCGCGTTGATGCGGTGGATGTCAAAGACGATCACGTGGTGCTGACGGTTTCAACGCCAGATGGCCCTTATGTTCTGGAAGCTGACTGGATGGTGGGGGCCGATGGGGCCTCTAGCCCGCTGCGCGGGATGATGGATCTCGATTTCAGCGGGCGCGTGTTTCAGGACAGCTTTCTGATCGCGGACATCAAGATGAAAGGTGAAATGCAGTTCCCCACAGAACGCTGGTTCTGGTTCGAGCCATCGCATGGATCGGGGGCTTCGACGCTGCTGCACAAACAGCCCGATGATGTCTGGCGGATCGATTTCCAGATCGGCTGGGATGTGGATCGCAAGGAAGAGATGAAAGAGGAAAACATCCGCCGCCGTCTGGATGCGTTTCTGGGTGATGTTGACTATGATATGGTCTGGTCCTCGATCTATACCTTCCAGTGCAAACGCATGGAAAACTTCCGCCACGGGCGCGTGTTCTTTGCTGGGGATGCGGCGCATCAGGTATCGCCGTTCGGCGCGCGCGGTGCCAATTCGGGCATGCAGGATGTGGATAATCTGGGGTGGAAACTGGGGCTGGTGATCCGAGGCGATGCGCCGGAAAGCCTGCTGGACAGTTACCACGAGGAACGCGCCTATGGGGCGGATGAAAATATCCTGAATTCAACGCGGTCGACGGATTTTATCACACCGAAATCAAAGATCAGCCATACCTTCCGCAACGCGGTTCTGGCCCTGGCAGGGAAACATGAGTTTGCCCGTCCGCTGGTGAATTCGGGGCGTTTGTCCGTGCCGTGCACCTATGACGGACTGTCACTGACCGGGGGCGATCACCTGCCTGATGGGCCTGCGCGGTCGCGGCCTGGCAGCCCATGCCCAGATGCAAAACTCGGGAAGAGCTATCTGCTCAATCGTCTGGGCAATGGATTTCATATTTTGACCATTGATGCCGATGCCCCAGAGCAGATCAGCGAGGGCGGGGTTACAGCCACGCGGCTTGCGCTCAGCGGGCGCGACAACCCGTTCCTGACTGAACGCTATCTGGGCGCAGCGCCGTCTGCGGTCTATCTGATCCGCCCGGATCAACATGTTGTTGCCCGTTGGGAAACCTATGATGAGCACGCTGTGCGCGCTGCTATCCGACTGGCTTGCGGCAAGGAGTAAGCGAGATGAGCAAACTGATCACCACACCAAATATCGCGGATCCCGATGGATTCTATGAGAAACTGCTGGGCGCGCATGAGGGGCTTTCAGACGAAGACAGTCAGGCGCTGAACGCCCGTCTGGTCTTGGTTCTGGCCAATCACATCGGCGATATCGACGTGCTGGAACAGGCGATGCAGGCGGCGAAAGACGCGGGCTGAGGCCATTTTGTTGAAACGCCCACGGGGTCTGCTTGCCGCAGTCCGGGGATGTTTCGCTATTCAGGAACGTAGCGCGGATAGGTGGTTTTTGACGCGCGTGCAAAATCCAGATCAATTTCGACCGTGGCAAACGGGTTTGCCACGTCGGTGCGCGCCAGAACATTACCCTCTGGGTCAATCACCCAGCCAAGACCACCCGCATTCAGCTTTTCTCCTTTCGGCGCCCAAAGGTTCGACGACAGGCTATACGCCCCCGAACACACAGCCGAAGCCTGCCCACCGGCCAGCCATTTTTCTGTTGATCCGTGCGGCGTGGCGCGCGGAACGCAGAGCAAATCCGCCTTTGCGGCCCCATAGTGACGCGCCCATTCAAAGAACCACATTTCTGTGCAGATCTGCACCCCAATGCGCATGTCCAGCGCACGCCCCAGATCAAAGCGTTTTGCGCCCCGATCGTACCATGTGTGTTCCCAATAGCCCTCTTCGTTTGGCAAATAGTACTTTTCGTGCAAGGGGGCTGCGGTTTTGGTGTCTTGCGACCACAGATAGGCGAGATTGCGGCGGCTGCCATGTGGTTTGATGATCGGGCGAGTGCCCATGACAGCCTGCACACCAAAACTGTCTAGATCTGCGATATGCCGGTCGTGATCGGCAACGGCCTGGGCCCAACGCGCAGAGTCGGGGCTGGCATCCGCAGCAAGCCAATCCGAAAACCCCATCTCGGGGAGCAGAAGAAAATCGCTCTGGGTGGTTTTGATGTGCGCTTTCAGGGCGCTCAGGCAAAGATCCAGCTGCCCGGGGCGGGGATCAAGTTGGCAAACGGTGACTTTCATACTGTCCTCATGGCGGTTGTCGCACCATGGTTGAGCGGATTTCTCTGGCACAATAGGGGTATTGGGGTGGAGAAATGTAAAATCTCTTCTCAATATGTGACCATAAAGTGCAAAGTGGGATGAATATGGACAGTTTGGATCAGGAATTGTTGTTTCTGCTGGGGCAGAACGCGCGGGCGACGGTGTCCGATCTGGCCGGGCAGCTTGGGGTCTCGCGGGCGACGGTGCAAAACCGTATTGATCGGCTACAGCGCGATCAGGTGATTGCGCGGTTTACCGTGGAATTGGGGGACGCCGCCGACAGCAACGGGATTGAGGCGGTGGTACTGCTGCGGTTGAAAAGTGGCGATAGCCGACAGACCGTGGCGCGGCTGAGCGCCATGAGCGAGGTGATCCGGCTCACATCGGCCAATGGGGATTATGACTTTATTGCCGAACTGCGCGTTGCATCTTTGCCAAAGCTGGATCAGGTGCTGATGGACATACGGATGTTGCCGCAGATTTCTGATTCCAACAGCATCATTCGCATGAAGCAGTTCAAATAAAAATGCCGGGCGGGGGCCCGGCATTTGCACTGGTGAAAGCGTTACTCGATTAATCCGTTGCAGGCTTTGCGTCGATGCCCAGGAAGCGATCAACTGACAGCAGCCCACCGCCTTTGATCACAAGCGTCGCAAGCAAAAGGATCCAGAAGGCACGTTGGTCAAGCACAATGGAATCTGGAACATTGTCAAACCAGGCACCAAGAGTTTCAGTGTGTTTGATCCCACCATGGCCGAACAGGTCGGTCAGGGTTTGGACGATGATAAAGCCGATCATGCCAATCGAAGCGATGCGGGTCAGAAGACCGATGACAACCAGCAGCGGCAGAATAAACTCTGCCCATGTGCCTGCGAGCACGACCAGTTTCTGGAACAGCGACATTTGCGAAACATCCCAAAGCACCGCTTCAGCCTGTTTCGGGAAGATCTGACCAAAACCGCCAGCTGTGACCTTTAAGAAGCCAAAAACACCATCCCCCAATTTGGTGACGCCTGATTTCCAGAAATAGACCAGCAAGGTGGCCGCGAAAACGAAACGCGCAAGCAGGGGCAGAAGCGGTTCAGTCATACGCTGAACAAAGCCAAAGAGAGCATTATGTAAATCAATAAGACGGGTCATGGCATATCTTTCTTGATGTCTGTCACCGCGCCCGAACCCAGCAGCAGTGAGATTGTATTGGTCAGATCAAATCCGCGACCGGCGGCGCGCAGCGCTTCGCCGAAGGTCTGGCCCTTGCCCAAGGCGGCGATGAACTCGGCGGCGCCTTGCGGCAACTCATGTAGGATCGGATCGTATTCAGGACGGGTGATAAGCACATTTTGTGCAACCGCCTCAGGGGCGGGGCTGCCTTCGATCAGGGTGAAATTATACACGGCCAGCACGGGCCAGGGGGAAGTGACCAACCGGGTGGCGGGAGCCAGAACAAACCGCGTGGCATTAAGTTCTTCGTCATCCATATCCTGTAGGCGCGAAGGATCGAAGGCAGGCGCATCCGCAGCGTGATAGCTTTCGCGCATGGCATATTCGAGCCGCGCCACATCCCCAAGATAGCCGATGGATTTCAGCGGCTCCAGCCCTGCGAGAAAATCGGGGAACCCTTTACCATAAAGCATTAACATTGGTGACGTTGGCGGGTGCGCGCGCAGATAAATTCCCGCAGCCTTTGAGAAATTTTCCGGGCCAATCAGTTTGACCACCGCAGGAAAGCCTGTTTCCAACGCCTCGGACAGGGAAACTGCAACATTGTTGCGATAGACTGCATAGCGTGATCCTGCCGGGCGGCCATCCCCATCAAGCAGCCCCTCGGGCACCGGGATGGCAGCGTTCAACAGCGCGGTGTGAAACTCGGTCTGGCTGGTCATGCGGGCACCTTTTGCAAGGCTTGTTCTGCGCGCACGGCCTCTTGGCGCAGAGTTTTCCATTCCGGCACGTCATTGTCCCATTCGATCAGGATCGGTTTCGGGCCGGATTTATCCAGAACATAATCCAGCAGGGCCCAGACCGGGTCGGCGACTTCGCGCCCGTGGCTGTCGATCAAGAGGGGCGCACCATGATCATCTTCGTCATCATCATGGCCGCCAAGATGGATTTCGCCCACCAGATCTAAAGGATACTGGTCGATGTATTCTTGCGGCGAAAATCCGAGATTGGTCGCCGAAACAAAGACGTTGTTTACATCCAAAAGCAATCCACAGCCCGTACGTTTGACGATCTCGCGCAGAAAGTCGGGCTCAGCCCAGGTGCTTGCCTCGAAGGCCAGATAAGAAGAGGGGTTTTCCAGCATCATCTGCCGGCCAAGGGTCGATTGCACTTGATCAATATGATCCGCAACGCGGGCCAGCGTGGTGTTTGTATAGGGCAGGGGCAGCAGGTCATTGAAGAAATGGCTGTCATGGGTCGACCAGGCCAGATGTTCAGAAAAGACAGTTGGCTGCAGCCAGTCATTCAGTGTTTTGAGCCGCGCAAGATGGTCGGCATCAAGATCACCTTCACCGCCAATTGACAACCCAACACCATGCACTGAGATCGGGAACTGTTCTGATAGCGCGCGCAGTTGCGCCAAGGGACGGCCACCCTGGCCCATGTAATTTTCAGCGTGAACTTCCAGCCAGCCCACTGGGGCGGCGTTTTTCACGATATCCGAGAAATGCTGAGGTTTGTAGCCAACACCGGGCAGAGAGGGGAGAGAGTTGGGGGCATCAAACATGGGGGTATCTCGCGGATTTTAGGAAGGATGGGGCGTGACTGCCCCATCCTTTTGTCAGATCACGACTTCGGCAGGTCGCGGTCCAGAGCTTCCAGCGAGCCCATGCGCTTGGTGCCGTCTGCCATCGCAGGCAGTTCGATGGTGGTGCAGGTGCCTGCGTCAACCAGGGTCCAGGCGTTGCCCTGGTAGTCAACAGTCGAGCTACCCGAACAGGTTGTGCCAGGGCCGGCTGCGCAGTCGTTGCCACCGGCCAGCGACACGCCAAAGCACTTTTCTTTTTCAGCAGCAACTGCTGTGGTCGCGGTTGCGGCGAAAGAAGCGGCGACAGCGCCAACCAGAGCAGCAGTTTTCAGGGTCTTGGACATGTGATTTCCTTTCGGGGTTATCATATTCAAACTCGTCCGGTGGCGTTGTGCCGTCCGGTGAGCCAAAGATGTACTGAGACACCTTAAGAAGCTATTCACAGGCCTGTGTCTCACGCGTGCGTTAGAACGCTTGAGGATGTCGTTGGGGTGCTTGGGGGCTCAAAGGCTTGAAAACAAGGGGTTTCCAAAATTGCATTGTTGCAATGCACCCAGCGCAAGGCAGAAAAATTGCCGTTTTTGTTACAAGATTTCCCTAGGGAAAGCGGGAACGCGGTCGCTGATCACGAAAATCGTCAGAGAATGTTACAAAAATCGCCTCATTATCCCAGTGAAAATGGGCTTTTCACATTGTCCTAAGGCTTTTTCAACACCATTGGGCGTCTACGAGAACGCTCGGTTGCGCTTGCTATCGTTTATCCGGAGATCCTTGAACAGGCTCGGCTTGGTCTCAGGAGAACTTTTCATTCTTTCCTTCAAACCGGGTGATGTTCTGTTCCTCAAATTTTTTTCCCAAGGATCTCCTCGCGAGGTTTTTTCTTTTTGCTCGGTCGACGAGACCGGCATGGCGCGTTCTGGAGGCTCCGCAGCAACAACAGCGGTTGCTTGAGAAGGAGAGCGCTGGAAGAGGTTCTGGGCAGTAATCGCTGCGAGCACATCCGTTGTGCTTTTGTTGATAGCGGTCATGGAATTCGTCCCATCTTGATTTCGATGATAGGGAATTCGGTTCGTCCGCACGAAAAAAGATTCCGGGTTTGATGGCCAAATTCCGAGGGAAGAAGGGAAGATGGAACCGGTGGTGCCCGGGCCAGGAACCAGCTGCATTTGGGCCGCTGTTCGTAGGCTTTGGATGTGCTACACCGTAGCACGCTCGAATCGAGAACCTGCGAAAATCCCCGGAAAAACGGTGAAATCAGGGGAAATCGTGCTACGCGAAGTTTGGAGCTGAATGGAGTTAACGCTTTGAAAAATAACGCACAAAAAGCATCGCGTTTAAGCGTGGCTCCCATGATGGATTGGACGGATCGCCATTGTCGCTTTTTTCACCGGCTGATGTCGCATCACGCTTTGCTCTATACAGAGATGGTGACTGCTCCGGCTTTGGTGAAAGGTGGGGCGTTGCATCTGTTGGAGTATAGTCCTGAGGAGCATCCCCTGGCACTGCAGCTTGGCGGATCAAATCCGGCAGAGCTGGCGCAGGCGGCGCGGCTTGGGGCGCAGGCGGGCTATGATGAGATCAACCTGAACTGTGGCTGCCCCTCTGACCGGGTGCAATCTGGGATGTTCGGTGCAATTTTGATGACCCGGCCTGACCTTGTCGCGGATTGTGTGCGGACCATGCAGGATGCGGTGGATGTTGAGGTGACAGTGAAATGCCGGATCGGTGTGGATGATCAGGACCCCGAGGTGATCCTTCCCGCCTTTCTGGAAAAGATGTCAGAGGCAGGGGTGAAACGTCTGACGCTTCATGCGCGCAAAGCCTGGTTGCAGGGGCTAAGCCCGAAGGAAAACCGTGATATTCCCCCGTTGGATTATGATCTTGTACACCGCATGAAGGCGGAGTTTCCGCATCTTCATCTTTCGATCAATGGCGGGATCCAGACCTTGGAGCAGGCGCAGGCATTTCTTGAGACCGGGTTGGATGGGGTGATGATCGGGCGCACCGCCTATCACCAGCCTTGGGATATACTGGGGCAGGCGGATGCCAAGATCTTTGACGATCCGCATGAGATTTCGCCGCATCAGGCGGTGGAACGGATGTTGCCCTATATAGAGGCACATCTGTCTCAGGGCGGGCGCTTGCATCAGGTGACGCGTCATATGTTAGGTGTGTTTTCCGGGCGGCCGGGGGCGCGCAAATGGCGGCAGATCCTGTCCAGTAAGGCGACACAGGCGGGGGCTGGCGCGGAAGTCATCCTAGAGGCCATGGCGCAGGTAGACCATATGGGGCATGTTGCATGACGTTCGATTTTCAAACCCTGATCCCTCTTGTTGTGCTGCTGGCGGCGGCGTCGGGATTTGCGGGCATTCTGGCCGGGCTGTTCGGCGTGGGCGGCGGCATCGTGTTGGTGCCTGTTTTCTTTTTTGTTCTGAATGGTTTGGGGTTTGAAACTCCGATGCTGATGCAGGTTTGTCTGGCCACGTCTTTGGCGTCGATTGTGGTGACCTCGATCAGATCAGTGCAATCGCACAACCGCAAAGGCGCGGTTGATTGGGATATCCTGCGTAGCTGGGCCCCGGGGATCGTTGCGGGGGCGGTGATTGGGGTTCTGATCGCGGCGCGCCTGCGATCAGAGGTGCTGACCGTGATCTTTGGCGTGCTGGCCGGCTCCGTGGGGCTGTATCTGGCGTTTGGTAAAGACCACTGGCGTCTTGGCGCAAAAATGCCCCATGGGGTGACACGTCTTTTGGTGTCGCCGGTGATCGGGTTTCTTTCTGTGTTGATGGGCATCGGCGGGGGCAGCTTTGGTGTGCCGCTGATGACGCTCTATTCGGTGCCGATGCATCGTGCCGTGGCAACAGCCGCTGGGTTTGGCCTGTTGATTGCCGCACCGTCGGTTCTGGGCTTTTTGTTTCTCTCTGTTGAGGATGCGCCGCCCTTGACCATCGGTGCCGTCAACCTGCCCGCCCTGATCATCGCCATCTCAATGACACTGGTGACCACGCCGTGGGGGGCAAAGATGGCCCATGCGCTGCCGGCCAAAACACTACGCCGTATTTTTGCCGTGTTCATCCTGATTGTGGCGGCAAATATGCTGCGCAAGGCGCTGGGGGCGTGAAGAGGCCGAATCTATTTGGCGTCAAGGAATGGTTAACCTGGAAACAGAGGTCTTGTTGATTGGGAACTGTTTCTAATGCTGCGGCAATAAAGTTAATTTTTGTTAACATGTCTCCTAAACTGCCGCTAAAAAATGAAAAAACTTGGATCATTCTATGGCCTGAAGTAGCATCTGCTGCGTAAAACAGAGGGTGTTCCCATGATTTTCTTGCTGTCTGCATTGCCACTTTTATTGCTTGGTGCATTTTTCATTGAGTCCGACGACGATGATGATCCTGTGGTGGAAAACCGCACGCCGACCAATGACGATTCAACTGACTCTCAGTCGGGCACCAATACCGGGACCGATGGGCAGTCGAGCACCGATGGACAGTCGGGTACCGATGGACAGTCAAACACTGATTCAAATACAAATCAGCAGCAGCCTGACAGCCGCAGCCCTGCGCAGAACACGCCCACCCCAACCGATGAAGCTGATGTACTGCAGGGAACAGCAAGCGCAGATCAGATTGCGGGTCAGGGTGGGAATGACTCGATCACCGGTGGGGAAGGCAATGATACCCTGCGTGGCAACCTGGGCAATGACACCCTTGAAGGCGGCGGCGGCGATGATGTGTTGCGCGGCAATGAAGGAGATGATTCAATCATCGGTCGCTATGGCAATGATACCGTCCGTGGTGACGAAGGGAATGATT
>JAOARQ010000047.1 GCA_025210455.1 Pelagimonas sp.
CATGAAAAAGTCATGCAAAGTCGGGCGGGTATAGCCCTGCGCCGTGGCCACTTCGATGCTCACAGGGCGCTGGTTTTCCGCCTGAACCATCCCTTTGGACCCATGCACTTCGATGCGCTGATCATAGCCATAGCTGGCGCGACGCGAATTGAGGATGGTGGCCTGCTTCCCCGAAGCTGTCGTCAGAACGACAGTCGCGGTGTCATAGTCATCCAGTTAGCGAATGCTGGGGTCAACCAGCGCAGCGGCGGTGGCGTAGACCTGCACAATCTCTTCGTCCAGCAGAAATCGCGCCATGTCGAAATCATGGATTGTCATGTCCCGGAAGATCCCGCCTGAGACGCCAATATATTCATGTGGCGGCAGCCCCGGATCGCGTGAGGTAATGGTGATCTGTTCGACCTCACCGATGTCACCGCCCTCAATAGTGGCTTTCAAAGCCTGGAAATGCGGATCAAAACGCCGGTTGAACCCAATCATCAGCTTGGCATCGGTCTGCGAAACAGTCTTGAGACAGGCGCGCACCCGCTCTGCGCTCAGGTCTACGGGTTTTTCGCAAAAGATCGCTTTGCCAGCTTTGGCAAAACGTTCAATCAGATCCGCATGGGTATCTGTTGGGGTACAGATGATCACCGCATCCACATCAGCGGCGCTTTCAATGGAATCAATGTCACGCACCTGCGCGCCATAGGTTTCCGCCAGAGCCTGTGCGGCACTTTCAAAAACATCCGTCACCGCAACAAGCTGTGCATTTGGGTTGGCACCAACGGCGCGCGCGTGCACCTGCCCGATGCGCCCCGCCCCTAGAATTGCAATTCGCAATGTCATGTTCTTACCCTTCAATAGTGACGCGGGCCCCTGACCGGGCGCTTTCCGCAATGGCGTGGATCACTTTTTCAAACTCCAGCGCGGCGGTGAAATCCGGATAGGCCGCGCGGCCCTCTTTGATAGCAGTCAAAAGCTCAGCCGCTTCGATCACCTTCAGATCATTGAAACCCAGCTGATGCCCCGCCGCCGGGCAGAAATTGCCGTAAGGCGCATGTTCCGGCCCGGCCAGAATGGTTTTGAACCCCTGCTGGGATTTCGGCCCGCTGTTTTCATACAGCTGCAGCTCATTCATCCGTTCCTGATCGAAACAGATCATGCCTTTTGTTCCGTGCACTTCAAAGGCCAGCCGGTTTTTACGGCCCCAGGCTGACCGCGACGTCGCGATGGACCCCTGCACACCATTGGCAAAGCGCACCAGGGCGCTTGCGGTGTCTTCGTTTTCGACCTGACCGTGCCCCTGGCCATCAGGCATCGGGCGCGTAACATGCACGGTTTGCATATCGCCAATCAGGCTTTCGATTGGCCCCAGCAAGCCATAGGCCATAGACACCAGATGACAGCCCAGATCCCCCAAAGTGCCCAGTCCTGCATCTTTGATACGGGCGCGCCAGGTCCAGGGCAGGTCTGGGTCAGCCTGGTAATCTTCATCCACCCAGCCGCGGAAATGCACCGGGGTGCCGATCACACCGTCTGCAATCAGATCCTGCGCCAGCTTGAACACCGGGTTTTTCACATAGTTATAGCCCGTCAGGGTCAGCACACCCGCTTTGCGCGCGGCGACCTCCATTTCGATAGCATCCGCCAGCGTCAGCGCCATGGGCTTTTCACACCAGACATGTTTGCCCGCTGCGATCAGCTCAAGCGCCATTTCTTTGTGCAGCTGGTTCGGTGTGGTCACAGAAACGATATCAATCCCGGGGTCATTCAACAGACTGCGCCAGTCATCGCTGCTGTGTTCAAATCCAAACTGGGCCGCCATCGCAGCCGCTTTGTCCTGCGGGGTGTCGCACAGCGTCCTGAGCCGAATGGCGGGAAGATCGCCCATCACCGCATGCACATTGCGATATGCCAAAGCATGCGTTTTGCCCATATAGCCCGTGCCGATCAGGCCAATGCCCAGTGGATTGCCCATCTGTGATTCCTCTCTGAGAGTATGGAATAAATATTCTATATCGGCTATCGTCGGACAAAGCCATTCTGTCAAGACCCACCGGAGCCAATATGCAGAACCCAGCCGCGCCGCAAAATGTCGAGATGTTCCATCAGCGTTTGCGCGATGTGTCTCAGACGCTTCCTAAAAGAATGCGGCAATGCGCTGAGTACCTGGCCGCGCATTCAGATCGTATCGCCTTTTGCACCGTGGCGGAACTGGCCTCGGCGGCGCAGGTTCAGCCCTCGGCCATGATGCGTTTTTGTCAGGTCATGGGGTTCAGCGGCTATTCCGAGATGCAAAAGCTGTTCAAGGATTCTGTTTCAACCGGTTTCCCCGATTACGAAAGCCGTCTGAGCGCCCTGCGCGACAGCGGCGCTGGCAGCCCCTCTGCACTGCTGGCGGAATTTGTCGATGCCGGGCGCATGTCCCTTGAAAATCTGACGAATACCGTTGATCCGCGAAGCCTGGACAGTGCTGTTGCGCAGTTGAGCAAGGCCAATATGATCCATGTGGTTGGTCTGCGGCGCGCTTTTCCGGTGGCGTCTTATCTGGTCTATGCCTTTGAAAAAATGCAGATCCCGGCGATGCTGCATGACGGCACAGGCAAGCTAAACCACCAGCACGCAATCCGGCAGGGCGATGCGTTGATTGCCATTACCTTTGCGCCCTATTCCGAAGATACTGTTGCGCTGGCCTCTCATTGCTCTGTTCAGAACATCCCGGTGGTTGCCATCACCGATACGCTGATCAGCCCGATTCAATTGAAAGGCGTCTTGCCGCTTTGTGTCTCCGAAGTGGATTTTGGCGCGTTCCGCTCCCTTTCCGCTACGCTTAGTCTGGCGATCACGCTTGCGGTCTCTATCGGAGCAGAGAAAAACGCTTAACGTAGAATTAAATATTGAAATTGGATCAAAATGGAATGTATGTTCTATTCTGTGACGCCTCACCAGTGAGTCGCGCCACAATTGCACCATGGGCCTACCCGCCCATGAATGTCTTTGGGAGGACATCATGAAGAAACTTTTGACCACCGTCGCGGCGGCAGCTGTCTGCACGCTTGGCGCCATCGCACCTGCGGCTGCGGAAGGCGAGAAATACGTTCTTGTCAGCCACGCCCCTGACAGCGACAGCTGGTGGAACACCATTAAAAACGGTCTGGCCCTCGCGGGCGGGCAGATGAATGTCGAGGTTGAGTATCGCAACCCGCCAACCGGCGATCTGGCCGATATGGCGCGTATCATCGAACAGGCCGCCGCTTCTGCTCCGAACGGGATCATCACAACGCTTGCGGATTATGACGTTCTGTCCGGCCCTATTCAGGCCGCGATCGATTCCGGTGTTGATGTGGTCATCATGAACTCTGGCTCACCGGATCAGGCGCGCGAGCTGGGCGCATTGATGTATGTGGGTCAGCCTGAATATGACGCAGGTTATGCGGCTGGTCAGCGCGCCAAAGGCGATGGCATCGGCTCATTCCTGTGTGTGAACCACTATATCTCAAACCCGGCGTCGACCGAACGCTGCCAGGGCTTTGCGGATGGTCTGGGCGTTGAACTGGGCAACCAGATGATCGATTCCGGTCAGGACCCCTCTGAGATCAAAAACAAGGTGCAGGCCTATCTATCGGCCAACCCTGAAACCGATGCGATCCTGACACTGGGCCCGACCTCGGCTGATCCGACCCTGCTGGCGCTGGAAGAAGACGGCCTGAGCGGCGAAATCTATTTCGGCACCTTTGATCTGGGCGAAGAGATCGTCAAAGGCATCAAATCAGGCGCGATCAAATGGGGCATCGACCAGCAGCCCTTCCTGCAGGCCTATCTGCCGGTTGTAGTTCTGACCAACTATCACCGTTTCGGCGTTCTGCCTGGCAACAATATCAACTCTGGCCCGGGTTTCGTAACTGCGGACGGTCTGGAAATGATCGAAAAATTCGCTGGCGAATACCGCTGATTTTTCCTCCTGCAGGGCGGCCGGAGCGATTTGGCCGCCCTCATTATATCTGAAATCCTGACGAACCCGAAAGGACCCGTGAGGCCCCCCATGTCCAATGCACAAACACCATCCGCGACGGATGAACGGATCAAATCCCGTTCCCGGTTTCGCGAAGCGCTGATCCGCCCTGAACTGGGTGGGATCGTTGGAACCGTCGCTGTTTTTGTCTTCTTTGCCCTGTTTGCTTTTGACAGCGGCATGTTCACCTCGAAAGGGGTCCTGAACTGGAGCCAGGTTTCAGCGCAATTCATGATCATCGCCGTGGGTGCCTGCCTGCTGATGATTGCCGGTGAATTTGATCTGTCGGTCGGCTCAATGATTGGGTTTGCCGGGATGATGATCGCGATTCTCGCGGTGACGTTGGGCTGGCCAGTCTGGATGGCGATCATCGTGACATTCATTGTCTGTACAGCAATTGGGGCATTAAACGGATTTATTGTCATCCGCACCGGGCTGCCCAGCTTTATCGTGACACTGGCCTTTCTGTTCATTCTGCGCGGGTTCACCATCTATTTCCCGCAGACCATCGAACGCAAAACCATCATTGGTGGCATCAAAGACGCCGCCGAAGGCGATTGGCTGGCGGCGCTGTTTGGCGGCAAAATTCTAACCGGTCTGTTTTCCTGGTTCGGCGACATTGGCCTGATCGAAACATTCTCGCGCGGGTCACGTGCAGGGCAGCCGATTGTTGATGGTATTCCAATGCTGATCGTCTGGGCGCTGGTGCTGGTGGTCTTTGGCCATGTGCTGCTGACCAAAACCAAATTCGGCAACTGGATCTTTGCTGCTGGCGGCGATGCGGAAGCGGCGCGCAATTCCGGTGTGCCTGTGAACCGGGTGAAAATCCTGATGTTCATGTTCACCGCCTTTTGCGCAACCGTCTTTGCCACCTGTCAGGTGATGGAATTTGGCTCTGCCGGGTCAGACCGGGGTCTGCTGAAAGAATTCGAAGCCATCATCGCCGTTGTCATCGGTGGTGCGCTGTTGACCGGAGGTTATGGATCGGTTCTGGGCGCAGCGCTTGGGGCACTGATCTTTGGTGGCGTGCAGCAGGGCCTGTTCTTTGCGGGTGTTGAAAGCTCGCTGTTTCGGGTGTTCCTGGGTCTGATCCTGCTGGCTGCGGTGATCCTGAACACCTACATCCGCCGCATGATCACTGGCGAACGCTAAGGGGACGGACATGACTGAAGATACAAAATTCCATCATGGCGATCCGGCTCCGGCCAAACCGCTGATTGAAATGAAAGACATCCAGAAGCACTTTGGATCAGTGATCGCGCTGGCGGGGGTTTCGGTGAATGTCTATCCCGGCGAATGCCATTGCCTGCTGGGCGACAACGGCGCGGGGAAATCCACCTTTATCAAGACCATGTCGGGGGTGCATAAGCCAACATCGGGCGAGATCCTCTTTGAAGGCAAGCCCATGCGCTTTGAAGACCCCCGCGATGCCATCGCCGCCGGAATTGCAACCGTGCACCAGCATCTGGCGATGATCCCGCTGATGTCGGTCAGCCGCAACTTTTTCATGGGCAATGAGCCGGTGAAAAAGATCGCGGGAATGCGGTTTTTCGATCATGACTATGCCAACAAAATCACCATGGAAGAGATGCGCAAGATGGGCATCAACCTGCGTGGGCCCGATCAGGCAGTGGGCACCCTGTCAGGTGGCGAACGTCAGACAGTGGCCATCGCCCGTGCGGTGCATTTTGGCGCCAAGGTTCTGATCCTCGACGAACCGACATCCGCGCTTGGGGTGCGTCAGACCGCCAATGTGCTGGCCACAATCGACAAGGTGCGCAAACAGGGCATCGGCGTGGTCTTTATTACGCACAATGTCCGCCACGCCATGGCGGTTGGCGATCGCTTTACGGTGCTGAACCGGGGGCAGACCCTGGGCACAGCCAAACGCGGCGAGATCACCCAGGAAGAGCTGCAGGATCTCATGGCCGGTGGCCAGGAACTTGCGACGCTCGAAGGTAGCCTCGACGGCACCGTCTAAGGACAAGAAAATGCAGAAATCTCTTGATATCATCACCATTGGTCGCGCTGGCGTGGATCTTTATGGCAGCCAGATCGGTGGCCGCCTTGAAGACATGGGATCGTTTGAAAAATACATCGGCGGTTCCCCCACCAATATGGCGACGGGCACGGCACGGCTTGGCCTGAAATCCGGGCTGATCAGCCGTGTCGGTGATGAACACATGGGCCGCTTTATCCGCGAAGAGCTGATCCGCGAAGGTGTGGATGTACGTGGCGTGGCCACGGATCCAGAGCGGCTGACCGCGCTGGTTATCCTTGGCATCCGTGACGAAGAGCAGTTTCCCCTGATCTTCTATCGAGAGAACTGCGCCGATATGGCCCTGTCCGAAGACGACATCGACGAAGCGCTGATCGCCGACAGCCGCGCGGTGGTGGCCACTGGCACGCATCTGTCGCACAGCAAAACCACAACCGCCGTGATCAAGGCGCTTGAGCTGGCCAAGAAACATGGTGGCCGCCGCGCGCTGGATATTGATTACCGCCCCAATCTTTGGGGGGTGGCCGGGCATGGCGATGGTGAAAGCCGCTTTGTCGAAAGCGCCGCCGTCACCGCCAAGCTGCAATCCACCCTGCATCATTTCGATCTGATCGTCGGCACCGAGGAAGAATTCCACATTGCCGGCGGCTCAACAGACACGATTGCAGCGTTGCGCGCTGTGCGCGCAGTGTCAGGTGCGACACTGGTCTGCAAACGCGGCCCGATGGGCGCGGTGGCCTTTGAAGGCGATATCCCCGACAGTCTGGATGACGGCCAGACAGGCCCCGGTTTCCCGATCGAAGTGTTCAATGTGCTGGGGGCGGGCGATGGCTTTATGTCGGGCCTGCTGAAAGGCTGGATGGAAGACGCCGACTGGCCCACCACACTGACCTATGCCAATGCCTGCGGTGCGCTGGCCGTCAGCCGCCATGGCTGCACCCCGGCTTATCCCTCGCAGGAAGAGCTGGCGTTCTTCCTGAAACGCGGCGTTGTGCAGCCCGATCTGCGCAACGACACCGCGCTGGAACAGATCCACTGGTCCACCAACCGCAAAAGCGACTGGTCGACCATGCGGGTTTTCGCCTTTGATCACCGCATTCAACTGGAAGAGATGCCCGGCTATTCGCTGGAAAAAGGCGGCACCTTCAAAGAGCTTTGCCTTCGGGCGGCGCAACAGGTGCAGGACGGCAAGGCAGGATACGGCATCCTGTGTGACAATCGCATTGGCAAAACCGCACTGCACAAGGCCAGCGGCACCGATCTGTGGATTGGTCGCCCGGTGGAATGGCCGGGATCGCGCCCGCTGCGCTATGAGCCTCAGCTTGGCCCGGATTTTGGCGGGCTGAAGGAATGGCCGCGCAACAATGTTGTAAAGGCGCTGTGCTTCTGCCACCCCGATGATGATGAGGCCATGTGGCAGGATCATCTGGGCACGATTACCCAGCTGTTCACTGCCGCGCGCCGCAATGGGCTGGAATTCCTGCTAGAGGTCATCCCCTCAAAGGTTGGCCCTGTAGAGGCGCAGACCACGCCGCTGATCATTCAGCGCTTTTACGATGCCGGTATCTTCCCCGATTGGTGGAAGCTTGAACCCTTCACAACAGAGGCTGACTGGCAGGCCGCCGTGGATGCGATTGAAAAGAACGACACCAACACCCGTGGCATTGTTGTTCTGGGTCTGGATGCCCCTGAAAATGATCTTGCCGCAAGCTTTGCCCTTGCAGCGCAACAGCCCTTGGTCAAAGGATTTGCCGTGGGCCGGACAATCTTTGGCGATGCCGCCCGCGCCTGGATGCGCGGGGATATCACTGATGCTCAGGCCGTTGCAGATATGACCGAAAAATTCAGCCGCCTCGCAGGCATCTGGGATCAGGCACGCGCACAGGCACAGGGAGACGCCCAATGACACAGACGATCCGACTGACCGCCGCGCAGGCCATGGTGAAATGGCTCTCTGTGCAGATGACCCCAGACGGGGATCGTTTTGTCGATGGGGCCTGGGGCATCTTTGGCCACGGCAACGTCGCGGGTCTGGGCGAAGCGCTGCATGACGCAGGCGCAGAGTTTCCCACATGGCGCGGGCAGAACGAACAAACCATGGCCCATGCCGCCATTGCCTATGCCAAGGCCCATAAACGCCGCCGCGTGCAGGCCGTGACCAGCTCAATCGGGCCGGGGGCCACCAATATGGTCACCGCCGCCGCGCTGGCCCATGTAAACCGCCTGCCCGTGCTGTTCATTCCCGGCGATGTCTTTGCCAACCGCCGCCCTGATCCGGTGCTGCAACAGGTCGAAGACTTTGACGATGGCACTGTTTCGGCCAATGACTGCTTTCGCCCGGTCAGCCGCTATTTTGATCGCATCACCCGCCCCGAACATCTGCTGACCGCCCTGCCCCGCGCGCTGCGCACCATGACAGACCCGGCCAATTGCGGCCCGGTGACCCTGTCGTTCTGTCAGGATGTTCAGACCGAGGCCTATGACTATCCGCAGGCTTTCTTTGAGCCCAGAACATGGCATATCCGCCGCCCGGAACCTGACACGCGCGAATTGCAAGAGGTCGCAGATCTGATCAAAGCGGCGCAAAACCCCGTGCTGCTGTGCGGCGGCGGTGTGATCTATTCAGGCGCAGAAGACACTCTGGCTGAATTCGCCACAAAACACGGCATTCCGGTGATCGAAACACAGGCGGGTAAATCTGCGCTGGCGCAGTCGCATGAGATGAACTTTGGTGCCTCAGGGGTGGATGGATCAGCCGCGGCAAATGCGCTGTCGGTGGATGCCGATCTGGTGATCGGCGTTGGCACCCGCTTTCAGGATTTCACCACCGGCAGCTGGGCTCTGTTCCAGAACCCGGATCGCAGACTGGTCTCGATCAACGTGCATGGCTATGACGCCGATAAACACGGGGCCGTGGGCCTTGTGGGCGATGCCAGGGTGACGCTGCAGGCGCTTTCCGACAAGCTGGGGGATCATCATGCAGGCAGCTATGATCCCCAGTCACGTCTGGACTGGCTGGCCGCTGTTGATCGCCACTGCGCAGATCGCAAAGGCGGCGCAGGCTATCGCCCGATTGATGCCGAGGTGATCGGCGCGGTGCAACGCACCTCTGACACCCGCACCGTTGCCATGTGCGCAGCGGGCACCATGCCCGGCGCGCTGAAGCTGCTGTGGCAGCCTGCGCAGGGCGGCTATCATATGGAATACGGCTTTAGCTGCATGGGCTATGAGATCGCTGGCGCCATGGGGCTGAAACTTGCGCAGCCCGACCGGGATGTGGTGTGTTTTGTGGGCGATGGCTCTTACATGATGGCCAATTCCGAACTGGCCACCGCCGTGATGCGCCGTGTGCCCTTTACCGTGGTTCTGACCGATAACCGGGGCTATGGCTGTATCAACCGCCTGCAAATGCACACCGGCAACGAGCGTTTCAATAACCTCTATGCCGATTGCAACATCGAAGACCAGCCCGAGATCGACTATGTCGCCCATGCCGCCGCAATGGGGGCCCATGCGGCCAAGGCGGAAAGCATCGCAGATCTGGAAGCCAAACTGCATGAGGCCAAATCGCGCCCGATCCCAACCGTTATCGTGATTGAAACCGATCCGATGCAGGGCCCGGGCGAAGCGGGCGGTGGCTTTTGGTGGGATGTGGCCGTGCCAGAAGTCGCCCGCAGCGAAAAACTAAAACAGGCCCGCGCCGCCTATGAAGCTGCAATGGCTGACCAGAACCTTGTGAATTGAGACACAACATGATCCTTTTTGGCACCAATCCCATCGCCTGGGCGAATGACGATGATCAGACCCTTGGCGCGCATATTCCCACCGAACAGATCCTGCGCGAAGCAAGTGAGATCGGCTTTGATGGTATCGAAAACGGTCACCGCTGGCCACAGGATGATCCCGAAGCGCTGAAACAGCTGCTGGGGGGGCATGGGTTGAAATTCGTCTCTGGCTGGCATTCGCTGAACCTGCTGGCGCAGTCTGTTGAGGATGAAAAAGCCGCGATTCAGCCGCATCTGGACAAGCTCAAACATAACGGCTGCAAGGTCGCTATTGTCTGCGAAACCTCGAATTCAGTGCAGGGGCTGGACGTTCCGGTGAATGACGCCCCGGTTCTTAGTACCGATGAAATGGCTGCCTTTGGCGCCAAGGTCGAAGAAATCGCACAATTCTGCGCCGATCAGGGCATCGCTTTGGTCTATCACCACCACATGGGCACCGTCGTGGAAACCCCGGATGAAATTGACGCCTTCATGGCCGCCACCGGTCCGGCCACCAAACTGCTGTTTGATGCGGGCCACGCCTATTTTGGCGGCAATGGGCAGGATCCCGCGCCCATTCTGGCAAAATACGCAGATCGCATGCACCACTTTCATGCGAAAAATGTGCGGCCCGCAGTGATGAAAGAGGTGCGCGAAAAGGGTCTGTCCTTTATGGATGGGGTGCGCGCCGGGGTCTTTACCGTACCCGGCGACAGCGAAGGCGGCGTGGATTTTGAACCGCTTCTGGGCACCCTGAAAGACACCGGCTATGCTGGCTGGATCGTGATCGAAGCCGAACAGGATCCCGAACAACGCAACCCGTTTGACTATCAGTCACTGGGGCTGAAAACCCTGAAAGAGATCGCACAAAAGGTGGATCTGACATGAGCACCCTGCAACGCAAACCCTTTGGCACCCACGGCAAGGTGCATGACATCACCCCAGCCAGCGCAGGCTGGCGCTATGTGGGCTTTGGCCTGTACAAACTACGCCCCGGTGAAACTGCCGAGGAACTAACCGGGGATCGCGAAATCATTCTGGTGATGGTGGAAGGCAAAGCCGCATTTCATGCGGATGGGCAGGATTGGGGCGTGCTGGGTGATCGGATGAATGTCTTTGAAAAGACACCGCCGCATTGTCTCTATGTGCCAAATAGCTCTGCATGGAAGGCCGTGGCAGAGACGGATTGCACCATTGCGGTCTGCACCGCGCCGGGTAAATCCGGCCATGAGGCGCGCCGCATTGGGCCAGAAGGTATTCAGCTGACAGAACGCGGCAAAGGCACCAACACCCGCTATATCAACAATATCGCGATGGAAGCCGAAAACTATGCCGATAGCCTGCTGGTGACCGAAGTCTTTACCCCGGCGGGCCATTGGTCATCCTTCCCAAGCCACCGGCATGACGAAGATGACTATCCGCGCATCACCTATCTGGAAGAGACCTATTACCACCGCCTGAACCCGGCGGATGGCTTTGGCATTCAGCGTGTTTACACTGATGACGGGCAGCTGGATGAAACCATGGCTGTCAGTGACGGCGATGTGGTGCTGGTGCCACGCGGTCACCACCCCTGCGGCGCGCCCTATGGGTTCGAGATGTATTACCTAAATGTCATGGCCGGCCCGCTGCGCAAATGGCGCTTTGTCGCCGCGCCCGAGGTGGAATGGATAATGGAACGCGACGCGTAACGCAAAAAGGGCGGCCCCAAAGGCCGCCCTTTCGCTTAGAACCGCATGGACGCGGTGAGGGAAATTCTGCGCCCCGGTTCATTCAGCGGGATCACACGGCGGTTGCCAAACCCATCCGCGCTGCGCGACACATAGCTTTCATCAAACAGGTTCTGCACATCGAGACGAATGTTCAGCCCCTTCACCCCCGCCGGGGCATAGTTGGCATAGACATTCACAACTTCGTAGCTGGGCAATTTGACCGGCGTATCGGTGTTCTCCAAAGCGATCTGCGCATTGCCACCAACACGCCATTGATCATTCAGATCATACCCTGCTTCAAGTCCGATGATCTTTCCGACCGGGCGACCAAAATAATATGAGGTTGTGCCGATGGTCCGATTGTTCAGTTCCACGTCGGCAAAGGTATAGTTCAGCTTGGCAAAGGCATTTTCCCCTGTGTAGGACAGCGAGGCTTCATACCCTTGCGACAGCAGATCAGAGGTGCCTCCACGGGCGCCACGACGGGGCAGCACCGCTGTCAGGTCTTCGATTTCTGTCTTGAACACCGCAGCTGATGCCGCCCAGGTGCCATTGTCAAACCGCAGACCAACGCGCCCGGTTCTGCCTTTGGATGAGGTGAACCCATCATAGCGCCAGGGGCTGCCAAAATTCACCAGCGCGGCCTCGCCCAGCTCATAGCCACCCCAGCTTGAGGCATAGCCAGCCGTCAGGCTCAGCGTATCTGTCAGCATAAAGTCCATCGCCGCATTGGCGCTGACGCCGGTGTCTTCAAATTTGCGATTGTCCGCGCCGGTGAATTCCTGACGATCCACACGAGCCCCGTAAGACACGGACAGGCGATCGAACAGGTCCTGACGGGCCTGCACAAATGCGCCGATACTGTTCAGCTTTTCCTTGCCCGAAGATCTGAATGGCCCCGGACCACGCCCTTTGCCTTCGGCTTCTTCGCGGAAGAAGTCCACACCGGCCGTGACGGTGCCGTTAGACAGCTGCCATTCGTTTTTCACAAAGCCGCTGAGGCTGGTATTCTTGCCCCAAACACCCGAGGCATCAATTTCCTGTTCGTTAAAACTGATCTGCGCAGTTGGGGCAAACCAGCCCTCCGGGGCCTCATCAGTGTAGGTCAGCGTATAGGACTTCCGCCGCGACAGCCCCGGGGTCAGCGTGGAAGGCCCGGTGGTGGTGCCAAAGAAATCTGGCCGCGTAAACAAGATGCCGCCCGGCCCGCGCTGTGCCGCGCGTTTGCCGGTGTCTTCCGTCTGCGAAGCCGAAAACGACAGGCGTTTGCCGCTGTCAGATGTATAGGCCAGTTTCAACGCATAAGACGACAGATCCGCCTCGGTCCCGACAACGGATTTGCCATCCGCGTCTTTATAGTCATCGCTGGTGTGCTGCGTGCCGCTTAACAGCCATTCAAACCCACCCTGCTGCCCGAAAAGCGTCAGTGATCGGCGCAGGTCATTGCCGGTGCCATAGCGCACTGACGCCAGACCACCCATTGTTTTGCCATCCTCCAACAGATCGCGCGCATCTTTGGCGGTATAGGCCAGCCCACCAGCCAAAGCATTTGGCCCGGCGTCGGCGGGGGCGATCCCTTCGCTGACTTCAACAGATTTCAGCAGTTCAGGATCAAGAAGAATGTTCCCGGTATGGTGAAAGGCTGATTTGTTCTGACGCGCTCCGTCGATGGTCACCGACAGAAGGCTTTCTTCGATCCCGTTCACATAGACCTTTTGCGCAATCGCTGGCCCGCCACTGGCCGTGACCGAGCTTTCCCCAGCGAAAACACCAGACATGCCTGCCGGATTGCGTTGCTCCAGCTCGTCTTGTGTGATTTCCGCATTGCCCAGCAAGTTCTGTGCGCCCGCAGAATCGATCCGCACCGTGCCCAGAAACTCTGGCTCTTGTGCGGCAACCCCCGTCGCCCAGATGCATGTACCCAACAAAAGCAAACTTTGTGTGCGCATGGCAGCTATCCCCGTCTAAACTTGACTCATTCAGTCAACAGTTACAAAAGGGACAGGCATCCTGCCAGATAACGACCTATGCGCAAACGCCAGAGATCTGTGCCAAAACGCCAAAGGCCCTTCTTCCCCAGCCAAAGGTGCCTCTGAGAAATTTGGCGGATGACACATGACACAGCACAGACCCCCTGTTCAACACACCTGCGGCACACTGGATATCTGGGCAGCTGGTCTGGATAAAACCCGCGTCAGCACCACCTATCGCGGGCGCGGTTCCTGGGCCGAGATTCAGCCGGGGTTGATCCTGCACACCACCGACGCCACCTCGCTTGGGAAATATGAAGTCAGTGGCACCTATAGCCCCGGCATCGCCTTTCACTGCTTTACCGAGGGCAGTGCCGATGCGGCTTTGGGGGGTGTTCCAATGAACCTCGGGCGTCAGCGCAATGCGCCGGTCAAGATGCGGATGTCATCCATTGTCCGGCCAGAGCTGTTTCAACGCCGGTCAAAACCCGGCCACTACGTGCGCAAACTGCACCTGTTCATGACCTATGACTGGCTTGATCAAAATGGATTGAGCCTGACGGATCACAGCCTTGCCAGCCATCTCAAATCCCACGAATGGGATGTTTCAGCAGATGAGCTTTTGAACATCGAGCGGATGGTTTCGCTGGCGGGCCGGGGGTCGGCATTGGGTCAGCTTGAGGTGCAGTCTGCCGCTCTGGGACTGGTCTGTTCGTCATTTGCGCGCCTGAAAGCAGGGCAGACCGTGGATCACGGTCTGAGCGGGACGGAAGCGCGCAAACTTGGCCGGATGGAGCAGTTTATTCACGAGGATCAGGGAAACTTTCCAACCCTTGCGGAAATCGCCAGAACTGGTGGCGTCAGTCTGTCGTCGATGCGGCGCCTGTTTCGTGCAGCGCATGATTGCACGGTACAAGAGTATGTCCGCCGTGTTCGGCTTGCCCGCGCCCGACGTGCGCTTGAACGCGATGGGGTATCCGTGGCCGAAGCGGCCAAGATTGCCGGTTACCGATCACCGGAAAACTTCTCTGCCGCTTTTCGCAAGCTGAACCAGATTTCCCCATCCGCTGTCCAAAGCCGGGTATCACAGCATTAGCGTATGGCTTTCTTTTCCGCCGTTTTGGTTTCGCGCGCTGCCCGCAAGACCGGAATGCCTGCCTCTTCCAATTCATCGTTGGTGGCGAACTGATGCTTTGGCCCGGCACTTTTCTGCGGCGCTGCAAGGCTGTGCACATCGCGCTGCGCCAATTGTGCATCCCGATCCAAAAGTTCGGCCAATTCTGGTTTCAACCCATCGCCAAACTGCGAAGCCAAACGGTGAAGTGCGGAAAATCCTGAAAGTATCTCGGTCATAGCTCTGCCTGCGGTGGTGATCATCAAGGCCGGGCTTCGAAAGATCGTGGCAGGCAGCCCCTCATGACAGGAGAGGATACCATACTCAAGTTACTTTCTGACTAATTTAGTCTGACTTTGACGCCCATCACCTATTTCCCCCAATATCCCGCAGCGCGTGCCGCACTGGCGGGCCATCCGGCGGCTTTGATCATCTCACGCGCGCGGGCTGCCTGCGTTTTCTCGGCAGCAAAAAACACATAGGCCCCGCGATCTGTTTCAAGGTGCTGCGCCAGTTTCGTCAGCAGGGCGTCTTCGTCGGCCATGTCACAGTGCGCCACCGCAATATCAGAGCGGCGCGGGTCTTGCATGTCATCGGGGTGGCGCAGGGCCAGTGCCGCTGTGATCTCGGCCGTCTTTGGCATGTTATCCATGATGTTCATCATCACCGGCATGGCGGTTTCATCACCCAGCAGCACCAGCCGTTCCGCTGTGGGCAGTTTCGATCCACTTGGCCCGCTTAGCGCAACCTGATCACCGGGCTGTACAGCTGCCACCCATTGCGTGGTGCGCCCGCCATCATGCAGCGCGATATCCACATCCATCCAATCCGCATCTTTCCCCAACTGGCGCACTGTGAAAACAGGCCGATGCCAGGCCTCTTGCCCACCGGGCCAAAAGGTCAGGCCATTTTCATCCAGCGAAGGCATTGCCGCACCCTCTGGCCCCAGCAGAAAACGGAAATGCAATCCGGCGCCGCTTTGCGCGAACATCGAAAAGCCCCCCTGAAGACGCAGCCGCGCAAACCCCGGGGAAAGACGCGTCACATCTGCGATAGTACAACCCACCTGATTGAGCGGCATACCGCCTTGCTGTTCTTTGGCCCATTTGATGCCAGCCGCCAATCCAAGGCTTTCAAACCGGCGCGCATAGAGGTCTTTCAGCATTTGCAGCTGGGGCGGCGTCGGAGAGCTGAACTGCACCCTTGTCTGCGCCCCGTCGGCATCAAAAATCACCTGACCCAGCGGGATATCGACCTCCATCCGGGCCGTTTCGCGCCGCACCTCATACCCCATATCCAACACGATCTTTTCGATTGGATCGCAGACACGATCAAAAGATGCGCCAATCAAAGCACTATGGGCCGTAAGCGGTTTAACGGGGGTGGCAAGAAGATCAGACATTATGTTTCCCAAATCTCAGTGGTTCAATGCTGGGAAACGGCCTGGCCCGCGCAGTTAATCCAGAATGGTGGAAACAGGCAAGTCAAAGGCCAAGGGAATCACTGCGATTTGAAAAGCAAAACACTAGGGTTTTGAAAGCGAAACACTCAGGCAAAAAACAAAATTACTCAGATTTAAACAATTGATTTAACGTGATTTTTTACACCTATCAGGTCGCATTTCGATTTCACCCGGCAGATGAAAGTGCTAGATTTCCTTTACAGCTTAGGCACCCAGACTTTCCCAGCCAGCGGCCATCTTCCGCAAGCCAAGAGTAAGTCAAGGCACCCACAGCATAGATTTCAATACACACCAATTGTCTGGTGTGACGTCTAGCGAGGAAAAGCCATGACACAGATCGCACATCATCAGTTTCAGAACAAATGCAGCGTTTGCGTGAACTCTTCTAAGATCGAGGCCCACCCAACCCATTCATCGGATCAGGTCAGCTGCCCGGTCGGTGGTCAGGTCAGCGTCGCTGCGGGCTGCGCCTCTTTTGAACCCTCTGCAAATGCCACCTGTTCAACATGCTGGAACTATTCTGGCGAAGAAAGCGATGCATCCTGCTCGGTCCATGGAATTCTGGCCAAATTGCGCGAAGCCTGCCCCGAAGCGGTAGAACGCGCAGCCGCCTGATAAACGACATAACAGGATGACAAGGCACCGGATCTTCCGGTGCCTTTTGTTTTCAGGGCTCTCGCCTAGGCCGCTTTGACAGCTGGCGCCGCCCGACCCTCGCGCAGGTTCAACCAAAGCGCCGCAAGGATAAGCGCCGTCGACAGATAAAAGGCCGCTTGGGGAATGATCTGAAACAGGATCAGATCGGCCAATACCGCAAACACCAGTGACAGGTATTCAAAGGGTGCCAGCTTTGAAACTTCGCTATGCTGTAACGCCAAAGTCATCATGATATGCGCGCCCCCCCCAGACAGGCCCGCGCCGCATAACCAGAGCAGCGCCAGCGGCGACGGCTGGACCCAGCCCCAGAACACCGTGACCAAACCCGCGACGGAACATGTTGCGGCAAAGTAAAAGGCGATTGCACCCGCATTTTCTGTCTGGGCCAGACTGCGGATCTGCACTTTCGCGCCTGCGGTGAACACCGCCATCAGCAGGGCCAGCGCCGCACCGATCAGATAGGGTCTGTCCAGCTCAGCCGCAGAGGCCTGTGGCAGAACAAGCACCAGCATGCCCAGAAAACCCAGCCCAACAGCCCCCCAGCGCGCCCGAGTCATATGTTCACCCAAAACCACCTGCGCCAGGATCACTGCGAGAATAGGTGCGAGATAGCCAATGATCGACGCATGGGCCAGCGGCAGATACTCAAGCGAGGCAAAAGAGGCGAACAGCGCCGCACAGCCCAGCAAACAGCGAAACACATGCCCAAACGGGCGTTTGGTTCGCAGCGCTCTGGGAAAATCACCTGTCCACTTCAGAAACAAAACCAAGGGCACTAGCGCAACTGCGCTGCGAAAAAAGACGATCTGCCCCAAGGGTACGGTGCCCGACAGGAACTTTACACAGACAACCATCAGCGTGAAAAACAAGGTGGCGCCAACGCGCAGAATGATCCCTGTGGTCTCCATCGGTGTTCCTTTTGTTTAATGCTTTTATGTCAGAAGATCGCGCAGGCGATCCCCAGTCAGGTTGATGGCCATAACCGCCAGAAGAACGGCAAGACCGGGAAAAATCATGATATATGGCGCGGTTTGCATATAGGGTTTGCCATCCAAAAGCATCGCCCCCCATTCCGCCGAAGGCGGCTGCACCCCAAAGCCCAGAAAGCTCAGCCCGGACACAGACAGAATGGTACGCGACCAGCTGTTTGTCCAAAGCACCAGCAGCGAAGGCATGATATTGGGCAACAGATGCCGCCACAGGATCTGATAGCTGTTCAGCCCGTTCAACCGCGCCTGCGTGATGAAATCGCTCTCGCCCAGGCTGACAGTCAGAGCGCGGGCCAGTCGCGCGGCTTTCATCCAACTGACCACGATAAGAGCAATCACCAGATTGGTGGTGCTCGGCCCAAAGAGACCGGCAAAAGTCACCGCAGCGATCAGTTCAGGAAAGGCAAAGAAACTATCCGTGATCCGCATGATGGCGAAATCCGCCACCCATCCCGACCGGGCCGCAAGCACACCCACGATTGTACCAATCACAAACCCTGTCAGAGAAATCACCAGCGACAATCCCAAAGACCACACCACACCATAAAGCAATCTGGTGGCGATATCGCGCCCCAGATGATCTGTCCCCGCCCAGTGAGAGAGGCTTGGCGGGGCAAGCCGGTTTAGAAAATCTGCGGTGGCCGGGTCATAAGGCGTCAGCCAAAGCCCCATCCCCCAGAGAGCCAGAAATGCCAGCAGAGCACACACAACGCACCGGGTAAATCGCCCAAGCGGATCACTTGCAGCACTAAACTCTGGCGCAACCGGCTGAGTTGTCAGGTCATCCGTCATGACGCGGCCTTTTTGTTCAGATTGCGTGGGTCGCTGAAATGTTGAACCGCATCAATCACGCTGTTGATCACCACATAGGCGGTGGCAAAAAACATCACGAGAAACATCACCACAGGCAGATCCCGAGACAGGACTGACCCGGCCAGCAGAGCCCCCAGCCCTGATCGGGAAAAGGTGAGTTCCACAATCACCGCACCTTCCAGAAGGCTGGCCAGATCAAGACCGATCATGGTCAGTGCAGGCACAAATGAATGGCGCAGCACATGGCGGGAAAAGATCTCGTGTTCAGGAATCCCACGCAGGCGCAGGGTTTCAATAAAGGGCTGTTCATAGGCTTCGAGCATGAAACTGCGCAGCAGGCGGGTCTGCGAGGCCATGACCCAAAACCCCAGCGTCGCGGCAGGCAGGATCAAATGCGCAAAACTGCCGGTCCCATAGGCAGGCAACCACCCCAAATGAACCGAAACCCCAAGGATCAACAACAAAGCCAGCCAATAGTTCGGCATCGCCGCCCCGATTGAGGACAGAATAACCGCGCCACGATCCCAGACAGTATTGGGATTGCGCACCGCGATCACGGACAGTGCAAAAGCTGCGCATAACCCAATCCCCAGCGACGTTAGCGTCAGGGTGACTGTTTCGCCCAAGTTCTCAACAAAGATGACCCAGACAGAGGTGCGCGAAGAATAAGACACCCCAAAGTCCCCCCGCAACACATCACTGAGCCAAAGGAAATACTGCTGCAAAAACGGAGCATCCAGATTGAACTCTTGCCGGATACCTTGCAGGATTTCCGGGGCAATCCCCAGATCCCCCGGATACCGGGCATGGGCGATGGCTTCGGCCTTATCTCCGGGGGCAAAATGGCTGATTGTGAAGGTGATCAGCGTGATGCCCCAAAGCACCGCCAAAAGCCCGCCAAGCCGTATCAAAAGCGCCTTCATGCTGCGACCTCGGCCAGCACACCAAGGCTTTGCGCTGCCCTGACCAGCTCTTGGGCATAGCCGCTTTCGGGGGCATCAAAAAACGCCTTCCGCGATTGATAGGCACTGACAGACCCGTCTTTCAGCACCAGAATCTGATCGGCATAAGCCGCTGCAAACCCCAGATCATGTGTGACGGCGATAAACGTCGTGTCAGAGGCGCGGCGCAAAAGATCCATGCGCAGGGCAATCTTTTTCTGCACAAGCGCATCCAGCGCGCTGAGCGGTTCATCAAAGAAAATCAACTGCGGCTGCGCGATCAATGCGCGCGCCAGACAGGCCCGCTGCGCCTGCCCCAGCGACACCTGCGCGGGCTTTCTGTCATAAAATGTCTCGGGCAGTTCCACATCGGTCAGGGCATGCAAAACACGCCTGCGCAGATCAGCTTTGCTCAGCCTTTCTTGATACAGGCTTTCCGCGATAGAGCGGCCCAGAGTTTGGCGTGGGTTCAATGCGGCCAGCGGATCCTGCATCACCCAACGTGCCTGTGGCAGACCAAGCTGTGCTGGCATTGGGCCACCTATGTCAATCCTTGCAGGTGAATACACAAACCGGGCGCATGTGGCGGGCATCATCCCCTGTAACGCCTTGATCAGCGTCGATTTCCCCGCCCCGCTTTCGCCAATGATGCACAGCATCTGGCCTTTGCGCAGGTCAAACGACACATCCGTCAAAAGCGGCCTATCGCCGACACAAACGTTCAGCTGTGACACAGACAGCAACAGATCATTCGGCAGCACGACGCACCTCATGGAACGTGGTTTGCCAATGGCGGTGCGCCACCAGATCCTGCGTATAGGCGCATTGCGGATCTGACAGCAGCCGCTCTGTCGGGCCGCTCTCGACCAGCGCACCCTGCGCCATAACCGCGATCTTGGTCGCGAATTGCGCCGCCAGCGCCAGATCATGCGTCACCATCAAAACCGGAATGCCCTGCGATTGTGCCGTCTTGCGCACTTCCTCTAGCACCTGCGCGGCAATCAGAGGATCCAGTGCCGAGGTGGGTTCGTCCAAAATCAAAAGTCTTGGCCTTTCAATCAAAGCCATCGCCAGCAGCAGGCGTTGCTGCATGCCCCGGCTCCAATGATGCGGAAAGCTTTCAGCCAGTGCCGGCAACCCCAGCGCGTGCAGCACGGCGTTTTGATCTGCGGCGCTCAGTGGCGATTTCCGTCTTGCCAGCTGTTGCCATTGCCAGCGCAGACGGCGCAGCGGATCAAACCCATGTGCAGGGCTTTGCGGCACCAGCGCAATCCCCCTGCGATCGGGGGCCTTGGGCGACAGGCAATCCCAACGATCCCCATCAAAAACAATCTCACCGGATGTCGGACGCGCCGGTCTGCGCAGCCCCATGATCAACCGCAACAGCGTAGACTTGCCTGCGCCCGAGCCACCAACCACGGCCAGCCAATCCCCGGCAGAAATTTCAAGAGAAATGTCACGCAATACACCCTGTCTGCCGATCTGAGCAGACAGGGCATTGATAGCCAGAACCGGGGTGGGGTTACTTGGCAATCGCCAGCTCCGGCGTGGCAAAGTAAGTCTCGGCCGGGTGGATCTGATAGCCTTCGACCTTGCCGTTGCCCACCGAGACCTGCGTCTTATGGAACACCGGAATCACCGGCAGATCGCGATTGATGATCTCCTGGATCTTGGCATAGATCGGCTGGCGTTCTTCGGTTGTAAACAGGCTGCGCCCCTGTTCCAAAAGCGCATCCAGTTCCGGGTTGGAATAGCCAGAGACGTTATAGCTTGCCCCGGTGGCGACCAGCGTGCTGGGGAAGTAATCGGGATCCCCCTGCGGGGCCGTGCCCCAGGCCTGCAGATGCAGATCAATCTCGCCAGCTTTCAGGGCATCATTGTTCGCTCCGAATTCGCCCATGGCGATTTCCGCCCCAAGACCAATCTGTTGCAACAGAACCTGCGAAATCTCCAGCGTCGGGCGCAGCGCCGCGCGCCCTTCATAGCTGCGCAGTTTCAACACAATATCTTCGCCATTCAATTCGCGAATGCCATTGCCATCGCTGTCTTTGATCCCCGCTGCATCCAACAGCTCTTGTGCTTTTGCGGGATCATAGGGCAACGACAGATCCGCATTGGCCCAAGAGGCCATATTGGCCGGGAAAAGCGTATTGGCCGGTGTCCCACCAACGCCAACCAATGCGGCGGCAACGATGGTATCACGATCCAGCCCCAAAGACACCGCTTCGCGCAGGATCGGATCTGCCAATGGCCCTTTGGTCATATTCGGCTGGAAAAAGAACAGCCGCGTGGTGGCGCCCGAAAACAGCTGGCCCTGCCCGTCTGTCTTCAGCTTGGCGAAATCCGGCTCGGGGTAGTTGGTCACAAGATCCACATCGCCCGCCTGCAATGCCAGCGCCGCAACTGATGGATCAGAGATCGCGTCGATCTTAAGCTTGTCCAACTTGGGGGCACCGCCCCAATAGTTCGCAAAACCTTTGACCTCATATGATTTTTCCGCTTCGGCCTTAACAAAGACAAAGGGGCCAGTGCCAATCAGCGGCAGCGCATCGGTTCCGTCTTTCATCACCGCTGCGGAAGGCTCGGTCAGCGACCACAAGAACGCGGAATTCGGTTCTTTGGTTTTGAAAATCAGCGTTTTCGCATCCGGGGTCTGAATTTCGGCGATGCCCAGCAGCTTTGACAGGCGCGGGTTATGGGCTGTGTGGCCCTCGATATCAAGTTTCGCAAATGAGTCTTTGACAGATTGCGCCGTGACGGGCGTGCCGTCATGAAACTTGACCCCATCACGCAGGGTCAGTTTCCACTCTGTCGGAGACAGGTTTTCGTAAGACACCGCCAACCGAGGCTGCATCGACATGTCATAGCCCAAGCCGATCAGCGTTTCCGACACACCGGCCCGATTGCTCAGCCAGCCATTTTGCCGCGCGCGGGGATCTGGAACGCTGCTTTTGGGGCCGAACGGCGCGGCTACGATCATGGTCTCCTGTGCAGAAACATGCTTGGCCGTCAGGGGGCTAAAGGCCGCGACAGCCGCCAAAAGAGACATTGAAAGAGACGCGCCTATCTTTGGCGAAACAATCGACATTTATAAGTTCCCTTGAACCAAGTTTATGATGACTGTTTCACTAAGATATACGTTATAACATATCAATATCATTCTTTCTAAGCGTTGACAGAAATCCACACCACGTCATCGCGATTGTCTGGCAAGCACGAACGCCACCCCATGCTAAAACTCTGGGTTCGAAAATCCGTTTCGAATCCTCTTGCGGAAATTGGAACGTTCTAGTACTCATATTGGAACGTTCCATAAATCGAACGTTTTGACTGAGGAAAGGATAAGACATGTCGAAAATCACCTCTGCTGCTGATGTGGTTTCGCGAATCCCCGATGATGCGGTGGTGTCTGTCTCTTCTTCCTCGACATTGGGCTGCCCCGATCTGGTACTCAAAGCGATCGGCGAACGATTCCAGGCAGAAGGCCATCCACGCAACATCACGTCGCTGCACCCGATTGCGGCGGGCGATGTTTATGGCGTCAAAGGCATGGATCACATCGCCAAAGACGGCCTGCTTAGCCGCGTGCTGGCCGGATCTTACCCTTCTGGGCCCTCCAACGTCGAGATGCCGGAAATCTGGAAAATGATCGTCGAAGATCGCGTGGCCGCCTATAACGTGCCGTCAGGTATCATGTTTGACATGCACCGCGAAGCGGCGGCCCGCCGTCCGGGCGTGCTGACGCAGGTTGGACTGGACACTTTTGTTGATCCCAACCGTCAGGGGTGCGCGATGAATGACAAGGGTGCGCAATCCCCCATTGTCAGCCGTGTTGAATTTGCCGGTGACACATGGCTGCATTTTCCCAATGTCACCCCCAATGTCGCCATTATCCGCGCCACAACCGCAGATGAACGCGGCAACCTGACCTATGAACACGAAGGCGCTTATCTTGGCGGGCTGGAACAGGCGATCTGCGTTCGCAACAACGGCGGTATCGTGATCGCGCAGGTCAAACGCCTGACCGCCAATGGAAGCCTGCGTCCGCATGATGTGCGGGTGCCGGGGCATCTTGTGGATTTTGTGGTCATCGACCCTGATCAGAAACAGACCACCGAAACGCTGTATGATCCGGCGATCTCAGGGCAGGTGATGCGCCCGTGGGATAGTTTTACCCTCGCCGATCATGGGGTTGAAAAGGTCATCGCCCGCCGTGCCGCGCTGGAATTAAGCCGTGGCATGACAGCCAATCTGGGCTTTGGCATCAGTGCCATGGTGCCCCGTATCCTGCTGGAAGAAGGGCACCCCGATGCGGTGACCTGGGCGATCGAACAGGGTGCGGTTGGTGGCGTGCCCCTGACTGGCTTTGCCTTTGGCTGTGCATCAAATGCTGACGCCTATGTGCCCTCCCCCCAGCAGTTCATTTACTTTCAAGGGGCCGGGTTTGATGCCTCGTTCCTGTCGTTTCTGGAAATCGACGTCGAAGGCAATGTGAATGTTTCGAAGCTTGGCAAAAAACCTTATCTGACGGCAGGTTGTGGTGGCTTTGTCGATATCACCGCCCGTGCCAAAAAGATCATCTTTTCCGGCTGGTTCGAAGCTGGCGCCAAAATTGAACTGACCCAAAGCGGCATTGATATCAAAGCGCCGGGCAAATTCACCAAGATGGTCGATCAAGTTGAACATGTGACCTTCTCGGGCAAACGCGCGCTCGAACTGGGGCAGGATGTTATGTATGTGACCGAACGCTGTGTCATCCGCCTGACAAAAGACGGGCTGGTCGCGACCGAAATCATGCCCGGTGTGGATCCCGAAAAACATATCATTGCGGCCTCGCAGGGGCGGGTGAAGATCGCTGAAAACGCAAGGGTCATGTCGCCCACGCTTCTGTCTGAAACCCCAATGGGCCTGACACTATGAGCCAGATAATCTGCACATATCACGGCACCGCAGCAGTTCTCACGCTATGCAATGTGTCAAAGCTGAATGCGCTGACCATGGGGATGCTGCGCCAACTGGACGGTTTCTTGATTGATATCGAACGCGACGATGACATCCGCTGTGTGATCCTGACCGGCGAAGGCCCCAAAGCCTTTTGCTGCGGCGCGGATATCGCTGAATGGGGGCCGCTGAAGCCCGCTGAATTTGCCCGCTTCTGGGTGCGCGAAGGCCATCGCATCTATGATCGGCTAACCCGATTCAGCAAACCAACCATTGGTGCAATAAATGGCCATGCCTTTGGGGGTGGTCTGGAACTGGCCGCCGCCTGCGACCTGCGCATTATGTCTCAGCGCGCGACACTTGCTCTGCCGGAAGCCAAAGTTGGCATTGTGCCCGGCTGGTCCGGTACGCAACGTCTCACCCGACTGCTGCCGGAACCGGTTGTGAAGGAAATGGCGCTCTTTGGCCGGCGCATCTCGGCCCAGCGGGCCCATGATCTGGGGTTTGCTGCGGATCTTGCCGACGACGCGCTGGCAGCCGCGCTGGATCTGGCGGCGCAGCTTGGCGATGTATCGCCACGGGCCAATGAGCTGACCAAAGCCATGATTCACGGGGCCGTGGGCGAAGATCAGGCCGCTGTGATTGAAACACTGGGCAGCGCAGCCGCCGCCGCCAGCGCAGACCGTGACGAAGGCGTGCGCGCCTTCCTTGAAAAAACCCCTGCAAAATTCACCGGGCAGTAAAGACATGAAAGATATCACAATTAACACCGCCATTGCTTATGATCTGCCCCCGGCGTTTTCGGGCCGCCATCTGATTGATGGCGCATGGATCGAAAACGCCCAGACATTTGAACGGGTCTCTCCCTCACATGGTACTGTCGTCAGCGTGTCCGCACAGGGCGGTGTGGAAGAAACCAATGCCGCAATTGCCGCCGCGCGCAAAGCCTTTGACGCCGGCCTCTGGAGCCGCATTTCAGGCAAAGAGCGCGCCGCAGTTCTGCTGAAAGTCGCGGATCTGATCGAAGCCAATGTCGAACGCATCGCGGTTCAGGAAACACTGGAAAGCGGCAAGCCGATCTCGCAGGCGCGTGGCGAAGTCGGCGGTGCCGCAGATCTCTGGCGCTATGCCGCCGCTTTGGCCCGAACATCCCATGGCGACAGCCATAATTCTCTGGGCGAAGACATGCTGGGCGTGGTTGTCAAAGACCCCATAGGCGTTGTGTCGATCATCACACCCTGGAACTTCCCTTTCTGGATCCTGAGCCAGAAACTGCCCTTTGCTCTGGCGGCAGGATGCACCGTGGTGGTGAAACCTTCGGAAATGACCCCCTCTTCGACCGTCATGATGGGCGAGCTGCTGATCGAAGCGGGTTTGCCCGCAGGTGTCTGTAACATCGTGCTGGGGCATGGGGAACCAGTGGGCAGCCTGATGTCGACCCACGAAGATGTTGATATGGTGACGTTCACCGGCTCAACCGCAGTGGGCAAGCTGATCACCAAGGCCTCTTCCGGGACGTTGAAGAAAGTCGCGCTTGAACTGGGGGGCAAGAACCCGCAGGTGATCTTTCCCGATGCGGATCTGGAAAATGCGGCGGATGCGGTCACCTTTGGGGTCTATTTCAACGTTGGCCAGTGCTGCAATTCGTCCAGCCGGATCATCGTGCATGAAGACATCGCCGAAGATTTCGTGGCACGCGTGGTCGCCCTGTCGCGCAGCGTCAAATTCGGCGATCCGCTGGATGACAGCACACAGGTTGGGGCCATTGTTACGCCCGAACACAATGCAAAGATTGATGGCTATGTGAAAGATGCCGCCTCTGCAGGGGCGAGGATCGAACTGGGTGGTGATCCCCTGCAGGTCGACGGTCTGGGCACACAGTTTTACCAGCCCACGGTCATCAGCCATGTCACCCCTGACATGCCGATCGCCCGCGAAGAGGTCTTTGGCCCGGTTCTGACAGTCCTGACTTTCAAAACCCTCGACGAGGCCATCGCACTGACAAACGACAGCGATTACGGCCTCTCTGCCGGTGTCTGGAGCAATGACATTCACACCTGCCTTGAGTTTTCGCGCCGCGCCCATGCAGGCACGGTTTGGACAAACACCTGGATGGATGGCTATCCCGAACTGGCCTTTGGCGGCGTCAAGCAATCCGGTCAGGGGCGGGAAATTGGCCGCTACGGATTTGAAGAATTCCTTGAGGTGAAATCTCTGGTGATGCGCGTTGGCCGCGACAGCCGGACACCCTGGGTTCAAAAGGGTGCCTGACAGGCACTGATAAACGCAAAGGGAGGAAACCATGCGTTCATTACTGAAAACGAAGACGGCCATGGCGCTGGCACTGGCGGTTAGCGCAGGGGCTGCGCAGGCCGAGGGAGATGTCGAAGTTCTGCACTGGTGGACGTCTGGCGGTGAAGCTGCGGCGCTGAATGTTCTGAAACAGGATCTGGAAGGTCAGGGCATCGGCTGGACAGATATGCCTGTTGCTGGCGGCGGCGGCGAACAGGCGATGACCGTTCTGCGCGCCCGTGTGACTTCGGGCAATGCCCCCACTGCGGTTCAGGGTCTGGGCTTTGACATCATCGACTGGGCCAATCAGGGCGCGCTTGCAGATCTGAACAAAGTGGCCGCGGATGAGGGCTGGGATAGTGTGATCCCCGCAGCGCTGCAGCAGTTCGCCAAGGTTGATGGCAAATGGGTGTCTGCCCCAGTGAACGTGCATTCGACCAACTGGGTCTGGGCCAACAAAGCGGTGCTGGACGCCAATGGCATCGCCCAGCCAACCACCTGGGAAGAATTCACCGCCGCCCTTGAGACACTGAAAGCTGCAGGCGTGACCCCGATCGCCCATGGCGGTCAGGCCTGGCAGGACGCCACCGTATTTGACGGTGTTGCCATGTCTGTGCTTGGCCCGGATGGCTACAAAGCGGCTTTTGTTGATCTCGACGAAGCGGTTCTGGGCGGCGACAAGATGAAGGAAGCCTTTGACCGTATGGCCGTGATCCGCGCCAACGTCGATGACAACTTCTCTGGTCGCGATTGGAACCTTGCCACTGCCATGGTCATCAATGGCGAAGCTGGTTTCCAGATGATGGGCGACTGGGCCAAGGGTGAATTCCTGAATGCCGACAAAGTGCCCGGTCAGGATTTCCTCTGCTTCCGCTTCCCCGGCACCTCGGAACAGGTCACCTTCAACGCTGACCAGTTCATGATGTTTGATCAGGGCGGCGCGGTGTCCAAAGAACAGGCCGCACTGGCAACAGCGATCCTGTCGCCCTCCTTCCAGTCAGCGTTCAACGTTGTGAAAGGCTCTGTTCCTGCGCGAACCGACGTTTCCGACGAAGCCTTTGACGCCTGCGGCAAAAAAGGCATGGCAGATCTGGCGGCGGCAGCCTCTTCTGGCAATCTGTTTGGATCCATGGCCCATGGCCACGCCAACCCGGCATCGGTGAAAAACGCGATCTATGACGTGGTCACAGCGCATTTCAACGGTGAATACGACAGCGAAACCGCTGTTCAGGAACTAGTCGACGCGGTGTCAATCGCCAAGTGATCCAGTTGATGGGGCGGCGACCACAAGCGCCGCCTCATCGCGCCCTGGATATCAATCAGATCCAGGTTTCTGCAAAGTTCAGGACAGGGGGAACACGTCGTGACAAGTTCAGTTGACGTGGATTTCAAGACGCGGCTTCAGACATGGTTGCCAAAGCTTGTTTTGTCACCGTCGTTGGCATTGGTGTTGGTCTTTGTCTACGGCTTTATCATATTCTCGGTGTATCTGTCGTTCACCGACAGCCGCCTGCTGCCTTCATATGGCTGGGTGGGCTGGGAAAACTATTCGAAACTCTGGCGACTAAGCCATTGGGAAGTTTCGCTGACAAATATGGGCATCTTTGCCCTGCTTTACATCGGCATATGCACCATTCTGGGTCTGGGGCTGGCGATCTTTCTGGATCAGAAAATTCGCGGCGAAGGCTTTATCCGTACCATCTATCTATATCCGATGGCGCTGTCCTTCATCGTAACGGGCACGGCCTGGAAATGGTTCCTTGATCCGGGCATCGGGTTGGAAAACGTGATGCAAAGCTGGGGATTCACCAATTTTGAATTCGACTGGATCAAGAACCGCAACTACGCGATCTATACGGTTGTTCTGGCAGCCGTCTGGCAGACCAGCGGGTTTGTGATGGCGATGTTTCTGGCCGGGCTGCGCGGTATCGACAATGAAATGCTGAAAGCGGCACAGATGGATGGAGCGTCAAACTGGAACCTCTACCGCCGCATCATCATCCCGCAACTGCGCCCGGCTTTCCTGTCGGCCTTTGTCATCCTCAGCCATCTGGCGATCAAGACATTTGATCTTGTCATTGCGCTGACCGGCGGCGGACCGGGGCGTGCAACAGAGCTGCCAGCGACCTTCATGTATTCCTACACCTTCACCCGGAACCAGATGGGGATTGGTGCGGCGTCAGCTACGATCATGCTGATGACCATCGCCGCGATCATGATCCCCTATCTCTATGCCGAACTGCGGGAGAAAAAGTGATGTCTGTTGCGACCCAAGATACCGCAATCCGCACCGGGCGTGTTGCACGCACTCTGATCTATCTGCTGCTGGTCCTCTTTGCGCTGTTCTACATGCTGCCACTATATGTGATGGTGGTGAACTCGGTCAAACCGCTGGAAGAAATCACCGGGGGCGGCATGATGAACCTGCCGCAGGTTTTCACACTGGAACCCTGGGCCAAGGCCTGGTCTTCGGCACAGATCGGTGTGCAGCCAACCGGCCTGCGGCCTTACTTCTGGAATTCTATTTCCATGGTTGTGCCAGCCGTGGCAATCTCCACGATCCTCGGTGCACTGAATGGCTATGTGCTGACCAAATGGCGGTTCAAATATGACACCATCCTGTTTGGATTGATGCTGTTTGCCTGCTTTATTCCCTTTCAGATCGTTCTGATCCCCATGGCGCGGATGCTGGGGCTGATGGGCATGGCCGGATCGATCTGGGGGCTGGTGCTGGTGCATGTGGTCTATGGGGTTGGGTTCACCACGCTTTATTTCCGCAACTACTATGCGGTGTTCCCAACCGAACTGATCCGCGCTGCGCAGATTGATGGCGCAGGGTTTTTCCAGATCTTCTGGCGCATCCTGCTGCCCTCATCGGGGCCCATCGCGGTGGTTTCCATCATCTGGCAGTTCACCAATATCTGGAACGACTTCCTGTTTGGTGCATCATTTGCCGGCCCCACCAGCCAGCCCATGACTGTGGCGCTGAACAATCTGGTTCAATCTTCGACGGGCGTCAAAGAATACAACGTCCATTTCGCAGGCGCGATCCTCGCCGCCCTTCCCACCCTTCTCGTCTATATCGTCGCGGGTCGCTACTTCGTGCGCGGTTTGATGTCTGGCTCTGTAAAAGGTTAATAACATGGGCTTTCTTGATATTGATAACGCAACCAAGTCCTATGGCGCGGTCGAAGTGCTGCACAAAGTCGATATTTCCATCGAAGAGGGCGAGTTTCTTGTTCTGGTGGGGCCATCGGGCTGTGGGAAATCCACCCTGCTGAACATGATCGCCGGGCTGGAAGAAATCACCAGCGGTGAAATCCGCATCAAAGATCAGGTGATGAATGGGGTTCACCCCTCTAAGCGCAACATCGCGATGGTGTTTCAGTCTTACGCGCTTTATCCGAATATGACTGTGGGCCAGAACATCACCTTTGGTCTTGAGATGCACGGCGTGCCAAAACCCGAGCGCGAAAAGGCCATGAAAGATGTGGCCAGCCTTTTGCAGATTGATCAGTTGCTTGATCGCAAGCCCGGCGCCCTGTCGGGCGGGCAAAGGCAGCGGGTTGCCATGGGGCGCGCGCTGGTGCGCGATCCGGATGTCTTCCTGTTTGACGAACCGCTGTCCAACCTTGATGCAAAGCTGCGTGTCGACATGCGCACTGAAATCAAAAAGCTGCACCAGAAGCTGGGCACCACCATCGTTTACGTGACCCATGATCAGATCGAAGCGCTGACCCTGTCCACCCGCATCGCCGTGATGAACGGCGGTTATGTGCAGCAGTTGGGCACACCGCAGGAAATCTATGATCGGCCCGCCAATATCTTTGTCGCGACCTTCATGGGATCCCCCGCGATGAACGTGATCCCCGCCCGGGTTGAAATGCAAGAGGGGCGTCCTGTTGCGCTGGTGCAGGTGCATGACGGATCGCTTTCGGCACTGCCCTTCAGTCAGGACAATATGTCTGACTGGGCCGGAAAAGAGATCCTGCTGGGTATCCGCCCCGAAACTCTCACTGACGAAGACGCTGCGGATCGCAAGTCTTCGAATATCGCGCATCTGACCAATCGGGTTGTTGTCACGGAACCTGCGGGCTCTGATACCTTTGTGTCGATGATGCTGGGGGGCCGCGATGTGATTGCACGGATGCGATCCGACGCCGAAGTCTCGCCGGGGGCTGATTTCACCTTTGCGGTCAATATGGAAAAGGCCGTGGCCTTTGACCCAACCACCGAGGAACGGATCAAACCGTGAATAAACCCGACGTCATCATCATTGGCTCGGGCATGGGAGGGGCGACGCTGGCCGCAGCGCTTGCCCCCACCGGGCGACGCGTTCTGATCCTTGAGCGCGGGCAGCATCTGCGCCCGTCGCCGCAGGATCGCGACAGTGATGCAATCTTTGCCAAAGGCGTGTTCCGTCCCAAAGAAGAATGGCTGGACGGGAAAGACCAGCCCTTCAATCCGGGGAATTATTACAATGTTGGCGGCAATTCAAAGTTCTACGGTGCGGTTCTGATCCGCTACCGGGCCGAAGATTTTGCGCCAATCCAGCACAAAGATGGGCAAACGCCCGGCTGGCCCATGTCATATGAAACGCTTGAGCCGGATTATCAGGCCGCTGAAGAGCTATACAATGTGCGCGGTTTATTGGGCCAAGATCCGTCTGAGCCCGCCCATTCCGGCCAGTATCCCCAGGGGCCGGTTCCGGATGAGCCCGATATCGCCGATCTGCGCCGCCGGTTGACGCTGGCCGGACTATCGCCCTCTTCCCTGCCGCTGGGGGTGGATATTCAGACCTGGCTGGCCGCAGGCCAGACCACCTGGGACGCCTATCCAGACACCTGTGGCGGCAAAATGGATGCGGAAACCCGTGGCCTTGCCACGGCGTTACAGCACCCGAATGTGACCCTGAAAACAGGGTGCCGGGTGCAACAGCTGATCACAGGGGATGACGGCAAAATCACAGCCGTTGAATGCGAAAGCAATGGGGCAGCAGAGACGCTGAGCGCTCCAATCATCGTGCTCGCCGCAGGGGCCGTGCAAAGCGCCGCGCTGCTGCTGGCCTCGGCTTGTGCATCTGCGCCCACGGGGCTGGCCAACCGTTCAGATCAGGTTGGGCGGAACTTCATGAACCACAACTGTTCAGCCGTGCTGGCCATGCACCCGTTTCGCAAAAACCGGTCCGTCTATCAGAAAACCCTGATGATAAACGATTTTTACCATGCAAGCGCCCAAGGCACCCCTCCGCTGGGCAATGTGCAGATGCTGGGTAAGATCACCGGGCCAATCCTGTCGGCCACCACCCCCCTGCCCCGTTTTGTCGCCAATATGATCGCCGCGCGCAGCTTTGATTTCTATGCCATGTCCGAAGATCTGCCCAACCCAGACAGCCGCGTGACACTGAAAAACGGGCGTATCCGGCTGGATTGGCAGCGATCCAACTGGGCCGCCCATGAAGAGCTGATCAAAGTACTAAAGCGCGCGCTGCGCCGGGCGGGCTATCCGATTGTACTGTCCAGACCCTTTGACCGGCGCACGCCGTCTCATCAATGCGGTACCGCCCGCATGGGCTCAGACCCCACCACAAGCGTCGTTGATACCTTCTGCCGAAGCCACGACCATAAGAATCTGTTCATCGTCGATGCATCGGTGCTGCCGACATCTGCGGCGGTGAACCCAGCCCTGACAATAGCCGCCCTGGCCCTGCGCGCCGGGCGACACATCACCGAAACGGAGTTTGCAGCGTAATGGATAAGGGTTACGACTTTATCGTGATTGGTGGCGGATCCGCCGGATCTGTCATCGCCTCCCGCCTGAGCGAAGATCCGACTGTGCGCGTATTGCTGCTGGAAGCAGGTGGCAGCGACAGGCACCCGTTTTTCCACCTGCCCGCCGGGTTTGCCAAGATGACCAAAGGCATCGGCGCCTGGGGCTGGTCGACCGTGCCGCAGCGCGCCATGCAGAACAAGGTGTTCAACTATACGCAGGCCAAGGTGATTGGCGGCGGGTCAGCGATCAATGCGCAGATCTATACCCGTGGCGCAGCGCAGGATTACGACGAATGGCGGCAAATGGGCTGCGAAGGCTGGGGCTATGACGATGTTCTACCCTATTTTCGCAAATCAGAAGACAACGACAGCTATGACGCGCCGTTCCATGGCAAAGGCGGCCCTCTGGGGGTTTCCATGCCCGCCGCACCGCTGCCCATCTGCGACGCTTTCATTGAGGCCGCTGGCCAGGTGGGTATTCCCAAAACCACCGATGTTAACGGGGCCAGGCAGGATGGCGCCGGTTACTATCAGCTGACCCAGCGCAATGCGCGCCGCTCTTCTGCGGCCATGGCCTTTCTTACACCGGTGAAATCCCGCCCAAATCTGACGATCAAAATGCAGGCGCAGGTGCGCCGTATCACCGTTGAGGCCGGCAAGGCCACCGGGATTGAAATGGCCGATGGCTCAAAGATCACCGCAGATCGCGAAGTCATCCTGTCGTCCGGGGCCATCGGATCACCCCGGCTGTTGCAACTCTCCGGCATCGGCCCGGCGGATCACCTGCAAAGCCTTGGGATCAATGTGGTGTTCGATCAATCCGAGGTAGGCGCGAACCTGCAAGACCACCTTGATCTTTACGCTATCTGCGAAGTCACCGGCCCGCATACCTATGACCGTTTCGCCAAACTGCATCTCAGCGCGTTTGCCGGGTTGAAATATCTTCTGACGCGGAAAGGGCCAGTGGCCTCTAGCCTGTTTGAAACCGGGGGCTTCTGGTACGCCGATGAAAACGCCCGTTCGCCCGATATTCAGATGCACCTTGGGCTGGGCACCGGTATCGAAGCGGGCGTGCAATCCATGCCCAACGGCGGTGTGACCCTGAACGCCTGCCACCTGCGCCCAAGATCGCGCGGATCGGTGCGCCTGCAAAGTGACAACCCCGCTGACATGCCCCTGATTGATCCGAATTATCTGAGCGATCCCTATGATCGCGAGATGTCGATCCGGGGGCTCAAGCTGGTGCAGCGCATCCTGTCACAAGAGGCCCTGAAACCCTATATTCTGGCCGAACGCCTGCCGGGGCCGGATGTGCAGACCGACGAAGATTATTTCAACTTTATCTGCGTGCATTCCAAAACCTCGCATCACTGCGCAGGCACCTGCCGCATGGGCAGCGATGCCGCGGCGGTGCTTGACCCGCGCCTGCGCTTTAACGGGATCGAAGGGCTGCGCGTGGCGGATGCCTCGATCATGCCGCAGGTCAATTCATCCAACACAAATGCCCCCGCCATCATGATCGGCGAAAAGGCCGCCGATATGATCAAACAAGATCAGGGATTACGCACATGATACGCCATATCGTTCTGACTAAGTTCAAACCAGACACGCCCGAAGACAAGATCAGCGCGATCTATGCCGGGCTGGCCGCTGTGGTTGACACCATGCCCGGCGCCAAGGGCTTCACCGGCGGGCGCTCTGAAAGCCCCGAACAGATTGAACGCGGCTATATGCATGGGTTTGTGGTTGATTTCGACGATTGGCAGGCGCTTCAGGCCTATCAGGACAACCCGGAACACAAAGCTTTTGGCGCACAGCTGGTGGAAAATGCCATCGGAGGGATCGAGGGCATTCTCGTTCTCGATCTGAACGTTTAACAGCGCATCCTAAGTCAACATTAGCCAAGGATGAAATAGCAACGCATGGGCCAGAGACCTACGATATTGGATGTCGCCAAACAGGCGGGTGTGTCGAAATCCACCGTCAGCCTTGTGCTGCAGGGAAGCACCACGGTCAAAGACAGCACACGCACAGCCGTGCGGCAGGCCATGGCGGATATCGGCTATGTCTATAATCGCTCTGCGGCCACGCTGCGATCGTCTTCATCCGGGTTGATTGGTCTGGTGATCAATGACCTGCGCAATCCGTTTTTCACCGAATTCGCCGCTCTGTTTCAGATGGAACTGGCGAAAAACGGCTTTGCCACGGTCATGGCCAATTCCGACGAAGACCCCGAGCTGCAAAGCCGCATGATTTCCTCTTTGGTGGAACATGGGGTGTCGGGGTTCATCATTTCACCGGTCTATGGCCGCACGGAAGAGGCCGCCGCGATCCTGCGCCGGGCCGCCACACCCACATTGCAGGTGTTCCGGTCGCTGGGAACCAATGACGCTTTTCCGCTGATCACCCCGGATTATCGGCGCGGCGGGGAAATGGCAACGCAGCACCTGCTGGACATGGGCTGCAAACGCATTGCCTTTATGGGCGGATTAGACGGTCGCCCCATCACTCAGGAACGCATGAGCGGCTATCTTGCGGTGCTGAAAGCCAATGGTCTTGATCCTCTGGTTTTGACCGGCGAAGCCACCCGCAGTTTTGGCCGCAATATGATTGCAACCCTGCGTACAGACCATCCCGATGTGGATGGGGTGATCTGCTTTAACGATCTGGTCGCGCTTGGGGCCTCTTCGGCCTGTATCGAACTGGGCGTCCGGGTGGGCCGCGATCTGCGGCTGGTGGGCTTTGATGATATCGAAGACTGCCAGAACAGCTATCCGCCGCTGTCTTCGGTCAGCTGCAATATTCCTGGGTTCGCCAAATACACCGCCGAACGCCTTCTGGCCTGGGTGAAAAACGGTGAAATCCCGCAAGAAAACAATCGCTTGGGCGTAGAGCTGGTGGCGCGCGCCTCAAGCAATCAAACCTGAAACAGAAAGGATAGGGAAAATGACTGTCGTCAATGTTGCGGTGCTGGGCGCCTCGGGGTGGATGGGAAAAACCCATACAATGGCCTATCAGACTTTCCCTCATTTCTTTGGTGAAAGCGGTGGCACAGCCCGGGTCGCTGCCCTTGTTGTGTCCAACCCTGACGCGGCAAAAGATCTGGCCTTTCGCGCACCCGGCGCCAAGATCCTGACCGACTGGAAAGAGGCCATCGCCGATCCTGAAATCGACCTGATCGACATCTGCCTGCCAGACAGCCTGCACTATGAGGTTGCTAAGGCGGCGCTGCTGGCGGGCAAACATGTTTTTTGCGAAAAACCGCTGGCCGATACCGCCGCGCAGGCCCGCGAACTGGCCGACATCGCCCGCGAAAAAGGGGTGATCACCCGTGTCGGCCATGCTTTCCCGCGCAACCCGGTGCATGATCTGGCAAAAGAGATCATCGACTCCGGTGAGATCGGCGAGATCACCATGTTCAAAGGCTGCCAGCATATCGACATCTATGGCGATCCCATGGCCCCCTACATGTGGCGCGCCAATGGCGATCTTGCCCCCACCGGGATCGTTGGCGATACGGGCACCCATGTGTTCAGCTTCATGGAGTTTCTGGTCGGCAAGGTCAGCTCTCTGATCGCGGACAACTATATCATTACTGACAAACGTCCCATTCTGGATGGGCTGGGTTATGGCGATGGTGCGCCGGCGCTGACCGGCAAAGAAGACTGGGGCGATATCACCAACCCCGATGGCACCAATATCATCTGTACCTTTGCCAATGGCGCGCGGGGTCTGGTGGATTTCAGCCGCACCGCCACCGGGCGCAAATTCATCCAGACCTATGAAATTTACGGCACCAAAGGCAGCCTTGCCTATACCTATGACGAGGTAAACCGCCTGCGGTTTTATTCCAATGACGACAAGGTTGGCCGACGTGGTTATCGCGAAATTGATGTTGGCCCGGAACATGAAACCTTCCGCAACTTCCTGCCGCTGCCGAATTTCGCGCTTGGGTACAACGAAAGCAAAATCATCGAAGTGGCCGAGGTGATCAAATCCATCACCACCAATCAGCCGATGTGGCCCACCTTTGAGACCGGCCATCACATCTGCCAGATCGTCGACGCCTGCATGGAGTCCTCAGACGCCAAACGCTGGATCGACATCGCCTGACCCCGACAGACCAAAAGGACACCCCACCGTGGCGCTTTCTGTTCCTCAACCTATCCTTGATGCGCTGACCGATGTGGTCATGCCCCGCCTGAACCCCGAACCAAAAGCCGCGCAGCACATGCAGATCGGCGGCTTTGACGTGCCGGTCTATCCCTGTGGGGCGCTGGTGATCGGCAGCGGCGCGGCTGGTCTGCGCACAGCGGTTGAAATGAAACGCCGCGGCATGGATGTGACCCTGATCAGCCAAAGCGCCTGGGGGGGCACATCGGCCTGTTCCGGGTCAGACAAGCAAACCCTGCACACCGCCAATACCAAAGATCAGGGCGATGACTTTCAGGATATGGCCCGCGCGCTGCGTGCGGGTGGCGCCATGGACGAAGACACCGCCTATATAGAAGCGGTGGGCTCGATCCGGGCCATGGCGTCGCTGCAATATCTTGGGCTGCCTCTGCCCCAGGATGATCTGGGCGGCACATTACGCTATCAGACCGATCATGACGAAGTGGGCCGTGCAACATCCTGTGGGCCGCGCACCTCGCGCCTGATGGTCAAGGTTCTGGCCCAAGAGGCAATGCAGCTGAATATCCCGCTGTACAATCACACAACGGCAGTGAAAGTCCTGCTGGAACAGGGCCGTGTGGCCGGTGTGCTGGCCATGCGCCACAAGGAAACCAGCGAAAGCAACCCCTATGGTCTGGCGCTGTATCCCTGTCATGCGCTGGTCTTTGCCGCAGGCGGCCCCGGTGAACTTTACCGCGACAGCGTTTTTCCCAATGGCTGCTTTGGCACGCTGGGGCTGGCGCTGGAAACCGGGCTGGCCCTGACCAATATCACCGAAAGCCAGTTTGGTATTGGCACCCGCCGCGAAGGTTTTCCGTGGAATCTGTCGGGCACCTATGTGCAGGTCATCCCACATATCTATTCCGTCGATGATCAGGGCAAAGAGCACCATTTTCTGGCGGAATACTACCGCAGCACGCAGGAAATGGCGTCGAACGTCTTTCGCAAGGGCTATCAATGGCCTTTCCACGCCAGCCGGATGCTGGATTTCCAATCCAGTCTGGTGGATCTGGCGATCTTCCGCGAAGGTCAGAAACATCGCCGGGTGTTCATGGATTTCAATCGCAATCCGCTTCCCATTCCGGGCGACGCCCCCTTTAGTCTGGACCGGCTGGATGACGATGTCAGCCAATATCTGAAAACCGCAGGAGCAGATCACAACTTGCCGATTGACAGGCTGCGCCATATGAACCCGCTCGCGATTGAACTGTACAAGCGATACAAGGTTGATATCACGGCAGAACCCTTGGAATTTGCGGTAAATAATCAGCATATGAACGGTGGCATCGCCGTGGATATCTGGGGGCGCACCAATATTGCGGGCATCTATGCGGTTGGCGAAGCCTCGGGCACCCATGGGGTGACGCGCCCGGGCGGATCCGCGCTGAATGCCGGGCAGGTGTTTGGCACCCGCGTGGCCGAACATATCGCAGCGGAGGGCCGCGCCGCTCAGGCACCAACAGGTGACCTGAACAAGTGCGCCACAGCGGCCGTGACCGCACTGCAAACGGTGCTGAACCCCGAAAGCGACCTGACGCCAAAGGACATTCGCGATGATATTCAGGCCCGCATGAGCGACCATGCAGGCATCCTGTGTACCCCCGCCAATGTCGCAAAGGCCCGCGCTGAGGCCGCCACGCTTAGCGCAGCAATCCGCGAAAAAGGCATCGCCTTCAGCCGCAACAGTGAAACCGCCCGTGTCGTGCAATGGCAACAAATGGCGCTTGCCTCTGAGGCGGTGCTGACCGCGCTGGATCACTATATCGCGCAGGGCGGTGGCAGTCGCGGTGCACGGGCCATCTGCGATCCCAACGGGGAAAGCCTGCCAGAGTCGGTGAACGGCCCCCTGCCCGAGGTCGGCTTTCGCGCCGAGCGCAGCGAAGACATGCATAGCCAGCTGATCGTGCAGTTTGATGGGGAAAAGATGACAGTCACCAGCCGCCCGAACAGACCCTTTGACGAAGCTGCGAAATCCTTCTTTGAACGCGATTGGCCCGCTTGGCTGACCGGCGGTATTTATGACCTGCCCCAAAAGGAAACACCATCGTGCTAAGCTTTCACAACAGCCGCACCATCGCCATTGGCGAGGCCATGATCGAAATGGCCGTTGTGGGGGAAAACACCTATAAACGCAGCTTTGCAGGCGATACCTTCAACACCGCCTGGCATATGTCACAGGTGCCCGGCGCCGATATTCCGGTGGGGTTTCTGACCCGTGTTGGCACTGACGCGGTGTCTGACAGCTTTATTGCCGATGTGCAGGCGGATGGGCTGGATAGCTCAGTGATTGGGCGGGATATGCAGCGCACGATGGGGCTGTATATGATCGAACTGGATGGGGTGGAGCGCAGCTTCCACTATTGGCGCGACCAGTCAGCCGCGCGCCGTCTGGCAGAGGATCGGACCTGGCTGGATCAGTCTCTGGCAGGGTGTGGTCTGATCCACCTCTCTGGCATCACCCTGGCCATTCTTTCCCCTCAGGCGCGTGAAACCCTTTTTCTGGCAATCAGCAAAGCGCGGGCAGCGGGCGCGCGGGTCTCACTTGATCCCAATATTCGCCCCCGGCTTTGGTCCTCTCCCGATGAAACCCGTCAGGTTATGTCAAAGTTTTACGCCCTCGCGGATATCGCCCTGCCCAGCTTTGATGATGAACACAGCCTTTGGGGCGATAGCACACCCGCAGAGACAGTCGAACGGCTGCAAGCCGCTGGTGTGGGCGAGATCATCGTCAAAGATGGCGCGAACCCCGCCACAGTTGCCGCTGGTTCAATGGTGACACAGCTGGCGACACCGCCTGTTGCGCGGATCCGGGATACCACCGGGGCAGGCGATGCCTTTAACGCCGGGTATCTCGTGGCCCGCCTGAAAGGCTATGATCCGGTTCAGGCCATCGCCCCGGCGCAGACGCTGTCAGCAGAGGTGATCGGGCATTTTGGCGCGCGTATTCCCAAAGAACATGTGCCCGCCATCCCCACCTTCACCACCACATGAAAGGCACCAGCATGGATGTTTTTGATCAGCTTGCCACGCGGGGCGTGGTGCCGGTGATCTCGATTGACGACGCCAAAGATGCCCTGCCTTTGGCTGACGCTTTGGCCGAAGGCGGGCTGCCTGTGGCCGAAATCACCTTCCGCACACCTGCCGCGGCCCAAAGCATCGCACAGATTTCAAAACATCGCCCCGGCTTTCTGGTGGGGGCCGGGACAGTCCTGAATGTGGATCAGGTGGATACGGCGATGGAAAGCGGCGCGACATTCGCCCTCTCTCCCGGCCTTGATCCTGTTACAGTCGCCCATGCGCAGCATCGGGGGCTGCCCTTTGCGCCGGGTATCATGACGCCATCGGATCTGCAGATGGGGCTGCGCGCGGGCTGTAAGCTGCTCAAGTTCTTTCCAGCCGTGCCCGCTGGCGGCGTTGAGATGCTGCGCAATATCGCAGCGCCCTATCTGCACACCGGCGTTCGTTTCAACCCAACCGGTGGTGTGACCCCGGACAATATGGCGACGTGGCTTGGCTATGCGCCGGTTGTCGCGGTGGGGGGCACCTGGATCGCCAGATCTGAAGATATCGCCCAAGGCAACTGGTCAAAGATCACCGAAAACGCAGCAAAGGCTGTGTCTTTGGTACAATCACTGCGTGGCACTTGACACAGGAATCGGCGATCGCAAAAGCAGACACAACACCAACCCCGTCATTGACCACCTCGACACAATTGGCAGAATATGCCAGCGGTAAAGGCCAAGCCAATATTTGACCCCTGGTAGAACACATGAAAATCCTGCTGCTGGAAGATGATCAAGAGATCGGCACATGGGTCCGTGATGGGCTGACGCGATCCGGCCATGTGGTGGACTGGCTGGAAAACGGCCGCGATGCGCTGATTGCAGGGGCCGCCCAAAGCTATGATCTTTTCATTCTCGACCGAATGACCCCAGAGATTGACGGGCTGTCGGTGCTGAAATCCCTGCGCGCCGCAAAAAACATGACACCGGCGCTGTTTCTGACGGCGCTGGGGGATGTGGATGACCGGGTCGAAGGATTGCAGGCCGGCGCAGATGACTATCTGACCAAACCCTTTGCCTTTTCCGAACTTGACGCGCGCGTCGCCGCACTGGGCCGCCGCCTGCAAGGCACCGCTGGCGCCGAAGCGACCACATTGACAGCAGGTGACATTCAGCTTGATCTGCTGAAACAGAACGCGGTGCGGCAGGGCAAACCTCTTGATTTGAACGCCAAGGAATTCCGCCTGCTTGAGGCCTTCTTGCGCTCGGATGGGCGGGTTGTGACCCGGAACATGCTGCTGGAAAAGGTCTGGGATATGAATTTCGACCCAACCACCAGCGTGGTTGAAACTCACATCAGCCGTCTGCGCAGCAAGTTAGAAAAACCTTTTCAGGATTCCGTCATCAGAACCATCCGAGGCGCAGGATATATCTTTGAACCCAAGACATAAGCTTTTACAGATCCTGCGGATGTCAGCGCTGCGGCAGGCGATGCTGCTGACGGCGCTCTTTGTGGCTGTGCTAACCATTGCTGGCGTCTTTGCCATTCTGGAACTAAATCGCGAATTTGACAAAAGGATCCGCAGCGAGCTGCGTTCAGGCTTTACTGCCGTTGCCACTGAAATTGCCGGAAAAAACCCGGTACAGAATTACGCCCCCGCATTGGGGCTGGATATGGTGCATTTCACCCCCTCAGATCAGAAGATCCCCAAAAGACTGAACCATGCGGATGGGTTCTTTGAGCGGTCAGACGATGATGATCCCTTTGGGCGACGGCCCTCTGCCTGGAACAATGGCAAATGGCTTTACTTTGCTGGGCCTGTTGAGGGGGGGCATCTGGTTGTTGGTGTCAATCTCTGGCATCGTGACGAATTCGAAGAAATCACCCTGCAAACCCTTGTGGGTGTTGGTGTTCTTTCTGCAATTGTTGCGCTGATCTTTGGCATCTGGCTGGGGGTGTATAATCAGCGGCGCATCACCGCGATTTCCAGTGTGCTGAACAAAGTGGCCAGTGGCGATCTGACAGCCCGTGTCGCCCCCCTGCGCAACAGTGATGATATGGATGATCTGGCCCGCCGGGTGGATGACACCACCGCGCAACTGGATCGTCTGATGCGGCAGGCACGAGGGTTTTCTGCCAATATCGCCCATGATCTCAAGACACCTCTGACGCGCCTGCGGATCCGGCTGGAAACGGCCCTGACCGCCGAAGCCGATGACGGCGACAGTCTGGAACAGATCGGTGCCGCGCTGGAACAGGCCGACAAGGTCATCGCGATTTTCGATGCCTTCTTGCGTATCGCAAAGCTGGAGTCCGGAGCTTCCAAGACGAATTTCACCACCGTCGCCTTGCAAGACATCGTCGAAGATATCACCGATGCCTATGGCCCGGTGATCGAAGACAGCGGGCGCGTGTTGCGCATTGATCTTGATCCAAATGCCCAGATCACAGGCGACCGGGTTTTACTGATCCAGATGCTGGCGAATATGATCGAAAACGCCTTGCGCCATACCCCCGAGGGCAGCCCGCTGCGTCTGGTCGCCAACACCCGCGAACTTGGGCTGGCCGATCAGGGGCCAGGCATCGCACCGGAACATCACGAAAAAGTCCTGCAACCGCTTTACCGGCTTGAGAAAAGCCGCACAACAGAGGGGGCGGGTCTGGGGCTGGCGCTGGTCAAAACCATTGCTGATCTGCATGGCGCCAGCTTGCGGCTTTCCCCCGATCCCGAAACGGGAAAAGGCCTGTATATCCGCTGCCTTCTGCCCGCAAACGCCAAGCTTACAAGATTGTAAACTGCGCGTCAGGCAAGTGAAGACCCGGCTGGCTATCTGTTCTGCAATGAAGACAGAAACAGAAAGGACCAGCCAATGACTTCGGTTAAAAACTTCTTTGCAGTGACTCTGGGTGTCATGGGCGCGGTGGTGCTTGCACCCTTTGTCGCGTTCTTCGGCCTGATGATGCTGGGGCTGACATTCGGGTTGTCCCTGATTGCCGCCGGCACCGTCACCTATATGGCCAAAACTGCGCAGGCTGATGCCGCTGAAACCCCTGATGCGGCCCCCGAAACACGTGACGCGGATGCCGCCACCGCGCAGCCTGCCTAAGGATCACAGGATAGGCCATGCGTATTTATCTGATCACCGGCGCAGTTGTAATTGTCCTTGGCGTTGGATCGACCCTTGCCATGGGCGGCTATGACGACATGTTCGAACTCAGCGGCTGGGACCGCGATCATCGCTCTGATTGGTATCACGATGCGACCCACCGCGACGGATCGCGGGATCGGCACCGCCGCAACCACTCTGACCACGACTAGCACTCAGTTGAAACTGGCCCTCGCCCCCACGAGGGCCCCATCACACGATGTCCAAACCATGAAAACACAGCCCACCCCAGACACACCGCCCCTGTCGGTGATCATCATCACCTTGAATGAACAGCAGCGGCTGCCGCGTCTTTTGCAGGATCTGCGCGCGCAGACCTTCCAGGATTTCGAAATCATCCATGTCGACAGCAATAGCGAGGATCAGACTGTCGCTGTATCGCGGCACTATGCCGATCAGTTTAATCATTATTCGATCCTTGAAATGCGCAATCGCGGCGTCAGCCTGGGCCGCAACACCGGGGCACAACAGGCCCAGGGCGCACGCCTGCTGTTTCTTGATGCCGACACCCGCCTTCAGCCGGATTTCATCGAAACCAGCCTGCAAGAGCTGAGCGCAAAACAGCTTGAGCTGGGGATTGTCTGCATGTCATCTGAGGGCCTGCCCCTGAAACACGTTCTGGGCTATGAAACCTTCAATCTGGGCATCCGGGCGACATCGCGGTTTTTCCCAACCGCCGTGGGGGCCTGCCTGTTTTCGACCAAAGACATGCATGATCTGATCGAGGGCTTTGATGAAACCCTCTCGCTTTGCGAAGACTGCAACTATGCGCTCAAAGGCTTTCAATGTGATCCCCGGAAAATCGGCGTGCTGAAAACGCGCTTTGGGTTTGATCCAAGGCGTCTGGATCAGGATGGATCGCTGCGCACCGGGCTGACCTATCTGCGGGCCAATGTGCGGCGTTTCTTTGTCGGGGAACTGCACAAAAACGAAATTCCCTACCAGTTTGGCCACTACAGCTAAGTCAATCGGATCATGGACTTTTTACTGCATTACAGCGAGGCGGGCATTTTGTTTGCACTCGCCCTGATCGCCTTTCTCGACACATTGATAGGCATCGGCTTTTTCGTCTTCGGAGAAGTGGCTTTTCTGGCCGCTGGCGCAACTCTGGCCACCACCGGACAATGGGGCGGCGTCATTGTCGTGATGCTGGCGGCCTGGCTGGGTGATCAGACCAGTTTCTTTCTGGGGCGCAGGCTGGGCGCTCGTTTGATCATTCGCTTTCTCAAACCCGCAAAGCGCCGCCGCGCCTGGCGACGTGCTGCTGCAAAGCTGCACCGGCATGGGGCGGGCTTTATCGTCTTGTCGCGCCTTTTTGGCCCAACCGCCTGGGTCACCCCGTTTCTGGCAGGCAGCGCCGGTTTTCCGGCAGACAAATTTGCCTTTGCCTCGGCGGCGGGCGTTCTGTTGGGGGTCGGGCAATTCATCACCATAGGTGCGCTTGGGGCACTGGGCCTTTCAAATGTTCAGGGCATCGGCGCTTTTGTCATCGCCCATTGGGTCGCAATCGTGATCTTTGTCACAATGGCTGCAGTATTTCTTGTGATCATAACCCAAAGCAAACGCCATGCGCTGGCCAGATTGATCCTGGCCTCTTTCGCCGCTGCCTTTGTCTTTCTCTCAGCCAACCTGTTGTATTTCTTTGGCACCACATCGCCTGCCAGCGCCGGTGAACCCAAACCCCTTACCGCAAAATCCGCCTGCGACCTGACAGGCCTGCCGCTTTTGGCCTCTGCCGGGCCAACCAATATGCACCTGCCGCAACCGGTCAACATCGCCCTGTTTTCAGCAAAGGAACCACGGGCGCTGATGGCAGACCTGGGCTGGATCGAGAACACAATATTCAAACGTGGTGACATGGGCCTGCTTGAGTTTGTCCAGCTTATTCGCCAGCGCACCCCGCCGGTATCAGAACTGTATTTTCAGGGGCGGTCGGCTGACACGGCGCATCAACTGCCCGGAACACTTGCACAACGGGTGCATATCAGATGGTGGCAGGTGGCCAAGGTCGAGGGCGGGCATCTGTATTTTGGCGCAATCAGCCGTGATGAAGAAATCGCCGTCAAATACTACGAAGCCATCCCGGCGATCCTGCATGACATTGATCACAAAGTAGATCTCGCACGCGATGCCTTTGCCAAAGAGGTCACCCATCTCACCAATTATGACAGCCTCGGTCTTGCGCCACTAATGCCGCCCACCGATGAGCTGGCGGCTCAGGATTATGTAACCGATGGTGGTGTGCTGATCCTGAAAGACGCGAAGACACCCCTGCCGCCCGATCAGATCTCCTGTCTGGGGCTGACGCCGCCGACACGGGAAAGCCAGCCGATCTAACCCGTCTATCTAAGTTCAAAAACAGGAACGAATGTGGGCGGAGCAAGGGTTTCACGCATAGGCTCTTTCAACAGGGTTTCTTGCGTGAATACCCGAATTTCCGGCCCCGCATGGGTCAGCTCCAGCTTGCCTTCAATGGCGCGCACCGCCTGTTCCAACGCCAGCCTGCCCTGCAAAATGGGATGATCCGACGGTGCTGCAATAATGCGCCCCCGCCGGATGCCGCGATACACCGCATGGGTCATGTAATCGGAAATGACCCCCACCTGATCTTGCAGACCTTTTGCCCGCAGGATTGAGACACTGGCCTCAGCAGTGGGGGCAGAGCCGACGATATAATCAAGATCGGGATGCTCTTCCAAAACTTCTTCGACCAAAAGCACCTGTATCTCACGCCCTGTATCGCCGAATTTTGTGGTCACAATCTCGGCCGAGCTTTTGGCAAGAGCCGCACGAAAGCCCCTTTCGACAAATTGCACCCACCCCGCCCCTTCGGGGCCGGGAAACCAGGCAACGCTGACGGGGGCTGATCCCTTTGGATGGCGCTGCGCCAGTACCTCGCCTGTGACGCGGCCCATTTCTTCCCAGGACACGCCGGATTTGGCCGTAATCCCCTGATCTGCAATATCATTCACCGCTGCAATCACCGGCATGGATCTGGCGACTTCGGAAACCACATCCACCAAGCCATCAAACGACACCGTGCCCACGATCAACGCATCGGCCTGATCCGCGACACAGTCTTTGATCTGCTGAATCTGGCGCGCAACATTCGGATAGCCCCCGGCCTCAACCAATTGAAAAGACACACCCAGCCGCCGCGCCTCTTCAACCATGCCATAGTTCACGCTCAGCCAGTAGGCATCTTTGAGATGCGGGTAAGATACGCAGATCCGCCAGCTCTGGCTCGCATTTTGCAGTGGCTCATAGTCAACGCGGCGCAATTCGCTTTGATACTCAAAGGGAACCGCAGGGGCCTGAAGCGGCCAGCTATCTGCCAGCGCCGCCACAGGTAACCATGTGCCGATCAGGGCGCTTATCAATCGCATCGGTGCTCTCCTTGCCTGAGGCAAGATTATATATCTGGCAAGGTTTGGCAAAGGCCCAGATCCTGGGCTATGGTTGGGAATGTTTCAGCCATCCGGCCCACGTTTCGGCCTTGGAAGCCGATTGATCCTTGCCTTTCTGGTGATAGCCGGTCTGCCGACCATCGCCGGAGTTCTTGGTATGCTTGAACTTCGCACATTGGCCCGCGCACAGACTCAGGCCATCAATCAGACCATTCCGGCCATCTCTGAGGTGCGTGGTATTGCCGAAGAAAGCACCCGCATCGTCGCAATGGCCCCGGATCTGGCAGATGTGAAAGGGCAGCGTGAACGACAAGACAGCGCGGATTTCCTGCTGGGTCAGGTTGGCGCACTGGAACAGCGCCTGTCGCGGCTTGATCGCGAAGGCGGCAGCGAAACCGATCCTTTGCGCAAAACCCTGAAAGAACTGGGTGCTGGAATCGACAGGCTGGATCGGCTGGTTGAAAACCGGCTGACCCAAAGCGCCATTCTGAACGAAAAGCTATCAAAAGCGCTGGATGCCATGACCGATCTGTCGAATATGGCCGACACATTGGTCGCCAATGCCGAAATGGGCACAACTGCAGTGATTTCCAGTCTCTATGACTGGTCGCCCTCTGAAACCGGGCAGGCCGATACGCTGGACAAACTCTTGGAAGTCGACCTGTTCCAATTGGGGCTGATGTTTGAACTGCGCTCAAAAACCGCCGAGATCGGCCTTTTGATCAACCGCACGCGGGATGCAAAAACCCAGCAGGAATTGCAGAGCATCAGAAATGATCTTACCAGCCGCCTGTCAGTGGTTTCGCGCCGTATCAAAGCCATCCGCGATCCCGGACGATCAGAACAGGCAAGGTTTCTGTTGAATACGCTGCAAACGATGATCGCATCTGGCGGTGTGTTTGATCTTGCTGAACATGAGCTTCTGGCTAGTGAGCAAAGCGATCAGCTCAAGGCGGAACTGCAGGCGGTTGCAATCAAACTTGGCCAAGAAGCTGAAGCAATTGCAGATATGTTCCAGTCACAGGCGATTGCAGCCGGTGAAACCGCAGCCGCCAAAGTGCGATCCGCTCAGCGGCGCAATCTGATTGTGGCCGCAATCGCCATCGGGCTATCCTTAGCGGTGCTGTGGTTCATTATTCGCGGCACCATTACCGGCAGGCTGGATCACATTTCCGCCGGCATGGCCGCGCTGGCGGGAGGTGATCTGAACCACCGCGTGTCGTTCCGGCGGCGCGACGAAATCGGGCAGATGGAACAGGCGGTCGAAGTGTTTCGTCAGCAGGCCATCGCAAACAGGCAATTGATGCGCGAACGGGATGAAACCGAACGCGAACTTCTGGATCATCGCAACAATCTGCAAAGTCTGGTGGCCGAACAAACCGACCAGCTCAAGCGCGAAGTCGACGCCCACGACGAAGCCCGCCAACTGGCCGAAGACGCCAACCGCGCGAAATCCGAATTTCTTGCCATGATGAGCCACGAAATCCGAACCCCGATGAACGGTGTGCTGGGGATGCTGCGCGGGCTCAGCGATGATCGCCTGACAGATCGCCAGCAAAACAGGCTGCGCACTGCCATTGCCTCGGGGCAGAATCTTTTAGAAATTCTCAACGGCATTCTGGATTTTTCCAAGGTGGAACAGGGCAAGGCCCTGCCCGAACCTGTTACTTTTTCACCGCGTGTTGTGCTGCAAGACATCGCAACACTGATGCGACCCACAGCGGCGGAAAAAGGTGTCGACCTTTGGCTGGATCTGCCCGATGACATGCCGCCGGCGCTGGTGGGCGATGTTGGAAAACTGCGTCAGATCCTGTTCAACCTGCTGTCCAACGCCCTGAAATTCACCAAAGAAGGCGAAGTCATCTTGCGCCCGCGCATAGGCGTTTCGCAGTCTCATCGCGTGCAGATGACGATTGAGGTCAGTGACACGGGCGTCGGCATTTCTGAACCGGCGCAGGCGCGTATTTTTGATGCGTTTGAACAGGAAGATGGCAGCACCAACCGCCAGTTTGGCGGCACCGGGTTAGGGTTAAGCATCAGCAAAAGACTGGCGGATGCCATCGGCGGTCAGCTGAGTGTCGAAAGCACAAAGGGCGTCGGTTCGGTCTTCACCCTTGTTCTGGACATGCAGGAAGGCCACCCCGAAGATTTGGAGCCACAACAGGAACCGCAACAGATGCCGCCGACGGAAAACCCTTTGCGGACGCTGGTAGTGGAAGACAATGAAATCAACCAGTTGGTTGCCAAAGGCTTTCTGGAAAGGATGGGTCACAGTTGCCTCTGTGTCACCTGCGCCGAACAGGCGTTTGAGCAGCTGGAAACCCAGGACTTCGACGTGATCTTGATGGATGTGAACCTGCCCGGCATGTCCGGCACCGAAGCCGCGCAGCAGTTGCGGTTACACCCTCAGCTGTCAGAAATTCCCATTATCGGGATTTCCGCCCATGTGCATGAACAGGATATCTCGGCCCATCTTGATGCTGGGATGGATTGTTTTGTCGCCAAGCCCATTTCCCCGGTGCGGCTGGAACAGGCGCTGCGGGATATGTCATCAGGGCGAAAAAGAAGCATCTTTCTGTCCAGTCGCCGCATGCACGCCAAAGAGCCGACCGTGGATGACGCCATTTTGGAAAATATCGCCGATCTGGGCGAAGAAGCGACGTTCCGCATTGCGCAGCTCTATCTGGATGGGGTCAGGCAGGATCAGGCCGAATTGCAGCAGGCCATTCAGACCGGGGAACCGGCCAGAGCCGCCAAAATTGCGCATCGCATGAAAGGCGCCGCCGGGAATTTCAACTTTATCCAAGTGATGGACAGGCTTGCGCGGATCGAAACCCAGCCCAATGCATCCGATTTGGAACAGCTTTCTGCCGAAATTGACGCTGCCTGCGCGGCCATGGCGCAGTGTCTGGAAAAGATGCAAGGCGTCAGATCAGCCGCCCAGTGAAGACATAACCTTCGCCATGAGCTGTGGTGATGACCTTGGGCATTGAAGGATCCACCTCCAGCTTGCTGCGCAGGCGGCGGATCAGCACATCAACCGTGCGCGGGTTGGTGCCATACCGACGATGGGTGACAATCGCCATCAAGGCTTCGCGGTTGATCACCTGCCCGGCTTTGGTGATCAGCAGGTTCAGCACTTCGAATTCCGCGCGGGTCAGGGGCACATCTTCACCCTGCGATGTCATCAGCCGTCGAGTCTGAAATTCAAACTCAAACCCTTCAAATCGAACGATCCGACGCGATAGCCTGCGGGCTTCGGTGGTCCGATGCAGCAGGTTCTTAATCCGCGCCAGCAGCTCGCGCCGGTTGAACGGTTTACAAACATAATCATCCGCCCCGATTTCCAGCCCCACAATACGATCCACATCATCGCTAAGAGCGGTCACCAGAATGATCCCGGCGTTTGATTTCGCCCGCTGTTCTCGGGTGATTTGCAGCCCGCTTTTGCCATCCAGATTCACATCAATAATCAGCAGGTCAAATTCGGTGGTTTCCAGCAGAGTATCAGCGGCTTCTGCGCTGTCCGCTTCGACCACATCATAGCCCTGCGCAGTCAGATAGCTGGCCAGCGTCGCGCGCGTGACGGCTTCGTCTTCGATGATCAGAATCTTGTCCATCAGACCTTTGGCTCCGGGTGGTTTTACCACCAGTTAACATTTTTTAACATAAGTCACTACCCTGTTCATCCAATTGGGCTGACCTGTTCACATGTGCCCCCTACGCTCAAAAGCCGAGAGCACCCCTCTCACCTACAATAGCGAGCCGGAACAGCCGGTTGCATTCCAAACAGGGAGAAACACATGACCTTCAAGGCTTCATTGTTGGCCTCAACCACTTTCGTTTTCGTCACCTCAACAGCGGCATTTGCAGCGGATTCGTCAGATCCGATCGTGATCCCGATCCACAACTGGTCCAGCCAGATCGTCATGTCGAACGTGGTGGGCCAGATTTTCGAAGAAATGGGCAACAACGTTGAATATGTCACCACCGACAGCCAGGCAGTGTATGAATCGGTGCGTTTGGGGGATGTCACGCTTGAACTGGAAGTCTGGGAAGGCGCCTTTGGCGCATCGTTCCGCGCAGCACTGGAAAAAGGCGGTCTGCATGACGCTGGCGATCACAATGCCGTCACCCGCGAAGATTGGTGGTATCCCATGTGGACAAAAGAGGCCTGCCCGGGTCTGCCCAGCTGGGAAGCCCTGAATGACTGCGCCAGCGTCTTTGCCACCGCAGAAACCGGCGATAAGGGGCGCTATCTGGATGGTCCGGTCGACTGGCTGAAACATGGTAAGGAACGTGTTGATGCGCTTGGCATGGATTTCGTGGTGATCAATGCCGGGTCTGCCGCCGCGCTCTGGGCCGAAATCGGTGCCGCCGAAGCGGATAAACGGCCCGTGGTGGTCTTTAACTGGACACCAAACTTTGCCGAAGCGGTCTGGCCCGGTGAATTTGTCGAATTCCCGGAATGGGTTGATGGCTGCGACAAAGATCCATCCGTCGGGCCAAACCCGGATGCTCTTTATGACTGCGGCAACCCTGCCAAAGGCTATCTGAAGAAAGCCGCCTGGGATGGCATGAAAGACAAATGGCCAGATGCCTATGCGACCCTGACCAAAGTGTCCTTTACCAACGCGCAGATCGCGGAAATGGCCAAGCTGGTTGATGTCGATGAGCTGGAACCAGAAGAGGCCGCCGCAGAATGGCTTGAGGCCAATCAAGATGTCTGGCGCGGCTGGCTGACCAGCAGCAACTGACCTTTACCGCACCATTTGAAACCAGCCTTACCCGGATCTTTCCGGGCAGGGCCATTGGGTATCAAGCAACCCGCCATTGCGCGGGTCTGCCAGAGAAATACGGACGCGCCTGTCCTGATGAGAAAGCAACACAACATGAGCGCAGACACCCCTGTCATTCGCTGCCGCAATGTCTGGAAACTGTTTGGGGCCAACCCAAAGAAATACCTCGACTCCATGCCTGCCAACCGCAGCTATGAAGACATTCACGCCGATGGATATATCGCTGGCGTCAAAGATGTTTCCGTTGATGTCGGGCGGGGGGAAATGCTGGTCATCATGGGGCTGTCCGGATCAGGCAAATCCACTCTGGTCCGGTGCTTTTCGCGCCTGCATGATATCACCGGCGGCACCATCGAAGTCGAAGGGCAGGACATCATGTCTTTGCCGGAAAAAGATCTGATTGATCTACGCCGGTCCAAAATGGGGATGGTGTTTCAATCCTTTGGTCTGCTGCCGCATCGGACGGTTCTCGACAATGTGGCCTTTCCTCTCGAAATGCGGGGCCAGAACCGGCATGACCGCCGCGAACGCGCGCTGGAAGTTATCAAACTGGTCGGGCTTGAAGGGCGCGAAGACTACTTCCCGCGCGAACTTTCGGGCGGTCAGCAACAGCGCGTAGGCATCGCGCGCTCGCTTGCGATTGAACCGGACATCTGGTTTCTGGATGAACCTTTCTCTGCGCTTGATCCGCTGATCCGCCGCGAGATGCAGGATGAATTCCTGCGGCTGCAGGAAATGCTGGGTAAGACCATTGTCTTTATCACCCATGATTTCGACGAAGCCCTGCGGCTGGCGGATCGCATCGCTATCATGCGCAATGGCGCCATCGAACAATGTGACACCCCCGATCAGATCGTGCTGAACCCCAAAACCCCCTATGTGCGCAAGTTCACTGAAGAGATCGAAAAGTCTCGGGTTGTGCATGCCAGCGCGCTGATCCAACCGGCCAATGGCATCACTCTTCAGGGCGACCCGGTTTCCGGTCATCTGACCATCCATCAACTGGCGCGCCAGTTGGTGAACGACACCCGCGACACCCTGCCCGTTGCAGGCAAAGACGGTGCGCTGATCGGTGTTCTCAATCGCCAGACCGCGCTTGATGTCTTGCTGGGGGAAAACTGAGATGGCGGATATCGCGACCCCGACACAGCAAAAGCAAGACAGGCTGACGCTAAATCCCGTGGTTGTCAGGCTGCTGGGGCTGGCCCTGCTGCTTTGCCTTGCCAAACCTATTTTACCAGACTTCCTGATCCGCATCCCCGAGACCTGGATTCCCCCGCTGGCCAACTGGCTGGATAGTTTCTTCAACTTTATCAAAGGGGATCTGGAAACCGGACGACCCGGCCTGATCCATCTGACACGGTGGTTTGCCGAGGGCCCGCTGGAATTCATGCTTGGCCTGACGGCGAACCTTTTAGAGGGCAAACATCGCTGGCCCTATCTTGAACCCCTGCCCTGGACATCGGTGGCCGCGGTTGCCGCCGGGATCGGCTATTATCTGGGTGGCTGGCGGCTGGCGCTTTTGGGCGGCGGCACCTTTGCCTGGACCGCACTGGTAGGCCAGTGGAAAATCGCCATGCAGACCCTTTCGGTGCTGGCCGTCGCCGTGCCGCTGGCCTTTGTGGTTGGGCTGGTGCTGGGGATAGCGGCCTGGAAATGGGGCTGGTTTGAAAGGATCATCAAACCGGTTCTGGCCATTTTGCAGACCATCCCGTTTTTCACCTATCTGCTTCCGGCAGTGATCTTCTTCAAGGTTGGCCCCACAGCCGGGGCCATCGCCACCACGATCTATGCAATCCCGCCCATGGTGCTGATGACAACACTGGGCCTGAAGAAAGTCCCGCACGAAGTGGTCGAAGCAGGCAAAATGTCAGGCTGTTCGCGTCTGCAAATGCTGTTTCGCGTGTATATCCCATCCGCCCGAACCGAAATTCTGGTGGGCGTCAATCAGGTGATCATGCTGTGCCTTGCCATGGTTGTCCTGACGGCCTTTATCGGTATGCCAGGGCTGGGTGGCAAGCTGCTGGCCATGATGAACAGTTTCAAACTTGGGCGCTCTTTTGAGATCGGTGTGACGATTGTTTTGATCGCAGTCATGCTGGATCGCATGTCCAAAGCCTGGGTCGTCAAATTGCCGGTTCACCACGAACGTGGAACCCCTTGGTACATCCGGCACAAATACCTGCTGATCACCCTGACCGCCTTTACGCTGTTCTTCCTTTTGGGTCAGATCTTTGAGATCCTGAATTCGATCGGTCGCAGGCAATCGCTTTCGATGGGGCGTGACATCGACAAAGTGATCAAAGCTGTACTGGCCATTGATGTGGTTCAGGCCGTCACGGAAACCCTGCGCTATGTGTTGAATGTCTGGGTCCTGATCCCCTTTCGCAACGCGCTTTTATGGATCCCGACCCCCGCCTTTATTCTTGCGGTGGTGGCTTTTGCATGGGGCATTGGCGGGCGCCGTCCCGGCATCTATGCGGCTGTGTTCTTTTCCATCGTTGCCTTTTCAGGCTGGTGGGATCGGGCTGTAATCACGCTATATTCCGTCATCTCGGCCGTCATCCTGTCGATGTTCATCGGGATCCCGCTGGGCATTCTGGCATCGCGTTCTCAAAAGCTTTCTGAACGTATATTGCTGATCTGCGATACGGCACAGACCTTCCCCAGCTTTATCTATCTTTTGCCTGCAATCATGCTGTTTGGTGTTTCAGATGTGACTGTGGTGCTGTCCATCGTCATCTTCACCACCGTGCCGCTGACGCGCTACACCATCGAAGGCCTGCGCAATGTCCCGGCTGAACTGACCGAAGCTGCCGATATGTCCGGCGCGACGAAACACCAAAAACTGTTAAAGGTGCAGCTGCCGCTGGCGCTGCCGACAATGGCCGTCGGGTTCAATCAGGCGATCATGTTTGCCTTTTTCATGGTGATCATCGCAGCCTTCATCGGAACGCAGGATCTGGGGCAGGAACTGCAGCGCACTCTTGCGGGCACAGATCTGGGTAAGAACTTTGTCCTTGGCATGAATGTCGCGCTGATGGCGCTGACTTTTGATCTGACAATCATGAGCTGGTCAGCGAAAAAGAACAAACTGCTGGGGCTGGACAGATAAGAAACGGTACAGCGGAGCGCGTCAGGAATGCGCAATCCGCTGTTTCACACGCACACGAAATTCTGCCGGGCTGATATCAACCTTGCGGTGAAACGCCTCGTAAAAGGCAGACAAAGACCGAAAGCCAATGTCATGGGCGATGCTGATCACCTTGGCATCGGTTTCCGCCAAAAGCATTCGCGCGCGGTTGATCCGCACGCTGGTGATATGGGCCTTGACCGTTGTACCCATGATCTTCTTGAACAGGGTGTTGGCGTAGTTTTCCGAAACATCTGCAGCCCCGGCAACATCGCCCAAGGTAATCGCATCCGCATAGTTGATCGCGATATACCTCACCATTTTCTCAAAATGGGCGACAGATTTTGTGGCAATACTGGCCTTCTTGGATTTGCTCTGCGGCGGCACAATCTGTTCCCAGGGCATCAGCGCCAGACGGGTGATCCGCGACTGGATTTCGAGGCAATGCAGACGCTGAAATTCATAACTGCAACCGGTTGATTCACTTGCCAGCCGCCGCGCCAGTTCAATATCGCAGGGCAGCGTTTCATGCGCCGCAACAACCGCACCGGCAAGGATCTGATCCACAAACCTTTGCGGCAGACCCCAGCGCCAGAATTCCTCTAAGGATATGTAAGCATTGGTAATTGTACCTTTGCCCCGCACGCCTGTCACCCGATGGGGCTGCGCGGCCCAAAAGATGCAGAACCGATCCTGCGGCACAGACACAATACGCCCGTCAAAGGAATAATCCATCTCGCAGCCTTGCAGGAAATTTATCTCGATTGAGGGATGAACATGAAAAGGCTCATCCATCATCGTTGGCTGATGATGCTCAATATAGATGTCATCCCCTTGGGTGATCAGCTTGTAATCGCCAAACATGCAATGGGGATCAAAGTGGTAGGTGCGCGTTGAGTTCGCCGGTTCTGACATGCGGCAAGCCTAGCCACGCAGATTCCCCATTGCAACGCGAGTGTGATTTTCCGGAAGAAAATCACGGTGCCCAGAAAGACAGTTCCATCGCGCCAGCGCCTAATTAAGCCATAAATCTCTCTGGGAGGAGTTTGGGAAATGATCAAGAAACAGATGAAAGCTTTGCTGGGTCTTTCGACGGCATTGATGGCCGCCAGCTCGCTGGCGGGTGCAGATGAAATGCCGCCCGAGCGCAGCCTTTCGGGGCTGAATTTCGAATTGATCGGGCGCGCCGATATCTATTCGCATGGATCGCTTGAAAGCTATTCTCAGGCTCCGATGCTGGACGCCATGGTTGCCTCGGGCGCCTTGCCCGCCGTCAAAGACCGCCTGCCCGAACAGCCGATCATTTTCTCAACCGGTGCCATGGTTGATGGTGTAGGGGAATATGGCGGGGTCTTCCGCCATGTCATCGGCGGCCGCCCGGAAGGCTGGAACTGGATGGCCGGTCAGCATCAGGGCTGGGGCGGCATCAATATGGCGATGCAGGAATGTCTCGTGCGTCAGGGCCCACGCTGGCAGGTCAAAGCCGAAGAGCAAACCGGCCCCCTGCCCAATCTGGCGCAAAGCTGGTCGTTCAACGCCGACATGACCGAGCTGACAATCAACCTGATGAAAGGTGTGAAATGGTCTGACGGCGATGCCTTTGATACCGAAGACGTGCGGTTCTGGTATGAAGACAACGTTCAGGATGAAAATGTCGCCAGCCGTATGGCCAAAGACAGTCTTGGTGGTGGTGCCGCGCTGGAAGTGATCGACGCCCATACTTTCAAGTTTGTGTTCGACACCCCGCAGGCGGAAACCATCGTCGAAAATCTGGCCTATATTCAGGGCTGCCCCGGCCCAAGCCATATTCTCAAAGACAAGCATCCCAAGTATAATTCGGATGCCACCTATGAAAGCTATACTCAGGCACAGCCCAACGATGAACTGGCTCCGGTTGTTCTGGGGGCCTGGGTGCCGGTGGTGCATCGCCCGGATGAACTGGTGATCATGCGCCGCAATCCCTATTATTTCAAAGTGGATGAAAGCGGTCAGCAGCTGCCCTATTACAACGAAATGCACTTCCGCCTTTCGACCTGGGGGGATCGCACAGCGCAGGCCGTTGCGGGCACAGGTGATTTTTCGAACATGGAAGACCCCGGCAACTATGTCGAAGCGCTGAAACAATCGCAGGATGACGCCAGCCCGGTCCGCGCCAACTTTGGCCCGCGGGTTCTGGCCTGGCGCATGACGCTGAACTTTGACGCCTCGACCGCGCAGGATGACACCGACCAGGCGCTGCGCACGCTGTTCCGCGAAAAGGATTTCCGCCTCGCCCTAAGCCATGCGCTGGATCGTGACGCCATCGGTCAATCCGTGGCACGCGGGCCCTTTGCCTATCCCTATATCGGGGGCTTTGCCACCGGATCGCCCTATTATGATGCGGCATCGTCAGACTATCACCCGTTTGATCAGGCCAAGGCCAACGCTTTGCTGGATGCGGTTGGGGCCACGGATACCGATGGCAATGGCACGCGCAATCTTCCCGGTGGTGGCGACGATATCATGATCCCTGTGATGGTTGTGGCCGAACGCTCGACCGATACCAAACAGCTGGAAGCCGTGACCTCGCAACTGGCCGAGGTTGGGATTGGCGTGATTGCAGTTCCTCTGGATGAAACCACCAATGACTCCAACTATACCGGTGGTCAGTTCACCGCGACTCTGCGCCGCGAGAACGTCATCCTGCCGACACGGGAAACCTGCCGCTCCTGGCCAGCCAGCGACACCTGCCCCTATTTCAACGCGGGTGGTGATCGTCTGGATTTCGAAACCGAACTGGCAAACAAGCTAAGCATGCTTCAGGCATCTTCTGATGCTGCAGAACAGGCCGCGCTGGCGCGCGATATGCAGCGGCTGGTGACGGAAAACGCCTATACCATCGGCACAATCCAGATCCCTGCGGCCCTGCTGGTCAACAAGCGGATCAAAAACGCCCACCCCGGCACGCCTGTCTTCATGTATGAATGGGCCGAAGACGGTGTGATCCGCGAACGCCTGTGGACGGCCAAGACGGATCAGGTTCAAGAGGTGCTCCCAGGCACGATCGCTGAATACTAAACACATCGTGCTAAGACCGGCATAGCTGCCCCCCACGGGTGGCTATGCCCCTTACTTTACGGGACGCTGACTTTGGCCTTCTTACACTTCATCCTGCACAGGATACTGGTGACGATCCCGCTGTTCATCGGTATTTCCATTGCAACCTTCCTGCTGATCACCATGATCCCGGGCGATTTTGTCGATGGCTGGCTGGGTCGGACAATGGCCCTGACAGGGCAATCGCGCGAAGCTCTCTTGCCGCAGGCTGAAATGATGCGTGAAAGACTGGGTCTGGATCAGCCGCTTTATGTACAATACTTTGCCTGGATCAAGAACATCGTCCTGTCTGGCGATTTCGGCATGTCCTTTACCCAGAACCGCCCCGTGACCGAGGTGATTGATCTGCGTCTATGGCGCACCATCGGGCTGGCGCTGGTGACGCTGGTGGTTGGCCAGACCATTGGCGTGCTGCTGGGAACTTACGCGGCGATCAACCAATACCGCTGGGGGGATACGCTGGCGACGCTGGTGGCCTTTCTGGGCATCGTGATCCCAAAATTCGTGATCGCCCTGATCATGCTCTATTTTCTCGCCTTTGTCTGGCATTCCCCCTATATCGGCGCGCTCTATTCCCCCGAGTTTCAGGTTCAGGACGGCATGTCTCTGGCCAAGCTCTGGAACATGATCCTGCATGTCTGGCCCATTCTGCTGGTGTCGATCTGGGCCGGGCAGGCCTATACCACCCGAATGATGCGCGGCAACCTTCTGGATGTGATGAACGCGCAATATATCGAAACCGCGCGCGCCAAAGGGCTTAGCCGTCGCAAAGTGCTGTTTCGCCACGCGGTGCCCAATGCGCTGCATCCGGTGATTATGAACATGGGATCGCGCTTTGATTACATGATCAAAGGCGAAATCGAAATCGCGCTGGTACTGGGCATTCCGACTTTGGGGCCGCTGATCATTTCGTCGGTCACGGATCGCGATATCTATGTGATTGCCGCTGTCTTCCTGCTGGTGGCCGCCCTTCTGGTCATTGGCAACCTGCTGGCCGATATCGTGCTGGCGCTGATTGATCCGCGCGTGCGGCGCGCAACTGTGTCGCGGGGTTAAACCATGTCAGCGAATACCCCGAACGAACCCGGTCTGAATATCGGATTGAACGCCGAGGCCGCCACCGGCCCTTCCTTGTCGTACTGGCAGCTTGTGCGTCGACGCTTTCGCCGCAATCGCTATGGCATGGCCGGGCTGATCATGTCGCTGGTCATCCTGCTGACCGCCGCCTTTGCCAGCTTTCTGGCCCCCTATTCGACAAAGGCCAAGGATCGCACGGCCATCTATAGCCCGCCACAGATCATCCGCATCTTCACCGAAGAAGGCAAACTGACCCGGCCATTTGTGCTGGGTTTCGAAGAAGTGATGGACCCAAACACCTTTGAGATCACCTTTGAACCCTCATACGCCAAAGCCGTGCCTCTGACCTTCTTTGTGCAAGGGGAATCCTATCGCTTTGCTGGCCTGACCTTCAGCACCCATCTTTTTGGCGGGAAGGACGGGCAGTTTATCCATCTGCTGGGCACGGATGGGCTGGGGCGCGATGTCTTTAGCCGTATGTTGCACGGTTCGCGGGTCACGCTGTTGATGGGGTTTTTGGTCATGGGGCTGGCCTGTGCGATCGGCACCCTTGTGGGGGTGACCTCCGGCTATGTCGGCGGGCGCACCGATACTGTCATCCAAAGGCTGATCGAATTCGTGAAATCCTTCCCGGATCTGCCGCTGTATCTGGCGCTGGTGGCGGTGCTGCCGCGCACGGCCGATCCGATCACCACCTTTGTGATGTTCGCCTGCGTCATCGTCTTGCTGCAATGGGCCAATCTTGCGCGGGAATTGCGCGGCAAAGTGATTGCCATCAGATCCGTGGAATTTGTGCGCGCGGCTGTGGCGGTTGGCGCCAGTGATCGCCGCATTGTCCTGCGTCATATCATTCCCAATATGTCCTCTCATATCATCGTTTGGGCCACCTATGTGCTGCCCGAAGTGATCTTGCTGGAAAGTTTCCTGTCGTTCCTTGGCGTGGGCATTCGCCCGCCGCTGGTCAGCTGGGGGGTGATGCTTAACACCGTTCGCGATTTCCAATCTCTTGCTGCCGCGCCCTGGCTGCTGGCCCCTGTCGGGATGATCATCCTCTCTGTGCTGGCCTTCAATGCGCTCGGCGACGGGATGCGTGACGCCATGGACCCATATGCCAATGACTGACCCCCTGCTTTCCATTTCCAATGTCGCGGTGTCTTTTCGCACCGCAGTGGGCACAACCCAGGCCGTCAATGACGTGTCTTATGCGGTGAACCGGGGGGAAACTCTGGCCGTTGTCGGCGAAAGTGGTTCGGGCAAATCTGTGACCGCCCGCGCGATCATGGGGATGCTTGCGCCCAATGCCATTGTCGGCCCCGACACCAAAGTCATGTTTGACGGGGATGATCTGTCAACCTGGTCTGAACCCGAACTGCAACGCATCCGCGGCAATCGCATCTCTATGATCTTCCAAGAGCCGCTGACCTCCTTGAACCCGGTCTACAAGATTGGTGACCAAGTGGGCGAAATCATTCGAACCCACCGCGACATCAGCAAAAAAGATCTCAAAACCGAAGTCATCCGCCTGCTGACCGAAGTGCAACTGCCCGATCCGACCAGCCGATACGATCAATACCCGCATGAAATGTCTGGCGGGCAGCGCCAGCGGGTGATGATCGCCATGGCACTGGCCAATAACCCGGATCTGCTGATCGCCGATGAACCCACAACCGCGCTGGATGTGACTGTGCAGGCGGAAATCCTGTCGCTGCTGAAAGATCTGCAAAAGCGGCATAATATGGCGGTGATCCTGATCACCCATGACCTGACGGTTGTCAGCAAGGTCTCTGACACTGTGGTGGTGATGCGCCGGGGCGACGTTGTCGAACGCGGCAGAACCGCCGAAGTTTTCGCCAATCCACAGCACCCCTATACCCAGCATCTGATTGCCTCGGAACCCAGCGGGCTGCCGGACCCGTTGCAGGAAGATGCCCCCGCCATTCTGGAAGGGCGCGATCTTTGCGTGACGTTCAAATTCAAAAGCGGCGGGTTCTTCAATCCGAAAACCAAGGATCTGAACGCCGTCGATCACGTCTCAGCGCTGGTCCGGCAGGGGGAAACCCTAGGGATCGTCGGTGAAAGCGGCTCGGGCAAGACAACCTTTGCCATGGCCATGATCCGGCTGGGCGTGTTTCAAAGCGGCGAAATCACCTTTCAGGGGGATCGGATCGAAAGTCTAAGCCGCGCGCAGCTGCGCCCCTATCGCACCCGGCTTCAGGTGGTGTTTCAAGACCCGTTTTCATCGCTGAACCCCCGCATGATCATCCGCCAGATTCTGGAAGAAGGGCTGATCGTCAACGGCTGCACCAGCGCGCAAAAGCGCGATCAACTGGTGCGGCAGGCGCTGGACGATGTGCAGATGCCGCATTCAGCGCTGGATCGCTTCCCGCATGAATTCTCGGGCGGGCAGCGACAGCGGCTGGCCATTGCCCGCGCCATCGCCCTTGAGCCGGAATTCATGCTGCTCGACGAACCCACTTCGGCGCTGGATCTGTCCATTCAGGCGCAGATCATAGAATTGCTGCGCGATCTGCGCCGCAAGCGTGGGCTAAGCTATATGTTCATCAGCCACGATCTGAAAGTTGTGCAGGCGCTGTGCCATAATGTCATCGTCATGCAGCATGGCAAAGTTGTCGAATCCGGCCCCACCGATCAGGTGCTGGTCACCCCGCAAACCGCCTATACCAAACGGCTTGTCGATGCCGCATTCAGCATCATTGCATGATTTTCCGGAATGCATCGGCAGGCGCACTGAAAGACATCAAACCCAAAGCCAGCTTAAGCTAGGCCAACATATACTCACGGAGGTGTAATCATGGCGAACAAACCCAAGATTACGTTCATTGGTGCCGGTTCAACGGTGTTCATGCGCAATATCGTTGGCGATATCCTGCGGCGTCCGGCGCTGTGTGATGCGCATATCGCCTTGATGGACATCAACGAAGAACGGCTGGAAGATTCCAAAAACATCATCCACCGCATGGTGAAAACGCTGGACTGCAATGCCGAGGTCAGCCTGCACACCGATCGCCGCGCGGCGCTGGACGGGGCAGATTTTGTCATCGTTGCTTTCCAGATCGGCGGCTATGATCCCTGCACCATCACCGATTTCGAGGTGCCCAAACAATACGGCCTGCGTCAGACCATCGCTGATACGCTGGGCATTGGTGGTATCATGCGCGGCGTGCGCACCGTGCCGCATCTCTGGGCGGTCTGCGAAACCATGCTAGAGGTCTGCCCTGACGCCACGCTGCTGCAATACGTCAATCCGATGGCGATCAACACCTGGGCGATTGCGCGCAAATATCCGACGATCAAACAGGTTGGCCTGTGCCACTCGGTTCAGAACACCCTGGAAGAACTGTCGCACGATCTGGATATCGACCCCAAAACCGTGCGTCTTGAATGCGCCGGGATCAATCACATCGCCTTTATGCTGAAGTTCGAACAGCAGATGCCCGACGGATCCCGCCGCGATCTCTATCCCGATCTGCAGGCGGCCTATGCGGCGGGCACCGCCCCCAAGGAAAACGCCCACAACCCGCGCTGCCCCAATTATGTGCGCTATGAGATGATGAAGCGGCTGGGCTATTTCGTGACGGAAAGCTCAGAACATTTTGCGGAATATGTCCCGTGGTTCATCAAGGAAGGCCGCGATGACATCATCGAGAAATTCCAGATCCCGCTGGATGAATACCCGCGCCGCTGCATCGAGCAGATCGAAAACTGGACAGCCGAACGCGCGCGTCTGGAAACCGAAGATACCATTGAAATCTGCGAAAGCCACGAATACGCCTCTGAGATCATCAATTCGATCTGGACAGGTGTGCCGTCTGTCATTCATGGCAATGTGCCCAATCACGGGCTGATCGACAATCTGCCTGCCGGATGCGCCGTCGAAGTGGCCTGTCTTGTGGATGCCAATGGGGTGCAGCCCACACAGGTGGGCGCCCTGCCCCCGCAGCTGGCCGCAGTGATGCAATCAAACGTCACCGTGCAAGGTCTGGTGGTCGAAGCGCTGATGACCGAAAATCCGCAATACATCTATCACGCGGCGATGATGGATCCGCATACCGCCGCCGAACTGGATCTGGATCAGATCTGGTCGCTGGTGGATGATCTGCGCGCGGCCCATGGGGATTGGCTGCCAGACTGGGCAAGACCTTCAGAACCTGACAAAGTCAGCGGATGACCAGGGCCAGACATCACATTGCGATTATCGGGGGTGGCACAGCCGGCTGGCTTGCCGCCCTCATGCTGCAAAAGGCCTGCAAAGGGCCGGATGCGCCGCAGATTTCTGTGATCGAAAGCCCCAATATCCCAACGGTCGGGGTGGGCGAAGGATCGACGTCGATCTTTCGTCAGGTACTGCTGGATCTTGGGATCCACGAAGATGACTTCCTGCGCGAAACTGGCGCGACCTTCAAATTCGGCATCAAACACGCAGGATGGCGCCGGGATGGCCGGGATTACTTTGGCCCGATAGATGACCCAAATCTTCTGGGCCCGGTGCCGCAGGGGCTGCCGTCAAACTGGCTGCATCACGCGCAGATTGCAGCGGGCAAAAACACCGCCGACATTCATCTGTTCACCCATCTGATGCGCCGCAAAACCGCGCCCTATGCCCTGAAACAGGGTAAACCGATTGCTGTCAGCCCCTTTCACTATGCCTATCACTTTGATCAGGCGCGGCTGGGTCGATTTCTGGCTGAAAAGGCCCGTCAGGGGGATCTTGGCATCACCCATACCCTTGCGGAAATCAGCGCCATAAATCGCCACCCGGACACCGGCGATATCACCGCGCTGCGCTGTACCGATGATCGCCATATCCCGGTGGATTTCGTCATCGACTGCACCGGATTTCGCCGTGCAATTATCGGGCAGATGAGCGGTGGCTGGCTGTCCTATGCCGATATTTTGCCATTGAACAAAGCCATGCCCTTTTGGCTAGACCACGACCCCAAAACCGAGATCGCCACCTATACCCTGGCGCAGGCGATGGGGGCAGGCTGGATGTGGGGCATTCCGGTGCAAGATCGCATGGGCTGTGGCTATGTCTTTTCAGACGCGCATCTGACCCCGGATCAGGCGCAGCTTGAAATCGAGGCCCGACTGAAACAACCGATCACCGTGCGCAGCCTGATCGACATCAATCCGGGCCGTCAGACGCAGGCCTGGATTGGCAATTGCGTCGCGATTGGCCTGTCGCAAAGCTTTCTCGAACCGCTTGAGGCCACCTCGATCCATGGTTCATTGGTGCAGTTGCTTTTGCTGTTGCAAAACAAGATCCCTGATCTGACCAGCGGGCGATATGACACGGCGCGCAGCCGCTACAATCAGACGGTGGCGCGGCAGGTCGATGATTTTGCGCAGTTCCTGAACCTGCACTATGCGGGCGGGCGCAAAGACACAACGTTCTGGCAGGAAATGACCACATGTGGCATCACTGAAACCACCCGCAACAGGCTGGAACTTTGGCAGCACGAACCCATCATGCGCAGCCATTTTGAGGGGTTTCCTGACGCCCTGCCCCATGTAGAAGAACAACTTTACACCCCGGTTCTGGACGGGCTTGGGCTGCTGGCAGCGAAACCGTCAAAATCTGTTCTGTCCCCTACCCCAGAAACACGCGCGCAGGCGCGCAAAACCAATGAACGGCTAAAGACAGAATTCAAACAGGCCGCGCAGCTGGCCATCGGGCATCGCGCCTATCTTGAAACCCTGTCCTGATCCCCGCCAAGAAAGAGCAACTGGAATGACCGACACTCCTCACCGGCGCTTTAATCCTCTCAAGGGGGAATGGGTGCTGGTCTCGCCCCATCGCAACAAACGCCCCTGGCAGGGCAAATCCGAACCCACCCCGACCGATGCCAAACCCGCCTATGACCCGACCTGCTATCTTTGCCCGGGCAATACCCGTGTGTCGGGCGCGGTGAACCCAAAGTATACCGGCGCCTATGTCTTTCCCAATGATTTCCCCGCTTTGCTGGAAGACACACAAGACACTCCAGATCAGTCAAACGACCCGCTTTTGCGATCGCAGGCGGTGCACGGCACCGCGCGGGTGATCTGTTTTTCCGAACGCCATGATTTGACAATGGCCGAAATGGATCTGGCTGACATCCGACAGGTTATTGACCTATGGGATGAACAGATCCGCGATTTATCTCAGCGCTATCAATGGGTTGCGGTTTTTGAAAACAAAGGCGCGATTATGGGCTGTTCTAACCCCCATCCCCATGGGCAGATCTGGGCCTCTGACTTTCTGCCAAACGAAATCACCACCGAAGATCACCACCAGCGCGATTTCCTGAACACCCACGGGCAGAACCTGCTGCTGTCATATACCACCCGCGAAATGGCTGAGGGACACAGAACCGTTGTTGAAAATGATCACTGGATTGTTGTGGTGCCATATTGGGCAGTCTGGCCCTATGAACCGCTGCTGTTGCCCAAACGCCATGTGCTGCGGCTGCCTGATCTCAGCGACCCGGAACGTGATGCGTTGGCGGCGATCCTGAAACAGCTTTGCACGCGCTACGACAACCTCTTTGAGACCGAATTTCCCTATTCCATGGGCTGGCACGGGGCGCCCTTCAATCAAGACAACAACGATCACTGGCAGCTACACGCACATTTCTACCCGCCGCTTTTACGCTCGGCGACGGTCAAGAAATTCATGGTGGGCTATGAAATGCTGGCCGAAGCACAACGCGACCTGACCGCCGAAACCGCCGCCGCACAGCTGCGCGGGCTAAGCGAGTGCCACTATAAATCCAAAACACAAAAGGCGTAACATGCCCCAAGACGCCCAGATCTTACAGGCGCAGGCCCTGTTTCAAACCACTTTTGGCCATGCCCCCAGCGCGCAGGCCTATGCCCCCGGACGGGTCAACCTGATGGGAGAGCACACAGACTACAACGGCGGCGTTGTCTTTCCCATGCCTCTGGCGCTTGGTACCGCTGTGGCATTGTCTTTTGGTGGCCCTGCCGGGATGATCCAGGCGCGCAGCGCTGATTTTCCAGAAACCGTCAAGCGCCCGCTGGGCGATACCGCCAAAGACTGCTGGACGGATTATCTGATCGGCACTTTGCAAGTCTTCTTTGAAGGACATCCGCCGACTGAAGGGCTGCAAATCACAGTTGCAACCGATCTGCCTGTTGGTTCGGGCCTGTCCAGTTCTGCCGCCCTAGAAGTCGCGCTGCTGCGCGCCATGTGCCAACTGACCGGGCGCAATCTGACACCCGTGGAAATTGCCATCATGGCCCGCAAGGCGGAAAATACCTATGTCGGTATGCCCTGTGGCATCATGGATCAGTATTCCGTTTCAGTTGGCACCCCCGGATCGGCGCTGTTTCTGGATACCAGACAGCTGACCTCCGAACCGGTGGCCCTGCCAGACAGCCACAATTTCGTGATCATCCATTCCGGGTTAAGCCACAGGCTAAGCGAAGGTGGCTATGAAAAACGTGTAACGGAGTGCACTGCCGCCTGCGCCGCGCTGGAGGTTGAATTTCTGGGGGATCTAAGCCCCGCTGATCTGCACCGCATCACCGCCCTGCCCGATCCGTTAAACCGCCGCGCGCGACATATCATCACCGAAAATGATCGCGTCTATCGCGCCATCGACGCGCTGAAATCCAGTGATCTTGGCAGATTTGCTGCGCTGATGACAGAAAGCCACCAGTCGCAAAGTGCCGATTACGCAGTGTCACTGCCTGAAATAGATGCGCTGGTCACAGGGGCGATCGCAGCGGGCGCTGACGGGGCACGGCTGACAGGCGGGGGCTTTGGCGGATCTATCGTTGCCTTTGTGGAAAAATCCCGCGTCGCATCATTCACACAGAAAATCACCCAAGGCTTCCCCAATGCACGGGTTCTGGCGGTGACATAGCGCGCGCTAGCCCCCTGCCCTCAGCTTTAAGCGCCCAAAACAACTGTCACGTAAAATGGCAGCGCAATCATCGACAGGATTGTCTGCCATGACAGGATATCGGCGTATAGCTCGGCATTGCCCCCCATCTGCTTGGCCACGATATACCCGTTTGAGGCCGCAGGCACAGACAGCACCAAAAGCCCGGCAAGCGTTTCAATCTGGGACAGCCTCAGCACCAAGGCCACCAGAACAAAGATCCCCGGCCCCAGAACCAATCGAAACCCCACACCCGCCACAACCGCAGGCGAGACATGAAACAGCCGTTTGACCGACAGCGCCGCGCCTACAGTCAGCAACCCAATCCCAAGCGCCGCCCGTCCGATCAGATCCAGCGTCTGCACAATGACGGCGGGCAGATCAAACCCTGAAACATTCAGCGCCAGCCCAATGGCACAGCCCTGCACCAGCGGGTTTTTCGCCACCAGCAGAATAACACCGCTCAGCGTCGGCCGCGCAGTGCCAAACCGCGCCAGAACAACGATGCTAAAGATATTGATCAATGGGATCAGGATCGCCATCGCCGCCGCGATTAAGGCAAGCGCCGCCGGGCCGCTTAGCAGCTCTGCCGCCGCCAGCGCGATAAAGGCATTCCAACGGATTGTGGTTTGAAAAAGCGTGGTGAAATCCGGATTGGGAAGGCGCACTGCCCCTTGCGCCGCGCGCAGGCCAAATACCAGTACCCCCGCCAGACACAGGGCAAAAACCGTTCCACCGATGAACCAGACCAGCGCTGAGGGGGCCAGTTCAGACGAAGCAATGGATCTGATCAGCACGACGGGGATCAACAGCTTGAAACTCAGGGTTTCAATCGCGCCCCAGCCCTCTTTGCTGATCGTCCCCCGCGCCGCCATGGCATAGCCTGCGCACATGGTCAGAACGATCGGTAAAAAGGCCAACGCGACGTACATTCAAATCACCCAAAGACGGAATTCAATCCGGCACAGTTAACGGATAAACCAGCGAAAACCGCAACCTGATTTTGGCCTCACCTGCCCCGGCTACATTCACGTGCCTGCGCCGAAAACCCTGACAAAATAGACAGCAGTCAGCACCAGCCCAAACACAATAACCGCCACCCGCAGATACTGCGCTTTCACCCGTTTCGCCAGACGTCCACCGGCATATCCGCCGATGCTGCTGCCAATCATCATGGTCACAGCTTCAGGCCAGGCAATCAGCCCGCCAATCCCGAAGACGCAGATGCTCAGGATCGTGAAACTGGTGGCCAGAAGGTTCTTGATACTGTTGGCGATGTGAAATTCAGAAAAGCCCATCAACTGCGCAATCGCCAACAGGACAATCCCCAAGCCGGCCCCAAAATACCCGCCATAAATCGAAGACAGGAACAGCGCCACATAGATCGCAGCCCCACCCGCCCTTCGCCCATGACGCGCAGCACCCCCGCACGCAAATGTTCACCAAAAGCAAACAGGCCCGTCGCGGCAAGGATCAGAAATGGGATCAGCACCATAAAAAGATCCGGGTCCGAGGCAAGCAACAGAAACGATCCAACAAGAGCCCCCAACCCAGACACCACTAGCAGCGGTACAAGCTGACGACCAAGGCCGCGCAGCTCTTCACCGTAGGCCGGCAGCGCCGCAGCATTGGAGGGCAGCAGCGCCAGATAGTTCGTGGCATTCGCCACCACCGGGGGCAGTCCTGCGGCCATTAACGCTGGAAAGGTAAACAGGGTCGCCCCGCCTGCAATGGCATTCCAAACACCTCCGAACACCCCGATCAAAATCAGCATACCTGCCTGCGTAACGTCCATGATTCCCCCTATGTTTCGCAGAACTTTAGGGTTCCATTTGCATCATTAAAAACGAATAAATATGATCATTGTCATGAATATTTTCGAACGCCTGACACTTGACACAGATCTTCTGCAAACCTTTGTGGCCATCGCAGAATGTAAAAATCTGACCCTTGCCGCCAGCCGCCTTGGCCGCACCCAATCGGCGATCAGTGTACAATTGAAGAAACTGGAAACCGGATTGGGCGCCGCATTGTTTGTCAGAACAGCACGCGGGATGATTCTGACCCCATCAGGCGAAACCCTGCTAACCCATGCCAGGCCGCTGCTAAGTGAGATCCGCCACGTGGCTCAGCTGTTCAAACAGCCGCTGACCGGATCTATCCGGGTGGGGCTGCCGGACGATTTTGACGACATTGTTCTTGAACGTATCTTGTCAGAATTCGCCCGCGCCCATCCCAACGTTCAGGTTCTGGTACAATCCGGCTGTACCGCCAGATATCCCACAGCGATAAAATCCGGCGTGCTGGATATCGCTGTCTGCTCAGGCATTGGCGATCTGGGCGGCATCCCCCTTGGGTCGCAAACAGTCGTCTGGGCTGGGCGTAAAGGGCAACATTGGCCCAGTGGCGAAACCATTCCGCTGGCCATTCTTGATCGCGAATGCTTTTGGCGCGATCTTCCGATGAAGACGCTTGATGAGGCGGGAATAAAACACCGTGCCGCTTTCCAAAGCAGCAGCTTCGCCAGCCTGCAAGCTGCGCTAAGGTCCGGGGTCGCTGTTGGGATTTTGCAAGAACAAAGCCTGACAGAAGAACTGAGGGCGTTCACAAAGGCAGATGGGTTTCCGGATCTGCCAAACACAAGGCGCGCCATCCTGACCTCGGAACATGCGCCAAAAGATCTTGTCGCGGCGATGACGGACGCCATCCGGGCGGGGTTGAATGCTTAGCGGCTAAGGGCGCTTTGCTATCACTTTTTCAGAGGTTCATCGGTGTCCCCGCGGGGACAGAAACCCTGTATCGGTCTGTAAATCATCTAACTTTGCGATTTTCATAGGGCTTGGATTTTCACTTACGCCTCGAAGGCTTCAATTTCTTATATGCAAAATCAAGGACCTTTGAGCACTACTTCGTCAACACGAAATTAAAGCACTCTGGTCATCTCAGCCCAGCTTTTCAAAAACAAAAGCCCGAGGTTTCCCTCGGGCTTTCATGGACAGATCAATCTGCCAGCTTTTGCAAGAACGCGCGGAAGGCCTCTTCCAATTGATCACGGCTAAGGGCACTAAAATCGCGATCCAGTTGCAACTCCAATCGCCCGTTCGATGCTGTGCATTTCGCCACCCCATCACCCGCCTGCAACTTCAACACCGTCTTAGCAGTGCTCCGGCTCGAGGCTTTCTTTGGCTTTGTCCCCGCAGGGACGGCACGCAATGCATTTGTCAGCACAGCCAGTTCGGCATCCACTGACCGCGTGGGTAGATCTTTGAACTCAGCCAAAATGCGCGCACTCAGCCCTGCATCTTCGCCACAGGCCTTTACCAGATCCAGCCCCAGCTTTCGCGGCACCGCATCAAAGTGCTTCATATGCTGACCAATCTCAGCGTAGAGCGTGGTGAAATGTCGGATGTAAGACCGCTTTTGCCGCGCCGCTGAGGCATAGATTTTATCCGCTGCCTCCTGTGGCGTGCACTTTGGTGTATTCACATCCTCGGAATATTTCACTGCCAACGTCGCCATCTCGCCAAAAGACAGGTTTTTGCGGATCAGGTTTTCATCCACCATCTTCTGATAGAGTTTCTCCAGCGCATCCCCTTTGGCCTGAACACTGGCGGGAATCTCCGCCCAGATCTGATCATTGGTTTCTTCCAGCAACTCACGGAAAGCGGACAAACGCCGCCAGCCTTGAATCAACTGAAACCCACCAGAAACTTCTTCCACTTTGATCGGGTTCGATAGCCCGAGATCACGGATAGAAATCTTGAGCTCATCCAGATCCTCATCCCGTTTGACCGAGCGGTCGCGGGTCAGCTTGCTAGTCAATACTTGATCCAACGGGATCTTCATCACAATCTGACCGGCCTTTTTCAGCGCAACAAATTCATGCGCCAGCCGATCATTTTCCGCCCGAATGCGCGCTTCGGTTTGCTGTCGGTCTGCCAGCGCCTCAGCGGTTTCGGAAATCGCGGCTGCCATCGGACCACGGCGATCACGATCACCCTTTGGCGCAGCTGCGGGTTCTGGACGGCCTAGGTCAGCGTCATCAAAATCGATGTCGAATACGCGGCGTTTCTTGCTCATTGTTCAGCCTCCGGGTTGGCATCCAGATTATCCCAGACGCCGATCAGATTGCCTTTGAACTCCTCATAGGCCTGATCAAACGACGACCGCGCGCGCCGCCAGGTTTCGCGGGTCATATCCCGATAGTCGGTCTCATAGATCGAGTTCAGGAACCGCCCGGATTGTTCCACAGCGCGTGTCAGTTCAATGGGATGTTTGGCCAAGCGTTCGCCAAAAACCTTACCAAAAGCCTGTTGCATCGCACCGTGCAAATCATTGTTGGGTTCGAAACGCGTCAACAGAAACCGCACATCTTGAAACACCTTTGGCAGCGGCAGTGTCCCCGCGGGGACAAGCCCGGCAAACCCGGTGAGATCATCCAAAGCCTCAGATAGCTGACCAATAAAACTGGTGGTCGAGTCATATTCCCAATAGCCTGGCCCAGAGGGGATATAGAGCACATCCGCCGCAAAGACCGCATTCATCGACTGATACCCAATCGCAGGCGGACAATCGAAGATCACCATATCATAGGCATCCGCAGGCAGCTGATCGAGGAAACGGGACACCGCTGCAAAGAAGGACCACTCTGGGTTCATATGCCGATACTGCGCGCTGGCAAATTCTACAAACGCTGCGTTTGCGCAAGAGGGCACAAGATCAATGGTGGGCCAGTTGGTGGGGCGGATGAAATCATTCACGCGCAGATCCTGCAATCCCATCTCAGCGATAGAGGCGGGCAGGCGGCGCTGGGGCAGGGCGGCGCCGCTTTCGGCCCCGCGCGATTGCGAATTCATCCGGTCGGTTTCATGCGCCAGATCGCGCGCCATGATCCCCCAGACGGTGTATTCTTCGGTCACATCGGTCAGCCCCATCGAGTGGCTCAGTGTCGCCTGCGGGTCAAAATCCACACAGAGCACCCGGTAGCCATCCAGCGCCGCCGCATGGGCGAAATGCAAAGCAACAGTGGACTTACCTGCGCCCCCTTTGAAATTCGCAATCGCCGCGCGGATGGCGCGTTTACCCGCAGGGCGGGGTGGCATCATCGACTTGCGGTTGACCTTTAACTTGCGGCGAATTTCATTCACCTCTTCCAGCGTATACCACCGCTGCCGCCCGTCGGTTTCCACCTGCCCCTGAGGCAAAGACGGGTCCGCCGCCATGCGTCCACGCAGAGTGGATTGATTGACCTTCAAAATCAGCTCGGCCACTTCCCAGCTGGAGAACCGGCGCAGACTTTTTTCGCTCGAGGGCGAATAGGTCTGACGGCGAATGGCGCCCTGCATCTTTAAGGACTGTGTCTGAAGCTGTTTCAGATCTTCATGTGTGAACATTGCTCGGCCTCTCTTTGGCTCTTGAACATCGCTGTCCCCGCGGGGACGCTAATCTCTTGTGATTTCTGATTTACGCTGATTTGCATAAAAGTGCAAAACCAAATATCGTAGATTCACAAGTTTTCGGAATTTGCGTCCCATCCATGGTTTTCAATGGGTTTTGCGTCAGAAACGATTCGGTTTTCGCCTTGTGCCTGGGGTTTGGTGGATCGGCATTTTCACCAGGTGCAGGGCAAATAAAGTGGGACATAGGCCGAGAATACTCCAGCTATTGGGGGACAAAACGGCATTTATAGGGGACAGCCATGAACGTCCCCCAATACCATAGATACCTTTTTTCAAATTTGAAAAAGGAATTGGGAAGACCCAATGCCACAATCTTCGCTTGACAGAATCGCGATTTAGGACACAAATCAGGCCAAGGTCGGGAAAAACGCCGCGTTAGACGGTTTCCACGTAAATTCTGGATCATTGCCAAGAATAAGGCGAACCCAAGCCCCCGACCCCGAGGCAAAAGAGGTGGCATGGCAAACATGCCTAAATCCCCAAAAAGGGGAAAGGAGCAGATATGCAGATCGCGCACCCCGTCGGCAGAGCGGCGGCTTCTCGCAAATATGACCTGTTGACCGCACTGGGGGCCTTTGCGCTTTCTCAGGAGAAGGCGGTGCAAAAACGCGTCCTGCGCTTAATGACCCTAGTGACTGCGCGGTACAATTGGACACGGGATGAACTGGCTGTCGGGCAACGCGAAATCGCGCGGCTCTGGTCTGTCGATGAACGGACAGTCAAACGCGAAATGGCAAAGCTGCGTGCGCAGGGCTGGCTTGAGGTGCGTCGTCAGGGGGCACGCGGGCGCGTTACTGAATATCGCTTGGGAATTGAGAACATCCTTCAGGACACGCGGCAACACTGGACGCTGGTTGGCCCGGATTTCGATCTGCGTCTTAGCGCCGGTGATGAGACAGGGCAGGGGGCACAGGTGGTGCCGATGCCGGTTAAGGGGCAGGTGCCTGCGCCCTCGGTTGAAGGCGGCACGGAATGGGCGCTCGCACTGGCGCTGCTGCATCGTGAAGATGAGGCGATTTATGCCTCTTGGTTGCAGGGGCTGACCCGAGAGGCGCGGGCCGGAGGCTGTCTGACCCTGAAAGCCCCCAGCCGGTTCCACGCGGTTTATATTCAAACTCATCTGGAGGGGCGGATTCTAAACGCCTGCGCCAGTGTTGATGACAGCGTGCATCAGATTCGGATCACATGTTAGGCGGTTTATTTACAAAGATTGTCGAACTTTGTACCATTCATGCGCAAAGATGGAGAAAGCCATGCATGTCTCGCTGACAGATCGTTTGGATGAATATGTGCGCGAAAAGGTGGCCTCTGGGTTGTATAACAATGCCTCTGAGGTGATCCGTGAGGCGTTGCGCCAGCAGATCGCACAGGAAGAAAGCACAAGATTACAAAACCTGCGCGATGCAATTGCACCCGCCTGGGATGCGGCAGATCGCGGCGAACTGAATGACTATTCCTTGGAAAGTACTCTGGCCCGGCTGAAAGCCAGTTCCTGATGCTAAAAATACGTCTGACATCGCAGGCGCGCAGTGATCTGGATGGTATCGGGGTCTATACCCGCGATGAATGGGGGATGGATCAGGCAGTGCGCTATCTGACCGCGCTAGATCAATGTTTTCAACACCTTGCCAAAACGTCTGATGCAGGCCGACCCCGGCCAGACATTCGCCCCGGTTTGTTTTCAGAACGCTGCAATCGGCACGTGGTGTTCTTTCGCAGAACCTCAAACAGTCTTGAGATTCTGCGTATCCTGCATGATCGCATGGATGTATCACGCCACCTTTAAAGCTGTTCCAGCGCATTCCCAGCGGCGTCGATGGTGCGGTCAATATCGGCCTGTGTGTGGGCGGTGCAGCTGAGGTTGTGCAAAATCCTGTTGCCGGTGAAAAACACCCCCTGATCGCGCATCAACTGCGAAAACCGTCCGTATTTCGCCAGATCAACATGACCGCAGAAATCGCGATACCCAGTGATTTCCTCAAGATCGGTAAAGACCGGATGGAACATTGAGCCGACATTCTGCACCCGCATGTTCTGGCCAGTGTCTTTCGCCACCTGATTCAGCAGCTGCGTGACCTCTTCGCCAATGGCGTTGATCTTGGCCCAGCCCGCATTGTTGTCACGCGACATTTCCTCCAGCATGGTTTTCGCGGCGTATAGGCCCAGACGCGGGGCGTTGTGGCTGCCGTAATGCAGAACCTTGCCGTATTCGATGCTTTCCATGATGTGATCCGGCCCGGCAATCGCTGCCACAGGAAAGCCCTGACCCAAAGCCTTGCCATAAGTGACGATATCGGGTTGCAGCCCGTAAAGTTCGGCGGCCCCACCGGGGGCAACACGAAAACCCGTTACAGTTTCATCGAGATAAAACAGAACGTTATGGGCGCGGCACATCTCTTGCACCTGTTGCAGATAGCCAGGTTTGGGTGGGATCACCCCCATATTGGACATGGCCCCTTCCATCACCACACAGGCGATTTCATGGCTGTGGATTTTCAACATGCGTTCCAGCGCATTTGCATCGTTCCAGACACAAACCAGCGTGTCTTCCCAACTGCCAGGCGTCAGGCCAGAGCTGTCAGGGATGCGCACCGGATCGTTTGGATGACCCAACGTGGTCACGGGCTGCGGGTTTGAGCTGACCAGCAGCCCATCATACCAGCCGTGATAATGGCCTTCGAATTTCAGAACCTTGCGTTTGCCGGTGATGCCGCGCGCCATGCGCACACCGGTCATGCAGGCCTCGGTTCCGGTATTGGCAAAGCGCACCTTGTCCACATGGGGTAACATGCCCACCATCAGTTCGGCAGTTTCCACCTCGACTTCAAGGGTAGTGGCGAAATGGGTACCACCCGCCACTTTTTCCTGAACGATTTCAACGATTTTCGGATGGGCGTGGCCCAGTGGAAGACAGCCAAACGACAGTTGCCAGTCAATGTATTCGTTGCCATCCACATCCCAAAGCCGCGCGCCTTTGCCTTCGCGGATATAGGCGGGGTAGGGGTGATAGTTCAGCGGGCCACGGCTGGCAGAGCTGCAGCCTTCGACCAGCACCGCCATGGCACGGTCAAACAGATGTTTGGAGTTCTCGGTTTTCATTGATTTCCTATCGGGTTAGCGGTCAAATGCTGTCAGCAGGGCGCGGGCCTGTTTCGGGGCGCTGTCTGGGGTCAGTGTGTCAAACGACTGCCCCAAAAGCCCGTGCAGGGCGCGGGTGGTGGTGTCAGAATAATGGATGGTGCCATCCCGGTGCACTTCGGCGATCCCATCCCAAGGCAGTGAGGCGGCATTGGTGGCCTCGGCCTGTGCGGCGGTCCATTCTGGTGGCAGGTTCAGAGAGATGCCTTTGCGGCTGGCCAGTACCGGATACCCCCCCAGCCTTTTGCCGATGCCGGGCAGATGGGTTGCGGTGGGCTGGTCTGCGGTCAGCGCCCGCAGGGCTTCGACCCCGGCTGAAGCGGTGACGCGGTTAAAGTGCAGATCATAGGGGAAGGGATAGGGCGCTGTGAGCGCATCACGCGCCAAACCACTGACATCGCGTCCCTTTACCGTGGTTTTCAACAGATAGGGGGGCAGCGCGTCGGGCTGGGAGTCGTTCAGAACATAGTATTCAAAGGCATGTTGCGCCACCAGCTGCACCTGCACGTCACGCGGATGACAGCCCAGATTTTGCGCCACATGGTGTTGGATCTTGGGAATGGGTTCTTGCACATTGCCAACGCCACAGGTGGGGCCAAAGCCCGTGCGGTTCAGCACAGCATTGATCACATCCGGGTAAGAAGCCCCGATCCAGACCGTATCGATATTCGCCTGTGAAATGGCGTCGCGCAGCTTTGCCATCATAGACAGGTGCAGTGCGGTATAACCCGCAAAGGGCAGATCAATCCCCAGCGCATCTATCTTCCACCAGGGCAGCAGCGAGGGCGCGGTAAACAGGTAATCCGGTGCAATCTGGCGCAGTTTGATGGGAAAATCCGGCGCGTTGAAATCCAGATTTTCGGCGTGAATGTCGGGGAAATACCCCTCTAGGCTAGCACCGATCAAAGCGTTGTTCGCCCGTGCCAGTGCTTTGGCCTTGTCGCGGCTGGCGACGATGAGCGTCTCAAAAATCCCGCTGCGGGCTGCGGCCTCCAGCATGGCTGTGCCCAGCTCGCCCAGGGATAAAATCAATAGGGATGGTTTTGTCATGCGGCCTCCTGATGGAAAGCCTAGGAGGGTTTCATAAATGAAACAACCCTGAATCTTGCGGATGACAACTGGGCCCTTGCCCCCTAAAATAAGGGGCGCAATCAGGAACAAAATGATGGATCAGACACCCGCCCAGGACAGCTTGAAAATCGGCACGCGCATTCGTAGCCTGCGGGCGGAAAAAGGCATGTCTTTGAACCAGTTGGCTCAGGTGGCCGGGGTGTCGAAATCAAACCTTTCCAAGATCGAGAACAACGCGATTTCACCCACCTTTGAAACCATAGAACGCATCGCGCGGGGGCTGCAGGTGCTGCCTGCTGCATTGCTGTCGACACCCACCCCCGCGCGTGAGATGCTGTCATTCACAGATCATGGGCAGGGGCAGCGATCCGACAGTGGCGGCTATGGGTTCGAGTTCCTTTTCCCCGATCTTCCTGATCGGCAGATGGTGCCCTTTGTCACCACTGTGGCCCCGCGCGGGCAAGAGACGTTCGAAAAGCCATCTAGCCATGCAGGGGAAGAATTCTTTTATGTGTTAGAGGGCAAAGTTGCGTTTCTCAATGATGGTGATCACCGGGTGATGCAGCGGGGGGATTCTGTCTATTTCAGCAGTGACCTGCCGCACCGCGTGACCAATCTGACCGACAGCCCGGCGCGGCTATTGTGGGTGTGGATGGGATAAAGACTGTCCCCACGGGGACAGTTATGGCAAAAGCGCCAGCACCTCATTCAACACATATTCCGGGCTTTGGTAAAACACCAGCTGCCCGGCATCTGGGCACATAGTCAGATGGATGCGATCAGGATAGCGTTGCGCGAAGGCCTTTACCGATTTGGGATCAACTACGGGATCATGTGCGCCATGTACCAGCCGCACCGGAATAGGGTCCGAGGCGCAGAGCATGTCGGACCAGTCGCGCACCACATGATAGCTGTCTGCCGCAAAGCCCTTGTGCCCCTGCGCGATTGAGAACTGATAACCGCTGTGGATCTGCGCGCGGACTGCGTCATCTTGCAGAACGTCCCAATCCACTGGTGCATGTTCATAGAGCGAATGCATGAATTTTTCGATGCCGCCACTGCGGATCTGGCGAATGCCGGCGTTCAGGACAAAGGGCAAAACCGAAGGGGCATAGCGCGCGGTATAAGCGACCAGACGCTGCCTGCGGGTCATGCTGTCAAACTGGCTGGGCGAGGTGATCGGCACGCCACCTGCCACCACCACGATCCCGCAGGCATCACAGGCCTGCGCCCCGGCATAGGCATAAAGCGCGCCCGCCATATGCCCCAGCATCACAGGCTTTTGCAGGCCCCATTGCTGGGTGATCATGCGCAAAATGTCTGAGGTTTCCTGCAGAGCCTCTGCCACATGGCCAACCAGTGGTTCAGACCGACCAAAGGCGGGACGATGGGGGCAGATCAGCCGCAGTTTGTGCCTGTACAGCAGATCGCTGGTGGCGGGGGTGATCCCGGTGCCATCCAGCATACCATGCACAAACAGGATCGGATGGCCGGTCTTGGGCCCGTGTTCTTCCACGATCAGGCGACGTCCGTTGTGGGTCAGCTCGTGCAGGCGGCCGTCCTTTGGGGCGGGCAGGGCGGTGGCAGTAGACGGGGGCGGCAGGGTTTCCGCCAGCCGGATCATGCTGTGCAGATAGGCAATCAGTTCAGACTGGCTGCTGGCCTGCGTTTTTGAAAGGATCTTTTTCACCTGCGTGCGCACAGTAGCCACCGAAGTATTGCGCCGCTCGGCGATTTCGGCGGGGGGCAGGCCCCCAAACAGCAGGGCGCAGATGGCACATTCCCCGTCGCTAAGCCCGTGGGTGTCCTGCAGAAGGGTATTGGCCGCGATGGGCCAGGGTGGCGCGAGCGACGACAAAAGCGCCAGCGGCCCATCACTGCCTCCATGCATCTGTGCCAGCCGAAAGGCCTGAGGCCGCCCACCGGTTTGGGGCGCGATCTGCACAGCAATTGGATCTGCATGGCCGGTGCGTGCCAGTGAAATCAGAAAGTCCTCCAGAAGGATGCGGTGCGGCTCTGATAGGGGCAGATCGAAAACCTGTTTGGTCTTGCCCAGCAGCCGGTCAGCTTCGGCGTTTTGCCAAAGCACACGTTGCTGTGTGTCGAACAACACCTGCGGCCCATGGATCTGCGGCCCAGAGGGTTGATCCCCCAATTGGTCAAGCAGGCGCATCGCCAGTTCGAAATGCGCCACCACCTCGGGGGCGGACATGGCAGGATCGCTCAGGCGCACATCATCCAGCTCATGCATGCGGGTGACGATCCAGTCATGCCACTGCCCCATAAAGCTATCATAGTCCGTGGGATCCAGCGCAGCGCGATAGATGGTTTCAATCAGTTTCAGCGATGGATCATCAGGTTGGGTCATAACATGATCAAATAGTTGAATATTTCCTCAGTGAAAGAGAGGCCGTGTAAAAACTTGCGTCAGTCTATCGGCGCAACCCCGTTGGGGATACCCCATTTGGTGTATCAGCCTTGGATTTGTTAAAAACTCAGCTCCTATTGGTCTTAAACCCTGTGGGTGCGCGTTGACATGATAGGGGCGGGTAAAGATCCATGAACAGGCCCCACGCGGTTGTCTGTAAATATTTTTTTGATGCCGTTGCGGGTTTGAACACTCAAAGTTTTTGGACCGTACGTTTTGTTTAATTGCTGCCAAACCTCGCATTCCTCTGGGCGACGTCCTGTGACGTGGTCCGGTTTTTGTGGTTTGTCCCGGTCTTTCACCAATACCAACATCCCCCGCCCTCAGCTGATCCACCCCGATTTCCGGGTGTGGTCATGGGATGTCTGTACCACGCAGGAGCCCCGTCATGGACATTGAAGGAACACTCGCCAACGAAACATTGTTTGGCAGCGCAGCCGAGGATTCGATCAACGCCAATGGCGGTGCGGATCATGTCTATGGGCGCGATGGCGATGACACCATTGATGGCGGGCCGGGGAATGACACGCTACGCGGCGAAGGCGGTGACGACAGCCTGACCGGTGGGGACGGCCCCGAAGGTCCTGCGGATGTTGATGGGGGAAATGACAGCCTGCTGGGCGGCGCAGGCAATGACACGCTAGAGGGCGGTGACGGTCATGACACTCTGAATGGTGGCGATGATGATGACATCCTGCGTGGGGGCGAAGGGGATGATTATCTGAACGACACTGACGGGTCGAACACGCTGGAAGGCGGCGATGGGAATGACACGATCGACGCAGGTGATGGGGATGATCAGTTGTCCGGGGGGGACGGCGATGATCAGCTGGTTGGCTACAGCGGCTTTGACACGCTTTCGGGTGGGGATGGTGATGACACGCTTTCAGGCGGTGATTTTCCCGATAGCCTGTCTGGGGGCGAAGGCAATGACAGCCTGTCGGGCGATACCGGATACGACACGCTGAAAGGTGGCGAGGGCGACGATACTCTTGATGGTGGCGATCATGACGACACCCTGCAAGGCGGTGATGGTCACGACAGTCTGCTGGGGGGATCCGGTCGCGATACGCTGGAGGGCGGCAAAGACAATGATACCCTTGAGGGGGGCAATGATCAGGACACCCTGGATGGCGGTGACGGTGATGACAGCCTGCTGGGGCAAGGGGATCGCGACAGTCTGATCGGCGGGCTTGGCCATGACACGCTGGATGGCGGGCGCGAACGCGACACGCTGCAGGGCGGTGATGGCAACGACAGCCTGTTTGGGGGCGCTGACGATTTTGATGATCACCTGTCAGGCGATGGGGATGACGACACGCTGGATGGGGGCGAAGGCGAAGATACCCTTTTGGGCGGCACCGGGCATGACAGCCTGCTGGGCGGCGCAGGTGAATTTTCTGATTCACTGGAAGGCAATGATGGCGACGACTGGCTGGATGGCCAGGACGGGGCCGATACGCTGATTGGCGGTCTGGGCGATGATACGCTGATTGGGGGTGCGTCTGAGGATCAGGGCGCAGATTTCCTTGAAGGCGGTGAAGGTGACGACAGCCTGCAAGGCGGTGGCGGCGCAGATACGCTGATCGGTGGTCTTGGGGTCGACACGCTGGAAGGTGGCGCCGGAGATGACCTGTTGCAGGGTAACGAGGGCAGCGACAGCCTGTCAGGCGGGGCCGACAATGACACGCTGGAAGGGGCCGACGGCGACGATACTCTGATTGGCGATGCTGGCAACGATAGCCTCTTGGGTGCGCAGGGGGTGGATTCGCTGATCGGCGGTGAAGGGGCGGATACGCTGCTTGGGGCCGAAGGGGATGACACGCTGCAAGGGGGTATCGGCAACGATAGTCTTGTTGGGGATCTCGGTGCAGATCTTTTGCAGGGCGGCGATGGTGACGATGATCTTGACGGCGGTTTTGGCGATGACAGCCTTGAAGGGGGTGACGGCAACGACACGATCTTTGGTGGCGCGCATCTGGGGAACGACACGCTGGAGGGCGGGCTGGGTGACGACAGTCTGGATGGCGGCGTGGCCAGCGATACTCTTTTGGGTGGTGAAGGCAATGATGATCTCTACGGTGGTTCTGGCGGCTATGTGGATCATCTTGAAGGTGGTGCCGGAGATGACACGCTGGACGGCGGCGAAGGTGATGACCAGCTGATCGGCGGCGAAGGGCACGACAGCCTGCTGGGCGGTATGGGCAATTACGAAGACCATCTGGAAGGCAACGAAGGTGACGATTGGCTGGATGGTCAGGGCGGGCGCGATACGCTGATTGGCGGTGCTGGCAATGATACGTTGATTGGTGGCACGGGCGCCTATCAGGATAGTCTGGTGGGCGGCCTGGGTCATGACAGTCTGGTTGGGTCCGCTGGCGAAGACATCCTGCAGGGCGATGAAGGTGATGACACCCTGCATGGGGCTGCTGGCGCAGATTGGCTGAGCGGCGCAATCGGCGACGATAGCCTGTCTGGCGGTGACGGTCAGGATGTGCTGATTGGCGGGCTTGGCGATGACGAGGCCGATGGTGGCGCGGATGCGGACAGCCTTTGGGGGGAAACCGGGTCTGATACGCTGCGCGGTGGTGCGGGTGATGACCTGCTACAGGGCGGTACTGAAGATGACCTACTGGCTGGTGGGGCCGATGCAGATACGCTTTGGGGCGAAGAGGGCGACGACACGCTGCAAGGCGATGCCGGGGATGATCTGCTGATCGGTGAGATCGGCGATGATTCACTTGATGGCGGTGCGGATAACGACAACCTGAGCGGCGGGCTTGGCGATGATACCCTGATGGGGGGCGCTGGCATTGACACGCTGGCTGGCGGGCTGGGGGATGACAGCCTTTTGGGTGGTGACGGCGGTGATGCGCTTTATGCCGGTGATGGTGATGACACGCTGGAAGGTGGCGATGGTCGCGACACCCTGCGCGGCGAAATTGGCGATGATATTCTGCGCGGTGGTGCTGATTTTGACCGGCTTTTGGGCGGTGAAGGTGACGACAGTCTGGAAGGTGACGCCGGGCGCGATACGCTTTGGGGGGATGTCGGAGATGATACCCTGTCTGGCGGTGAAGATGACGATGATCTTTATGGCGAAGAGGGGGATGACAGCCTTTTGGGCGGGGGCGGCAATGATCTCCTGATTGGCGATGTGGGCGCGGATACGCTGCATGGCGGTGCAGATGGCGATACGTTGCAAGGCGGCGAAGGCGATGATCACCTGTTTGGGGGCGCTGGCCTGAATGTGATCGATGGCGGTGAAGGCTATGAAACCCTGTTTTACGCCGATGCGCTGACCACCGACGGCAATGACATCGGGGTTCTGATTGCCCCCTTCGAAGATGAGCCTGAGATTGCTCTCTATGTGGATGGCTCTTTGGCCTCTGGCGCGTTTGGCGATTCAATCATGGGTGTTGAACGGCTGGTCATGAGCGATCAGATCGACATTCTGCGCGTTGGTGCTGGCGAAGGCGGAGACGGTTTTGACCCCGTCGTGATTGATCTGGGCGGCGCAGAAGGGGGCGGATCGCAGGGTGATCTGATTGATTTTTCCCGCACGGATTCGACCTATGCCGATACCGGCGTGTTCTTTTACAACGGTCACCTTTCTGCGGCTGATCCTGCGCGCACGCAGGCCTATCTGGATATCCGGTCCAAGTTTGGCAATCAGTCCAACAGGTTTGCCGATGAACTGGCAAAAGAAGCCGCAGCTGTTGATTTCAGCAAGGGGCTGCGGTTTGAAAATGTAGATTCAGTGACGCTGTCTGATGCCGATGACCGCTTTGTGCTGAACCTGCAAGATCAGGGGTCGCACTCAGGCACCGGTGAGATCCGTGGCCTTGGGGGCCGAGATGTTCTGTATGTTTCCAGCCCGCCTGCAGGGGATCTGACACTGGATGGTGGCGCAGACAATGACATGGTCATTGCTGTCAGCGGCGAAGCGATCAAGACCGTGGGCGGGCTTGGCCGTGATACGATCATCAACTTTACCTTTGGCGGTGAGCTTTACGGTGACAGTCAGAATGGTCAGGTGATCAATTCGGATGGCTCTGTTTCCGGCGTTGAGGAAAGTGTCGCGAATGCAGACCAGTTCTGGTACGCGCCCAACACCACGATTTATGACGCGCAAAAGCACGATATTCTGACATTCTACGGTGTGCCGCTGACAGGCGGGGATGCCACGGCAGCCTCGGCGGGGATGCTGGCTGCGCCTTTTGGCTCGGATGTGCTTGGCATCACACTGGATGCCTTTACGCAGGCCTCGGTTCTGAACCCGGCCGCACATGTGGGAATGCTGCGCACCTTCTATGACACGCTTGTGCCGATGATTGCTTATCTGGCGCGTCATGACGGGTCGATGGAAGTGGTTAACATGACCGCGATCTTGTGGAATATCGCCACCGGCGGTCTGGACAGCCCGGAAGAGGTGCATGTGGGCGAAGGGCAGCTGGCCAGCCCCTTTGGGCGCCAGATTGTGCCAGACATGAATTTTGCCACGTCTGATATTTTCGGCAATACCCTGCTGTCTGTGGAATCGCAGACCGGCGGGTTCAAATCCTGGACAGATACCTATGCCCGCAACGTGGGTGATTTTGGGATGTTGTTCAACTTCCCGGATGTGTTTTCGATTCTCATGAGCGCGAGCTATGGGATGGTCAAACACGTTGCGAACCGACTGCCGGGGATTGGCGTCATGCTGGCGGCCTTTGATGAGCTGTCGACAGTTGACGCGGCGGCCTGGGTGGCGGGGGCTGCGGCGCGTATGGCCAAGGCCAACCTCTGGGCCAATAATCAGGATCCACTGACGATTGATCTGGATGGGGATGGCATTGAAACCATTGCGATCAACGGATCGCGGGTGTTCTTCGATCAGAACCTTAATCACTTTGCCGAGGCCACAGGCTGGCTGGACGGAGACGACGGTTTCCTTGTGCGCGATCTGAACAACAACGGGCGGATCGACGATATTTCCGAAATGTTCGGTTTTGAGTTTGGCGGCGGGTTTGCCCATCTGGCGCAGTTTGATGACAATGGCGATGGCCGGATTGATGCCAATGATGCGATCTGGTCTGAGTTGCTGGTCTGGCGCGACATCAACGAAGATGGTGTCACCGATGCGGGCGAACTGCTGACGCTGGCAGAGCTGGGGATTCTCAGCTTTGATCTGAACGCCGAAGATCTGGATATCACGACACCGCAGGGGGCCGATCTGCTGGCCAGCGCGGTGGTGGAATTCGAAAATGGTCCGATCCGTCGGATGTTCGAAACCATCTTTGAAACCAACCACACCTATTCGGTCTACACCGGCGAACAGGGGCTTGCGCCCTGGTTGGAAGGGCTGAATATCGAAAGCCGTGGCTATGGGGATGTGACCGATCTGTCGGTGGCGATGGCCAATGATCTGGCCATGGGGCAGATCGTGGCGGATGCCGCGGCGGCGATGGTCACGCCCGATCTTCTGGATTTGGTGCAGCATGTTGGCCCGGTTCTCAGCTATTGGGGCCAGACGCTGGAAACCACCTATGAGCTGACGCCGGTTCTGCTGGCGACAGATGCCGACGGCGCGGTCAGCCTGATGGACTATGGCGTCTATGTCGAAGACGCCAGCGGTGGCTATTGGGTACTGAACAGCGGCGCTCAGATTCTGGATGGCAGTGGTGATGTGATCGCCCGGCCGACGCTGGAGCAGGTGATGGCGCAGGCGGCCGGGGCGGGACAGGTCTGGCAGATGGAGCAGACCTGGTCCCCTGCAACCCGGGGCGAAGCGGTGCAGTTCCGTGCCGAAGCGCCCTATCTGGTGCGCATCGTTGATGACCGTGCGGTGATTGATGACTGGGGCATTCAGAATGCCGATGGCAGCTGGCGGCTGGCCAGCGGGCGGCAGATCACCGGGGCGGATGGAACCCCGATTGCCAGCCCGACGGTGGATGATATTCTGGCGCTGGCACGCAGTGACGGTCAGGAATGGCGGGTCGAAGAAATCAGCCACAATCCCTTTGCACAAGTGCCTGTGGGTGAAATCGGCATTCGCATGACCGATGGGAATTTCGTCGATTACACCGTGGAAGTGACGGATCAGGATGGGGCGTTCTATGTCTGGGCGCGCAATCTGGACCGTGCGCTGGAACTGCAGTTCAAGACAGGCGATTCCCGCGAATTTAACCTGCGCAACTATGAGGTCGATTTTGACACTCTAGACGAAGTTGGCGTGACGCAGGACAGCGCGTACCGCGTTGAAATTCTGACACCGGGCCAGTTCCATTTCGCTATGTCTCTGGCGGGGCTGGAGTTCCACGAAGAGATGCTGACCGCCAAGCTGGATCCCAGCACCGGTCTGATTGATTACAAGCTGATCGAGGGTGGCGATTATTCTGCCTCGCAAGAGCGCTATGAATCCTTCATCGAACCCACGATTGACCTGGCGGGTGTGGGGCTGCTGCAATATTTCCAGACGGCCATGCGCCTGTCGGTGCGGCTGGCACTGCAAAGCGGTCTGAAAGAGTTCGCCCGCGATATCGAATATGATCCGCTGCGTGATGCCTATCGCCCGACGTCAGATCGGGAGATGGCCCCGATGTTTGAGGCTATTTTCGAAACGGCTCCTGCCAGCAACGAAGATGACGCGGTTTATGATTTCCTTGTGGCCTGGTTCGAAGTGTTGTCGCAGGTCATTCCCGACTATGAGACCGCAGATCGCAAGTATGCCTTTGATCCCGGCCTTGGGGTGGATCAGCCCTTTGTGATGCAGATGGCGCTGACGGCCTATGACAATGTGCCTTTGGATGTGGATATCTATGCGCTGGCCAATGCCATGGGGGTGGATGAGACACAGCTGATCACCCATGACGCTGTTGATACATCGATCACCGGGCATGACGGGGTGAACTTCTGGATCCTGACCGACGGCAATCAAAGCATCACCGGCAGCTATGCGGCGGATGATGAAATCTTTACCGACCGCATTGAATCCGATGTGTATTTCGCCGCCAAGGAATCAGGGGATGATATCATTCTGGATCGCGATCTGGGTGACCATGATCAGCTGCGCCTGTCGCATATCCGTTCTGATGATGTGCGGGCGGTGCGCGATGGCGAAGACCTGATCCTGTATTACAATGATGGTGCCAATTTCATCCGCCTGACCAACCAGTTTCTGGGTGAACGCAACATCATCTTGCGTGATGGAACGCGGGTGGAAACTGGCGTTGATGAAATCATCTTTGCCGATGCGCAGGTCTGGGATCGGTATCGCATGTCTTTTGCGGTGGTGGATTTCGAACGCGGCGCGGGGGATTTCAACGATGCCTATTACGGCTCGGGCTCAGAAGACATCATGTATGGAGGCCGGGGCAATGATTTCCTGTCAGGCGGGGCCGGCGGCGACAACTATCTGTATGAGAGGGGTGATGGTCACGATGTGATCGACGACCTTGGGAATTTCTCATTTGGTCCTTTGCAGGCCGGATTGGATTTCCTGACATTCCGCGGCGAGATCCGCAAAGAAAACACACGCCTGACCCGCGATGGGGACAGTGACAATCTGCTGATCACCCTGCTGGATGAGCAGGGCAATGACACCGGCGACAGTGTTGAGATCGTTGATTACTTTGCCGGGCTGCGTCTGAACCTTGGGGCCTTCGGAGAAGCGCTGGGGGCGGATGCGGGGCTGGATTACATCGCCCCCAATCAGATTGAAAAGATCATCTTTGAATCCGGGGCGGCCTTTGAATTCGATGAAATCGTCGATGAGGTCATCGCCAATGCGAAGACCACTGGGGATGATGCGATCTATGGGGTGTTGAATGACAACACCCTGGATGGCGGCGCGGGGGATGATTACCTGACCGGGCGTCAGGGCTTTGACACCTATATTTACGGGCGCGGCTATGGATCTGATGTGATCCTTGATGGTGACATGAGCAGTTCGCTGTTTGGTGGGAAAGATGACCAGATCACCTTTGTCGATGATCTGCGCTGGACCGATTTCGATTTCCTGCGGGATGGTGATAGCGACACGCTGCGGATGCGGGTCAAAGGCACCGATGATGAGGTGATCTTTACCGACTTTTTGGATTACATCCTGCTGGTCGGCTTTACCAATGCCATCGAACGCTTTGAGTTTGCTGATGGCACGGTCTGGGATCTGGCCAAGCTGCTGCAGCATTATGTCGATATTGCGGGCACTGATGGGGATGACAGCGTCTATGGGTTTGACCATATCGCAGATCGTCTGGATGGCGGCGCGGGGAATGACCGGCTGGAAGGGCAGGGTGGCAGCGACACCTATGTCTTTGCAGCGGGCTATGGTCAGGATACGGTCTTTGATCAGTCGGGGGCTGTCTTTTCCGCGCATGGGCAGGACACTGTTGAATTTGTCGGGCTGAATGCCGGGGATGTGGCGTTTTCACGGACGGATCTGGATCTGATCATGACGATCCGGGGCACTGATGAACGGATTGTGCTGGAAAACCAATATGTACGCGATGGGGCGCAGCGTCACGCGATTGAGTTCTTCCAGTTTGCTGATCAAGTGCTGGATTACACTGATTTCAACCCCGAAGATCTGGATCTGGTGGGCTCCGATGGGGCGGAAACCCTGACCGGTTCGAATTTTGCCGAAACCTTTGATGCGCGCGGCGGTGATGATCTGATCGTAGGCGGTGACGGTGGGGATACCTATCTTTTTGATGTAGGATACGGCACTGATGTGATTGTCGATACCCGCGTGCGCGCGGCCTGGAATGATCGCGAAGGGATCATTGTGCCGGTGGATGACCGCGTGGTCTTTGGCGATGATATCACGCAGGCCAATGTGGTCTTTACCAAAGATGGCAATGATCTGGTAATCTCGGTGCAAGATCGCAGTGATACGCTGCGCATTCGCAACCAGTTTCTGGATATCGACAACGGGGTTGAGCATTTCGACTTCACCGATGGCAGCACCCTGTCGATTGCCGATGTCGAAGAGCGTCTGAACATCGAAGGGGGCAATCGCGGTGATAACCTGATCAAAGGCAACCCAAGCAATCCAAATACGCTGGATGGTCGTCAGGGGGATGACACGCTGGTGGGCGGCGCTGCCGAAGATCTTTATGCCTTTGGGGCGGATTACGGCTTTGATCGCATTCAGGAACAGCCTGACGCGGCGGGCGTGATTGACCGGGTGCAGTTTGGCGCTTCGGTGACGCGTGATGCGCTGCGGATCACCCGCGATGGGGATGATCTGGTGATTGATCTGGGTAATGGTGCGGATGTGCTGACCATTGCCGGCGGGCTGGGCAATACCCGCGTCGAGGAATTCCATTTTGGTGACGGCACTGTTCTGACACTTGAGCAGATCATTGATGAAATGCTCAGCGGGACAGAGGCCTCTGAGCAGCTGGTTGGTCTGGACACCCGCGATGATACGCTTTCGGGTGGCGCGGGGGCCGACGCGCTGCTGGGTGGCGCGGGCGATGACACCTATCAGGTGGGGCTGGGCGACACATCAACCAGCATTTCTGACAGCGCGGGCATTGATCGTCTGGTTTTTGGTTCGGGCATTGCGCCGGAACAGGTGGCTTTCCGCAACATTGACGGTGATCTGCTGATCACGCTGGCGGGCACGGGTGAACGCATCGTGGTGCTGGGGGGCTATAAGGCCACTCCGGTGGAAAGCTTTGAATTCGAAGATGGCACGATCCTGACCATTCAGCAGGTGCGCGATCAACTGCGCCTGAACGCGGATTACAGCGGGCAGGATATTCTGGACACATCGGATTTTGAGCCGAGTGTGGTGCTGAACGCTGGGCGCGGGCATGACAAGATCCTGCTGGCGCAGGACAGCATTGTGGCCTTCCAGTCGGGCGGCGGCATTGATCAGGTTGAAATGGGGTATCAGGTGACGCAGGCCACCCTGCGCATTCTGGACTATACGTCGGATCAGGTGCTGGTGCGTCAGTCTGATGGCCAATCAGATGATCTGATCCTCAGCTTCCCCGGTGACGGCGATATGATCGTCATCAAAGGCGCGCTGGGGCGTGGGGCTGTGCCCAAAGTGGTCTTCTCCAACTTTGTTGAATGGGGCGCTGATGATCTGGTGCAGGCCCTTGTGGAAGGGCAAAGTAACGCGGGCGACAATGTGATACGCGGCAGCGATCGCGCCGATACGCTGGATGGCGGGGCAGGTGACGATGTGCTGCGCGGTGATCGCGGAGATGACACCTATCGTTTCCGTCTGGGGGATGGGCAGGATGTGATCGAAGACCCACAGGGGTTTGATCGGCTTGAGCTTACCGGCTATCGCCCCGGCGAAGTGCGGGTTGAGCGGCTGGCAGAGGATCGTGATGATCTGCTGCTGACCTTCCTTCTGAGCGATGATGCGATCCTGATCCGCGATGCGGCGATTGACGAAATTGTCTTTGGGGATGGCACGCTCTGGACCCGCGACATGCTGCTGGATCTGGTGAATGCGGTGGGCACCGATGGGGATGATCTGCTGCGCGGCACCGCCGGTGATGAAACCTATCGTCCACGTCTGGGCAATGATGTGATTGTCGATGGCACCGGCAATGACATCTATGAATTTGCGCGCGGCGATGGGCAGGATCGAATTTCGACCGCCGGGCCAGCGGATGGCTTTGGCACGATCCGTTTTGCTGCAGATATTGCGCTGGAAGATCTCGCGGTAAAACGTGATGCGCAGGGCAATCTGGTGCTGACCATTGCAGGTGGCGATGATCGTCTGACGCTGATTGACCCGGTGGGGGATCCGGATGCGATTATCGGTACGCTACAGTTTGCCGATGGCCGCAGCCAGCTGATCGCCGATCTGGCGCGCGCGATTGCGCCGACTGACGGGGATGATCACATCATCACCCCATCTGGCCCATTGGCCATCGGAGCTGAGCCGGGTGGCACCCTGTTTGGGCAGGGCGGCAATGATACGCTGGTAAGCGGGCGCGGGTCGGATGTACTGAATGGCGGCGCGGGCAATGATCTGCTGAAAGGGCACAGCGGCGGCGATATCTATGTCTTTGCCCAAGGGTCCGGGCAGGACACGATTGCAGATGTCGAAGGGCTGAGTGCTGCGGCGGTGGATCGCGTGCAGTTTGGCGCAGGCATCCAGCCACAGGATTTGCGGGTGATTGCCACAGGCACAGATCTGGTGATCGGCTTTGCCGGAACGCAAGATCGCCTGACCATCCAGAACATGTTTGATCGTCAGGGTCTGGACAGCCGCATCGAAGAATTTGTCTTTTCCAGCGGTGAGGTCTGGGATCTGGCGCGGATCATTGCCTTTGCCACCGCGGGTGGCGATGCGGATGAGATCATTGATCTGGGGCAGAGCACCGCGTTTGACGCAACCCTTGCCGGGGGCGCGGGCAACGATGTGCTGGCCGGAGGACGGGGGGATTCCGTCTATCGCTTTGCGCCGGGGGATGGTCGCGATGTGGTGTTCGAAGCCGCCAACTGGACGTCCAGTACCGACCGCATTGAATTTGGCGCAGGCTTTGCCCCAGCGGATATGGTTGCCGTGCAACAGGGCAATGATCTGCTGATCCGCTTTGTTGGTTCGGGGGATCAACTGCTTGTGCGCAACCAGTTTGCCTATTCGCAACCTGCCATTGAAAGCTTTGCCTTTGAGGGCACATTGCCTTTGTCTGCGGCTGATGTTGCAGCGGCTGTGGTCAGCGAAGAGCAGGCGCAGCGCCTGGTGACACCGTCGGTTGCGGGTACCAATCCCTTTGGCGATCCTCTCTTTGGCGAGGCAGGCAGCAGCGCAGGCGCACAGACTGGCGGTGCAACCGGGGGCGCGCTGGCGTCACCTCAGCCGCGCCGCATTGTGGCCACCGATGGTGTGGCCGAGGTGTTCGACAGCTTTGTGCCGCTGATTGATGACGGCACCGGGCTGATCACCATCGCAGGCTTTGAAACCGGCGATCTGGGGGACAAGCTGGATATCCGCTTGGCGCAAGACCTGATCGGAGAGGTCGTTGCCCGGCAGGAAGGGGCGGATACCTATGTGTATTTCGTGGATACTGGTGTCACCGCCTTGGATGCAGCGCGCCAGTTGTTCCGTCTGGAAGGCACCGCGCTGGATGATCTGACATCGGGCAACTTCAATGGATCGCCTTTTGTTTCTGCAGCGCCGATGGCGCTTGAGGGTACCAACGATGCCGAAGCCCTGACCGGGGGTTGGGGTGACGATACGCTGACCGGTTACAACGGTGCGGATACGCTGGAAGGTGGGCAGGGCAATGACCTGCTGTCCGGGCGGCATCAGAATGATATCTATGTGTTTGAAATGGGCTTTGGTCAGGACACTGTTTCTGACAATGGCGTAAATTCGCTGTCGCCCGCGGATGAAATCCGCTTTGGCGCAGGGTTTGATCCGGCGGATCTGCGGGTGCAGGTGGATGGCGCAGATCTGATCCTCAGCTTTGTGGGCAGTGACGATTCCGTGCGGCTGGATCGCAGCATGTCGAACAACCGCTACCGCATTGAGACCCTGCGGTTCGAAGATGGCACGGTGCTGACCCATGCGCAGCTGGTGGCGATGGGGCTGGTTGGCGACGACAGTGATCAGATCCTGAATGGCAGCTTTGATGGCGAGCAGATCAGCGCAGCAGGCGGCAATGACAGCCTGTTTGCGGGTGACGGCGATGACACGCTGAACGGCGGCGCGGGCAATGATCTGCTTTCTGGTGGCGAAGCCAATGATCTCTATCGGTTCAATGCGGGCTTTGGTCAGGATACGATTTCTGATGATGGCCATCAGATCTGGTCATTTGCTGATGTGATCGAATTTGGGGCGGGGCTGGATCTGGCTGATCTTCGGGTTTCGACCCAGGACGCGGATCTAGTGCTGCGCTTTGAGGGCAGCGAAGATCGCCTGACCATTGAAAATTCTCTGACGTCGCAGCGCAATCGCATTGAGACCCTGCGCTTTGACGATGGGTCCGAGCTAACCCATGCGCAGCTGACTGCGCTGGCCTGGCAGCCGCAAGAGGCGGATCAGCATGTGGATGGCAGCCGCGATGCGGATCTGATCGCCTTGGGCGCGGGCAATGACAGCGTATATGGGCTGGGCGGGGCGGATACGCTGAATGGGGGCAGCGGGCATGACTATCTGTCTGGCGGCGAGCAGAGCGATATCTACCAGTTTGATGCGGGCTTTGGCCATGACACCATTTCGGACAACGGTCATGGCACCTGGTCTATGGCAGATGAAATCCGCTTTGGGTCCGGGCTGGGGGCAGCAGATCTGCGTGTACAGGCCGAAGGGAATGATCTGATCCTGCGTTTTGCGGGACAAGACAATAGTATCCGGCTGGAAAACACGCTGAGCAGCAACCGCTATCGGATCGAAACCCTGCGATTTGAAGACGGAACCAGCCTGAGCCACGCAGATCTGGTGCAACTGGCGCTGGCTGGCACTGCCGATGATCAATCTCTGAGCGGGGGTTATGATGCGGATGCGATCCATGCTGCCGGGGGCAATGACAGCCTGTTTGGTTTGGCGGGCCATGACACGCTGGAAGGCGGAAGTGGCAATGATGCGCTTTCCGGCGGGGCAGGCAGCGATCTCTATCTGTTTGACGCGGGCTTTGGTCAGGATGTGGTGGCGGACAACGGGCGGGCCAATCTTTCGCCAGCCGATGTGATCCGCTTTGGGGTGGGTCTGTCTCTGGATGATCTTTGGGTGCGTCGCGATGGCGATGATCTGGTGCTGGGCTTTGGCTCCCAAGAAGACCGCCTGCGGATCGAGAACGGGGTTTCAAACGGGTATTACATCATTGAAACGCTGGAATTTGCCGATGGTCGCAGCCTGAGACACGCGGATCTTCTGGCGCGTCTGCCCGGCTTTACGGCGGGGGATGATCGCGGTCAGGCGGATGCCACGGCGCAGGTGATGGATGGGCTTGCAGGTGACGATACGCTGACCGGCGAAGCGGGGGACGATACCCTGTCAGGTGGCGCGGGCTTTGACAGCCTTGCGGGTGGCACCGGCGCTGATGAACTGTCGGGCGGCGCTGATAATGACACCCTTTTGGGGGGCGATCACGCGGATCGGCTGTCAGGCGATGCCGGGGATGATCTGCTGCAAGGTGGCGCGGGCAATGACACCTATCTGTTCTCAGCGGGCTTTGGCCATGATGTGATCGACGATTATGATGGTATCCCGCTTTGGGCGGGCACGGATGAGCTGCGATTTGACGCCACTGTCCAGCCTGCGGATGTGACGGTGTATCACGATGGACCTGATCTGGTGCTGGTACTGGTGGCAACCGGGGATCAGCTGCGTCTGAAAGGCACCGTGGATGGCGGAGCCAAACGCATTGAAACCGTTGTTTTCGAAGCAGATGGCAGTTCGCTGAACCATGCTGATCTGCTGGCCAGTGCCCTGCCATGGGAGGGCCCGAACGGGATCACTCAGGCGGGCACAGTGGCGGGCAATCTGTTGCAGGGCACTGATGCTGACGATTTGATCACGGGCCTGCCGACGGGCAGCCATATGGATGGCGGCGCAGGCAATGACAGCCTGCAAGGCGGTGCGCAGGATGAAACCCTGACGGGTGGCAGCGGCAATGACCTGCTGCAAGGTGGCGCAGGCAATGACACCTACCGCTTTGAGGCGGGCTTTGGTCAGGATTTGCTGCAAGATGGCGGCACAAATGCTGCGGGTGCCAATATCGATGTGATCGAATTTGGTGCGGGCATTCTGCCGGGTGATCTGCGGATCGAACAGCATGGCGATGATCTGGTGCTGCGGGTTGTGACAACGCAGGATCGTCTGACCATCACAGATGGTGCTTTGGCGGCCCCTGCGACGGGTGGCATTGATGAGTTGCGATTTGAGGATGGCACGGTCTGGAACCATGCCTATCTGCTGGCCAATATGGTGGCGCCAAATCCTGATGGGCAGGATATCATACCGGTGACGGGTGGCGTTGCGGACAGTCTGACAGGCAGTGCCGGGGATGAAACCCTGCAGGGGCTGCTGGAAAACGATACGCTGAACGGTGCGGGTGGGAATGACTCGCTTTATGGTGGATCGGGCAATGATCTGCTGATTGGCGGCACCGGCAATGATGTGCTTGATGGCGGTGAAGGCAATGACACCTACCGTTTTGGCGCGGATTTCGGCCGCGATCAGATCTGGGAATCCAGTTTTGGCGAAATGCCAGCCTTTAACATCATTGAGTTCGAAACAGATTTTGCTGCTGCTGATCTTCAGGTGCTGCGGGATACGGTGAACAATCAACTGGTGCTGCGCTTTGCGGCCTCTGGCGATGAGGTGCGCGTGCCAATGCCTGCTGATGCGGGGGGCTTGGATGAAGGCCCAGATCTGGGTGGTGATTTTGGCGGCGACCTCGGCGGAGACTTTGGCGAAGAAGGCCCGGGTGGCGCGCCCGCCATCGCCGAGGTGCATTTCCTGGCAGATGGCACCATCCTGACCAGCGCGGATCTGATGGCCATGGCCACAGATCATGTGATCACCGCTTTGGGTGGCGATGCGGTCGCGGACACATTGGCCAGTGCGGCGCAGGGGCAGGTGATCTCTGGGCTGGGGGGCGATGACCAGCTGGACGGGCAGGGGCTGAATGCCACGCTTTTGGGGAATGGCGGCGATGATCTGCTGATCAGCACGGGCGGTGGCCGGGCGCTGCTGAACGGCGGCGATGGGGATGATACCTATCGTGTCACTGGCGATTTTGATCTGGTTGAGCTGCGCAGCAGTGATGAGACTGGCAATACGCTGGATCTGAGCAGCTTTGCCTCGACTGATTTCGTTGCGGAATATGACAGCAATTACAACGCGCAGCTGTCGCAGGTCGGGGGCGAAGGGCGCATCCGGTTCGACTATCGCGCGGTGAACAGCATCACCTTTTCAGATGTGACCTGGGATTGGGATGATTTTGAAACAGCTGCGAATGGCACTGCACAGCGCGGGGCATTTGTCACCGGCAGCGCAGGGTCGGTGCTGACGGGGTCGGCGTTTGATGATCAGCTATCAGGCTATTCCGCCAGTGAACTGCTGGAAGGCTTGGCCGGGTCTGACAATCTTTATGGCGGCAATGGCGATGATACGCTGCGCGGCGGCGCGGGGCATGACCAGCTGGAAGGCGCGCGTGGCAATGACACCTATGAATTTGACGCGGGTTTTGGCCATGATCGGCTGATCCTGAGCACCCATAGCGCTGATCAGGATATCATCCGCTTTGGCGCGACAATCCTGCCAGCGCAGGTGCAGGTGATCAGCCTTGGCGGCGATCTGCTGCTGTCAGTGGATGGTGGGCAAAGCACCCTGCGACTGGTGAACCCGCAGGGGTCAACCGGTACGCCGATCGCGCAGGTGATCTTTACCGATGGCACGATCTGGAGCCCGCAGGATCTGGCGAGCATGGCTGTGGCTGGCCCGGCAGCCCTGAATGGAACTGCTGTGGATGACAGCCTGACAGGGGGGGCTGGCCCCGATCTGCTGCAAGGGGGCGCAGGCGCGGATACGCTGATTGGCGGTGTGGGTCAGGATACCCTGCAAGGGGGGGCTGGGCTGGATCATCTGACCGGTGGTGCCGGGGATGATACCCTGCGCGATCACGATGGCGGAGCGCTGTTCCACTTCTCGGCGGGCTTTGGTCAGGATGCGATTGATGCGCAGCGCGCAGGCAGTGCGATTGTCTTTGACGCCACCATTATGCCCGCCGATCTGCAGGTCGAAAGCCGCTATCTGGGTGGGCCGATCATCTTGCAGGTGATTGGCAGCCCGGATCGCATCACCCTGGAATGGGGCAGTGATCAGGGTGTGGCTGAGGTGCGCTTTGCGGATGGCACCATCTGGAGCGCGACTGATCTGGAAGCCATGGTCAGCATCGTGCCGGGCACCTCGATATCAGGGGACAACCCACCGATGCCGCAAGGTGGGGTGGGTGATGATACGCTGACAGGCAATTCAGGTGCCAATTCTCTGATTGGGCAGGGGGGCAATGACAGCCTGAATGGCGAATATGGCGATGATACCCTTGTAGGCGGGGCTGGCGACGATCAGCTGAATGGTGGTCGCGGCGATGATGCCTATCACTTCTCAGCGGGTTTTGGGCAGGATGTGATCCTTCACACCGGAAGCTTTAGCGATGAGGATGCGATTGTCTTTGACGCGACAATCCCTGTGGGCGCGCTTGTGGTGGAACAAGCAGCAGGCAGCGATGATCTTGTGCTGCGCGTCGCAGGTACTGAGGATCGCGTGACCATCATCAATGGGGCGGTCTCGGGCTTTCTGCATGAGGTGCAATTTGCTGATGGCACGGTCTGGGATCGCGCGCAGTTGCTGGCGCAGGTCACAGTGCCTGCGGGTTCAGAGATCAACAGTTCGGTAGCGGATGAAACGCTGACCGGGGCGGCTCTGGATGATCACCTGCGCGGGCTGGGGGGTGATGATCTGATCACCGGGCAGGCCGGGCGGGATACGCTGGATGGCGGTGCGGGCAATGACACGATGCAGGGCGGCGCTGGCAATGATCTGCTGGTGGATCCTTCGGGCGATGACACCTATCGTTTTGATCTGGGGGATGGCGTGGATCGCATTCTGGATCAGGCGGGTGCGGATCGGCTGGAGTTCGGGGCAGGTATTGCGCCGGGTGACATTTCTGTGGTGTCGCGCGGTGATGATCTGATCCTGCGGATCAATGGCACGCTTGATCGGGTGGAACTTCTGGGCGCAATCGGGCCCGATGTGCGCACAACCGGGCAGGTGAGCTTTGCTGACGGCACGGTCTGGAGCTTTGCCGATGTGGTGGCGCGCCTTCTGGCGGGGGATGACAGCGCACAGGTGCTGCAAGGCACGGCGCTGGACGATACGATTCAGGGGCTTGGCGGGGATGATGACATCGCCGGTGCCCTTGGCGATGATAGCCTGCTGGGCGGCGCGGGATCGGATACTCTGTCTGGTGGTGAAGGCGCTGATACGCTGGACGGCGGTGCCGGTGCCGATCTGCTGCAGGGCGGTGTTGGAAATGACACCTATCGCTTTGGGTTGGGTGACGGCAATGTGACCATCTCTGACAGCGAAGGCGTGGATCAGATTGTGCTGAACGCAGGCCTGCTGCCCGCAGCGCTTCAGGTCTTTGCGGTGGGGGATGATCTGCATCTGCCCGTCACCGGCAGCGAAGATCGTCTGATTTTGCAGGGCGTGCTGGCGGATGGCGCGGCTGAGATTGAGCAGCTTGTCTTTGCGGATGGCACCGTCTGGACCCATGCGCAGATGCTTGGCATGGCGGCGGCAAATGCCGCTGAAGACGATGTGATCACAGGTGACGACAGCGCCGAGACGATTGCTTCGGGTCTTGGCGCAGATAGCGTCGACGCTGCGGGCGGGGCGGATTCCCTTGATGCGGGCGCTGGCGACGACACCCTTCAGGGTGGCGCTGAAAATGATACCCTGCGCGGGGGCGCGGGCCGGGATTCATTGAACGATGTGTCCGGCGATGATCTGTACCTGTTCGACCTGGGCGATGGACAGGATGAGATCCGCGATGAAAGCGGTGTGGATGCGCTGCAACTCGGGGCGGGGATCGGCGTGGCTGATCTGGTTGTGACAGCGGCCAATGTCGATGATCTGCTGATCCGCATCGCGGGCACCGAAGATCGGTTTATGCTGCGCGGGGCGCTGTCAGACCCGGATCGTGTGATCGAAGAACTGCGGTTTGACAATGGCGATGTGCTGACATTTGCCGACCTGCTGGCGCTGATGCAGACCGCCACGGCAGCGGATGATCTGTTGATCGGCACCGATGGGGCCGAGACCCTGCTGGGGCAGGATGGCGATGATACCCTTGTGGCGCGTGACGGCGATGATCTGCTGCAGGGCGGTGCGGGTGCGGATCTGCTGCAAGCCGGTTTGGGGCAGGATACGCTAGCTGGTGGCACTGGCCCTGACACGCTGCAAGGGGGCGCGGGTGACGACACCTATCGTTTTGGCAGCGGTGACGGTCAGGTGCAGATTGACGATAGCTTTGGCATGGATCGGCTGGAACTAAGCGCGCCGATTGCCCCCGGTGACATCGTGGTGCGCCGTCAGGGCGATGACATCGAATTGCGTCTGCCGGGCGAAGACCGTCTGACACTGCTGGATGCCATGGGCACTGGCGCGATTGAGACCATCGCCTTTGCAGATGGTACCATCTGGGATCAGGCTGAACTGCTGCGGCAGGCGACCTCTGGCACCACAGGCGATGACAGCTATCAGGGCACCGATGGGGCGGATGAGCTGATCGGGCTGGGCGGCGATGACACATTGCAAGGTGGTCTGGGCGCGGATCTGCTAAGCGGTGGCGCGGGCGCAGATGATCTGAGCGGCGGTGCCGATGCGGATACCCTGACAGGGGGGCAGGGCGCTGATACCCTGCGCGGGGGCACAGCGGATGACACCTATCTGTTCAGCGCGGGCGACGGCGTGGATCTGATTGAGGATCAGGGGGATAGCGCCGGTGATGTGCTGCGGATCGAAGGCTATGCGCTTTCTGCGCTGCGCTTTTCGCGCACGGGCGATGATGGCGCAGATCTGACCATCCGCTTTGCGGGCAGCACGGATCGCATCACCGTGGCCGGGGCCTTTGCGGGCACGGCTGGTCGGATTGATACGATCGAAGTTGCGCAGGATGGCGCGGTGCTGGATTGGCCCGCGATTGAGGCACGGGTTCAGCCTGATCTGGGCGTGGATGGTCAGGCGCTCTATGGGGATGAGACTGACAATAACCTGACCGGCAGCGCCCTTGCGGATTACATCCAGGGTGGCGCGGGCGCGGATACGCTGTCAGGTGGCGCGGGTGACGATATCTTTGGTGATCTGCTGGCAGACACATCGGTGGATCTGCTGACCGGTGGCGCAGGCCGCGATATTTATCGCTATCTGCCCAGTTTTGATGTGCCAGATGATCTGGCCGAAGATGTGATTACTGATTTCACCGCCGGGGATACCGGAGATATTCTGCGGCTGGCCTCATCGGTGCCCAATCCCTTTGCCAGCGGCCATCTGAGCCTGTCGCAGGATGGGGCGGATACGCTGGTGATGCTGATGCTGTCTGACGGCAGCAGCCGCTCTGTGCTGCGGTTGCTCAATGTTGACAAGGATCTGCTGACACCCGCGAACTTTGGCGGCATTTCTCTGGAACGTGAAGCCAGCGGTGTCAGTGATGATGACACTGGCAATGTGCTCAATGGCAGCCCGTCGCAGGATTTGATCTTTGGCAATGGGGGCGCGGATACGATCAGCGGCTATGCGGGGGCGGATTCTCTGGCTGGTGGCGCAGATGATGACCTGCTGTCTGGTGGCTTTGGCGATGATGCGCTGGCTGGCGAATCTGGGCATGATCACCTGTCGGGCGGTGCGGGCAATGACACGCTGTCAGGCGGCGCAGGCAATGATACCCTGCGCGGCGGCGATGATGACGCGCAATTCTCGGGTGATGATGTCTTCCGTGGCGGTGCCGGCGATGATGATCTGCAGGGCGGCGAAGAGGACGATCTCTATCTCTTTGGCGCATTTGATGGGCATGATCACCTGTCTGACACGGGCGGTGTGGACGCAATTCGCTTTGATACAGGGATCGCACCCGGTGATGTGCTGGTGGTGCAGATCGGTGAAGATCTGGAACTGCGGGTGCAGGGCGGCGACACCCGTATCCGTCTTACCGGGGCGCTGACAGATCCGATTGGCACAGATATCGAAGAGGTGCGTTTCGAAAGCGGTGAAATCTGGGATCGCACCGCGATGCTGACCCGCGCGATGGCGGCGACCGAAGGCGATGATGCACTGCAACTGCTGACAGGGGAGGTGCTGTCTGGGCAGGGTGGCAATGACACGCTGACCGGGCGTGATGCTGATGACACGATCATTGGCGGTGCAGGCGACGATCTGCTGCAAGGCGGTGCGGGCGCGGATACCTATCAGATTGCATTGAACGATGGTCAGGATGACATCGATGATGCGCTGGGGGCGAATATCATCGAATTTGGCGCCGGGATTGTGCCTGCTGATGTGACGCTGGTGCCGGGGCAGCCGACAATTGTTCTGCAGGTGGCGGGGGCCAATAACCGGATTGATACGGGCTATGCCCCGGATCCGGCGATGGCCTTGGCCGAGGTGCGCTTTGACGATGGCACCGTCTGGACCGCACAGATGCTGGTGGATATGGCGCTGGCGGCGACGGTGGGCGATGATGTTATCCATGGCAGTGGTGCTGGGGAAACTCTGGCCGGGCAGGCGGGTGATGATCACCTGCTGGCCCATGCGGGCGCGGATGATCTGCGCGGCGGCACAGGTGTTGACCTGCTGGAAGGTGGCACGGGGGATGACACCTATCACTTTGATCTGGGGGATGATCAGGATCGCATCTGGGATCAGGATGGTGATGATGTGCTGGTGCTGGGTGCGGGCATAACCGCAGCCGATATTCGCGTCAGCCAGAGCAGCGATGGATCTGCGATGATCCTGCACATCGGCGCAGATGGCGACAGGGTGCGGATCGAAGATGCCCTTGGCAGAGGTCAGATCGAAACCCTGCGGTTTGAGGATGGCACCGAATGGGGCATGGCCGAACTGCTGGCGCGTGTGCCATCGAATCTGGATGACGCGATCTTTGGGGATGACACTGACAATCCGCTGGCAGGCGGGCTTGGCAATGATCGGATTTCTGGCGGCGCAGGCAATGATGCCTACCTGTTCACCGCTGGTGATGGTCGTGACATTCTGCGCGATCAGGCGCGATCCAGCGATGATACGCTGACGATTGTCGGCTATGGCGCCGAGGATCTGCGCTTTGTCCGGCTGGGCAGCGAAAGCCCGGATCTGGCGATCAAGTTTGTGGGCAGCGATGATCAGATCCTGATTGCGGATGGTCTGCGCACCAATGGCGCGGGTATTGAACGCATCATCGTGCAAGATGATGGGACGGAATACACCATCGCTGATGTGCTGAACCTGATCAGTGATGCCCAGGCCAGTGATGGCGCGGATATCATCATTGGCACCGATGGCGCAGATGATCTGAGCTCGGGTGCGGGCAATGATCTGATGGTGGGGCTGCGCGGCAATGACACCTTCCGCTATGGCATAGGGGATGGCGACGATCGGATCGACGGGCTGGAAAGCGGCCGCAGCACAGTGATCCTGCGCGATTACACGCCTGATGATCTGCTGCGCGTCGAGCGCGCCGGGCCAGACAGTCTGGATCTGGTGCTGATGTTCGAAACCCTGGGCGACCGTCTGGTGATCAAAGACGCGCTGTCGCGGATAAATGGTCTTGGCCCGCGTGAACTGACGGTTGAATTCGCAGATGGAACGGTCTGGACCCGCGATGACATGCGTGCCCGCGTGATTGCAGATGTGTCCGGGGACGGGGCGGAATCCGTCTATGGCTTTGACGGAGATGATCTGATTGATCTGACTCCGGGCGATGATCAGATCGAAGGTGGCGCGGGGGCAGATACCTATCTGTTCAGCGCGGGTGATGGCCATGACTGGATCATTGATCGCGGCACCGAGGCAGGGGAAATCGATGTGCTGCGCCTGGAGGGGATTGACCCGAATGGCATCGGCATCAGCCGCCTGTTCCAGGGTAGCGACACGGTGCTGTTCGAATTTGCAGCTTCGCTGGGGGATAGTCTGACGGTGCTGGATGCGCTGTCGATGGATGGCACATCGGTGGAACAGTATGTCTTTGATGATGGCACCAGCTGGACGCGCGACCAGCTGGTGATCATGCTGGACAATACCACCCCGGTGGCGCTCGACGATGGCTTCTTTGCGGCCACCACCGGGCAGGAAATCGTGATCCAGCTGTCGGATGTGCTGCGCAATGATTTTGACGCTGACGGCGATGCGCTGCGGTTGGTGTCGGTGGATGCCGATCCCGATGGGCAGGCCAGCATCGACGGCGATGGCAATCTGCGCTTTACCTCGGTGGAGGGGTTCACCGGATCGACGACCATTCGCTATGTTATCACCGATGATCGCAATGCCTTTGCCGAGGCACAGATCAATGTGAATGTGCGCCCGGTGGCGCTGGCGCAGGATGATCACGGCTTTACCGTGCTTGAGGATGAGTTCCTCACCATCCGGGTTGAGCGTCTGCTGTCAAACGATGCCGATGGCGACCGGATGATTGTTGGGCAGGTCTTTGATGCGGTGGGCGGGACAGTGTCGCTGTCCAGCGATGGCAATATCGCCTTTACCCCGGATGACCATTTCAACGGGCCTGCGCGGTTCTCATATGCGGCGAATACACCCGAAGGGGGCCGCGCCGAGGCGGTGGTTTATATTGACGTCACCCCGGTGAATGACGCGCCGACGGCGCGCAATGACAGTGGCTTTACCGCGCTGGAAGATACGCCCTTTACCATTCAGGCGGCGGATCTGCTGAGCAATGACAGCGATATTGACGGGGATGCTATGGTGCTGGCCTCGGTCACGCCCAACGAAGATCTGTTTGTTGTGCTGGATGCGCAGGGCAATGTGCATGTCACCCCGGCGGAAGACTTCTTTGGCACGGCAAGTTTCACTTACACAGTCACGGACAGTGGCGGGTTAAGCAGCACAGCCACGGCGCAGGTGACGGTGCTGGCGGATAATGACGGCACCGATGCGCGCAATGACCGGATTGAAACCGATCAGTTCGGCGATGTGCTGCTGGAAGACAATCCGATCATCATCAGTCTGGATCGCCTGATCGCCAATGACAGCCATGTGCTGGGCGAACTGTCACTCGCGCGGGTCTTTGGGGCGCAGGGCGGGCGTGTGCGCCTGCTGGACAACCAGACCGTTCTGTTTGAACCGCGGGATGACTTCAATGGTGAGGCGCGGTTCCAGTACACCATCGACGATGGTCAGGGCGGGCGTGATACGGCCACTGTGGTGCTGAACTATCAGCCCGTGAACGACCGGCCCGTTGCGCGTGATGATCGCTATCGCGATGAACAGCTGTCGCATATTCTGCGTGGTACGCAGGATACCGATCTGGTGATCCCGATCCTTGAGCTGCTGAAAAACGACTATGACGTCGAAGGCTATGCCGTCAGCTTTGAAACCGCGACGGGGGCCATCAATGGGGATCTGGTCGTCGAAAACGGCACCGTGATCTTTACCCCGGATGATGGGTTCTGGGGCGAAGCGACCTTTGGCTATTCCATCACCGATCCCGAAGGACTGGTGGATGGCGGTGTTGTCACCATGTATTTTGACGCCACCAGTGATGCGCCGCCCGTGGCCATCAGCGATCAGGTGCTGATCCCCGAGGATATTCCAACCACGATCCAGATCAGCACGCTTTTAGCGAATGACTGGGATGTGGACAATGACACGCTTCAGATCATCGGCTGGCGTCCGGTTGATCCGCTGTCGGATTTCCTGACCTTTGGTCTGGAAGCGGTGGGCGACATGAATGGCACCATTGAGTTGGATCAGAATGGTGATTTCCTGTTCACACCGTTTATTGATGCCACACGGTCGTCGGGCTTTGTTTATCTGCTGTCAGATGGCACAGGCCGCACCACCGAAGGCTTTGTCGATATTGAAATCGTTGCATCGAATGATGATCCGACGGTTGTGGAAGATCCGGGATTTGTGACACCGCTGGATGTGCCCTTGGTCATTCGGATTTCCGATCTGCTGTTCAATGATTTCGACATTGAGCAGGTCGATACCGATGGGGATGGCACCAGTGATTTCGATTTGGATGATCCTGATCGTCCGCGCCCGGAATTTGTTGGTGTTGATGCGATCTGGGATCCGGTTGAACTGGCGCAGGGCAATCGGGTCAGCGTGGGCAGTTTTGAGGTTGTCACCTTCCGGGGTGAACAGTTCCTCGTGGCGCGTTTTGCGCCTGGATATACCGGTCCGCTGACCATCGAATATCGCATCCGCGACGAAGAGGGTCTGGAAGACACAGGCTTTGCCTATGCTAATATCGCGGATTTCTACGGCCAAGAGCTGACCGGTACCCCACAGGTGGATTATCTGGAAGGCAATGATCTGGACGAGCTGCTGCAAGGCTATCGCCGGGATGATTGGGTGGTGGCCAAAGGTGGCGATGACACCATTCACACCGGTCAGGGTGCCGACCTGATTGAAGCTGGCGCGGGTGATGATCTGATCAACGCCGGAGATGACGCCGATATCGTGCGTGGCGGCGCGGGCTTTGACATTCTGCAATTTGACGGGTCGAACACCGGTGTGCGCGCAGATCTGTCGACGCTGATCGGGCAGGGTGGCTTTGCGGAAGGCGATCGCTATCAGGATCTCGAGGGGTTCGAGGGCACCGCCTATAACGACACGCTGGGCGGCGACGATCATGCCAACCTGCTGTCTGGTGCGGCAGGTGCCGACCTGCTGCAAGGGCGCGGGGGCGCGGATACGCTTCAGGGCGGTCTGGGCAATGACACCCTTTGGGGTGGGGCTGGTGCTGACAGTCTGACCGGTGGCGAAGGGCGCGATCTGGCCAGCTATGAGGGATCAGAGCAGGGGGTTGTGGTATCGCTGCGCAATGGCACCGCGCTTGGCGGTGATGCGACGGGCGATGTGCTGAGCGGTATCGAAAACCTCTCTGGCACGGATCATGACGATATGCTGGAAGGGGACGGGGCGGACAATGCCCTGTCTGGCGGTCGCGGCGTGGACACGCTGCGTGGCGGCGATGGGGATGACACCCTGTCTGGTGGGCGCGGTGCCGATCTGCTGCAAGGGGGCGCGGGCCTTGATGTGGCGGATTATACCCTGTCGGAAACCGGCATTGCCATTGATTTGCAGGCCGGCACAGCCACTGGCGGCGATGCTGCGGGCGATGTGCTGGAAGACATCGAGATCATTCAGGCCAGCTATCACAATGACACGCTGATGGGTGATGCGGATGACAACCGGTTCCGTGGCGGTCGAGGAGCCGATGTGATCGACGGGCGCGGGGGCTTTGACACCGCCGATTACGCCCGCGCAGACGAAGCCGTTGCGGTCAATCTGGAGACCGGGCAGGGCACCGCAGGCGAAGCACAGGGCGACAGCCTGACATCCATCGAGATGCTGATTGGCTCGGTGCATGATGACACCTTTGTGGGGTCGAGTGGCGAAGATGTCTTTGACGGTGGCTTTGGCGCAGATGAACTGCGTGGCGGGGCCGGGTCAGATGACTATCTGTTTGGCTTTGACAGCGGTGCAGATCAGATCATCGAACAGGGTGCGATGGCTGATACTGACCGTGTTGTCATGGGTGCGGGGATCGCGGCGAAAGATGTTTCGCTGCTGCGTCAAGGCGATGATCTGTTCATCGAACTGGAACGCGACGATGGCTATCTGATTGATACAGTGACGGTGCAGGGGCATTTCCTGGGCGAAGAGACCGGTATCGAAGCCATCACCTTTGAAGACGGCACTGTCTGGGATCGCACTGGGATTTCTGCAGGGCTGCGCGATGGGCGCTTTAATGCGCTGGATGATGTGTACCGCTTTGGCACCGAAGACGAAATCGCGCTGATTGATCCGGCGGATCTGATCGCGAACGATGCCCAAAGCGGCATCGAAGATCTGCAACTGGTTTCGGTGCAAAATGCAGAACATGGTCAGGTCTGGATCACCGATGAGGGCATGATTGCCTTTGAAGGGGTACAGGATCACTTTGGTGATGCCTTCTTTGCCTATACGGTGCGCGATCCGCTGGGCCGTGAAAGCACCGCCCGCGTCGAAGTGAACCTGAGCCCGGTCAATGATGCGCCTGTGGCGGTAGATGATGCGCTGGTCTACGGTGTTGAAGACGAACCGCTGCGCATCCGTCTGGAAACGCTTTTGGCCAATGATTACGATGTCGATGGTGACAATGCGCTGGAAGGGTTGCGGATCGTCTCGGCCATGCCGCTGACGGATGCCGATGGCGATGATCTACGGTCTTATGAGGATAAGAAAAACTATGATGGTCCGGCCACCGATGTGACCTGGAAGCTGGACGGGCAATATATCGAATTGCTCAGCCGCCCGGATCACTTTGGCTTTGCCGGGTTCCGCTATGTGTTGCAGGACAATGACGGCGCGCAATCAACCGCTGACGTTGAAATATATCTGGCCCCTGTCAATGATGCCCCGCGCATCAAAGACCGCGCGGTCTGGGCCAAGCTGGAGGAAACCACCACCTTCACCGTCGATCAGTTGATGCAGAAGGTTTATGATGTCGAAGGCGATGGCTTTACCTTTGTCGGGCTGCATCTGGGGGCGGATGGTAATGCCTCGACCAATGGGGTTGAAACCTATGATCCGCTGACTGGCGAGATCGGCTTTACCCCCTATCAATTGGGGGCGGCTTCCATTGCCTTTGATGTGATTGATGATCGCGGGGCCGAGGCAACGCTTGAGTTCAATATTCAGGTGCGCCCGCAGAATCTGGGGCCGGATGCGCGGGATGACAACGGCATTCGCATGTTGCAAGACGGGCTGCTGGTGATTGATCCGGCGGATTTGCTGGCTAATGACACCGATCCTGATGGCGATGCTCTGATCTTTGACAGCGTCTATCGCTTTGCGGAAAACGGCAAGGTGCGGGTGAATGATGATGGTCTGATCGAATTCGCCGCCCGCCCGAATTACAACGGCGCGGCCAGCTTTGAATATACGGTCTCTGACGGCAGGGGCGGCACCGATACGGCGGTGGTGAATCTGACCATTCTGCCGGTGAACTCTGGGCCAGAGCTGCGTAATGATGTGGTCTTTGGTCAGGAAGATGGGCCTCTGTACGTGATCCCCGCCGAAGCCTTTGGCGATGATCGCGATGCTGAGGGCGATGTGATCTTTTTCGATGGGGTCGCGTTGCAGGGGCAGTTGGAAAAACGTTTCCTGTCAGCGGAGTACACTCTGCGGGCCACATCAGCGAATAACACCGATCTGCCGGATTGGCTGGTGTTTGATGAAACAACCCTGACCTTTACCGGCACCGCCCCCGCTGAGTGGCAAGGTGCGCTGGAAGTGGCTGTCTTTGTCAGCGATCCGGTCAGCGGTGCAGTGCATCCTTTCCGCTTTGTCTTTGAAGCGGATCGGGTGACGGACGATCTGCCCAGTGGCATTTCAGTGCATGATGCAGTGCTGGGCGGGTTCGAACTGCGGCAGGATTATAGTTGGTCGCTGGGGCAGGGCGATGATATCGCACGTTTTGATATCTCGGCTGGCAGCTTTGAGGCGGAAACCGCAGCGGGCCGTCCGCTGCCATCCTGGCTGGTCTATGATGCGCAGACGCGCAGCCTGGCGATCTCTGAATTCGGTGTCGAAGCTGGCGATACCGCGGAACGGGTGCGTATTACCTTTACCCCTGACGCAAAACCGGACCTGCCTGAGAATACGTTCTATGCCACAGATCGCGGCTTTGCGCTTGAGTTCATGATAGACCCGGCTGATCCGCAACTGGCGCTGATCAATTCGATCCTTGCCGGGGATCCTGCGCTTGCGGGGGCGGGTGTTCTGGGGCTGGATCTGACAGGTGCAACGCTTACCGCGCTGCGCGAAAGCACCGCGCCACTGGACAGCTGGCTAAGTTTTGATGCTGATACACTGACGTTCTCGGGCACGCCGCCTTCCCACTATGTGGGGGCTGTGCCAGTGCGTCTGGATCTGACGGGCGCTGGCTGGCCAGACATGTCGATCATCACCGAAGCGGTGGTGGATGAGACCTATACCGTGATTGCGCCGGGCAATTCCTCCCCCTTCCGGGTGGAAGATCAGGCCGAACGGATTGATCTGAGCGCGCCCGAAGATTTCAACGGGGCGGTGGCCTTTACCTATGACGCCCGCGATGAAAAGGGCGGCACCTCGGATGAATCGGCCAGCATTGTCTTTAATGTCACTGCCACCCGCGAAGCACCGGTGGCGCATCAGGATCTGGTGGCGCTGTTTGAAGGGGGGCAGATCAGCTTTGCCCTGCGCGATCTTTTGGAAAACGATCGTGATGACGATGGCGACTGGCTGCGGATCACGGATATCAGCGATGCGGGTTACGGTGCGCTAACTGTGGAACTTGGCCAGATGGTGGTGAACGCGCCGGGTGATCTGGTGTCGCTGTCCGGTGGCAGCTGGTCTGCGACACTGGCAGATAGATCGGATCTGCCGGATTGGATGCAGATTGATGCCACGAGCGGTGCTGTCACCGCGATCATTCCGCTGGATGTGCGCGGCAGTTATGACATTCGCTTTTTCAACAGTGACGGCGTGCAAAGCCAGTCTGCTGAGGTGCGCGCCAGCTTTGATGGCAATGCCGGGGCGGTGGTGCATTACGTGCCGGACGCAGGGTTCCACGGCGAAGACATCGTGACCTATACCCTGACCGATGATGCCGAGGGGGTGGTCAGCGGACAGGTGGTGCTGGATGTGGCGTCGCTGCTGGATCCGCCACTTGCCGAGCTGGACCAGCTGACCATGTTCGAAGACAGCAGCCTCACCTTTGATCCGGCAGATCTGCTGGCCAATGATAGCGATGTGGATGGCGACCCGATCCGCTTTGTTTCGGTGCAGGATGCGGAACATGGTCAGGTCAGCTTTGACGGGACGCAGATCACCTTTACGCCTGATGCGAACTTTAGCGGCACGGCGCGCTTTACCTATACGGTCAGCGATGATCGTCACGGCACCAGCACCGGTGAGGTTGAAGTCAATGTGATTTCAACCAATCAGCGCCCCGAAGCGGTAACAGATGTGATTTCTGTTCAGGAAGACACGCCCTACGAATTTACCCTGGCGGATCTGCTGGCCAATGATGTGGATGCAGATGGGGATGCGATCAGCTTTGTATCTTTGCGTGACAAAGCATCCGGCGGGCGTATTCTGGAATTGCCCGATGGGCGCTATCAGTTTGTGCCTGACGAAAACGTCACCGGTGAGGTGAGCTTCCGCTACATGATCACTGACGGGCGTGCGCGTGATTGGGGCACTGTCACCTTTGATGTGCAGCCGGTGAATGACGCGCCGATTGCCAACCCGGATGGGCATTTCCTGGGGGAGCAGGATACGGCCTTTAGGATTGATTTCGCAGATCTTCTGTTCAATGACCGCGATGTAGAGGGCGATAGCTTTCAGATTGTCGAAGTCTTTGACGCAGACAATGGCACCGTCTGGCAAGATGGCAATGCGGCGATGTTCCAGGGCCGGGATGGATATTTTGGTGATGGTGGCTTCCACTACCGTGTGACCGATGAACATGGCGCGACCAGCATTGGCTATGCCTCGGTTCTGGTTCTGCCGCAGTTTGATGTGCCGGTGGCTGTTTCGGATGCGGGCTATGAGATGCTGGAAGACAGCTTCCTTGATCTTGATCCGCTGGATCTGATGGCCAATGATCAGATCCCGCTGGGGTCGCAGGTGGTGTTCCTGGGGCTGTCGGTGCTGGGCTTTGACGCCACTGTAACCGAGCAGGACAATGGGCTGTGGCGTGTGACGACAGATCAGGATTTCTTTGGTGAAATCACGCTGCGCTATGCGCTGACCAATGAAACCGGGTTCGAAGTGCCCACCACCGTCACCATTGATGTGCTTGGGGTGGAAGACGCGCCCGAGGCGCAGAACGATCAGCTGGATATGATCGAAGATACGCAGCTTGCGATCTTTGTGACCGAGCTGCTGGCGAATGATTCAGACCCGGATCGGCAGGCGATCGCGCTGACCCGCATTCTGGATGCGCAGGGTGTGACGGCTGAGCTGACCGATGACGGTCAGGTGATCATCACACCCGATGCCGAACTGTCGGGGGCGGCGTGGTTCACCTATGAAATTCGCGATAGCGGCGGCGCGGTGGATACCGCCCGTGTTGATCTGAGCATCGAGGCGCAGAATGATGCCCCGGTGATCACTCAGATTGGCCCGCTTTTGGCGGCAGAGGATCAGGCTTTTGCCATTGCTCTGCCTACAGATGCGGTCAGTGATGTGGATGGCGATGCGCTGGTGATCGAACTGCGCGGCCCGGATGGCGCGGCGCTGCCGGATTGGATGGATTTCGATCCAGCCACCCTGAGCCTGTCAGGCACCCTGCCCTTGGATTTTGCGGGGGACATCGCCCTAGAGCTATTTGCAACGGATGGCCGCGCTGATGCGCTGCGTGCCGTGACTCTGCGGGTGGGCGGCCAGAATGATGCGCCTGTGATGGGGGCGGTTGATCCGATCCTCGGTACAGAAGACACGCCGATTGATGTGATCCTGCCGATTGATCAGGCCACGGATAGCGATGGCGATGCGCTTGTCTTTACCCTGCGCGCAGCAGGCGGGGCGGCGCTGCCCGACTGGCTAAGCTTTGACGGCACCACCGGTCGCCTGACAGGCACCCCGCCACAGGATGCAAATGGTGATGTCGCGCTGGAGCTGGTGGTCAGCGATGGCTTTGTGCAGGTGGTGCAGCCGGTGCAGATCTCGCTGGCGGCTGTGAACGATGCGCCGCAGATCACGGTTGGGGTTGGATCTGTCACGGTTCTGGAGAACACCCTGAGTGTCAGCACCGTGCAGGCCAGCGATGTAGACAGCGCAGGGCTTAGCTTTAGCCTGACAGGCGGTGCGGATCTGGCGTTGTTTGACATTGATGCGATCACAGGTGCCCTGAGCTTCCGGGTGGCCCCGGATTATGAGGAACCCGCAGATGCGGATGGCGACAACCTGTATCAGGTAGAAGTCACCGCCAGTGATGGCAGCCTGTCTGACAGTCGTCAGGTCAATGTTTCGGTCACGGATGAGGATGAAGTCGTGTCTGGTGTGTTGATCCTTGGCACTGAGGGCAGCGAATTGATTGTGCCGGGCACTGTGCCCGATGGGCAGCCGCAGCCTACTGATCTTCCTGATCTGATCGAGGCAGGGGGCGGGGATGACACCCTGTCTGGTGGTCTGGGGAATGATACGCTGGATGGGGGCGCGGGCGAAGATACTGCGCTGCTGACCGGCCCACTATCTGACACCACCGTTGCCCAGGGTGATGACGGCGCGCTTCTGCTGAGCCGCAATGGTGAAACCAAAACCCTGCGCAATATAGAGCGTCTTGATTTTACTGCCAGTACCCACACGCGTGGTCTGAAGCTTTCGGAAAGCGATTTCGACTTTGCCGGGTCGCAGAGCTGGTGGCTGCGTACCAATGAACGCGCCGAAGATGGCACCACCCTGCGCACGGTTGTGCTGTTTGATGATGGGCGTGTACGGTCAACGCAGACAGAAAATGGCCTGCGCAGCGCGGTTCTGATCGAAGATCTTGAAGACGCCTTTGTCTGGAGCACAGACAGCTATCACTATGATCCGTCTGGTGATCTGGTGCAGCGGGTTACAACCTATGACAATGGCGATGTGGCAACGCTGAGCTTTGTCGATGGTGTGCTGCGCAGCCGGTTGACGCAGGACTTCAGCAATCAGGAAGGCTGGTCCAGCGTGCAGGTGGATTATAGCGCGTCAGGTGATCTGATCCGTGAAGAAGTAACCTTTGACGATGGGTTGATCCGCGCCATTGGGTATGATGCCAGCGGAGCGATCAACCAGCGGATGGTCACCTATACCGACGGGCGGATCTATACCTATGACTATGTCAACGGGCTGCGCAGCGCCGTCATGCGCTCTGATCCGGGGGATGTGGTTGGCTGGGTGCAGGACAACAGCTTTTATGATGCGGGCGGTCAGTTGACGCAGCGTGTTACCAACTATGATGACGGGCGGATCAAAACCGTCGATTATGCAGCGGGTGCGCGTGTGGCGCAGATGGTGCAGGACACCGGCAATCTGTTTGACTGGACCTCCGATCGCTTTAGCTATGATGCTGGCGGCACCGTGACCCAAAAGGTGACCGTGTTTGACGCCGGTCATCAGGAAACCAAAACCTATGCTGCAGGTGTGCTGACAACCGAGCTGATCGAAGATCTGGCAGACAGCTTTGATTGGGTAAGTGATCGCTATAGCTATGACGCCATCGGGCAAAAGACCCAGCGCCTGACCACCTATGATGACGGGCGTCTGCGTACAGTGGATTACGTTGATGGCCAGCGCAGTCAGGTTCTGCGTGAAGATCTGGGTGATGCCTATGACTGGACCAGCGTCAGCTTTAGCTTTGATGCCGGCGGCGCAATGACATCGCGTATCGTCACTATGGATGATGGCCGGGTGAACACATACAGCTATGATGCCGGTGCGCTAAGCCAGCTGCAGCAGGTTGATGGGGCTGATGCCTATGATTGGGCGCTGCGGATCCCCCTTTATGATGCGGATGGGCCCGTGTCGAAAAGCATCGAATATGACGATGGCCGCATTGAGACCTGGCTGGTCTGATCCTGGACGACAACACTTAACGCCGCCTCTCGGGGCGGCGTTTTCATTGGGATCAGGAATATTCAAATACGGCTTTGGGGTCAGGTCTGGCGGCGCATTCTTCGTCGCTTAGAACGCGTCCAGTAAGATGGATTAACCCACAGCTGAGAAAATTCAGGTGTAAATCCATCCCGGTCTGGATCAGCCCAAGGGGGGTCTGATCGCGTGAGACAGGTGACCACCACGACAGGGAGGCATTGCCCGCCTGCACGGCCTGCTGCATTTCCGGTTGGATTTCCTGAAAGAAACGTTTGGCCTGCCCCCGCAGCAGCGGCACCACCGAAAACCCGATCACTGCCCGTAGCAGCACATTCTTTGACAGGGCGCCATGGCTGGCTTTGACCGCCATGAAATCCGTCCCATGCAGCAGCCCGGCAAAGCCCTGTTCTTCATCAAAACTGCTTAGTAGATGCGGATCGGTCATGGCCAGTACATAAGACAGGCGGCGGTTCACATGGCGGCTGACCCCTGCAATCGCAGGTTGCTTGGTTTTCTTGCGCTCCCAACGGCTTAGGGTTGCCACTGAGACTTTCAGTTCATCCGCCAAATCCACCTGCGTCCACCCAAAGGTTTCACGGATCTGGCCCAAAGAAAGATCTGATGTTCCGCTCATGTTCCAAAGGTGACTGGTTAATGAATAGTCGGTGTTGTTCCGGTAAACTGCGTAATCGGCTAGCTAAGATGATGCAAGCCTCGAGCAGGATGATCTCGAAATGAGACGGGATGTCCTGTTGGCATGTGCGGTGAGCAAGCAGACCATCCCCGTGAATGAGGGGCGCAGGTGTGAAAGGCATGTATCTTGATGTCGATCCGGTTGTGCACGAACAAAGGGAGGAGGAGCACGGCCCTGTCTATCGGTCGTGTTTTGCCCGGAATGCTTCGGACAGAGGGAGACCCGGAAACGGGCTGATCTCACCCCCTGATCCAAGAGAAGTGAGTGACTCTCGGATCAGGGGGGTCTTTTGACGGAAGACAGATCACCGAAACGCCACCGGTTCTCTGGTTCAATAGCTCTAACGCGCGATCTACGTCCGGGCGCATCTTTCGGGTTTGCGCATAGGGCTTTGGGCTGAATATTATGTATTGTCATTTCGCGCATGCGATCAGCATCACAGACTCGATCTGTCAACAGTACTCGAGTTTAGGGAAATTGCCCCTGATACGCCGTTTCAGATTGATTGCGAACCTAGAGGACGCCTCGCTCCGCATGAGGGGATGTTCCGAAATGCTTTCGGTAAAGTTTTGAAAAATGGCTTGAGGATGTGAAACCGCAAGCAACGGCCACATCAATCACGCGCAGCTGAGTCTGTTGCAGTAACAGGCGGGCCCGGTCAAGGCGAAGAACCGTCATATAGGTCTTTGGGCTGGTGTTGAGATAGCGTTGGAAAAGGCGTTCCAGTTGCCGTGTGGACAGCCCAACCTCTTGTGCGATGCAGCTGGGTGAAAGCGGCTCATCAAGATTGATTTGCATAAGTTCGATTGCCTGCCCCAGTTTTTTGTGCCGGGTGCCAAAACGGCACAGGTCGCTTCTGGTCTGCCGGTCGCCGCTCGAACGGACAGAGGCATAGAGCAGTTGATCCGCCACATGGGAAGCCACTTCGCCCCCGCGTTTGCGCGTGATCAGGGCGGAAAACAGATCAAGTGTGGCCGCCCCTCCGCCGCTGGATGCTATTGTGCCTTCCTCTTCGTAAACGGAACAGACCGCTTCGAGATTGGGGAATAATTCGGCCAGTACAGGCTGCAGCTTCCAATGCGTGCTCATGCGGTGGTCTTGCGCCAATCCGGTTTGTGCCAGCAACGCCGCGCCGCCGCCGAGCGCGCATAGCTGTGCTCCAAACCGGGTTGCGCGGCGCAGCCAGGACATCAGGTTGGGCGACGCCGGTTGTTTCTCGGCCAGCGGGGCACAGATCACCATGCAATCACCCCTGCGAGCCTCTGGCAATCTGTTTTCAACGGCAACCGTCATTCCCGAAGATGACGTAACAGCCCCGCCGTTTTCACTGACGATCTGCCAGGTAAAGCCCTGCTGACCAAGGACAGTGTTGGCCGCCTCAAGAGACTCAAGACCCGCACCAAGGTCCAGCGAAGAAAAACCGGGCAGCAGAACGAAAATAAATCGATCCACTTTAACCAGTTCGGCCGAAGCCGAGTCGATGCCTATTTCGGGATGTCCCATGGGGCGAACTCTGGATCAGCAGCGCATGTTTGCGCCGTTGGGGTCATAGATCGGAGCGCCTAGCACCTCGGCGTCGTACATTTCCCCCAGAATTTCAACCTGCAGTGCCGTACCCGGTGCGGCGTTTTCGGATGTGACGTATCCCATGGCCATCGATCGCCCTGCGCGGTGGCCATAGCCGCCCGAACTGACATAGCCCACCGCCTCGCCATCTTTCAGGATCGCTTCGTCGTTGGACACATCAATTCCGTCTACGTCAATAGTCATGGTGACAAGCTTCTGCTTTGGGCCAGCGTCGCGAATGGCTTGCGTGGCAGCCTTTCCGACGAAATCCTTCTTCCAGTTGATGAAGACATCCATGCCGCTTTCCACCGCGTCGAAATCGGGACGGAATTCCAGCGTCCAGACGCCCCAACCCTTTTCAAGACGCATCGACATAAGCGCCCGCGCACCGTACCAGCGATAGCCCAGATCGGCGCCTGCTTCCTCGATTGCTTCGGCAAGTCGGAGCAGATACTGCGGCTTACAGTAGATTTCATAGCCCATTTCGCCAGAAAAACTGATCCGGTTCAGGATCACTGGCACACCGCCTACGAAAGTTTGACGCAGATCGCGGAACTTGAAAGCCTCAGCACTCAGATCGTCGCGGGTGATCCGCGCCAGCAACTCGCGTGATTTCGGCCCGGAAAGCGCGATCCCATGCCAGTCGTCGCTCACATTGGCATAAGTGACATTATCGGGCAGGTCTTTCTGGAACCACCGGCTGTGAGCCTCTTGCATCGTGCCAGAGCCAAAGAGCATGAAATGATCCTCAGCAAGGCATGCAACGGTCAGATCTCCATAAAGCTTGCCTTTTGGCGTCAGCATTGGTGTCAGGGTCAGGCGACCGGGCTTTGGAACATATCCAGCCAGCGTCCGGTCAAGGTAGGCGCGGGCGCCAGCGCCTTTGAACTCGTGTTTGGCGAAGTTGGCGATCTCGATTCCACCCACGGCAGTCTGCACGGCTTCGACTTCGCGTTTGACATAATCGAACGAGCGGTTGCGTTCGAATGTCGGACCTTCATGAGCATCCTCTGGCCCATCCGCAAACCATTGCGCATTCTCAAGGCCAAAACTCTGGTTCATCAATGCGCCCCTGGCGACCAGACGATCATAAAGGGCTGTTGTCTTCTGCATACGCCCCTTTGGCAGCGTCTCATTGGGGAAGGTCATCACAAACCGGCGTTCGTAGTTCTCGGATGACTTGATTGTGCCCCAGTCGGGTGTGGCAAATTCACCAAAACGCGCAACGTCCATGGCCCAGACATCGATTGAGGGCTCTCCGTCGATCATCCATTCTGCCATTGTCAGGCCAACCCCACCGCCCTGGCAGAAGCCCGCCATGACGCCCACCGCGACCCAATAATTCTTCATTCCCGGCACCGGGCCGATCATCGGGTTGCCGTCCGGGCCAAATGTGAAGGGCCCGTTGATCATGTCTTTGATGCCAGCTTCGCCAATAGCGGGGATGCGCTCAAAGGACATTTCGAGACGATCCGCGATGCGGTCCAGATCGGGCTGCAACAGCTCGTGACCAAAGTCCCATGGGGTGCCGCCAACTTTCCAGGGCGTCGATTTTGGCTCGTAGGTGCCCAAGAGCATGCCCTGGCGCTCCTGCCGGAAATAGATGTTCGCCTCATAGTCAATACCCGCGGGCAGGCGGCCTGCTTCACCCATGCTGTCCATGCGGTCAGCAATAAGTGGGATTTTATCCGTGATCAGATAGTGATGTTCCATCGGCTGCACAGGAAGATGGATACCCGTCATGTGTCCGACTTCTCGCGCCCAGAGGCCACCGCAATTGACAATCTGCTCCGCGTTGATCTGGCCCTTTGGTGTGGTCAGATCCCAGCTGCCATCGGCGCGCTGGCTGATCGCTGTCACACCGCAATGGGTGAAATATTGCGCCCCATGAACACGCGCCGATTTAGCAAAAGCATAGGTTGCGCCCGACGGGTCCAGATCGCCATCCTGATCATCCCAAAGCGCCGCGTGGTAATGTTTGGGATCAATCAGCGGGTGCCGCTCGGCCAGTTCCCTGGGGGAAATGAATTCCTGATTAAGCCCCATATAGCGCGCTTTAGAGCGCTCGCGTTTAAGGTAGTCATACCATTCTTTGGTCGAGGCGGCATAAAAACCACCCGTAATGTGAAGCCCGACGGAATGGCCTGATGTCTCTTCGATCTCTTTGTAAAGGTTGATTGTGTAGCTTTGCAGGCGGCTGATGTTAGGGTCTGAACTGATCGTGTGGATCTGCCCCGCCGCATGCCAGCTGGAGCCCGAGGTGAGCTCGTCGCGCTCCAGTAGCACCACGTCCTTCCAGCCGAACTTGGCGAGATGGAACAGGATAGAACAGCCGACAACCCCGCCACCAATCACAACGACCTTGGCGTGCGACGGGAGTTTCTTGTCGGTCGAGGTTTCGTCTTTCTGTATCTCGGGCATGGGTTCGTCCTTTAGTTGAGCGGCAGCCGACGGAAACGGCCGGGCATTGCTGGGTCATAGAAGTGGTCGAGCGGTCCGTTCTCGACAAGGTGGTTGTGCCAATGGGAAAGGGCGTCACGATCAAGGGTCACGCCCAGTCCGGGGCCTTCAGGAACGTTGATCACATCATTTTTCTGCCGGAACGGGCCGCCTTCGATGACATCACCGATCTGCCAGCGGAACAGCGATTGTGATGGCTCAGAAATCCAGGGCATGGCTGCGGACATATGCAGATAGCCGGCGGTAGCGATGCCCGCATCGCCGGAATAGCACCAGAATCCCACGCCCATTGCTTCGCAGGCGCCAATAAAGCGCACTGCACGCGCGATACCGCCCAGAACTGCAAAATTTGTCACGATATAATCCGGCCCGCCCACCGCAACCGCCTTGCGGATGTCTGGCACATGGGTGGAAATCGGAATGGTAAAGTGACGGCGCAGCTCTGCCATCTCTTCGAAGGTGGCAACCGGATCTTCGTAGTTGCGAATATTATAGGGCTCGATCTCGCGGAACAGACGGAAGGCGGTCGGCAGCGAATATTGCATATTGCTATCCAGCCGGATCATCGCTTTACGGCCCAGCGTGTCACGCAGCGCTTTGACAGTGTCGATTTCAAGCTCGGGATCCCCAAGGATCAGCTTGCCTTCAAACATGGTTGAGCCATGTTCTTCCGCCATCGCCGCGCAGTAGTCTGCCACCTCCTGAGGGGCCATTTCGCCACCGACACGATAGCCGAAGTACTCTGTGAAAGGGATCTCTTTGCGCACCGCGCCCCCAAGCAGGCGATACAGGGGCTCATTGGCGACCTTCCCGCGCAGATCCCAAAGGGCGATTTCAATTGCACCAAAGGCTTTCACAACGCTACTGTCGTCGGTGTTCTGGACGATCTGCCAGGGGGGCACACAAAGCGCCTCGCATCCCGCAATGTCGAGCGGGTCGGCCCCTATCAGCCGTTCGCCCATCGCGCGGATGCTTTCGAGCACATCAACCGAGGGCGCCTCGCCGAGGCCGATCAGCCCTTCGTTCGTTTCGACTTCGATGATCGTCTTGGACGTGCCAGGATAGTGCCCGCCCGTCCACCACATCGGCTTTTCCAGCGGAATATTGACTGGCGTGGCCTTGAGGCCAGTGATCTTAATACCAGGCATCGGGCAACTCTTTTTTTCGTTTGGCAACATATGCCGTGAGTTCGTCTTTCAGGGCACTGTCAATAGGGGGTGCTTCATAGGTCGCCAGCATGTCTTTCACACGTGTGTGCGCGCGCATGCGCATATCCTGTGACCCGGCCTCTTCCCAACTTTCCACATTCTCGCTGTCGCTTAGTTTTGGTTCGTAGAACGCGTCTTGATAGTGGCGCATGGTGTGCGCACAGCCAAGAAAATGGCCACCGGGTTCGACTTCGCCATAGGCATCACGCGCCAGCCCCTCATCTGAGGAATCCAGTCCCTGGCTCAGCACCTTTTGGTAGCTCCCCAGTCGATCTGCATCCATGATCAGCTTTTCAAAGCCTGTGCACAGGCCGCCCTCAAGCCACCCTGCCGAGTGCAGCACAAAGTTTGCACCTGCCAACATGGTTGAATGCATCGAATCCGCGCTTTCATAGGCCGCTTGCGCATCTTCGATCTTCGACGCAGTCAGCGACCCACCACAGCGCAGTGGCAGGCCCGCGCGCCGTGCGAGCTGGCCAATGACATAGTTCGAGATCACCGGCTCTGGCATCCCGAAGGTTGGCGCACCAGATTTTAGCGACATCGAAGACAGGAAGTTCCCCAGGACGAAAGGCGCGCCGGGACGCAGCAGTTGCACATAGGCGCAAACCATCATCGCCTCGGCCATCGCCTGCGCAACCGAGGCTGCCGTCGTTACTGGCCCCATCGCACCGCTCAGGATAAATGGCACAACGATCAGACCCTGACCACGTGAGGAATAAACGCGGGCGGTCTCGGTGACCACTTTATCCACGAGCAGGGGCGAGTTGGTGTTCACATTGCCCATGATGACGCAGTTTTCAGCCATAACATCGGCACCAAAGACGATCTCGGCCATATCGACACTGTCCTGTGCCCGGCTCATCTCGGTGATGGCGCCAAGGTGCGGCTTATCCGAGAGTGTCATATGGGCAAACAGCATATCAAGGTGCCGTTTGCTGACTGGGACGTCACAAGGTTCGCAGGTCACAAATCCGCCGTGATGCAGGTTTGGGTGCAGGTAGCTCAGGCGCACAAGATCCTCAAAGGCCTTCATGTCGCCATAGCGTCTGCCGCCTTCCAGATCGCGCACAAAAGGCGCGCCGTAAATCGGTGCAAAGACCTGATTTGTGCCGCCAATAGTCACCGACCGTTCAGGGTTGCGGGCCAACTGGGCGAATTCGCGAGGGGCCTTGGCGCACAACGCGCGGATCCAATCCGCAGGGGCGCGCACAATATCACCTTCGATGGTGGCCCCTTCGCGTTTCCACAGCTCCAGCGCATCAGGGTCATCCCGGAAGGCGATGCCAACATCCTGCAATATCCAGTCGACCTGACCTTCCAACCGAAGAAGCTGTTCTTCGTCAAGCACATCAAAGTGGGGGATCGTGCGACGGATATAGGGCGACGCTGGTGCACCTTTTGGTGCCGCGTCACGTGATCTGGATGTGCGTGCCCGACGCGCCATTTGATACCTCCATGAATCAGTTGCCGCTAAAATTAATACGCCAAAGTGCTCTTGTGACGATTGAAAAAGGGAATGATTTGGATAAGAACAGCTTATGCAAAAACTCTGGTCACAGCTGTCTTCACCCCGTCATCTGGTCTTTTTCGAGGCCGCTGCCCGCACAGGTTCTTTTACGCTGGCCGCTCAGGAGCTGAACGTTCAGCAGCCAGCAGTCAGCATGACCATCAAACAGCTGGAGGAATCGCTTGGCGTTGTGCTGTTTCAACGCAGCCATAGAAAGATTACTCTGACAAATGCAGGAAGCCGTCTGTTTTCCGATGTGACACGTGCGTTTGAAACACTGGCGCAATCCGCTGACGCGATTCAGCAGTTCACTAGCAATGATCATGTAACCTTCAGCGCATCGACAGCCTTCAACAACTACTGGATGCTACCGCGTGTCCGGCAATTTCAGAGCAAGCACCCGGATATTGACCTCCGTCTGCAATCCAGCAACCGCGAGCCAGACCTGAATGCCGAAACAATCAGCCTGGCCATTCGCCTGGGCAACGGGGACTGGCCAGATTGTGATTGTGCTCTGATCGCTGAGGAAATGATCTATCCCGTTGCCGCGCCCCGTGTGCTGGCCTCAGCAGTCAACCTGACAAATGTGGCGATGCTTCTCAGCCAGCGTTTGATACATCTGGAAGAGCCGATCCGCGAACGCCCGTCCTGGCAACATTGGTTCCACGCAATGGGGGTGAACGATGTGCCGCCAAGCGGCGGGTTGCGGCTGAATGACTATGCGCTTGTGCTGCAGGCGGCCATGGCTGGCGAGGGCTTTGCTTTTGGCTGGCATCATCTTGTCGGTCCGCTGGTCAAGCAGGGATTGCTTTTGGCACGGTCGGAATGGGCTTGGAAAACCGGCAGAGGTTTCTACCTTGTCTGGTCCAAAAATCGGCCATTGATCACCAAGGCAGAGGTGGTGCGCGAATGGGTTCTATCCAATGCACCGACAAGCTGAGCAATAGAATGCCTGCCCTTGGTCCAGCGTTTTCAAATCAACGGCTGTTTTGGACCAAGGTCTGTTTCACGAAAAGCTGGGATTGATTTCAGTTTTTCTTCGCATGACATAGGCATCCAGTTCTTCCCGAACGGCGTCATCCATCGGTGGCGCTTTGAATTCACTGAGAAGCGCCTGCGCTCGCGCACGGCAACGCGCAGCCATATCGTGGCTGCCCGTGGCACTCCACTGTTCGAAACTGGAAAAGTCCATCGCCTCGGGCATTGCAAAAGCACTGCGGAAATGGTCCAGCGTGAAACTGTCGCCAAGATAGTGACCGCCCGGTCCGATACGGCGGACCGCTTTCAGAGCCTCGTCAAAGTGGTCAAGAGATATCCCACCTGCATATCGCGCCATGAGCTGATTTTGTTCGTCATCTGCAATGAATTTACCATAACAGATCGCCAGGCCGCCCTCATCCCAGCCGCCGGAATGCAGCATCAGGTTTGCCCCCGCGTTGAGCGCTGTCATAAGCGTTGTGGCCCCTTCATAGCCTGACTGGGCATCAAAGGATTTTGATGACGCGTGGTTGGCCGAAGTACGCCATGGCACGCCGTATTTGCGGGCCAATTGTCCGATCGCTGTTGTGATCATCGCGACCTCAGGTGTACCGGCCATTGGCGCACCGGACTGCATCGAAATTGAAACGGTGTATTGCCCGTAGATCACCGGTGTTCCGGGGCGATAGAGTTGCAGGTAGGCAATCGCCGCTAGGGCTTCTGCATTGACCTGCGCGATTGTGGCCGCCACATCCGCAGGTGTGTTCGCAGCGGCAAGCACAAAGGGCGAGCATAAGACTGCCTGCCCGGCATCGGCAAAGACACGGGCCCCGTCCAGCATGGCCTGATCCCAGACGAGGGGAGAGTTCCCCGAGGCGTGCATGAAAATGAAAGTCGACCTGTCCATCGCCGCTCCCGCTGCAATCCGCGCCATGGCGATGCAGTCTTCGGCACGCTCTTTTGACGTTCCGATACCAAAGAGCGGCAGCTCCGTTTCAACCATGTGATGGCGCATCATTGCCAGATGGCGATGCGCGACGGGGATGTCCATTGGCTCGCAGGTGAATCCGCCAGCCATGTGGAAGCTGGGGCAGGCCTGCGTCAGGCGCGCGAAATTGATCACATCTGCTTCGGTTGTTGAGCGCCGGACCCCGTCCAGGTCACGCGTAAACGGCGCACCTTTCATGGTGCAGAAAACGCTTGTATCACCGCCCATCGTAAAGCCGGTTGAGGCGCTGCGCCCCTGCACCTGAAACTCGGACGGTGCCTTGGCAACCAACTCCATCAGCAAAGCACGGTCGATCCGCACCCGTTCATCGGCAACATCGGCCCCGGCCTTGCGCCAGTGATCCAGCGCAATCGGGTCGCGAAACTCGATGCCAACCTCTTCGAGTATCGACAAAGACGCGTCATGGATACGCTCAATAGCGCCCTGTTCCAGAACCTCAAGCGGCTTTATCTTGCGCTGAACCGGGGCGAGCCGGGTTTGTACGGCCTTCTGGTTTTGTATGCGAGCGGCACGACCTGCCCGGGTTCTTACACGCGACATGAGACACCTCCGTCGACGGTGATTTCGGGCCCGGTTATGTAAGATGCTTCGTCACTGGCCAAAAACACGGCGGCATTGGCCACGTCCCAAGGGGTTCCGACCCGCCCCAGCGGGATGCGTTCTGCGCGCTGCCGGTCCAGTGCATCCCAGTCGATTTCCTCTGGGTCATTGGCGTTTTGCTCGGTAATGTTCCGCGCCATGGGCGTATCAATGAACCCCGGCAGGATCGTATTGGCGCGCACCCCATGAGGGGCCATTTCCGCTGCCAGATTGCGGGTGAAGGAAATGATTGAGCCCTTGGTGGCATTATAGCCGATATAGGGCGTCCCCAGATAGCGCAGACCAGCGATGGACGAGATATTTGTCACCACGCCAGCCTTGCGTTCAACGAAATGCGGCAGAACATGCTTCGTCGGCAAAAAGACGGCTTTCATATTCACATGAACCAGCAGATCCCAGTCCTCGACTGTGCTGTCCATGGCACCACCGGTTTTCAGAATACCGACGTTGTTTTGCAAAATGTCGATCTGGCCAAACTCAGACAGGCATTGGCCCACCGCCGTCTGAACCTGATCTTCCCGGGTGACATCTGCGGCAAGGGCAAAGGCCTTCCCCCCCTCTGCGCGGATCATGGCGCAGGTTTCCTCTGCCGCGTCCAAGTGCAGGTCTAGTGCAGCGATGGTTGCGCCCTCCTGGGCCAACCGAATGGCCGTTGCCTTGCCGTTGCCCATGCCACCATCCATTGAGCCTGCGCCGGTAACAAGAGCAACTTTTCCGCTCAAACGCTTCATCCGTTAGTCCTCGTTTGATTGTAAAAAGGCGTTCATTCCGCCATCAACCGCCAGAAGCTGGCCGTTGATGTAAGACGACGCCTCGGTCATCAGAAATGCAACCGGGGCCGCGATTTCAGTGGGGTCCGCCCAACGCGCCGCCGGTGTCCTGTTTTCGATACGGCGTACGAAAGCTTTGTCGCTGAGGATCGCCTTGTTCATTTCGGTCAAGACATATCCCGGTGCGATTGCGTTTGCACAAATGCCATCTGCGCCGAAATCTGCAGCCAGTGAGCGCGTTAGCCCCGCGATGGCCGCCTTGGACGAGGCATAGTTGCCTATGCCCGGGCGCGGGTGCGTGGCCGCAATGGAGGAAAGCGATACGATCCGACCGCGTTGAGGGCCCGGATTGGTCAGCATCTTCTTGCCAGCGGCCTGGGCCAGCACGAAGGGGGCCATGACATGCAGATCATAGATACTGCGATAATCCTCGACAGTCTGGTCAAGGATATGACCATGGTTGGTGATCCCCGCATTATTGACCAGTCCCCAGATGTGCCCGGTCTGATTGTAGACGTCCTGAACCCAGGCCTGACATGCATCAAAATCCGTCAGGTCAAATGCGCTGGCTTGTGCATCGGCCCCTTGAGTTCTGAGGTCAGCAGCGGCAGCGTCAACCGCCTCTGCGTTCAAATCCTGAAGCCAAAGCTGTGCGCCCAGTTCAGCGCAGGCTTTGGCGATCGCCGCCCCCAGTCCGCGCGCAGCGCCGGTGATCAGGATTGGCTTTCCGGTCAGGGAAAACAGGCCAGACATCACGATGCGATGGCCTTTTTGTCCTCTTCCAGCGCAGCGTTCACCGCAGGCATCACCTGATCGCAGAACAGCTCAAGCGAGCGCAGGGTATTTGCAAAGGGGATTGAAGCAATTTGCATGAACACGCTGAGATGCGTGATCCCAAATTCGCGCGCTTCAGCCACAATCCGGCGCGTCACTTCTTCGACGTCTCCGATGATCGCGCGGTGCATCACCAGATCGAGATCGGGTTCGCCGTCGAAGGGCACAATGTTCAGATCGGCCCCCTGCATCAATGGCTCTGGCCTGCGCATGTTATTGGCCATGCGCACATGGATCAGCACCTGTTCAGCCGCGGCGCGCGCATCCTCCTTGTCTTTGGCGATGTAGACATAGCGCTGAACCGCGAAGGGGAAATCATCCCCGGACAGCCCGTTTTCCGCGCGGGTCTCCTTGTACAGACGCCGGGCTGTCCCAACGATGGTGTTTGGCCCGATGGCCGGTGTGGTCAGTGGTTCGGCACCGTAATCCATCATTTTCTGGCGCATTTCGGGGGCGTTGCCCACAGCGAATGTACGAATGCGATCCTGGACCGGAGCAATCGAAAGAGCCGCATCGCGGATCTGGATATGGTCGCCCTCGTAATCAATAACCCCGTTATAGACGCCCTGTTCGATACAATCCCAGATCTCCAGCCCGCGCATCAGGCGGTCATCAATTGCAAACCCGAATTTCTTGAATTCACGGGGCTGGTATCCGGTGCCAAGCCCCAGAACCAGACGACCATCAGTCAGTTGATCGGTCAGGCAGATGTCTTCCACCAGACGAAGCGGTTCGTAAAACGGCATCACCACAACAGCGGGCCCCAGCTTGATACGCTTGGTCATGCCCGCCATATGCGAGGCCGTCATCAGTGGAGAGGGCGAGATGCAGTAGTTTGACAGGTGATGTTCGGCAAACCAGGCGACGTCAAAACCGGCATCATCCACCATCCGTGTCATGTTGCGCATCTGGGTAAAGACATCGGCATGGGTCGAGCCATCGACTGGTTTGGTCATCAGGTTGAACAGAGAAAATTCCATGATTGCAGACTCCCAAGGTGCTTGCGTGGCGGTGTTGACAACAGGGTTGTGCAACTCTGGCCAATCTGCAAATGGCGAATCCTAGGTCATTGCAAAAGAAATTCTTATGCAGGCTGCTTTTCTGCCCTGAGCCAATTCAGAAATGCCTGAACGCGCGGCTGATCAAGACGGCTGTGCGGGCATAAAAAATGATAGGAAAATGGCCCGTCTACCGGGGTAAAGGGCAGGGGTATCAGCGCGCCGCTATCCAGAAAATGCTGAGCAACAACATCGCGCACCACCCCGATCCCACCGCCGAAAGTGATCGCGTTCAGCGTCGCACTGGTATCTCCAAAATAGGCACCGTGTTCGAACTGCTCGGGGTCGCCGCCATTTTGCGCGATCACCGCCCGCCATTCGCTGTGGTTGGTATCATGGAAAAACCGACACCCGAGCAGATCTTCGATCTTCTGCACTCCGGCAAGCTGATCCTTGAGCTGCGCAGACGCAACAAGCATATGGCGTTCACCAAACAGGCGTTCTTCGTAGACATTGAGTGTTCCGCCCGGACCCCAGCGAATGGCAACATCTGCCTCTTCCTGGCCGAACCCGGTGCAGGCAACCGTTGATAAGGTGATCAGATCAATGAGCGGATGTTGATCGAAGAACCTTGAGGCGCGTGTTGCAAACCACGTAGATGCGAATGAGGGCAGCAGGCTGACGGTCAGCATGGTGCGCCCTTCGTCGGGTGCTAGTTCCTGTACGCTTTCACCAAGCGTGTCCAGCATCGCGCCGACGGCTTCGGCGAATTGTTCGCCTTGTTCTGTAAGGTCAATCTGGTTGTTGCTTCTGCGAAACAGGCTGACGCCCAGCCTGTGCTCCAGAAGCTTTACCTGCTGGCTGACCGCGGGTTGGGTCAGATTCAATTCAGAGGCCGCCAAGGTGAAACTTTTAAGGCGTGCTGCCGCTTCAAACGCAATCAGCGTTTGCAGTGGCGGCAACCCCCGGCGCATTCGGTTGCTGTCAAATCCTACAGGTTCCAGCCGGGATAAAGCGCCCGGGTTCAATTGTTCCAGTCGTGTCTTCAAAGCGCGTCGCATAGCAGGCTGCATAAGCATAGCTTGGCCTAACAGCAAGAAATTCGTTCTTGTGGCGAAACATAGCTTTTGCAACCTCTGATGCACCCAGATCGGAGCACTCAATGCTTAATCCCGAAGATTTCATTTCAGCCATGCGCAAGGCGCCCACGCCTGTTTCGATTGTCACCACCAGCGGCGAGCATGGCCCGCATGGTGCAACTGTCAGCGCGGTCTGTTCCCTGACTGCGGCCCCGCCAGCGGTGCTGGTCTGCATCAACAAGCAAAGCCGCATTTTGGGGATGATCGAGGAACATGGTGTCTATTGCGTCAACTATATCGCGCAGCACCATAGCAAGCTGGCCTTAGCCTTTTCCGGGGCTGCTGATTATGCAGAACTGCGCAATTTCGACACTGATGATTGGGCGCGTGACCAGCAGACAAACCTGCCCATTCTGTTCGGGGCAGCAGCAGTTTTCACCTGCCTGCACATCCAGACGGTTTCCTTCGGCACGCATCGTATTCTGATTGGCAAGGTCGAAGGTGTCGAAAGCTCGGACGCCAAGCCGCTTACGTATTGGGATGGCAACTTTCGACCGCTGGCGGATCCAGAATAGGTCTGCTTGTTACTGCAAACCCCCTTTGTTCCTGTATCGGCTTTCCACCAGTCCCATCCCGGGCGGCGGGATCGCAAGGTACTGTCGTCGTTTCAGGTTCTTCCGGCCATGCGCCGCAGGGTGTTGTCCTTGTCAATGATGTGATGCTTGATTGCGCCGATAGCAGCCCCATGAGTACGACTGTCTGGCTTTTCCCTAACTCTGGATCAAAGCTCACATGCGCCGCCAGCAGTCCCACGAAGAAGATCGATGAGCGCTGAGCCCAGTTACGGGCTTGGCTCTTGGTGACGTTGCGCCGGCGCTTGCGGGTTGCTGCGTCTGCGAAGAAACGGCGAATTCCCATTGCTTTGTCTCCTGCTGGTGTTTTCGCAGGGCCGTTACGCACTGCGCCAGTCGCTGCACGGTGCAGTACTTTCGCAATGTCATTGTGCGGCTCATCGTTTCGCCGCCTTCATGGCTTCATCAACAGGTGCGGTTTCGGTTTGCGCTTTTTCAGAGCACGGAGCACGCGCTCCATTGAACTCTTCACGTTCAGAGCGCCACCATATCTTGGACGTTTGTTGCGGCGTTTGCCTGTTGCAACATTTCATCCATGACTCTGGTCAGGTTTGCAATCGTTTTTTCCATGTTGTCGCCTTTCAGTTGAAAAAGGCGTATAGTGTTGATTATGTAATTAACGGCGATGCTAAAATGCGCCTAGAACGTCTTTGGCTTTGACCAGACTGCGGCCTTCGCAGATTACGGTGCCATCTGGCGCTGTGCAGCTGGCCCAGAGATACACCAGATGTTTATCAGCGCGCAAGCGGGTGATTTCGACCTGTGCGGTCAGGTCGGTGTCCAGCGGTGCGGCTGTGCGAAACGCCAGATCCTGTTTAAGATAGTTCGTTCCCGATCCGGGGAGTTTGACCCCCAGAAGATAGGAAAACAGCGCCGCGATCAGAGGTTCGGGCACGGTATTCCCGACGGAACCGCAAAGCTCTTTGTAGGCATCCAGATCCTGAGCGGTGTAGCTGCGTGTGATTTGCGCGCTTTGTCCAACTGTCAGCATGTGATTTCCGCCTCTCCGATCAGGCATTCAGCGCCATCCGCGACGCGGGTGACGCGCATATTCAGATGGCCGGGGGAATCTTCTGTGATGGTCAGTGTCAGAGGTTCGCCCGTGTAGGCGGGATTGGGGAACATCATGCTTTGGCTGACCTGTGTGATATCGGGGTTATGCTGTTTCAGCAGGCCCCAGAGCTTGGAATAGATCAGCATACCGTGGCTGACGGTGCGGCCAAAGCTGGTTTTGGCGCAAAAGTCCGGATCCACATGGATGGCGTTGTCATCGCCTGATACCTTTGCGAAGGCATCAAATTCATTCTGCGTCGGTGTCCAGGTTGCGGTTAGGTTAAGCATTGTCAAACACCTCGCGCAGGTCAGGTTTGCGGATCTTTCCAGCGGCTGTACGGGGAAAATCATCAATGATCCGAATATGTGCTGGCACCTTGTAGGCGGCCAGCCTTTCGCGGCACCACGGGCGCAGGTCTTCGGGATTTATCCTGGCCTCGGGGCGCAGCATTATGAAGGCCGCGCCAACTTCGCCCCATTTTTTGTCTGGCACGCCGATCACGGCGCTTTCCAGAATGGCCGGGTGGCTGTTCAGGCAGCGTTCGACTTCGGCTGGATAGACGTTTTCCCCGCCTGAAATGTACATGTCCTTGATGCGATCAACGATATAGTAGTAGCCATCCGCATCGCGGCGCGCGACATCGCCCGAGGCCAGCCAGCCATCTGCCGTAAAGCTGTTCGCGGTGGCCTGATCGTTCTGGAAATAGCCGGGCGTGATGCCCGGGCCGCGCAGTTGTAACTCGCCCGAACCCTCGGTGCCATCGGTGACGCCCTCCAGCCGGACTTCGACCAGAGATTGCGGTTTGCCAACAGAGCCGATCTTTGCCTCGGCCTGCGCCGGATCCATCAAAAAGACGGTGGGCCCGGTTTCGGTCATGCCCATGCCGTTCAGCACATGGGCCCCTTTTTCAGCAAAGACCCGGATCAAGGGTTCGGGCAGCGGCGCACCCCCGCAGCCGCATTTGATGGCGTGCCAGTCGATGGTGTCGATATCAGGCCGCAGGGACAGGGCCTGATAGATCGCGGGCACCCCGAAGAATTGGTTGATCCGACCTGATCCCAGCAGATCACAGACCACATCCGGTTCAAATTTGGGCAGAATGATCGAGGTGCCACCACTTAGGAAAACCGGCAGGGTGTACAGATTGATACCTGCGGTGTGAAACAGTGGTAAAAAGCAGACAGCGCGATCTGTGGACGCGATATCAATGGCCTGGCCAATATTGATACAGTTGGCCCAGGCCATGCGCGCGGTCTGGATCACGGCCTTGGGCAGGCCGGTGGTGCCCGAGGTAAACAGCAGATACCAGGGCCGCGTGGCGGGCACGGCATTGGTGATCTTTGGCCCACCTTTTGCGATCCAGCCCGTAAGATCCTTTTGGAGGGACATCAGAGGCGCCTGGATTGTTTCAGACACCTGCCGCGCGATATCGAAAAAACTGGCATCAGACAGGATCAGCTGTACCCCAACCTGCGCGACGGTTTCCGATAGTTCCGGCGCAGGCTGACGCCAGTTCAGCGGGCACAGGATCACACCAGTCTTTTGGCAGGCAAAGAGAGTGATAAAGAACTCAGCGCAGTTCTGACACAGGATGGCAAGGCGGTCGCCTTCTGACAGGCCCTGCGCAACCAAACCGGCGGCAACAGCATCGGCGGCGTCATTGATCTGGGCAAAGCTCCAGTCGCGGTCAGAGGCGCTGTCGTTAAAGGCCAGCCTATCGGGCGAAAGATCCGCCCGTTTGGCGGCCATATCCGGGATCATGTCAAACATCGAATTATCCGGTTGCTTGTAAGAAATGGGTCATTCGGGCGCGGGTTTCGTCCCGATCAATCAAATTGAGGAAGGCCTGGGTTTCCGCATCCAGTGCTTTGGAAACTGCGGCTTTGCGGCTGTCGTTCCAGATCATGGATTTGGTGGCCAGTGCGCTGCCGGTTTCTACTGCGCCCAGCAATGCGAGCGCAGCGTCACGTGGGTCTTCGGTGATGGATTGCACCAGCCCAAGCCGCAGCAGATCCTCGGCATCAAAGCGGTGATTGGCCAGCAGCCAGCCCTGCGCTGCCCCTGCCCCGATCAGTTCTGGCAGTGTCGCTGTCCAGCCGCCATCAGGCGCATAGCCCATGACACCATAGTAAGGCTGCACAAAGGCATTGTGTGAGGCCGCCACCAGATCTGAGGCAAAGATCAACCCGGCTGACCCACCCGTGGCCGCGCCTTGCAGCGCTGCGGCGGTCAGAACCGGCAGTTCAATCATCCGCATCACCAGCTCTTGCAAGACAGGCACAACCTGAGTGGCATAGCGCTGGACATCGCCACGCTCAGAGGCCTCATGGAACCGCCCCACATCCCCGCCAGAGGAAAAATTGCGCCCACCTGTCAACAGGGCTTTTTTGATCCCTGACCGCTCCAAAGCATCAAAGGCGCGGTGCAGATCTGACAGAAAGTCAGGCTCCAGCGCATTGGCGCGGGGGGCCTGCATTTGGATGCAAAAACAGGGATCACCCCCGGGCAGATCAATGGTGTTCAGCGCAATCTTGTCGCTCATGGTGCCAACCCTTTGCAGATAAAATCATGGGCTTCCCGGACGACACGTTCGATATCGGCCTCTTCTTCCCAAAGGACAAAGCGCTCACCCAGCGTTTTGGCGATCCCCATCAGCGCCCAGGCGCGGACTTCGGCGTCTCCTTCGGAAATTTCACCGCGGTCAGCCGCCTGTTGCAGCTGATCTGCATAGGCGCGGCCAAATTCGGTGTAATAGTCGCGGTAGGCTTCGGGATCGACAAAACGTGCCTCTTCGACGATGCGATACTGCATGGGGCGGTCGCGCACGACGATCAGATAGGCCTCAAGCCCGGCGCGCTCGGCTTCAAGGCGGTTGGTGGCATCTGCAATCCGTGCAGCCGCCTGTGACCTGGTGGCCTGCCCCATGTCCTGTACCAATTCGCGAAAGACTTCGTCTTTGCCAGAAAAATAGATGTAGAACGTGCCAAGTGCCGTGTCTGCCGCGCGGGTGATGTCGGCGATTGAGGCGGCGGTAAAGCCCTTTTCACCAATCACCTGCTCGGCCGCCGCCATGATTTTGGCGCGGCGCTCCATGCCCCGTTTGGTCTTTGGTTTTGCTGTGGTCGTGATGGTCATCAGGTCTTTGCTTGCTGTGGGTCTGGGGTGGCCAGATGGCTGTCTGTGATGAACTGCTTTATCGCGGCGCAAAAGGCATCTGGTTCTTCAAGATGCGGAGAATGCCCCGAGTGTTCGAAGCTGGCAACCTGCACCTGTTGAGCCTGCGCGGCGATCCAATCGGCCACCTTGCGACTGTACAACCGGCTTTGCGCACCACAGCAGACGAGATAGGGCAGATCAATCTGCGCAATGGTTGCACGGGCATCCATCGCCGCCAGATCATCCCAGAGCCTGCGCAAAACGGCGGGGTCCTGGCCCTGCAGCAGCTGTTTTACGTGATCGCGGCTCAGGATTGGATCACTGTCTTTTGCATACATATTGCGCGAGATGCTTGCCGCCATCTGCGGCCAGTTGGGAATGATCTTTTCAGAGGTGGCCAGAATGGCCTCAGCGCTTTGCCCAATCAGGCCCAGATCCCAGGTATGATCTGGCAGCATGCGCGGGCTCATGTCGATTGTGACCAAACCACGGATCGCAGCGGTGCCCTGCTGTGCGATATACCGCCAGGCTGTGGCGGCCCCCATGGACCAGCCCACCAGAATGGGCCGATCCAGCCGGTTGACCCAATCACGGGTCAGCGCGGCGCAGGCATCCAAAGAGGGCTGTGTTTTGTTTGCGCCGTGGCCTGGCAGATCAGGCGCATGGCAGTCAAACCCCGGCCCCAGGCGGGCGGCGATATCGTCAAATGCCGCGCCGGTCATGGTCCAGCCATGCAGAAATAGGATTGGTATCGTCAAGAGCTGCGCCCTTCCCGCAGGCGGCCTACGATCCCGGTGGGGAAGAAATAGACGCTGAGGATGAAGAGAATGCCCAGCCACATCAACCAGCGATCCGGATCCAGCAGATCAGGGATCAGCGGCAGACCGGCGGTGGCTTCTGAGGCGCTGCCCATCAGGTTTTGCAGATAGGTCTGCGCCAGAATGAACAGGGTTGCGCCAATCGCCGCGCCATACATGGTGCCCATGCCGCCGATGACCACCATCAGCAGAATGTCCAGCATGATTTCAAAGCTGAGTGTGGTGTCCGGCCCCACATAGCGCAGCCAGATTGCAAATAGGCTGCCGGCCAGTGCTGCGGTCGCGGCAGAGAGGCAGGTAGCAACAGTGCGATACCAGACCACGCGATAGCCAATGGCTTCGGCGCGGAAATCGTTTTCGCGGATCGCCTGCAACACGCGCCCAAAGGGGGAATTCACCATGCGCAGCAACAGCAGGAACAGCGCAAGCGAAGCAAAGAACACCAGATAATAGTTCAGGATCTTGCCGCTGATCTTCGTGCCCAGAAACTCACCCATGCGATTGGCCGAGGTCAGCACCCGCGGAATTTTATAGGTCAGCCCGTCTTCGCCGCCAGTGATGGCAGAAAACTGCGAGACCAGCACCGCCACAGCCGAGGCCACCGCCAGCGTGATCATGGCGAAAAAGATTGCCCGCACACGCAGGCTGAACAGGCCGATCACCAGCGCCAGCGCCACAGCGGCCATCGCGCCTGATACCGTGCCAACCAGCAGCGCATCAAAACCACGCCCCATATGGGTCGAGGCAAGCGCCACACCATAGGCGCCCAGCCCGAAGAACATGGTATGGGCAAAGCTGACGATGCCGCCATAACCCAGCAACAGATCATAGCTGGCAGCCAGCAGGATAAAGATGCAGATCCGTGCGGCTGTATCCAGCGGGCGGACCCCGTCAAAGATGAACGGCGCGCCCGCGAGGCAGATCAGGATCACCAGCAGCAGAACCGTCAGGATCAATGAACGGGGTTTATCCCCGGAAAGAAGTGTGACGATCATCTTACTTGGCCTTCACAACAGGCAGCATTCCTTGCGGACGCCACATCAGGATTGCGGTCATAAGCGCGATGTTTGACACCAGCGCCAGCTTTGGCTCCAAAAAGGCCACATAGTTCTGCATCAGCCCCACCAGAAGCGCGCCGATAAAGGCCCCTTCGACGGATCCAAGCCCGCCGATGATGGCGACAATAAAGACCAGAACCATCATCTTTTCGCCCATGCCTGCGGTGATGACCTCTTGGTACAGGCCCCACATCACGCCCCCCAGACCGGCCAGCGCGGATCCGGCGACAAAGACACTGACAAAGACCATGCGCAGACGGTAACCCAGCGCTTCGACCATGGGGCCATCTTCGACGCCGGCGCGCACGATCAGCCCGATCTTGGTGCGCCGCAAGACCATGCGCATGGCGATGAACAGCACCAGCCCGATGCCAACGGCCAGCAGGCGGTATTTCTCCATCGCGGCCCCGGCAAAGGTAATGGCACCTTTCAGGGTTTCAGGGCGGGTGATGAAGATTTCATCCGGGCCCCAGATCACATGGATCAGCTGTTCCACAACAATCAGACCGCCGACAGTCACAAGGATCTGTTTCAGATGCGCGCCATAAACGGGTTTGACAATCACCCGCTCAAAGCCCCAGCCCATCACGCCTGTCACAGCCATGGCGGCAATCACCGCCAGAAAGACAGCCGCCATGTTCAGCAGCAGGGATGCGGTGCCTGTCCAGTCACCCAGAGCGATCAGTACCGAGATGCCAACAAAGGCCCCAACGGATACAAAGGCCCCGTGACCAAAGTTGATCACATCCATCAGGCCAAAGACCAGCGTCAGGCCAGAAGCCATGATGAAAATCATCATCCCCATGGCCAGCCCGGAAACCGTCAGGGTCAACCAGGACGAAGGCACGCCAATGGCGAAAAATCCAAAGACCACCAGCAGCGGCACCAGCAGCAAAGGCAGGGCCTTGTCCAGCCGCTCGGTCAGGCTGATCTGCGCGAAAGTGGGTTTATGATCGGGGGCTGCGGTCATGTTAATGCGCCTCCATGCTCAGACCCATCAGCCGTTCCTGAAGGTCTTTGTCTGTGGCCAGTTCAGCCATCTCGCCTGTCCAGATCACCCGGCCATCATCCATGACAGCGGCCGTGTCCCCCAGCGCTTTGGCAACGGAAAAGTTCTGTTCCACCAGCAGGATCGATGCGCCCTGCGCCTTTAGTTCCCGCAGGGCACCCGCCATGGTCGAAACAATCGCTGGGGCCAGCCCCTTGGTGGGTTCGTCAATCAGATACAGCTTGCGGTCTTCGGCCATGGCACGGGCGATCGACAGCATCTGTTTCTGCCCGCCTGACAGCGTGCCCGCCTCGCTGTGCCAAAAGGTACCAAGCGCGGGAAAAGCGCCGATCAGCCACTCTTTGCGTTTGGGATCAAGCGGGCCAGAGGTACAGCCCAGCAGCATGTTTTCCTCGACTGTCAGATCACGGAAAATCCCCATGTCTTCGGGCACAAAGCCAATGCCTGCGCGCGCACGGGCAGACACCGGCATCCGGGTGATTTCCTGACCATCATAGGTAATCTGCCCTGATTTGGCGCGCCATTGCCCCATGATGGTTTTCAGGGTTGTGGTCTTGCCCACACCATTGCGGCCTAAAAGCATTGTCACCTGACCACGCGGCACCTGCAAGTCAACACCCTGCAGAATATGATATTGTGCGATGTCGGTATGCACCGCATTCAACGACAGGATCGGCTCAGACATGATCCAGCTCCTTGCCCATATAGGCCTCTTGCACCACGCTTGAGGCCATGACCTCTGCGGGGGGGCCATCCGCGGCCAGCGCGCCATTGTGCAGCACGATAATCCGATCCGCGAGGCTGCGGATCACATCCAGTTTGTGTTCCACCAACAGCACTGTGCGTTCCCGGTCGGCTTTGATTTCTGCGATCAGATCAAGGATCACTGGCGCTTCATCGACGCTCATGCCAGCTGTGGGCTCGTCAAACATATAGACCATCGGATCCAGGCCAATCATCAGAGCGACTTCCAGTTTGCGCTGATCGCCATGCGACAGCTCTGAAACTGTCTGGTCTTTCTGAGTGTCCAGCCGCACCCGTTCCAGAATGGCCATGGCGGCGGTGGTCAGTTCGGTGTGGCGATCCGCCATGGAAAACAGATCAAACCCTTTGTGCTGACGTGACTGGATCACCAGCCGCACGTTTTCCAGCACCGACAGGCTGGGGAAAAGATTGGTCAGCTGAAAAGCGCGGCCCAGCCCGCGGCGGCAGCGCTCTGCCACGCCCAGACGGGTGATATCCTGTCCCATCAGTTTGACGGTGCCTGCACTGGCAGGGATCTGGCCTGAAATCAGGTTGAAATAGGTGGTTTTGCCCGCCCCATTGGGGCCAACAATCGCCGTCAGTTCCCCCGCATGAAACGCGCAGGACACGGCGTCCACGGCCACATGACCGCCAAAGCGCACGGTCAGTGCATCTGTTTCTAGAAGTGTCTGGGTCATTGTCTCGTTTCGCTGTCTGATGGGGTGGCACAGCGCCACCCCGAGGACAGGTCATGTGATACCGGGGGCTTAGTTGCGCACCGGGATCTGCATTTCATCCATACCGATTTCGCGTACAAGAACCGGCACACCATAGTCTTTGCCGTCCTGCACTTCGGTGCGGAAATGATACATGGTCTGCATCGCCTGATGATCTTCTGCGCGGAAGGTCATTGGCCCTTTGGGGGTTTCCCAGGTCATGCCTTCCATGGCTTTGATCAGCGCTTCGGTGTCATCGGCACCGCCAGCTTTCTTGATCGCCTCCACAATCGCCATGCCCGAGGCCATGCCGCCAGCGGTGAAGAAATCCGGTGGGCTGTCAAAACGTTCGAAATGGGTTTTCACCAGCCAGTCATTCACCGGATTTTGCGGGATTTCATAGTAGTAATAGGTCGCGCCTTCCATGCCCGGCAGTTCTTTATAGGCTTTCAGCGCTGCCAGAATGTTCCCACCGGTGGCGATCTCAACACCAAAGCGCGAGGGCTCCATGGCGTTGATCTTGCTCATCGGGTTGCCGCCACCGGCCCAGATGATGAACAGCTTTTTCTCACCTTCGATGTCACCCATCGCGGTAAAGATGCGCTCTGCGGCAGCGGTGAAATCGGTGGTGTCTGTCGGCACATATTCTTCATGCGCGATCTTGGCGCCTGTGGCTTCCAGCGCCTCTTTAAAGGCGGCTACACCGTCCCGGCCAAAGGCATAATCCTGCGCCAGTGTCGCGATGGTCACACCTTCGCCCCCCAGCGCCACGGCATTGGCAATCGCATCTTGCGATGAATTGCGGCCGGTGCGGAAAATATAGGGGTTCCAGTTGGCACCAGTGATCGAATCCGCCACGGCGGGTTCCACGATCAGGACGCGCTCATATTCTTCGGCAACCGGCAGCATTGCCAGCGCCACGCCAGAACTGACCGGCCCAACCGCGATATGCGCATCGTCGTCACCATATGCCTCTTCCAGCTGCGCGCGGCCAATATCCGGCTTTAGCTGGGTGTCCTTTTCGATCAGGACGATTTTCTCGCCGTTGATCTCCATTGTGCCACCGGTGGCATATTCCAGCCCCAGCTTCAGCCCATTGTGAGACTGCGCGGCATAGGCCTCAAAGGGGCCGGTTTTGCCGTAAACATGGGCAATGCGGATCTCTGCATATGCCGTGGTGGCCGCCAGAATACCGGCTGCCGTCAACGCAAGACTGCGCAACATGGAAAGTCCTCCCTGATCTCCTCTGACAAACATGAAGCATGATTCATGTTTCATGTCAACGCGCATGACAGGGTGACGCCAAGTCCGCGCGGTTTGGAAAATGATCTGGGCAAAAGAAAAGGCCGCTGGGAAACAGCGGCCTATGTAAGACGGACTGAAGCCTAGGTTATTCTTCACGAAACGCCTGCGCCAGTTGATCGGTCAGGGGTTTGGTCAGATAGCTCAGGATCGTGCGATCTGTGGTTTTCAGATAGGCTTCGACCGGCATGCCGGGGATCAGCTGCAAAGACCCAAGCCGGGCCAGCTCGTCTTCGGGCACAGCGATTTCCACCCGGTAAAAGCTGAACCCGGTGACCTCATCCACCGAAGTGGTCGCAGACAGATCTTTCACAAAACCGGTCAGTTCAGGTGTGGTGCGCTGGTTGAACGCGGGAAAGCGCACCTTGGCGGGTTGCCCGACAAAGACCTGATCAATCGACGCCGGATCCACCTGTGTCTGAAAGGAAAACCCTTCGTCATGAGGAACAATCTGCAAGATCAGCCCGCCCGGGGGCACAACACCGCCCAGCGTGGTGAATTGCATTTCATGGATACGCCCACCAGCAGGGGCGCGAATATCGACGCGGTCCAGCTGCGCGGCGGTCGACAGGATCTGCTGACGCAGCTCTTCGATCTGGGTCGTGGCTTCGCGCAGTTTGGTGACCACGTCTTCCTTGATTTCGCGTCGTCCCTGAAGGCGCTCGATTTCGGTATCGCGGATCGAATTGCGAATGCGGGCCAGCTCTGATTGATGTTCGGCAATCTGCCCCAGCAGGTCGGCCTCTGTGCGCTGCAACCCGCGCAGCTGGCTGGCCCGCGCCAAGCCTTTGTCTGATAGCTGTGTCATCGAGTCGATTTCTTCCTCGATGTATTGCATCTGCTGCTTTTTGGCGGCGATCAGCGCCTCAACCCCGGCGATCTGATTGCCAAATTGCGCAGCCTTCTCAGCCAGCCGCGCTTCCCGGCTTTCTTCGAGGGCGCGGCGGGCGGCAAAGATTTCCTGCTGTCCGGCCTGATGTACAGGCATGTCCTGTGCGTCGATCAGCTTATCAGTGGCGGCGAAACTGATCTGGGCCGCGTCGGTCTGTTCCGCGACCAGCCTGTCGCGCAGGGCCAGCGCCTCGGACAAGCGCGATCGGTAGATGCGCAGATTGGCCTGCAACGTGGTATCATCCAGCCGCAAAAGCCCCTGCCCGGCCTCAACCTTGTCACCTTCGGCGACAGTGATATCTGCAATGATACCGCCATCCAGATGCTGCACAGCTTTGGGGCGGCCTGTCACTTCCACCGATCCGGTGGCAATCACCGCACCTGAGATATCTGTCTGCGAGGCCCACCAGGTGCCACCGCCCAGCAAAGCAACCGCTGCCAGCGCGCCGATCAGACCGGGCCAGCGAATAGAGGTGCGCAGTTCAGGCGTGTTCGGGATCATGCTGGGGCCTTTCCAACGGCTGGGGTGCTGCGGGCAGGTTTGATTGATTTTTGCAATACCTCATCCCGGGCCCCAAATTCGGCCACGCGCCCGCCATGCAGGACCAGAACTTTGTTCACCGCTGCGATGGCGCTGGGGCGATGCGCCATGACAACCACGGTTGATCCCGCCTCGCGCAGGGTCAGAATGGCCTTTGACAGCGCATCATCTCCGGCGGCATCCAGATTGGAATTGGGTTCATCCATGATCACATAGCGCGGCATGCCGTACACCGCGCGGGCCAGCCCGATCCGTTGCAATTGCCCGCCCGACAGCGGCCCGCTGTCATGGCCCATCTGCGTGGCATAGCCATCAGGCAGTTGCAGGATCATCTCATGCACGCCCGCGATTTTCGCCGCATTGATCACCTCTTCGTCTGAGGCCTGAGCATCAAACCGCGCGATATTATCCCGGACAGAGCCGATCAGGAGTTCAAGCTTTTGCGGCAGATACCCGACCTGTTTGCCAAGGCTTGCCTCGGGCCATTGATCCAGTGCGGCACCATCCAGTCGCACAGATCCTTCATCAGGCTGCGTTGCCCCCACCAGAATGCGCGCCAGCGTGCTTTTGCCTGCTGCACTGGGGCCGATCACACCCAGAGCATCACCGGGGGCAAGCCCAAAGCTGACCCCATCCAAAATAGGAGCCCGTTCGCGGGCGCGGTCACCAGGGACAAACTTCGTCACCCCTTGCAAGGTCAAATGCCCCTGTGCCGGAGGAAGATCGACGGTGGGTTTTGGTGCTGGTGCCTCTGCAAAGGCGGTTTTCAGACGGCGGTGCGCTTCGCGGGCGCGGATCACCGTTGCCCACTGACCGATCACCTGATCCACAGGTGCCAAAGCGCGGCCCGCGATGATCGAAGCCGCCACAATCATGCCCGCCGAAATTTCCTGCCCCAGCGCCAGATAGCCCCCAAGCCCCAGCAACGACGATTGCAACAGCATCCGAAATGCCTTGGAGGCAGCGGTGAAGCCCTGCGCCCTGTCACTGCCCACCTGCCCCGTGGCCAGCCCGCCCCGGTGCATATCCGCCCAGCGGGCTGACACCCCGGCGCGCATGCCCATCGGCAGGACAGCTTCGGCGGTACGACGGCTTTGTTCGACAAAGAAGGCTTCAGAGGCATCCATCAGCATGGCCTGTGCGGTATGGGGTTTGGTCACGGTCTGGTTCAGGATGGCCAGCGTAAAAACCACGGCCAGACCGGCCACAGTCAGCCAGCCCAACCAAGGGTGCACCAGAAAGGTCACCCCTAAATAGAGTGGAATCCATGGCAGATCGAAAAAACCCAGCACCACCGGGCTGGATAAAAACCCGCGCACAGTTGCCAGATCCGCCAGCGGGCGGTTCAGCACCGGCTGATCTGCCAGCGCTGAACGCAGCCAGAGCGCATAGGCCCCGTCGCTGACAGCCTGATCCAACCGCATCGCCGCCCGCGACATGACGCGGCTGCGCAGGAAATCATAGGCCCCCAGAAACACAAAAAGCACCACGACAATCAGATAGAGCGCCTGCAAAGTTGCCACCGATCCCGAGGACAAGACCCGGTCATAGACCTGCAGCATGAACATTGGCCCGGTCAGCATCAGGATATTCACCGCTGCCGAAAACAGGCCAACGGCCAGAAAGGCGCCTCTCAGACGCCGGATCGCCTGAGAATAGGCTGTCTGGCTTTGGGGCATTTGGGGTTTGCTCACAGTATGATCTCCGCCACCCGAAATTTAGGGTCAGAAGGGGGTTTTCCGGGCCAAGGGCCTAGCCCGGAAAGAAACTCAGGGTCAATAGAAGGTGAACTGGTCTTCGTCCAGCGCGGCCAGACGCGTTCCTGCAAGGAAGACCTGATCCCCTTCGCCCAGATCAAACAGCACACCGCCCCAGGTTTGCTGGGCCGTGGCCATCAACGCGGCGTAACTGTCGATCCCGTCGACACTGATCTCAAGCGTGTCACCGGGGCGGCTGCGACGGCCCGACCGCGAAGGCTGGAAGCCATAGATCACATCATTGCCGTCACCCTCTTCAAAGCGGAAGGTATCGCGCCCTCTGCCCCCAAAGAGAACATCGCGTCCCTGCCCGCCTTGCAGCAGGTCACCTCCGCCGCCGCCAAAGATCCAGTCATTGCCAGCACCGCCCGTCAGCGTATCGGCACCGCCACCCCCATAGAGGTTGTCGTTGCCATCCCCGCCATTGATCGTATCGCGGCCGCTGCCCCCAAACAGGTTGTCACGCCCGGTGCCACCATCCAGCAGATCGTTGCCGCTGCCGCCGAACAGGTTATCGCGACCGGCTCCGCCAAACAGCGCGTCACTGCCACGCCCACCAAAGAGCGCATCATTGCCATTGCCGCCCGAGAGCAGATCATCGCCACGCCCGCCAAACAGCGCATCGCTGCCATTGCCGCCTTCTTCGACAGTGTCGAAATCATTCACGACATTGACCTGCACCACCGCCTGATCCTGGGTTGTACCGTCCGAGACCGTATAGGTGAACTGATCCAGTCCGTTGTGATCGAAATCAGCCAGATACTGGATCACCCCATTTTCAAAGGTCACGGTCCCGTTTGCGGCATCGCCAACAGAAACGATCTGCAGCCCTTCGCCACTGTCATTCGCCAGCAGCATTTCTGGGATCAGGTTCAGCGGCTGTTCAACATCGACTTCAAAGGCATCATCCGTCGCCTCTACCGAAGCTGGGCTCAGAACCAGATCAAAGCTTTCCGAGACCTGGAACTGACCATCCGTCGCATGAAGCGCAAGGGAAAGCGTGCCTTCTGACCCTGCTGGCGCAGTGCCTGTCAGTTTGGTGCCATCGAACTGCAACCATCCCGGCAGGGCCGTACCATCTGCCAGCGTCGCTGCCAGCTGCAGGGCATCCTCATCCGGATCGGTAAATACATTCTCCGGCAAGGTCAGGGTGAACGATTGGCCCACGGTCAGGGCATCGCCGCCATCATCGCTGTCAAAGCTGTCAATCGGGTTGGCCACTTCAGGCGCGTCTGCCACCGGCAAGATCACCAGCGCAAAGTCATCCGAGATGGTTTCCTGCCCGTCCGAAACGCTCAGGCGCAGCTGCACCGATCCGTTGAAGTTCTGCGGAGGCTGACCCGTCAGTGTCTGCGTGGCAGCGTCAAAGCTGATCCAGTCAGGCAGATCCGAGCCATCCGCCCGCGTCAGACCATAGCTGAGCACATCGCCATCCACATCCGAGAAGACGCCCTGTTGCAGAGTTATGCTAAAGGCTTCGTCCTCATCAGCCGAACGATCCGACAGCGGGGCAGACAGGACCGGGGCATCATTGACCGGATCAATCCGCAGTTCAAAATCACGGGTGACAGTGAACTCGCCATCAAAGGCACTGATCTGCAGGGCAATGCTGCCGTTGAAATCCTGCGGCGGCTGGCCTGTCAGGCGACGGTTCACCGCATCAAAGCTCAGCCAATCCGGCAGGGCAATGCCGCCCGAGCGGGTGAGTGTCAGCACAAGGTTATCACCTTCGGGATCACTGATTGCACCATCGGGCAAGGCCAGATCCAGTGCGACGTCTTCAGTGCCTGACAGGGTGCCGATCACATCAATCACCGGCGCAGTATTGGCCCGCAGCAGATCCAGATGCAGGGCGGCGCTATCAGACAGATCCCCATCACTGACGGTGTAAGTCAAGGTGATCCGCCCTTCCAGCGCGCGCGCGCGACTGATGACGATATCGCCGTCGTCATTCAACGCCGCCTGTACGCCCTGTGCGTTGGTCACACCGGTAATGGTCAGCGTATCTCCATCCACATCACTGTCATTGCTGAGCAAGTCCGCGCCAGAGATGATGAAATCAGTCTGATCGCCAGCATCAAAGACATCGTCCTGCGCTATTGGCGCATCATTCACGGCAGTCACGCTCAGGGTGATATCGCGGGTGGTTTCTGTGATGCCGTCAGAGGCCACAATCACAAAGCCCAGATCACCGTTGAAATCCGCTGGGGGCTGGCCCGAGACTGTCAGCGTGTCGCTGTCAAACGCGACCCAATCAGGTGCGCCGCGCAGCGAAACTGTCAGCGCGTCGCCATCGACATCACTGAACAAGGCCGCATCCAAGATCTGCGTAAAGGCCGTGTCTTCAAGCGTTTCCAGGGCGAAGGCTGCGATTTCCGGGGCGTCATTGACCGCCGCAACCGTCAGGCTCAGCGCCCGCACCGTCTGGGTCACCCGATCCGCTGCGACAACTTCAAGCGCCAGATCGCCGTTGAAATCCGCAGGCGGCTGGCCGGACAGGGTCAGGCTATCTGCATCAAATGTCAGCCAGTCAGGCAGTGCTGTATCGCCTGCGCCGCGTACAGTGATCGCAAGCACATCACCATCCGCATCCGAGAAGTCAGCCGCATCCAGAACAGTGCTATAGGCCGTGTCTTCTGTGCCCTCGGACAGTGTGAACTCAGCAATCACAGGCGCGTCATTCACCGCTTCAAAACGCAGCGTCATGGTGCTGGTGCTTTCGCTGATACCATCGCTGGCCACGATTTCCAGGGTGATATCCCCGTTGAAATTCGCGGGCGGCTGGCCAGTGAAGCTGAGGCTGATGGGATCAAATGTCAGCCAGACCGGAAGGTCTGCCCCATCCAGACCACGAACAGTGATGCTGACATCATCGCCTTCTACATCGGTGAAATCATCCGGGTTCAGCGCCGCAGAGAACTGCGCATCCTCGCTGCCTGACAGCATGATCTCAGGGATGACCGGTGCATCATTGACCTCTTGCAGGTAAAGAGTGACCCGCGCAGTGGCCGTGGCGCCAAGACCGTTTTCAACGGTATAGGTAAAGCCCGTGATGCCCGAACGATCCGCATCTGGGGTGATGATCAGGCGGCCTTCGCCATCATTGACCACGGTCACCCCATCCTCGGCGCTGATCCCGGTCAGGATCAGGCCAGTACCATCAGGATCGGTATCATCCGCAAGCAGATCTGCGATCTGCAACACCAGTTGCGTATCTTCGACACCGTTGAAGTTGTCATCCCCCGGGCGCGGATCATCCGCAACAGGCCGCACGTCAAAGCTGACCTGACCACGGGTGGCAATGCCTTTGCCGTCGGTGACCTCATATTCAAAGCGCATGGTGCCATTGACATCAGCGCCCGCATCAAAGGTGTAGGTGCCATCATTTTGCAGCACCAGTTCACCAGGTTGCAGTTGCCAGATCCGAACAAAGGTCAGCGCGTCGCCATCAGGATCAATGTCATTGGCCATCAGCACGGCGGGATCAATCACCGCAATGGTGTCTTCGTCGATGGTTGGCAGGACATCCACCACCGGCAGCGGCAGATCGTTTTCCGGGTTCAGGCGGATCGAAACAAAGCCTTCGACCTCGGCACCGCGTTCATCGCGCACCACATAGTGGAACCCGGCGTTGCCAAAGTAATCCGTGCGCGGCGTGAAGGTGGCGATGTTGTTTTCCAGCACAACGCTGCCGTTTTCAGGATCGGTGACGGAAACCACCTGAAAGCTATCGCCTTCGACATCAACGTCATTGGCCAGAATATCGGCCATATCCACAACAACGATGGCATCTTCTGTGGTGGTGATCACCGGATCCGGGTTCAGAAGTGGCGCGTCGTTCACGGCTTCCAGATCAAAAATGATCTGTCCGACAGACGTCAGACGGCCATCAGAGATCCGGTAAGACAGCGTGGCTTCGCCGTTGAAATGATCATCCGCCACAAACTGGTACTGACCATCTGGCAGGGTGAACAGCCGCCCGTTGCTGGGCTGGCCGATAAAGCCAAGGAAGGTGATATCTTCGCCATCCACGTCGCTGTCATTGGCCAGAAGATCCGCGATGCTGAAGGTGATTGGCGTGTCTTCGATCCCCGCCAATCGGTCAGTCCCCACATCCGGGGCGATATTGGTCGAGATGACATTGATATTCACCTGACCAATTGCAGACCCATCGGTGCCATCAGTCACAACATAGGTAAAGCCAGCAGGCCCGTCGTAATTCGGCGTCGGCGTAAAGCGGATTTCACCATCCACCAGTTCCACCGTCCCGTTCTGGGCTCCGCCCACAGAGACAAGGCTAAGGGCATCGCCGTCAATATCCGTATCATTGCCGATCAGATCTTCGGGCGTCAGCACCAGAGTGCTGTCTTCATCCACATCAAAGCGATCAGTGACCGCCTCTGGCGGATCATTCACCGGCTCAACTTCGACGGTCAATTCCCCGATCGCATAGCCATCGGTGTCATCCGTCACCATGTAGCGGAAGTTGAAGGTGCCATTGGCAGCCTCTTCGGGGGTAAAGATGATCTGTGCCCCGTCGTTGCCATCAGCTTCAATCGCTATGGTCTGACTATGGCTTTCAGAGCCATCCGTCAGGGTCACAATGATCTCAAGCTGGGTTTTGACGTTAAAGGGAACCTCGCCCAGCAATTCGCCAGTATCGCGACCAATACGCAGCCAGAAGGGCAGTTCGCTGCCATCCGACAGTTTCGCGGAGTACACCCCGCCCGCCAGCGTTGGGAGCGCATCTGCAAATACACCTGTGTTGGCCGGTGTCACAACACGGGCTTCGTCAACCGGTGTCACAGTGGCGTCCGGCAGGAATTCAGCGACAACCGCGCCCCAGCTGAGCGTCCGATCCGCAAAGGCAAGAAAATCAACCGTATCCGAGACCCAGTCAATGGCATCGTCGATCACCCGCAGCCCGCCTTCGAACAGTTCAAAGGCATAGGTGCTGATCGACTGATCAAAGATCACCATATCGGTGCCCAGCCCGCCAATGTAGCGGTCAGCGCCCGCGCTATCAAAGAAGGTGTCCTGCCCGCCGTTCCCTGTCAGGACGTTATCGGCGCTATTGCCATAGAACACCTCATGCCCGTCGCCACCGATGGCGTCTTCGATGATGGTGCCATGGGCGATTGTCAGGTTGCCGAACAGCCCGCCGATATTCGAGAACGACGGTGCAATGGCGTCTTTGTCAGAGGGGCGCAGATCAATGCGCGAGTTATTGTCATAGCCCGACAGATCCAGCGTATCATGCCCTGCCCCATCAACGATGGTTGTGGCCATTCGATGCGCCCGGTCGGTCCATGTGGCCCAGATATCACTGACCTCAGAGGTGATCGTGGTGCCAAAGCCCCAGATGGTATCATCGGTAAAGGCGTTGGACACCCCATAGCCCTGCGCGCCATAGATATTGTCCAGCGCGATCCAGTCGACCGTCATGGGGGATTGCAGCATGGCGAAATCAGCGGTGGTGTTGTAATTCCAGCTCTGGCTGAAATAGGACATCATCGTGCCCTGCCAGCTGTCATTTTCAAACGCCTGATCAATGCCGAAGGTCGCCGCGCCATTGTATGGCCCCTGGTGTCCAAGACCCAGCGTATGCCCGATCTCGTGGAACATGGTCTGGCTCAGGTAACCGTCATAGTCATTCTGATCGCTGGTCCAGTCGGCGCCTACGTTGATATAGGCCTGACGCGTTGTCCCGCCCGCACCATTGGTGTTGGAGGCATAGGCACGCCCCAGTTCATTGTCACCAAAGTTGATATCAGCGAGTGTTTCATCGGTGGTTTCGACGAAATCAATGCCAAGGGTCGCTTCATAGAGCTTGAAGATCTCGCGCACCAGTTCGGAACGCCCCTCAGAGATGCCATCGGTATCCCGCGCCGACCCACTGAGGTTGTAGTACAGCACGCCGTCATTGGCATTTGGCCCTGTGTCCGAGACATTGAAATACTGATCGTTTGCCCCCCAGTAACCATCGTCGATGAATTCGGCCAGCTCTTCGAGATTGGCAAAGCTGCCCTGCCCCTGCAGGCTGGCCTTTTCAAGAGCGGTTTTCAGTTCTTCGACACGTGACTGGCAGGTTCCGCAGGCGCAGAATTCCTGCACATCATGTGTCAGGAACTCCTGAATGACATCAAAGCTGAGACCATCCTGCGCGCCACCATTTGGGCTATAGGCCCAGTTCGACGCATTGGCCTGCGTATCGGGCGCATAACCTGATCCGATCAGATCCGAGGCGCTTGGCGTACCAAAGCTGCTGTCCACCGCATCAATCAGTTTCATCGACCCGCGGGTGATCTGAACGTCCTGATCATAGTTGAAGCGCAGACCGACAAGGCGGATAGCATCCCCTTCTTCATCGGTGTCATTGGCCAGAATGTCAGCGATATCCATGCTCAGACGTCCGTCTTCCAGCATGTGATAGAAATCGGCGACGGTATCGGGCACTTCGGTGGTGTTGCGCACGTCGATGACAATCAGGCCATCATCAGAGACCGCCCCCTTGTCGTCTTCGGCGGCATAGCGCACGGCGACATGACCATAGAAGTCATCCGGGGTGATCAGAGTAAAGCGATCCCCCTGATTGTTGATTGAGGTATCGTCCAGCCCTGCGACGGTGATCAGGTCGTCCACCGCAAGTTCTGTCAGCACGGCAAAGTCAACAGCGCCGCCAGTGGCGTCAAGGCGCACCGCAGGTGTGCCGACAAAGGTTTCAGGCGGAGTGCCCGCAAAGCTCAGGCTTTCGGTATCAAAGCTTAGCCAGCTGGGCAGATCCGCGCCGCTTTCCTTGCTGGCGGTCAGGGTTGTGCCTGTTTCGACCGGCAGGGCATAAAGCCCCTGCTGCGCAAAGAACGGATCATTGGCAAAGAGCGCGTTGATCGCCCCCAGATCCGGGTTTTGCGGATCAATCCAGACCTCAAGCGCAAAGCCGTCGCGGCCAAACTCCAGCGTTTCATCATCTGGCATGGTCTCTTCTGGCGGGGTAAAGCGCAGTTCCAGACGGATGGGGCTGGTTTTCCCTGCCGGGGCCGGATCTGTCTGAGACAGGGTCAGCGTTTCGGGATCAAACTCCAGCCAGAGCGGCAGGCGACGCCCGTTGTCCGAAGACATCGAGAAACTGCCTTGTGAGATGTCAAAGACCATCATCGGCGGCACCAGCGACACCCCGGCCCCGAGATCTGCGTCAGCCGCAACAGTGACCGTATGCTCATAGCTGCTGTCAGCCTGCTGAAGGGTCAAAGTGACATCAAAGGCTCCGGTCACCCCATCTGTACGCGCGCCAGAAACTGTCAGTGTCTGTGCGTCAAACACCAGACCATCGGGCAAAGCAGATCCATCTGACAGGGTCAGTGTGACACTGGCATCTTGCGACAGAGCCTGTGTTTTCAGCGTGTAATCCGCCTCAAATGGGCTGCGGTTGCTCAGGTCATTGGTGACAACACCCAGCACCTCGACGCTGTCGAGGAAGATCACATCGCCATCCGCATCCAGATCATTGCCAAAGATTTCGCCTGGAATGATTTCGATGATTTCATCTTCATAGCCAAAGGCCAGATCATCACGCACCACCGGTGCTTTGTTCGAAGGCAGGATCTGCACTGTGACGGTCGCGGTGTCATAGCCACCATTGCCGTCAGTGATCTGATAGACAAAGCTTGCTTCGCCATTGTAATCGGTGCGCGGGGTAAAGACGATCATACCATCGTCATTCAGCGCCACACGCCCATTTTCGGCAAAGCGATCCAGCCCGGACAGCGAAATCACATCATCCAGCGGATCGGTGTCATCGGTGTCATTGGCCAGCAGATCCGCAGGATCAATCAGCAGAACCTGATTTTCCAGCGTATCAAAGCCGTCATCATCGCGGGCAACAGGCGCATCATTGATCGGGATTACAGTCAGTTCGACTGTCACCACACCCACAGCTCCAAATTCGTCGATCAGCTCGTAGGTAAAGCTGGCCTCGCCAAGCGCACTTGGGGTGAAGGAAATCACTCCGGTATCGGCATTCAGCGACACTGTCCCGTTCACCGCATCCCCACCAAGACCATGGAACGAGAAGTCATCCCCTTCAACGTCATAGTCATTGGCCATCAGGCTGCTGATGGTCAGCTCTTCGGTCAGGCCCAGCCGGATGGTTTCGCGGTCATCGCGGCTGCGCGGCGCATCATTGACCGCCGCCACGTTGATCAGCACCTGACCGGTCGAGGTCAGACCATCAGGATCGGCCAGAACATAAGTAAAGCCAGCCGGGCCCACGTGATCAGCGCGGAAACGCACTTCGATGAACTGGTTATGCGGATCAAAGTTTTGCAGAAGATCGCCATTGTTCAGCCAGATCTCGGCGTTAGAGCCCGGTTTGGTATAGGGGAGACTACTGATCCCACCATTCATCGGGTCGATTTGGTTTCCGTCCTGATCGAACAGGGGCATCACATCGACGATGGTCAGATCATCTCCGTCAATGTCGATGTCATTGGCCAGCAGATCCGACAGGCTGATCCGCCATAATGTGTCTTCGATGGCGTCAAACGGCCCGTCATCCACCCCTTCCGGGGCGTCATTGACCGGGCGAATGTTCACCTCGACACGGGCGCTGGATTCACGTCCAAAGACGTCCCGTACCGTATAGTGGAAGAAGGCATCGCCATTGAAATTCGGATCAGCATCAAAGGCGATCTGGCCGTCATCGGTCAGACGCACTGTGCCATTGACCGGATCACTGACACCAATCAGTTCGATGCCGTAATCCACCTGGCTGTTGGTGTCGTTTTCAATCAGCGAAGCCGGATCAATAAAGGCGGTCTCGTCTTCGACACCAAAGCGATAGATGTCATCCGCGGCATTGAAGCGTCCCAGACGCTGCAGGGCCTCCAGCTGGTCGCGATCCCAGATGGTGCCATCGGCAAAGACCACCTCTTCGATGCCCTGCACTTCGCTGACAAAATGGTTCACCACCCGCAGCGTATCAATCAGGAAACCTGCGTCGCGTTCCAGTTCCAGCAGCAGATCGTCGCCTTCGCGCACCACAGACAGATCTTTGGGCGCGATGCCCTCTGCCAGCAGCACCTGATCGATCTCAGAGCCGTCACCGCTTTCGTTCACCACATCATGGCCGCTGTCCCAGCCAAAGCGATAGGCGTCAGAGCCTGCGCCGCCGGTGATGGTGTCGTCACCCCAGTTGCCATCAAAGATCTCCGACGCATCGCTGCCAAGGATGGTGTCGTCATAGACGGTTGCGCGGATTTCTTCGATGTTCTGCAGCACATCCCCTGCTGCCTCACCGGCGCCACCGGTGCCTGTGGTCAGATCCAGCGAAATTCCCGCGCGGGCATCGCTGTAATCCGCGATGTCATAGCCATCGCGCCCATCCAGCAGGTCAGCGCCCGCACCACCGCGCAGGATATTGTCGGCCTCGTTGCCGCGGATGGTGTCGTCATGGAACGACCCCTGGACAATTTCGATGCTCTCAAAGCTATCCCCTTCGGCATCGCCCCCACCGCTTTCACCGGTGGCCATATCCACAATCACCCCTTGGGTTGACAGGGTGTAGGCCGCGATATCAACGCCTTCGCCGCCGCGCATCACATCTGCGCCGCGTCCGCCGATCAGGATGTCATCTCCATCCCGGCCTTCCAGCGTGTCCGCACCGCGCCGGCCGATCAGGGTGTTGCTTTCCCCGTCACCGATCAGCAGGTCATCTTGTTCAGAGCCGCTGAGGTTTTCAATACCTTCCAGCGTATCATTGTCAGCATCGCCGCCAGAGGCTGTGCCATCCGCCAGAGAGATCGACACCGCCGCGCCCGAGGTTTCGTAATCTGCGGTATCGCTGCCTTCACCGCCTTGCAGCAGGTCGCCCTCTGCGCCGCCGATCAGCAGATCATCACCTGCGTCACCACGCAGCGTATCTGCGCCTTCTCTGCCTGTCAGTTCGTCATTGCCTTCGCCGCCTTCCAGCAGGTTGGCCCCGGCATTGCCCAGCAGTTCATCATTGCGGATCGAGCCCTTGAGCGCCTCGATATTATCGAGCACATCCCCTTCGCCGTCGCCGCCCTGAACAAGGCGGGTCACCAGATCCGCGCGTACGCGCCCGTTGGAGTTTTCAAAGCTGACAGTGTCATAGCCATCACCGCCATCAATGCGATCCTGCCCGGCATCTGCCACGATGTAATCATCGCCGCCCTCGGTTTCGATAGTATCGTCACCTTCGCCCGCATAGACGGTTTCATTGCGATCCGACCCAAGGATCAGGTCTGGATCGTCGGTGCCGTTCAGGATCAGGCTATAGCCGCTGCCCACAAGACCGCTGATCTGCGCCACGTCTTCCAGACCGGCTGCATCGCGAATGCGATAGTCGATTTCGATTTCGCCGGTATAGCCCTGCGGCACACGCACAACCACATAGCCATCACGCACCTCGGCAACGCCAACAGAGACGGAATCGACACCCGCAAACTGCACGTCCTCTTCGTCAACGTCATAGTCGTTGGCAAGGATTTCAGAAATGCGGATCGTCAGCGGAATATCCAGCCCGGTCAGCGATGCAGTGTCATCCATGGCGGTTGGCTGATCGTTTACTGCGATGATCTGGATATCAACATAACCTTCGTCGGTCCCCAGCACGCCCTGGAACGACACACCATCGGTGATGGTATAGAAGAACCCGGATTCACTGGTTTCGTTCAGCCCCGGCGTATAGAGGAAATCACCGTCATCGTTCAGTTCAAGCGTCCCGGTGAATTCACCCAGCGCAAAGCGTTCGATGAAACTGGGCAGGCGGTACGATGTCATTGTGATCGGATCACGGTCGATATCGGTGTCATTTGACAGCAGATATTCCCGCGGGATCACAACCTGCGTGTCCTCGTAGACTGTGATCACATCATCGGCTGCCACCGGCGGCGCATCCGCGACGTTTTCAAACCAAAGCGTTACGGTGGCATCATCCACCGCGCCATCTCCGTCTGAAATCAGATAGCTGAAGGTTGTTTCCCCCCAGAAGTTTTCATCGGGTGTGAAACGCAGCGTGGTTTCATCCACGATTTCGATCACCCCGTCACCCGGATCAGAGACGTTTTCGAATGTGACGGTCAGGCTTTCCAGATCGCTGTCGTTCTGCATCAGGGTGATCAGCGAAATGGTCATGGCCTGATCTTCGACACCGCGCAGCATGGCGTGATCGGTATAGCTGTCGTCGCGCGCCTCTGGCCGGTCATTGACCGGCGTCACAGTCACAGTGACATTGCCCTGCGACGTGCCGGTCTGCCCGTCATCGGTTGTATAGGTCAGCCGTGCTTCGCCATTGAAATTGGCCCATGGATCAAAGCGGAAGGTGCCGTTGTCCAGCGCGGTGACTCTGCCGCCATAGGTGGCGGTCATGCTGGTGACGGTGATCGGGTCGCCATCGGGATCAAAATCATTGGCCACAAGATCTGCGCTGTTGATGATCAGCGGTTGATCTTCATCCTGGGTGAAACTGTCATCTTCGGTCAGAGGCGCGTTATTCACCGGTTCCACCCAGACCGATACAGTTGCGGTATCCTGCAGGCCCGCAGGATCAGAGACCGTATAGGTAAAGCTGGCATTGCCCCAGAAATACGGTTTGGGGGTGACCTGAACATAGCCGTCATCGGTCAGTTCGACGTCAATATCCGCGCTGCCCTGCACGCTGATGAGGCTCAGACGATCACCATCCACATCGCGGTCATCATTCAGCAATCTGCTGACTGAAATCAGGAAGCTCTGGTCTTCGTTGGTCTGATACAGACCATCGTCATTGGCCACCGGCGCATCGTTAACGGCGGTGACATTCAGCGTTACGGTGGCTTCGGCAATCCCGCCTTCGGGGGTATTGGCCACATAAGTAAACGACGCGGGACCGTTGTAATTGGCCGTGGGGATAAAGGTGATTTCGCCCACGCTGTTCAGGCTGACGCTGCCGTTTTGCGGGTCTTTGACCTGCGCGATGATCATGCGATCCCCGTCCAGGTCATTCGACAACAGGCGTTCGGCCCGGATCACAAGGAAGCCGTCTTCTGCCACTTCAAAACCGCTGTCATCCAGTGCTTCGGCACTTGGGCGGACACGCAGATCGACGCTGGTCGAGGCAAGGCCATTGCGCCCGTCAGACAGCGTATAGCTAAGCTGCGTCGCACCATAGAACCCGGCGGTTGGTGTAAAGACGATATTGCCGTCGCCATCGAGTTCGGCAAAGCCATTGGCCCCGCCATCAACCGCGATAATCGACAACGGATCACCATCTGCATCAAAGTCATTGCGCAGCAAAGTGGCCGGGGTCAGCACCAGCTGTTCCCCTTCGGTGACGGTGAAATAGCCATCTTCTGTCGCCACCGGCGCGTTGTTGTCCAGCAGATTGGCCAACAGAGCGGGGGTCCAGATCTGACCATCCGAGAAGTGATATTCTTCGATGCCAGCGCCATTGCCGGCAAGCGCATCAACAACAACAAGGCTGTCGTCCGGCGCCGAGGCAAAGGTCAGTTTGAGGCTATTGCTGCCTTTGAACAGGCGCGTAACCGAGACTTCGGAGGACACGAAATCTGGGAACTCGATTTTATCGACGGAGTCCGCCCATACAGTATCTGTATCTTCGAAAATATCATGCCCATGACCGCGTGCCATAACATAGGTGTCTGAACCGCGATCACCGATTACAGTGTCATTGCCGGTGCTGCCCTCAAAGGTATCCTCCCCGAGGAAGCCCCAGACCTGTTCGCTGCCCGTGGTCTGCGCATAGCTCAGGGCCTGTTTGCGCATTTCTGCGCGATCCCATTCGGTGCCATCCGCCCAGACGATGCGATCAACGCCGACAGTGCCATAGCCGGTGTTCTGAGCAATGGCTGGTTGAAGGGCCCCTTCCAGAATGATCCGGTCGCGGCCTTCGGTAAAGACCAGCGCAAGGTCATCGCTGTTTGGACCAACGCGCAGCGCATAGGCCAGATCAGCAACATTCAAGCCCTCAAGACGCAGCACATCTGCTGTATCTGTGCCCTCGTCGACGATACGATCATCGCCATCCCCGGCGGCAAAGCGATAGGTATCATCGCCCGCGCCACCCAGCACAAGATCGCTGCCCGCTCCGCCTGACAGATCATCTGCCAGATCCGTGCCCAGAACCGTATCAGAGCCCTTGCTGGCCTGACCAGCCACAAGCTCCGCTTTGATGTCTGCGATGGTAAAGGTGAGGGCTTCATCGACAATCACCACCTGCGCCAGCGCATCCACGCCATCTTTCAGCGCGTTGGTCACAGTGATCTCTTCGCCGCCCGCAAGGCGGATCAGCAGATCCGGTCCGTTGACACCACGCCGATCAAAGCTGACCTCATCGGCGGTAAAGCCAATCAGTTCGATGGTATCCGCATCGCCCTGATCATCAACGATCACATCGCGGCCATCCCCTTTGGTAAAGCGATAGGTATCGGCCCCGGTGCCACCTAAAAGCTGGTCGTCTCCGCCAAGCCCGGCGATGGTATCTGCACCGCTGGTGCCGCTTAGCCTGTCATCACGATCGCTGGCCTGCTGACCAGCAACAACCAATGCCTGGAAGTCTGAACGCTGCCAGATCGTGCCATCATCAAAGTGGATCTGTTCGATCCCACGCGGCGATGATGTGCCTGCCGCATGATCCAGTGCCAGATAGGCACCATCATCCGCACCGACAGCGCTGTCGGCGATAACCATTTCGATATCATTTTCAAAGCCATAGCGCATAGAGACCTGAGATACATCCACGCCAACCAGCTTAAGCACATCGATTTCGCCAAAGTTGCCACCTGTGTCTGACAGATGGTCATCACCGTCACCATGACGCCAGATATAGGTGTCGTGGCCGCCTGAACCATTCAGGATGTCGTCACCGGCCCCACCGACAATGGTTTCGGCAAATCTGTCACCTGCGATCAGGTCCGCCCCATCTGTGGCCTGTGCATTGATCAGGTCAGACATGATGGCCGCTGCCGAAAGCACCGTGCCATCGCCAAAGAGGATCGCATCAACACCGGGGGCCTGCCAGGCGGTAAAGCGGCCATCCCGGCCGTTGAACATGCCAAATGCAACAATCCGGCCGCCATCCGCCGCACCTTCGGTGGACTCGGCGATATCAATGGCCAAACCTTCTGTGGTCAGCGAGAATGTCACCTCATCCCGGTTGATCCCGACCAGTTCAAGGCGATTGATATCATCAAGGCGGGTTTCATCCAGCGGGCTGCCGTCATTGGTGCGTTCGGAGGTATCCAGAATGACGTCATTGCCATCCCCGCGACGCCAGACATAAAGGTCATTTCCTTTGCCACCATCCAGGGTGTCATCCCCTGCACCGGCGTCAATGGTATCGCCGTCTTCCGCGCCCGTCACAAGGTCGTCACCACTGGTGATCTGCTGCGTCACAAGGCGCGCCAACACCGCAGGAACGTCCATCTGACCATCCGCAAAAACAATGCGTTCAATCATTTCGTTGAAGAAGTTGCGCGGATCGTCCAGGGCTTTCACAAGCCGTATGCTGCCTGCGGTTACCCCTGTCTGGGCATTCTCAGCAAAGATCAGCAGCAGGTCATCGCCGTCGGCCTCAAAGCGCACATCGGCAATGTTGAAATCTGGCAGGCGCAGTTCATCCCCGGCAGGCGCAGAGCCACCTTCCTCAATGACATCGTGCCCATCGCCATTGTTGTAGATGTAGACATCGTTTTGACTGCGGGTGATGACCACGTCATCGCCAAGGCCCAGCTCATAGACGCCTGCTTTGCCCGGGTTTTCGATGATGTCATTCGCATCGGTCCCAAGCGGCGGCGGTGCCAGCTGCGCAGCGATTTCGGCGCTGTCCCATTCGGCATCGTTGCCTACAAATCGCACTGTCGCAAGCGCAGGCACAAAGTTGGCTCCCTCACGGATCATTCCGGAAATCATCCGGATCGTGCCGCCATCCCCTGCGCCCGGTGCACTTTCGGCGATATGCAGCAAAAGATGGTCTCTCTGTGCGACAAGCGTCACATCCTCTGGTGCAATACCTGTAAGGTCAATCTTGGCTTGGGCCTGGGTCGGGTAAGGGCTGTAGACCACATCATGCCCATCGCCCCGTTCATAGGCATAGGTGATATCGGGGCTGTCGCTTTTGATGACGTCGTTGCCTTGCTGGCCTTCGACCGTGACGGCATTTCCATCCTGACCCACCTCGAGATAGTCATCCCCATCGGTTGGCTCAGCGGCCGCGCTATCCGACAGCATCGTCAATAGCGCGTCGCCCCGGATGGGCTGACGGGTGCTGGCAAGGAAGATTTCCGTATCAGCCATCTGAGCCGGGGTCCCCAGCCAGATTTCGCCTGCATCTGATCCATCAGGCGCGCGCGGTGCAATCGTCAGAACATAGCGGAAATCGCGCAGAGTAAGATCCAGCTCATCTAGGGTGATATCGCCCAGATACAGTTCGATGACCGGGGGTGACCCCAAAGGAGGCAGCCCGATATCATCATCAATGGGTCCGCCGATATCGTCATCAATCGGGCCGCCGATGTCATCATCATTTGGACCCTCATCAGGTCTGGCTTCGACAATGTACAGTCCACGATTTTGATCGCGGGTGAAGTTCAAAAAGCCTTCGAAGACGCGGGGGCTGTCTGCTTCTTCGGTATCAAACTGCGTCAAAAGCGATGCAATGGTGACAGGGCCATCTTCGGTGATGATCTGCGTCACATCAGTGCCGGGGCCGCCACGAACATAGGGCACAATTATCCCTGCGTCATCCGCGCCCCAATCCAGCACCATCGCAAAGCTGTCAGGTCCGGGCATTCCAGAGGTGGGAAGTTTGACCAGGAATACGTCGATATCGTCGCGGTAAATCCCAGACAAATTGATATGGATCTCGCCGCCATGGCTGGTGTCGGTGTCCGGCATCACAACGCTATCCCAGCCGCCGGTATGGTTCAGCGTGATCGTCTGCGTTCCGGGCGTTTGTGCTGGTGCCAGCAGATAGAATTCATCCGTTGGCGCAAGATCCACGCTGGTTGCAGCTGGGTCGATAGTAACCGGCTGGCGCACAGGCGGTTGCAGTGCGGCTGGCGCAGGCCAGCTGGACATTTCGTTGCGCAGCACGAAGGCTTCCAATGTTGAGCCATCTTGGAACGTGATGTCGCGAAGTGCGTTCAAGCCATCTTGAAGCCAGAGTCGGTCACCCGTTGCGATGACCTCGATGATCAGATCATTGGTTGAGCGCGACGGAGGGCCGGGTTCGTCATCAATCGGGCCGCTGCCGCCAAGATCGGAAAAGACCGTGGGCAGGAACCGAACGTCTGCCCGGTTCAGATCCGGCAGCTCAACCTGAAGCTCGCCGATATAGTCGCTGGAATAGAGGAAGTCCTGACCGTCGCCCTGACGGAAGATCACTCTGTTGCTGTCGCCATCAAAGAAGAAGCCGGCAGTGTCGATCACGTCATCGCCACGACCCGGTTCAAAGACATCGGCAAAGCCTTCTCCGGTCAGCGTATCATTGCCCGGTGTTGGTGTATTGCCCGCACCCCCCGCTGAGACGGTGGTTTTGACTGCCTGCGCTTCCAGATGGGCGAAATCCCAGCTTGTGCCATCTTCGAAAACAATCTCGGCCAGTGCATTGGCGCTGTCACGGGAATTGCCCCGAAGCGTGATGCTGTCTGTGCCTCCGGCAAACCGCAGGACAAAGCCACCGCCCTGATCCTGATAGACATCACGTTCGATGGTCACATCTGCAGGGGTATAGCCAAAGATTTCCAAAGTGGCCTTGGCGCGTGACGGGTCGCCGTCAATTACGTCATGGCCATCGCCTGCGCGGAATCGAAGGGTGCTGTCATCCAGCGTTCCACCAATGGTGTCATTTCCTTCGCCAGCTTCGATGGTGGTTGGGGTCTGCATCGCTTCTATCAGATCGTCGCCCATGCTGATCTGAGCATCGACATAACGCTGCGCGACCTCGGAAATGGTCAGAGTGCCGTCATCAAAGACAAATGTTTCAACAGTCTGCTCAGCGCGGTTGTTGTAGCTGTTATAAGACAGCCCATCTTCGATCAGAATGCGATCCTGGGTGCGGGTAAAGGACAACAGCAGATCAGAGCGCACGCCCGATAGCGAGGGCTTAAATTCCGCATCTGAGATGTTATAGCCTTCGATCCGCAGGCTATTGGCAGGACCACTATCTTCGATCCGGTCCTGACCACCGCCGCGGGTAAAGACATAGGTGTTTGGCGTGCTGCCGCCTTCGAGATATTCCGAGGCTTCACTTGAGGTAATTGTGCCGGTGCTGGCGCTAATGGTTGCCGGTTCGATATCCAGACGGTTCAGGTGTGCATTCGCCCGTGCATTCAGATCATTGTATGTCCACCGTGTGCCATCGGCAAACACCACTTCGGTGATGCTGGCAGAATAGCGGCTCAGCGCATTTTCAAGGGTGACCCGCTGACTGTCACCCAGATCAAGGATCGCATCATTGCTGCTGTCTGCCGGTGATTTGATGACTTTCACGTCACCTGGCTGATGATCTGGCAACAACAGGCGGTTGGCATCACGCCATGAGCCGCTTTCGTCGATGATGTCACGCCCGTCACCACGGTTGATGACAAAGGTATCTGGCCCTGCCCCACCATTCATGGTGTCATCGCCTGTTCCGCCAACAACGGTTTCATGCAGCGTGCTGCCTACCAGAAGGTCGTCAAACTCAGTGCCTGCCCCAGCCGTCAGATTGGTCAGCTGTTCACGGGTGATTTCTGTGCCATCCCCAAAGGTAACTTTCTCGATCCCGGCAAAAGTCGAACTATAGCGCAGGACAATCTCGTCATCGCTGCCTTCGAAGGTCAGGATGATGTCATTTGTCCCACCCGAGGTCGACAGCGGCCTGCGCGCCTGCATTTCCGAATAGAGATATCCTTCGATTTGCAGAACATCAGTCCCGTCGGGATCGGTGATGACATCACGCCCATCCCCGCGGGTGAAGATATAGGTATCGCTGCCCCGACCACCGCGCAGGTCGTCATTGCCAAGCCCGCCTCTGAGAACCTCATCCAGCGAAGAGCCAAGCAAAAGGTCATCGCCATCGGTCGCCTGTGTTTCGATCAGAGCATTGATCAGCGCCCCCCGGTCCCAGGTGACGCCATCGGCAAATTCAAGCAGTGGAACATAGGCCGATGTGCGCGCGTCGGTCAGAATAATCTGATCGCCTGAATCGGGGAAGGCCAGAACAAGATCGTCGCCATCAATGCGCGTGACACGAACCTCGGCTTCGGTTGAATAGAGATCGCCAAAGACAATACGCGACCCGGTGGTCTGATAACCGGCCCAGACGGTGTCGATACCATCGCCTTTGTTAAAGACCATGGTGGCATTGTCATCCAGCGTCACCCGGTCAAAGCCGCGCCCCGGCAGCAGAGCATAGTCGGTGCCCAGCTCGCGCGCATCAAGCAGATCCATACCTGCGTTTGTGCGTGCCCCAAAGATCTGCAGCTGAACATCAGCCAGAGACAAAACGGTGCCGTTTTCAAATTCAAAGCTCTCGATCGCATTTGAACCGCCGCTTGACGCGGCCCCGCCAAGGATCACCAGCGTTTCTTCGCTGCCTGCCAGCGTGGCGACCAGATCACCGTTTACATTGGCAAAGCTGACATCGCTTTGATCAATCCCCAGGCCAAAGACCACCTTGTCGATCCCGCCGGTGTCAAAAGCACTGTCATGCCCGTCGCCATAGCCGAATTTATAGGTGTCGTTGCCGCTGCGCCCTTCCATCGCGTCAGAGCCCGAACCGCCATTCAGCACATCATCGCGGCCATTAAAGCCGATCAACTGGTCGTCGCCTTCGGTGCCAATCAGCATCCGGCCACGGATATCATCCAGAGTCCATTGCACGCCGCCAGCGAACTCAAACAGTTCGACAGCCTGTGTGCCCAGACCATTCACGATGGTCAGAACATCGGTGCCATTGCCAAGATCAATGATCAGCGATTCACCATCGCGGCGCAGGATCAGCGCATCGGGATCAACCGTCGCCCCAAAGACAACGCGGTCAATCACGCCTGCACGGTCGGTTTGCTCTTCGATCCGATCCAGATCGTACTCTGCCCCAAAGGCATAGCTGTCGGCCAGACGACCGCCGCGCAGAATGTCGTCGCCCTGACGCCCATCCAGCACGTTTTCCTGATCAATCACACCGGTCAGCACATCATCGCCGCGTGTGCCGCCTTCGATGTTCAGATCTTGTTCGACCTCGCGCATGGTCATGATCGAGCCATCGTAGAACTTCAGCCGCTCAACCCCATGCGCCGAGCTTTTGAATTGATCACGTATGCGCAGCGTATCTGTGCGATCTTCGATCGAGATCACCAGATCAAAGCCGTTACGGGTGAAAATGATATTGTCGCGCGTGATATCGCCACCCAGTTCCACCGTGTCACGCACCGGATCAGGCACATGGCGGTGATCCACCCAAGAGGCACGTTCGCGCAGATCCGCAATGGTGTCATTGCCATAGCCTGCGTCAAACACATAGGTGTCACCGCCGTCGCGACCCACCAAGAGATCATCCCCGGCACGCCCGTCGATCTTCTCTGCAAAGTTCGATCCATAGATGGTATCGGCGTTATTGGTGCCAATCAGGTCAATGTCTTCGGGGTTAACATCTGTGTGCACCAGCGTGCCGTCCGAGAAGAGGAACTCTTCGACGGCATAGGCCTGCATGTCGGCGCGCACATATTGGTTTTCCAAAACCAGCTCTTCGCCGGTGGATTTCAACCGGATGATCAGATCGAGATCTGTGCGGTCAAATTCGACATCGTCATACCCGATGTTGCGCATTTCAACGCGATCTGCGCCGCCGCTGTCGAAGATGGTGTCTGACCCTTGCAGCGGCTCAAAGACATAGATGTCGCCGCCACCCATGCCCACAAGGCGGTCATTCCCCAGACCGCCGTCGATGAAATCAGCCACCTTAAAGCCGTAGATTGTGTCATCGCCATCGGTTTTGGCAATGTTCACATAGTGTTGCAGCAGCTTGTCCCAGCTCCAGACGGTACCATCCCCAAAGGTGAAGCTTTCGATGCGGTTGGTAAAGCCGATGAAGGGAAGCGTCTTAAGGAAGTCGGTCAGGACAACCCCATCGTCGGTGCCCTTGATCATCAGGCGCAGGGTGTCGCTTGCACCATCACGCAGGAAATCGAAATCGGTCCAGCGCAGATCGTCGGTAAAGATCAGCTGATCATCCGGTTTCTCGCCGAAGAAGACAACGGAAACATCATTGTCGAGGATCACATCCTCGCCATCATCACGGCCAAAGTAATAAGTATCGCCGCCTTCCAGACCCGTCAGGAAGTCGTCGCCCGCGCCGCCGCGCAGTTCGTTATCGTTGATAAAGCCATAGATCGCATCATCGCCGTCTGTCGCCGCCTGCTCAAGCACCAGCTGCATCATGCGTTCGATGTCGATCGAGGCCCCCTGATCGAAGATGAACCGTTCGATCATGAAAGGCGAAACATAGTCGAATTCAAGCGAGGGATCGAATTCACCAAGCGCGCCTGGGATCGGGTTGCGCATGCCCCAGAACTGCTTTTCGATGGTCAGCGTATCGCCGGTTTCCACGCCGTCGCTATCCAGCATGACGATTGTCAGATCGTCCCCATCCGCTTCGCGCACAAAGCGCATGTCAGCCAGACGGATTCCCTCACCGAAATAGATGTAGTCAACCCCGCCGGTCAGCGGACCAATGGCCGCCTGTGACGCGGTGCTCCAGAAGCTGGTTTCTTCGCCGACGACATCCTGCCCATCGCCAAGGTTAAAGTAATAGTAATCGCCGCCTGCGCCGCCGCGCATCACGTCGTTGCCACGCCCACCGCGCAGCACATCCGCTGAACCAGAGCCGATGATCACATCATCTGTGTCTTCTACGGTGCTGACTTCCAACGAAATGCGGAAGCGATCCCAGACCGTCCCATCGCCAAAGACCACGTGGTTCACACCGCTGTCGCGCCGCCCGCCACCCAGCGTTGGGTTCAGTTCGCCAAGGAAGTGGTCTGTCACCCGCACGGATTTGTCGATGCTGTTCCAGGTGATCAGCAGATCCTGCCCGTCACGTTCAAAGGTCACATCCTCGGGTGAAATGCCGGTCAGGCGCAGATCGTCCAGATCGCCATCATCGTAATCGGTAATGACATCATGCCCGGTCTGATCCCCGGTGAAATAGGCATCTTCACCATTGCCACCTGCAAGGGTCTGATCGCCAGTTTCCAGATAGAAATAATCGGTGCGGTTGCTGCCTGCGACATAGTCATATTCGTCAGCGTTTTCCGAAGGCAGACGCAGGCGATCCTGATCCAGCTGCATCGCATACATCGTTTCGCGCAGATCCAGCGCGTTTGGCACGCGTTCCCAGGCGGTGATCAGGTTTTGCAGAATGAAAACCTTGTCGGTGCGCACACTTTGCCCGCCGTCGTTGTTCGACCCGTCAGGCACATAATCAGGGATGATCTGCGCCAGCAGCTCTGCCCATGATTGCAGATATTCGGTGGCTTCGATTTTTTCCGCAGGCGCAGCCTGAAGGGTGGCGCTGAAAAGTGGGATCAGCTCATCGTCGGTTGTCGGGCGATAGACGTCAACGGTGCCATCATATTCGATGCCCTGCGCAAAGGCAGATAGCCCGCCCTGGAAGGCCATGCGCACGGCATAGCCATTTGCCGTGGTGATATAATCCGGCACAACCTCTTTTAGCAGGTCAATCACCCGGTTGATGCCAGAGACATAGCCATCTGGCCCGGCAACGCCGGTGTCCTCGGCGGGTGAAACTGTGTAAGACAGAATACCAGTGTCGTTGTTGTATGTCCCTGACAGCATTTCCGGCTGGAAGGCAAAGCCAGCCGATGCCAGCGCAAAGTTCATCTGCCCCGGTGTCAGAATTTCGACACGCCATGCGCTGTCATCGGTCGAGTTGACTTCGTCAAGGGTATCAAAATCAATCTCGTAGTTGCGCAGGTTAAATTCCTGCGCGGTGCCATATTTGGCCTGCAGTTCCAGTGCGCGATCCACATTGCGCGCCCAGACATGGAACTTGCCGTTTTCATCTGTAATTTCAACGGTGTAGTCCGTGACGATCCCATCAACCTGACGCACGCCGATTTCCTGAACCTCAACCGCGTTCAAAGCGTTAAAGCCAAAGGACTCTTCGCGCCATTGCATGCCGACGCCAGTATTCTGGTTCAGCACATCTTGCAGCGTGGGCGCTGCAATGGTCAGGCCATCATCGTCCAGAACATCGTTGCCACTGGCCAGACGCCAGCTGCCATCCTGATTTTGTTCACCCCAGTCGCGCACGTGGGCTACGCCGTCGATCACTTCGACGAGGAAGGGGCGCGCAATGCGGTGGTCAAGCGCTGCCGCCCGCGTCGCCGGTGAGAAGAGCTGTGAAACCTGCCAGTCCGCGCCCTGCGCCAGCACGTCGCTCAGCACCGGACGGGCGATTTCAACACCTTCACCGTCCAGTACGGGCGCACCGCTGGCCATTTGCCAGTAGCCACCTGTTTCGTCTTCTACCCAGACAGCGCGATCTAGGATCACATCCTGACCATCCACCTGCCCAATGCGTACCGGAGTCAGTTCGCGCGTGGCTGCGTTGGCATAGGACCACAGGCTCAGCGTTTCACCCACCTGTGCGCGCAATGTGCGCATATCGACAGTGGTCATATTGTCAGCCGCAGTGCTGGCGATTTCTGCCAGCTCCAGATCATTGGTCATGGCAACGTCAAGATTGACGAGATTGCCATAGCCGCGGCTTTGCAGCTGCGGCGCAGCGAGAACGCCTAGTTCGCCACGGAACGAGGTGAATGTTTCGCTGCTGTCAAATAGCGCGTCATACAGTTTCGAGGTGCGGCCATCGGCAAAGGTGACCTGCCCTTCACGCAGCAGCAGCGCCCGGTCTGGGGTGACAAAGTTGTCAAGATCAGTGCCAATTGCATCCAGCCGGGTGATCCCCAGCTCATCCAATGTGGCCAGCTCCCCCGAGTCCGTGACACCGTTTTGATTGAAGTCACGCCAGACCTGCAGATCGCCAAAGACAGCATCATCCAGAGTGATCACGCCATCGTCGTTGTCATCGTGATCGCGCAGTTCGGCAAACCCGGACAGACCCGGCCCACCAAACATTTCGGTCACATCGGAAATCAGCCCATCGCCATTGCGATCCAGCACAAGGAAGCCATCATCGGCATCCAGCCAACCGGTGCGCTCGGCAAAGAAATCGCCGTCAAAATCAAAGAAAACCTCACCGTCGCCAATGGCCGAAGTCTCGATCCCGTCCCCATCCAGATCAATGACCAGCGGGTCGTTTTCTGACCCCCATTTCAGGTTGGTCGCACGCAGGGCTTTGGCCCCTGCCTGTGTCAGGATATGTTCAATGATGGGAATCCACCGCGTGATCCCACCGGGGAATCCAGGCAACCATGCTACCAGGTCAAGGATCGGGTTGGATTCCTTGAAGAACATCCCAAGGTCAGCGCCGACATCGCCGTTGAACGTGGTATTTCCGCTCGTTACCGCCCGAATCCCGGAAAAGGCTGTAATGCCACGACCGCTCGCAAACTCTTCCAGAAAAGCGACGGCCCAGATTGACGATTTTTGTTCAAAATTCTGGAACCGCATAGAGGAACGAGGATCAGGCAGATCGCTTGCTCCACCTTCGTTGCCTTCCCAAGAGGCGCTGCCAGTGTTCGGGGCACCGGGAAGGCGGTTAATGACAAAGAACTCATCCCCGACCATGCGATATTGAATGTTGGGGTTCAGGTAATCGTAAAAGATCTGTGTCTGATAGGTCGCTAGAGATGATACAGGAACAATGCTATCCAGCAGGATGTTCAGCCCGCCAAAGGGCAGATTTTCTGCCCCCCCTACGAGGGCGCGATCAAAATAGCGCAGAAAATCGGTTCCATCCGGGTCTTTCATCGTGACGCCGGGCGCCCACCAGATCAGATCGCTGCCCTGACCACCGCTGCCCGATCCATCACCCATTCGGGTGTCGCCATAAATCACACCCCCTGATGAGGTGTTGTAGATCCAGTCATCCCCTTCACCACCGATGGTGATGGTCTTTTCACCACCAAAAGCCTGAACCGTGTCATTGCCCGCATCACCAGCGACAGTCAGATCGACGCTACCGTTCAGATCGACACCAATGACAACGTCGTTGCCTTCTCCTCCGCGCCCTTCTGTAAGTGCGCCATGGACGACAACAATGTCATCACCTTCACCGCCAAGCGCCTGAGATTTACCCTGTTCCTGAACCACGTCTTTGCTGCGGGTGTCTCCGACAGAGATTGTGTCATTGCCGCCGTTGCCAAGAACCAGACGTTGGATATCGTCAGTCGACCACAGCATTTCACCAGCTTCGCCACCGATAAGATCAACATCGAGATCTATAAGCTCGATATAGCCTATTGCGTCGTCCGCTTTTTTCGCTTCGCCTGACCATGTGGTTGGAACGGGGGCCTGCCCGTCGGCAGGTGACGCAAACTGAATAGCCGCATTTTCGATATCGCCCGGTTCAAAACTACGGAACTGGCTGACAGGAGGCACATTCTTCAACAGAGCATCGCTGAGAAAGCCTTCGCCATCGAGAAGACTGATGGACCAGGGTGATTCCTTTCCGGAAATACGGATTTCGCCTTTGTCGCCTTCTTCGCCCTCCAGACCGCCAAAGACCTGCCAAAGTGAAGAAACAAAATCAGTCGATCCATCCACGATTTCAATCGTGTCGGATTTGCTGGCCAGCATGATTGCCTCGATACCGGCCAATCTGTCGACACCGGAAGCACCACCTGCGAACTGTTTCAGAGCTTTTACATGGGCTTCCTTTGCATCACTGCCCCCCGGCGCGTCGGTACCAAGGATCAATTGGATGTTGTCAATCGTGAAGCTTTCTGTTGCGCCCTCTTTATTTATAAAGTCTGATTGATTTGCACCAAAGAAACTATATGAAACGGTATCGCCAATTCTTTCACCGGTTGCACCTCCGGCTTCGCTTCCGGTATCACGTTCCTTGCCTCCAATGAAATAATCGTCGCCCGGGCTCGCAAAAAACCAGTCGTCGCCGTCATCACCGTAAAGCACATCTGTATACAGCCCGCCCCAAAGGGATTCATTCCCCGTGTATCCAAACAGGGCCATATCGCCGCCAAGATCACCGAACTCGGCCTGTTGCTGCGCGTTAAAGTCTTGTTCGCGCCATTTCTGCTGTTCTTTGAGATAATCAGTGACTGAGAGTTTAAGGCTGATCTCTTTTCCAGTCAGGCTCTCTGGCAGGATACGCAATACCCCGTCAAACTGAACGTCATCCGGTACAATATCAGCAGCGCTTTGTCCGCGTTTCTCACGGGGTACAACCGTTTCATCTGCCTTTGGTTCGCTAGTTGGCGTATCTTTGTCGGTAAAGGAACTTGCAACTGTATGCAGGCCTTCTTCAACATTACTGGTATCTACGCTTGGATCAGATTCATCTGGTTCTTGCGTTTCTTCAATGTTGAATTCATACCCAAACCATTCGGCAATTGCCTGAGCTTTGGCAAATACATCGTCCAGCGCAGCAACCGCATCGGCAAATGCAGATTCCGGGTCGTCAAATACATACGCCGCAAGGGAAATAGAATCTTTAATATACTCAAAGTTATCAACGATCTCATATATCGTTGCAGCCCAGCCGAAACTCGGCACGAGCAAACGCGCGACCAGAAGCGCGATTGTGGCAGGATCAGTGATAACCTCAAGCGCCAAATCTTTCAGGCCTTGAAGGCTGAAATCTACATCCAGATCTGCAATCTCTGGAATCTGCTCTTCAATCGCATTTTGAAGAAGCTCTATTATATCAGCGTCAGAGAGGTTTAAATCTTCTGGGACTGCTGATTTGGCAACCTCCAAGAGTGCAATGAAATTAAGCGCTGTTGTGGCAAGGAAGATCGGCCCTTTCTTGCCTTTGAAAGAATCAGCGAATTCTGTGGCAACTTTCTTAATTTTCAGAATGCTAAATGAAGAAAGATGGAATTTGCCACGCGCGTCACCATTGCTGCTGCCGGTTTTATTTTTTTGATCTTTTTCGTCATCATGATCAATTTTGAAATTGACACGACCCAAAAGCTCAAGGCGAGTTGGAGCAATCGGTTGCAGAATTGTCCCGCTTTGTGAATCCTGAAACGCGTTGTCCCCACCCGCTCCCGGTTGGTCACTATCGTCAAAATCAGGAGGGGGAGGAACGTAGCGACCTTCTAGAAAAGCATCAATTCTAGCCCTCGCGGCCAAAACTTCTGGTCGCGTTGTTGCACCATCCAAGGGATATGGATCACTGAAATTTGCTTTCCAAAGCTTTTTAAGGTTTGGATCGTTGTAGTGAACAAACAGGTCCTGATCGGGGCCCTGTAAGCTATCTTTGATATTGTCTTGTAGTTCCCCGATCTTTCGATCGAGCATTTTCGCGACTGAACGTAGCGCCGCAGTTTCTTCTCCGCCCTTGTATTTCTTCTCCGCTGTATTCCATGCTTTTTTGAAATTTATCGCGCGAGTAGGATTGGCGCCGCCCAATAGATAGTCAAACGCAGAGTTTACGACAGAGTTGAATTTAGGGTGTAGACCATCACCAGCTCCAACGTGTAGTGCAATGAGGTGATTTTCAGCATCGGCTCGCAAGGTAGGAAGTGCGATACCGTTGTCAACATCATTGATATTAAAGCTTTTGCCAGATAACTTCCCGTAGGCGTCATCGAGTAAGTTTCGATTGATTTTACCGTTCGCTCTGGAAGTGGACACCGCTTCGACAGGAATAAGGTGATGAACTTGTTCGTTGGGGGAAAATTTTGGATTAGTTATAGCTTTGAATGCACTATTTTGGCGGCCACGGAGGTAATTGTTAGACATTACAGGTCCTCGATAATCGAAATAGTGTTAAAGTTCCCAGCAGATAAGTGGTTGCGGTCAATCCACAACCCCCACCAGTAGTCATCATAAAAGAAGTGCTTTATTTCTTCATCTGTGCTGAAATGAAATAGTAGTACACTTTCCTTTGGGTCAGTGTTTTCAAGTTGTAAATCCGGCCATCCAGTACGGCGCGTTGCTCCGAATAAGATTTGCGGATTAACCATCAAATCAGACCCCAAATAGCGTTCTCTGTCTATCAGCTTGTCAAGTTTTGTTAGTTGCGCATCAGCTAAATCGTCCATGCGCTCGAGGAAATCGCTACTTATAGCGTCGGGGAACCCGTTGATTCTTGGGTCTTCCGACACACATGGCCACGTGTCGATAAGCTCAAACTGGAAAGGCCATTTCGGGAGAGACGTTGTACCCTGATAAGTTGGCGAAATCATGTCTGAAGGGAGAGTGTCCAAATTTGGAAACGTTGGAGGTTTTCGAGGAACCACATTGGTGACGTCCCCAGCGACATAGATTAACTTTGCACCATCACCCGTTTCGAGAGACCCCATCGAGTATGCCTCGGGCCCGAACGCTACAATCGGATCATAGAAGATAAAGAGCGTGCCCTTTCGCGGAATATCGGGAAGGCCGGGTACATCGGGGAGATGCGCCAGATTGATTTGCGCGAAGAAATGCATTGGGATGTCGACATCATCGCCCAGGAATTCCTCTGGATTAAACACCGGCCATTCAATTTCAGGTGGTAGGGTTGGCTCGCCTCCCAACCAGCATCCGGGTGTGCCGTCGTCGGTCTGCAATGGTGTCCGCTGCAAAACGATGCCCGGTTTGCGTTTGCTTTCGATCAGCGCGTCAAGCTCTTCTAGGGTCATGTGTATTCGGCCTCGGAACGTGGGGTTTGCAAGGTGAGGTGCATTTCTGCGCGGTGTTGATCCAGGGTGATCGCGAATCGCTCATCTTCTGAGCCACCGAGTGTCTGGCCATCGTGAAGAACAGGGCCGTTTTCAAAGAGATACTGAGCCGTGGCGACCAACCGTTGCGCCACAAACTGCATAGACTGTGCTACGGGCGTCAGCGCAAGCTCATATCCGGTGAAAGGCCGCAATCCTCGCGTGTATCCACCGATGTTATCGTTTTCTTGTGTGAGTTGAACGCCGGTCCAGTACCGTGATGGAATGGCTGTCAGATCATTGTCCAAGAGAGTTGTGGTTACCCCCTGTGCATCGGCGGAAAACCTGTCCCACGGTGAAAGCCTTTCACTCGCGACCCAGTACCCTGCCAATGGCTCTCCTAATGGTCCAAGATGCGCTGCAAGCATGTGTACCGCAGCTGCGGCGATGACTGACTGCGCCATTTGGGTTTCGGTCAGATGGCACATGACGGAAAGCTGCGCGCGATGCCCGTCAACTGCGTCAAACAAAGGGCCTTCGCTTTGCCCCCGGAGCTCGTGGGTGAAATTCTCTGTTGGAGCAGGCTCATCGAAGGTTTGGACAGCAAAGGGTATCCCGAGTACCGAAAGTTTCGCAAGCCGTCCGTCATCGCTGACATCAACCAGTTTAGGGTCCATTTCGTCAGGACATTGTGACAAAGCCGAAGCGAGCCCACTTGCGTCTAGCGAGACAGAGTTTCGAAGAAGCACAACGGCCATAAACGTGGCATTCATGTTTGCCACCCCTTGATACCCCACATCACATTTCTCCACACAGTTGTACCCACATTGCAACTTATTCCCGGTCGTTAACCAGTTTTCAAGTGAAAACTGATGCCGCTTCGCGTCAGATTTCACTTGCATGTTTCGAACAGGTTGCTCTAGGAATTGTCCGTGTCTTCAATTTGTTACCTCGCGTTCTTCGCAGGCTGTCTCCGAGCGTTTGAGCTATTTCCTGATGTTTGGACAGCTTCTGGCGTGATCTAAGATACTCTTTGCCCTTGCTGATCCGGTTGCATGTTTTCTTTCTCTAACCAATAAATCGCAGCTGGCTGCCAAGGGCGCTGTGTGGGCGCTTGTGATTATAAAGCTCGACCAACTTTTCGATCCCAGCGCGGGCGTCTGAACCGGTCTCTCAAGCATACAGATAAGCACGGTGTCTCGGGGCCTCGGCTGCGTCCCTGACGGCGATATTCTCGGGCTGGCTCTGGCGATGCGATAGTCGTGGAAAATGAGGGTGTGAGGGTGGACTTTCGCACTAATCGGCAACTATGGGGCGCTCAGTGATTATAGGCTGCAACTGTCGCGTAGATCTCCGTTCAAACGCAACAGCTTCTCGCGAGACATCATTCTGTGAGCTGTTCGTTGGCACCAGCCCGCGACCATCGTAACCGATAAAGCGCCCGCCTATCGGCGTGTCATTCGCGAGATCATTCATAAGTTTGATCCACATTTCGACAGCATTCGGCACATGGATCAGACGTGAAAAGCTATCTGATTAAGATCGATCATGCCGCGTTGAAACGGCTGTTAGGCTTTTCGATCAGTACGGTTTGCCAAGGCCACTCTGAACGGCACTGAAACAATCAGAACCATCAAACGCTGTCATATCCATCACAAAAATCCCGATGTCCTCGCGCAGATCCAATTTATGGCACAGTTTTTTGAAAATGCTTGAAAACCACACGCAACGCGACCAATCCAGTTCCAGAGAACTCCTGCAACAGTCCCGACCAAACCCCTCGTTTTCCGGTCCGCCCGTCTTCTTCAACCCTGAGTTTTATCCACGGTCATAAACGTCGAGAGCAAGAATAGAGAGAGCTCTTTTGAAATCGTCACTGAAGCAGGCCTGTGCTGAATGACGAGGGGTGGATAGCGTATTTTGCGCGGTCAGGCAGGGATTTGTCTGCAGCCTTCTCTTGCTGCCCAAGTATCGTGAATTGGTCGTGCGCGAGCGCTTCCAGCCAAGGTAGCAATGTTTTGATTTGGTGTTCTGTGGGCTGCGCATCCACAATCGATAGGGTCAGGCTTGTTAGGGCATAGCCATCACCGAACGAGGCAGCAAAATTCTCGGGGTCAACCAGTTCCATAGATTTCGGATCTGATAGCGATCCGAAGGTAACAATCAGAGGGCGCCATTCGGGAGCAATTTTTACAGAGGGCTGCCCTATACTAGACTGAATAGCCCGATATAGGCGCTTGGTTCCTAAATTGCGTGGGACGTCCAATGTCCTTTCCGCTAGATGGGGATCTGGAAGGAGAACAAAAAGGAACCTTTCCCCTGAAACCTTCAAAGCCAACGCCTCGCCGTGAATCGTCGCGCGACGCCCGGAATCCTGGATGAATTTCCGAAAAAGCGTACTATCAGATGTGACATCTATACGCTGCACAGTCGAAGCACGAAGATCACCTTCGGGAGTGGCTACGACAATCTCAAGCTTTTGTAGCCATTGATAGGTCACAGAACATCCCGACAGCAGAAAAATGATCGGCAAAAGCGCGGGAACGCTCAATTTTGTCAGGGCAGATCTTAAGGATGTCATCTTATGACTCCTCTTATCAAATCTAAAGGTGACAAGCGCAGATCAGAACGCCCGTGGCGCTCTAGTGTCAATGCCTCGGAATGGGTGTTTAGCCAGGGCAACACAGTGAGTATCTGCCCTGTCAGGGGTTTGAAAAACCCGCCTATCTTTTTTGGCCAGTCTGGTGGTTCGAAACCAGCAACCGACATCCGGGCCTCTTGCAAAGTAAAACCAGGCCCAAAGCTGGCAGCAAAGTCACTTGGATCAACCCTGACGATGGTGCTTGGATCACTGGGGTTTTCAAAGTGGAAGAGGTGCAGGTTTTCTGTGATCGAGCGGTTTGAAAAGTCGATCACACGGGGCTGCAAGGGCGGATCCCCGACGAAAGCCTTGTAAATTTCGTAGCGATTTAGATTGTCACCAAACACACGTTCTACCAGGTACCTGGTCTGGACGGCGAACAGGATTTTACCCGCTCCCAAATCCAGTATTAACGGGTCACCCAGAACTTGATGCTCGACTTCGGTTGTGGTCGCCAGGGGCGAACGAAGATAGAAGCGGGCCCTCACGAGCTGATCTGCCGACCCCGATTTCGTGCCAGTCGGGGTGTTGACCACGACCGTTAGCGTCTGGCGCCAGCTAAACAGCTCGGATTTGCTGCATCCAGAGATGAGGCCAAGGCAGAATAAGGCAAAACACAGCAAGAGCCCTCTGCCCATACTGGCGCTTTCCCCAAACCAACACCTTGACTTCAATGACATTCGTTAGCCTTACAACCCAACCTTTTATAGAGACCGCTGTTAACTAATTGCAAGGCTTCTGACGCCGATTTGCGTCACTCCACGAATGACCGGCTAAGTACCCACGCTGGCATACAACTCTCCCGGTGGTAGAAGGCACCTGTATTAACCTATCTTCAAGTAAGGTTTCCCGTAGTTTACGAAGTATTTCACCACCCGGATAAATCCGACACATGGCTCTTTGGTGCTTGCCTTTGCATCCACAGAGCGACCTGTCCTATTTGGCCTAGTCCGTTAAGCATTTCCCATTGCACGGTCGACCCTGAATGCGGATAACTTGAGCAATTGAAATGGAGTTTAATTATGTCAGAGTCCGTAAGCAGCACCGACACCCCCGAGGTCGACCCAGCCGTCATGGCGCGGATCGCCGAAATGCGCAGCCAGGTTCGCCAGACCTTTGGTCAGGTTGTTATGGCGTTGATGGGGCTGCCGCGCTATCGTCATCAAAGCATTATGGATCTGAGCCAGTTGGTTCTGGAACCACTGGTACGTGACCGGATTGCCATTGCGCATAGCAAATCCGATGAGGGCGAACTGAACGATATCGCAGGTATGGCGATTTGGGCCAGCGTCTCGGAAGAGGTGGATGCGCGCATCCGCGAGCAGATCAAAGCTGGTGTCTTTCCGATCAAACTGCGTGCAGAAGACTGGAATTCAGGTGATATCAACTGGCTGCTCGATGTTCTGGCCAGTGATAGCAAAACCACCGGTGCGGTGATCGCCAATTTCAAACAGGTCATCAAGGAAGGTGATCTGCGGTTGCATCCAATCATCACCCGTCTGGTTGACGAAGAAATGCTCTCAAAGATGACTCGTAAACCTGCGGATGCGCCCACCCAGTAAAAGCTCAAAGCCCGGTCATAACCGACCGGGCTTTCTTTATCTGCGTCTGGGGGCGATCAGATTTGCCATTAGGCGATAGGCCCCGGGCACCTGTTTTTCTAACTGGTGGTGCAGGATTAGTGCCGTATGTATGTGTCTACCCTGGCCAATATCTGCGGCCAGCAATGACCCGGTCAAAGGCGCTTCATCCCTGTCTGCCATGGATAAAAGCGGCTGATAGGCTTCATCCCAATCTTTGGCGAAATATAGGCCGCGCTCTTTGTGCCAACCTTCCCAGTCGGGCTGTTGAATCGAATTGGGCCAATTCAGAAGATCATGATCGGGCGCTAGCGCTGTGACCGCGGCGGTTTCATCGGTCACACGCCAACGCAGCGATGGCTGGCCGATCTCTAACCGGCGCAGCGGCACGGTTTCAGGATCCCAGTTGTCCCAGGGGCGATGGTACAGCGTCAGCAGTGTGCCACCGCGATTCACCCAATCATGTAAGGCAGGCAGGTGATCCAACAGGCCTTCACGCATTTTCATCGCAAAAACGCCGATGATGATGCTGTCATATGTGTCCAGAACCTCTGGTCGGCTCAGATCGGCATTGGAAAGCGCGCAGACATTTGCACCGATTTGCCCAAGCCAGGTATCGACACGGTCTTTGCCGGCCCCGATATACCCCACCTGACCGGGCGCGATATCAACAGACATGACCTGCACAGTGAGTGTGGCGGGCTGGGTGAGCAGGCGGGGGGCACCGCGACCGGCCTGAATGTGCTGAACAAATTGCACTGGTTCACCCTGAACCGTCAGTGCGATCTCATAGGCCCCTTCTGCAATATCATCAGGCAGGGTCAGGATCAGCTTGCCACTTTGCAGTTCTTGCCGCCAGCCTTGGGGCAGATTCAGCGTCAGGTCAGGTTGGCTGTGATAGGCTGTGCTCAGATCCATTGTGACCTGTGTCTGACCTGTGGCGCGGTTCAGAACATAGCGATCCTGCACTTGAGGGATCGACAGCGCAGGTTGGCACAGCGGCAGGTGTTCCAGCGGGATGCGCGTCTGCGATGTAGCCCCTCGCGCGGTCACAGTGACTTGCAGGCAGGGGCTGCGTGGGTCTTGCGGGAAATAAGTACTGGGATAGGGATCGCTGGGTGCGGCCTGGGCATCCAGCGTCACAGTGCCTGACTGATGATGCCAGCCCTTTGGCAAGATGGGGGAAACCTGCAGTTCAATTCCTTCGGTTGCCAATGCTTCGATTTCTAACGTGGCTTTTTGGCAGGGTTGCAGCACATCGGCATTCAGACGGCCTATGACCTCTGCGCGCGCTGCAACTCGGATCAGGTGCGACAGCTGGATTTCTTTGCGGGTCAGTTTGTGCTGCCATTCTGACCCCTCAGCCATGCCGATCGCCCGGCGCACAGCGCCAAGCGCAGCTGTTGCATGGGTTAGAATCGCGTCGCAATCAGGAAAAGCGGTAAGAGCCTGATCCATATGATCCTGCGCCTGCTGCAAGACATCGCGGGCTGTCGGAATATCCAGATCGCTCAGCCGTAAAGGCAGGCCAGACGCAAAGCTGGCCTCGGCCTGATCCACCCGGGATTTCAGCAGGTGCAGCGGATAATCACGCCCCTGCCCGGCGGGAATCCATTGCCCCATGCCCTGGCTGACGTGGCAGCCACGGCTTTGCTGGCCAATGCGTGCATAGCTCCAGCCGGTGACGGGGTCAGCGCCCTGCCCGACCACTGTGCAGGTTGCGGGGGGTGGCGGCACTTCATCATCATAAGATTGCCCTGCGCCGGACCAGGCAGGCAGAAACAGCTTTTTGACTGCCCATGGTGCAAGCGCGCTGTCGGTATAGTCAGGATCGGCGGCCAGATCATAGGCTTCGATCACCGCCTCGGTCATGGCGCGGTGGTGGCCGTGCTGCCCCGGCACATCCAGAAAGGTCGGGCAGACAATGTCTGGGCGTTCCGCGCGCAGGATATCAACCATGCGTTTGATCGTGCGGGCCCGGCCCCAGCGCGCCAGCGTATCCACCCCGGATTTGGAAAAGCCAAAGTCGGTGATGCTGTCATCAGGGCTTTCCGAATGCCAGTACATCCGCATGTTCAGCGCATCACAGGCGCGCTCCATCTCTTCGGTGCGCAGAACGCCCAATGCGCTGCCTGCCTGAGTGCCCAGATTGTTCTGGCCCCCTTCACCGCGGGTCGAGCAGGCGTAGCTGATGTCCACCCCGTCGCGCCAGGCCAATGCGGCCAGCATCGCGGAATGTTCATCATCCGGGTGCGCCCCGGTGTTCATATAAGACACAACAGTCTGCAAAGGCCGCAGGGCACGCCAGAGCGTCACAATATGCGGGGACAGACGGTCATTGTGGATACGGTCAAGATCGGTCAGCGGCATGAAGCCTCCGGACTAGGGTGAAAAGGTTTTGTTCAGTACCAGCGCGGCAGCCCCACGTGTGGCTGTCATGGTGCCCGTAACACCGGCAATCAGGCGCGGATGCGTGGCATCGCGGCGGTTGGAAACGGTTGCAGAAGGTAATTTTGTGGCGGCGATCAGATCATCCAGCAGGATCTGCGGCATCGCGCCGCCCAGAATGATTGTCTGGGGATCCAGCAGGTTTTCAACGATCTGCACCGCGTGGCTCAGGGCTTCGGCGGCCTGTGAAATCCAGTCTGACAGCCGGGGATCGCGGGTTTGGGCGAGCTGTTCGATCTGGTCAAACGACAAGGGCTGGCCGCCAAGATGCCGCGAAAGCGATGCGCGGCTCAGCACGGTTTCCAGCGAAGAATAGCCTCCGGCAACCGGCACCGGGATATGACCAATTTCACCGGCATTGCCAAAGGCCCCGGTGATCAGTGCGCCCTGTGACACCAGCCCAAGCCCGAGACCTGTGCCGCAATACAGATAGGCATAGCTGTGCAGCCCCTTGGCCACGCCTGTCAGCCCCTCGGCCATGGCGGCGGCGTTGGCGTCATTGGACACTTCGACAGGCACATCAAGACCCTGCTGAAACAGCGGCTGCACCTGCACCCTGCGCCAGGCGGGAAGATCGGTGCCCATGCCTGACAGCCCTGTGTCGCCAAAGGGCCCCGGCATCACAATGCCCGCCCCCAACAGGCGATCTGCCTGTGCGTCAGCACCGGTCATCGCCTCATACCGCAGTGCTTTCATTGTGGCGCAGGTGGCCTGAGGATCAGAGGCATCTGCCTCCAAGCGTTTTTCAAACACAACCTCACCTTTGAGGTTCAAAAGCGCGGCGAAAATCGCATTGGGGCGAATTTCGGCCCCCAGCGCATAGGCGCCTTCCGGGTTCAGCGCATAGAGAATCGCAGGCAGCCCCCGACCAGTAGACCGCGTGCCGGTTTCGATCAGCAGCCCTTCTTCCGAGAGGGCAGAAATGATGTTGCTGACCGCCTGTGTGGTCAGCCCAAGGCTGCGGGCGATTTCCGCGCGCCCCATCTCGCCCGCCTTTTGAATAAGGGAAAGCACCGCCTGCCGGTTACGGGTGCGGGTTGAATTTGAACCTTGTGGGGCGTGGTGTCTGGTCATGGGTTGGTATTAACTCAAGCTTATTGACCATTCAAGCTTGTTGACTTAAAACTTCCTTAATGACGCAGACTCAGCCGTAACAATTGGCCAAAGACATCCTCTGCGCTCACAACTTGGGAGAACGGAAATGATGAAACATTTGAAAGGAATGGGCTTCGCCTGCCTGACGTCAGTGGCTGCCCTGTCCGCCTCTTCGGCTTTCGCAGAGGTCGAGATTGAATATTGGCAATATTTCTTTGATGCCCGCGTTGATGCGATGACGCAGCTGATTGAAAACTTCGAAGCCGCAAACCCCGGCATTACCGTTAAGATGTCTCATTTCCCCTATGCGGATTACCGCACCAAAGTAGCCGCCGCGATCCCCGCAGGCGAAGGCCCCGATGTGGTGCAGCTGTTTTACGGCTGGCTGAATGATTACATCGAAGCCGAGCTGATCCAGCCCCTGCCCGCCGCTGAGTTCAACCCGGCTGATCTGGACAATGAATTCTTTCCCATGGTTCAGGCCATGAAGCGAGACGGTCAGTATTACGCCTTGCCCACAGCCGTGCGGTCGCTGGCACTGTTCTACAATGAGCGTCTGTTCAAAGAGGCAGGCATTGAAAAAGCGCCTGAAACCCTTGATGAACTGGTGGAAACTGCCAAGGCCTGCACCAAAATGGATGGCGCGGGCAACCTGACACAGGTTGGCTTTACCACCGGGATGAACGCACAGGATCACCACTGGTTCCGCGAAGTTCTGGTGCGTCAGTTCGGCGGTGATCCCTATCAGGATGATTATCGCACGGTGAACTATGCGTCAGACGCGGGTGAAAAGGCGCTGGCCTTCTACACCGGGCTTGAGACCGAACATAAAGTCACCAAAGCGGGTTTCATGGATGAACCTCAGGCGGCGTTCAAAGCCAGCCGCGCCTGCATGCATATTGATGGCTCGTTCCGGATCGGATCGCTGAATAAGGTGCGTGGTCTGAAATGGGGTGTGGCCGAACTGCCTGCCAATGCGGCGGGCGAACGGGCGAACTATAGCTCGTATTGGGTGAACGCCGTAACCAGCAAGGCTGAGGGCGAAAAGTACGAAGCTTCGCTGAAATTCATGGACTACATCACCTCGGATGAGGCAATGCAGATCTGGCTGGATGTGGTGGGCGAACTGCCTGCAAAGCCTTCGGTTGGCATGACGGATAAAAACGCAAATGATCCGGTCTTTGGTCCGTTCATTCGCGGCCTTGCCTACGCCAATACCACCAAGTTCGCCAATGAATCCGCACAGCGCGCCGAGCTGATGCAGATGGTTGAACGTGTCTTCCTGGAAGATGCGCCGCTGATGGATAGCCTCAAGGCAGCGGCTGTGGCCGAGCAAAAAATTCTCGACGACTACTATAAGTAATCGTCCCTTCAGCCCGGCGCAGTGTGAGTGGTGCGCCGGGCTTATTTTCCAGAGATCCCCGACATGACGTTCTATCGCAACCTGACGATCCGCCAAAAGCAGATCTTGTGGGCATGGGCTTTCCTTGCCTTGCCGGTGCTGTTTTACTCGGTCATTCGTTTTTACCCCACGGGCAATGCAATCCTGATTTCCTTTCAGGATTGGAACCTTCTTGGCTCGCGCACCTGGGTGGGTTGGGAAAACTATATCAAGCTCTGGAATGATCCGGTGTTCTGGAAAGTCTTCCGCAACACCTTTGCCTATCTGCTGATTGGCACACCGATTTCGCTGATTATTTCGTTCTTTATCGCCTATCATTTGGACAAGGTGCGTTTTGCCCATGGGTTTTTGCGCATGTTGTATTTCCTGCCCTTCATGACCAGCGCGGTTGCCATGGCCTGGGTCTGGCGCTGGTTTTATCAAGGCGTGCCGATTGGGCTGTTCAACAATATGCTGGCCAGCATCGGCATTGCGCAGATCGAATTTCTGGGTTCACCTGATACGGCGCTGGTGTCTGTTCTGGCCCCCGCGATCTGGGCCGGGCTTGGGTTTCAGGTGATCATCTTTATGGCCGGTCTGCGTGCCATTCCGACATCCTACTATGAAGCCGCCCGCATCGATGGCGTTGGTTGGTTCACGATCCTGTTTGAAATCACCATTCCGCTGCTGCGCTCAACCATTGTGTTTATCGTTGTGTTTTCTTCGATCGGTTTTCTGCGCATCTTTGATCATGTGTTCAACATGACCACCAACAATCCTGGCGGGCCGCTCAATTCGACCAAGCCGCTGGTGCTGATGATCTATGACACTGCCTTCAATTCCTTTGATATGGGCTATGCGGCGGCGCAGACGGTGGTGCTTTTCCTGATTTTGCTGGTGGTCAGCCTGATCCAGCTGCGTCTGCTAAGGAGCAAATGACATGAACTCTGACACCATCCGGGCCTCAAGCGCGACATTGCTGGACACGCGTGCCAGCGCCAAGCCGCGCAATATGGGGCAGATCCTGCGCTGGGGGCTGCTGTTCTTTGGCGGTCTGCTGATGATCATGCCGATTGCCTATATGATCTCGACCTCGCTGAAATGGCCGCATGAGGTCTATAACGTCAATCTCATCCCGGATGAGCCGACGCTGGAAAACTATACCTTTGTGCTGGAAGATGGGCGGTTCTATCGCTGGTTCATCAATTCCACCATCATCGCCACCTGTACCACCCTGTCGAACCTGCTGTTTGACAGTCTGGTGGGCTATACCCTGTGCAAGTTCAAGTTTCCGGGCCGCACCCTGGTGTTCATCGCCATTTTGTCGACCCTGATGATCCCCACCGAAATGTTGGTGATCCCCTGGTATCTGATGTCGCAGCAGTTTGGCTGGCTGGATAGCTACTGGGGCATCATGTTTCCGGGGCTGATGACCGGCTTTGGCACCTTCCTGATGAAGCAATTCTTTGAAAGCGTGCCGGATGACTTTATCGAAGCAGCGCGGATTGACGGGTTGAACGAGCTTCAGATTTGGTGGACCGTGGCCATGCCATTGGTGAAACCGGCTTTGGCGGCACTGGCGATCTTTGTTTTCCTTGGCAATTGGACGGCCTTCCTCTGGCCGCTGATCGTCAGCACATCGACCGAGATGTATACCATCCCCGTGGGCCTGTCGGGCTTTGGCGACGAAGCGGATGTCGCCTGGGAACTGATCATGACAGGGGCTGCGATTTCCACCATTCCAACTTTGGTGTTCTTCTTGATTTTCCAACGCTTTATCATTCGCGGCGTTGTTATGGCGGGGCTTAAAGGATGACAGATACCAGCGTTTTCCCCGATCCCACTTATGTGGATACGGTGCTTGAGCCGCTGTTCGAAGGGGTCAAATCACACTTTGCCGGTTATATGGAAGCCATCGACCGCGCCCATCTGGTGATGCTGCATGAAACGGGCATCCTGGGCGATGACCACTGTGCGCAATTGGCCCGTGCTGCGCAATCGGCGCATGATATTGATGCGCAGAGCTTGGGCTACACCGGCGAATACGAAGATTACTTCTTCTACATCGAAGCTGAACTGCGCCACGCGCTGGGGGATTTGGGCGGTGCACTGCACACTGCGCGGTCACGCAATGACATTGATCATACCGTGTTCCGCATGGGCCTGCGTGAACGTGGTGATGCGCTGCTGGGGCAGGTTCTGGTGCTGACCGATGCCCTGATCTCCAAGGCAGAGGCTGAGAAGGACACGCTGATTGTGGCCTATACCCATGGCCAGCCCGCACAGCCCAGCACCTTTGGCCATTACCTCTCGGCCATGATCGAAGTGCTTTTGCGCGATGCGCAGCGTCTTAGCGATGCATTGGATCAGGTGAATTACTGCCCAATGGGGGCGGCGGCCATCACCACATCGGGGTTTCCGATTGATCGGGTCCGCATGGCAGATCTGTTGGGGTTCTCGGCGCCTGTGCGAAACAGCTATGGCTGCATTGCCTCGGTGGATTATATCACTGCGCTTTATTCCGCGATCAAACTGACCTTTCTGCATCTGGGCCGCTGCATTCAGGATCTGGCCTTCTGGTCCAGCTTTGAGGTGGGGCAGCTTTATGTGCCCAATGCGCTTGTGCAGGTCAGTTCGATCATGCCGCAAAAACGCAATCCGGTGCCGATTGAACATATGCGCCATCTGGCCTCTGTCACTGTGGGGCATTGCGATAGCATGATGATGGCGATGCACAACACGCCTTTCACCGATATGAATGACAGCGAAGGTGAAGTGCAGCAGGCCGGCTATGCTGCGTTCAAATCCGGCGATCGCGTTTTGCGCTTGCTGACCGCGTTCCTGCCTGCCTGTGCGATCAATCCTGATAAGGTGCAGCGCAATGGCGATGCCGCCTGTGTGACAATCACCGAACTGGCCGATACGCTGGTGCGCGATGAGGCGCGGACCTTCCGCCAGGCCCATGAAATCGCAGCCCAGACTGCCCGCGCCTGTATCGCCCAGGGCTCTAGCCTGTCAGAGGGCTTTGCCCCCTTTGCGCAGGCCTTTGAACAGGCGACCAGCCGCGCCCCTGCCCTGTCGCAGGAGGCTTTCCAAATCACCGTGTCCATGTGCGCATTTGTTGCGCGCCGGGATCGTTTTGGCGGCCCTGCCCCCAAAGCCCTGACTGCAGCGCTGACCAGCTATCGCGACTGCAGCGCCGCGCTTGGATCTGTGCGCGATGCCCGTCTGACCCGCCAGTCACAGGCCAAAAGCCAACTGGACACTGCCTTTACCCAATTGATGGACCGCTAAACCATGGCCACTCTCAGCTTGAAAAACCTTGTTAAGTCCTATGGGTCCACTGATGTGCTGCATAGCATCAATCTGGATGTGGAAGACGGTGAATTTGTCGTGCTGGTTGGCCCGTCAGGTTGCGGCAAATCCACAACGCTGCGCATGATTGCCGGGCTTGAGGATGTCACCGGCGGCAGTATCGAAATCGGTGGGCGCGAGGTGAACAATCTGGAGCCCAAAGATCGCGATATCGCCATGGTATTTCAAAATTATGCCATCTATCCGCATATGACCGTGCGCAAGAATATCGGGTTCGGCCTGCGTTCCTCCAAACTGCCCAAAGCCGATAAAGAGGCCCGCATCGAAGAGGTGGCGGGCATTCTTGGTATGACCGAGCTGCTAGAGCGCAAGCCAGATGCCCTGTCTGGCGGGCAGCGCCAGCGGGTTGCCATTGGCCGCGCCATGGTCCGTGATCCGGCGGTCTTCCTGTTTGATGAACCCCTGTCCAATCTGGACGCGCAGCTGCGCACCCAGATGCGGCTTGAGATCAAGAAACTGCATCAGCGCGTGGGCAGTACGATCATTTTCGTGACGCACGACCAGGTCGAAGCCATGACCATGGCCGACCGGATTGTGATTATGAAAGATGGTCATATCCAACAGGTCGGCACCCCGGATGAGGTTTATCGCAACCCCGCCAATGCTTTTGTGGCGCAGTTTGTTGGCGCGCCCTCGATGAATATGATCAGCGCCAGTTATGTTGATGGTCAGATCATTTTGCCCTCGGGGCAGTCGCTGGCGCTGCCTTTTGCCGGGCAGCACAGTGGGGATGTGATGCTGGGCGTGCGCCCGGATGATTTGCTGCCCGTCACGGCCCATCCGATCATCGAAGGTCAGGTGACAGTGCGCGAACCACTCGGGCCCGATACGCTGATCTATGTGGAGACCCCGGCTGGCGAAATCGTCGCCAAGGCTGATAGCCGCACCCCACCTGACGTGGGGCAAAGGGTGAAACTGGGGGCCTCGCCTGAAAATCTGCATCTTTTTGATGCAGCGAGCGGGAATGCCCTGACGTGACCTGTGCTCAGCCCTCAGGTCAGGTTTTATGTGTGGGTCGGCTCTATTGCGATCTGATCTTTACCGGGACACCCCATTTGCCTGTGGCGGGCACGGAAACCTTTGCCGATGCGCTATACATTGATGTCGGTGGCGGGGCCTATATCACGGCGGCGATGCTCGACAATCTGAGCCGGCCAAGCGCCCTGATGTCGACGATCCCCGCCGCGCCTTTTGGGCAGATCATTCAGCAAGACCCCCTGTTTCGACAGCTCGATACCAGCCGGTGCCAGCTGGCGACGCCTGACACGGATCCTCAGGTAACGGTGGCCATCACCACACCGGGGGATCGCGCCTTTCTCAGCCGTCGGGCCGGGCCTGCCCTGCCCCGGCTAAGTGCCGCTGACTTCAAAGGCATATCACATCTGCATATCGGCGAGCTGCGCACATTGGTCGAACACCCGGATCTGATCCATTACGCCCGGCAGGCAAAGGCGAGCGTTTCGCTGGATTGCAGCTGGGACGAGGAACTTATGGGCAGTGCTCAGGATCTGAAAACCTTGATTGGGGCGGTTGATATTTTTCTGCCCAATGACTCAGAGATGGAAATGCTGCGCGGTGTTGGGCTGACACCAGACTGCGCCCCGATCACCGTGGTGAAATGCGGGGCCGACGGCGCGCAGCTGTTTCGCGGCCCCCAGACCATGCACGTGCCCGCCCCAAATGTGCCTGTGGTGGACACAACCGGCGCAGGCGATGCCTTTAACGGCGGGTTCATTGATGCCTGGCTTGACGGGGTTGATGACAGACGCTGTCTGGAACGGGCGATTGCCTGTGGATCATCGGTGGTGCAGGCCGCTGGGGGCACCGGCGCGTTGAAAAAATCCGCTGTGATTCCAGCCTGCTAAGATCTGGTCTGGCCAGATTGGACTGACTGGCCCTAACCTAGCAGGCTCAGGCCTTTATCCTGAAGATGTATTGTACTGGCAGGGGATAAGGCGGATGCGCTGGGTTGTCATTTTCAAAGATAAACCGGAAATGTTGCAGATCCGGGCCCGCAATGACCTGCGGGACGCGCATGTGGCCTATGCGCGCACATGCCGAGTTGCGCATCGGGGGCGGTCTAAAGCCGGATCCAGACCTCCCCTTTTGTGGCGCGCTTTGGGTGGTTGAGCTGGATCGCAAAGCGCAGGTTGAAGACCTGATCCAGCGCGACCCTTTTTATTGTCCTCAGTACCGAACCTATGAGATTTTCACGTGGGGTAAGATCCTTGAAGATCAAACCGCAGTGCTGTGATTGTCTAGGCTGTCACGATCACAGCAACGCTGCGGCCTGATCATCCAGCAAGACAGTCACATCCGCGTGGCGTTGCAAAACCGATCCCGGAACGGTTTCAGTGATCGGGCCGTTGACCATTGCGGCCACGGCCCGTGCTTTGCTGTCGCCGGTGGCCAGCAGCACAATCTGACGCGCCTTAAGGATTGTCGCGATCCCCATGGTCAGAGCACGTTCCGGAGGCAGGTCTCCATCATCGAAAAAGCGTTTGTTGCTGTTACGTGTGCTATCCGCCAGATCAACGGCACGGGTGGTACTGTCAAAGGCGCTGTCCGGTTCGTTAAATCCGATATGCCCATTTCCCCCCAGACCCAAAAGCTGCAGATCAATGGGCCCATGCTGGGTGATCAGCGTTTCGTAGCGTGACGCTTCAGCGTTGGGTTCTGCCATGCCATCGGGCAGATGGGTGCGGGTGCGGTCGATATCTGTTAGATCAAAAAGGTGTTGCGCCATATAGTGGTGATAGCTGCGCGGATGATCCGCAGGCAGCCCCAGATATTCATCCAGATTAAAGCTGCGGATCTGCGCCAGCGACAGGCCCGTGCGGTGATGCCCTGCCAAAGCAGCATAGACAGGTTCCATGGTGCCGCCTGTGGCCAGCCCCAAAACCGCATTTGCTTTGCGCTGTACCACGCCAGCCACCAGATCCGCTGCAGCCTGTGCGGCGGTTGTGGCATCCGGCAAAACCGTCAGTTTCATGCAGCGCTGTCCGGCAGATGCATTTTGCTCAGGTCGATGCGGCGTGGCAGCGCCTTGCCCTGCGCGTCAAACAGATGCGCCTGCGCCCCTCCGAATCCCAGGGGCAGATCCTGCCCCAAGGCGATGGGCAAGGCCCCCGACACGACGGCGCTGATTTCGCCGCTGCCAGGCAGGGCGCCATAGACGACGGTCTGGTTGCCCAGACGTTCCACCACCTCTGGCACCATGGTCAGGGTTGCTTCACCGGCCCCAACCGACAGGTCGTCGGGGCGAATACCCAGTGTCATCGCCGCGCCAATCTCGGCCTGACCATCGACTGGCAGGGTCACATGGGTGCCATCAGGCAGGGTGACGGTCACACCTTCGGCGGCGACACCCGCACAGGTGACATCAATAAAGTTCATATTCGGGTTGCCGATAAACCCGGCCACGAATTTGTTGCAGGGCATATGGAACAGTTCCAGCGGCGAGCCGGTCTGTTCAATCACCCCATCGCGCAGCACCACGATCTTGGTGGCCATGGTCATGGCTTCGACCTGATCGTGGGTCACATAAATCATCGTATTACCCAGCTGCGTGTGCAGCCGCGACAGCTCTACCCGCATTTCCGCACGCAGCGCCGCATCCAGATTGGACAGCGGTTCATCAAACAGAAACACCTGCGGTTCACGCACAATGGCACGGCCAATTGCCACCCGCTGGCGCTGTCCGCCTGACAGTTCACCGGGCCGGTGTTTCAGGCGTTCTTCCAGCTTTAGGATCTTTGCCGCCTTATTCACCCGCTCTTCTACGTCGGCCTGTGGCATCCGGCTGACACGCAGGGGAAAGGCAATGTTTTCAAACACATTCATATGCGGATACAGCGCATAAGACTGGAACACCATGGATATGCCGCGCTTTACCGGGGCCAGATCATTCACCACAACCCCGTCAATCGACACCGTCCCCGAGGTGATTTCCTCAAGCCCGGCAATCATCCGCAGGATGGTGGATTTACCACAGCCCGAAGGGCCGACGAAAACGATGAAATCCCCTTCATCAATGGTCAGATTGGTTGGCTTGATCACCTGAGCCGTACCAAAGCTTTTGGTGACTGCGGAAAGTTCTAGTTGTCCCATGACGTACCCGTTCAAAGAATGGGGCGGCGAAACGCGCCGCCCCCAAGAGGGATTATTCCCCGTTCAGCTCGCGCAGCTCAGCCGCGGCTTTGGCTGCGGCATCCGCCGGTGAAACTTCGCCCAGGATCACACCCTGAATGGCTTCGTTGATGGCATCCTGCATCGCGGCATATTCAAACATCAGCGGCTCGGGGCCACCTGTCGGGATCGACACGATGAAGGGTTCCCATGTTGGATCAGCTTTCACCAGTTCGTCAGTGTCATGTGTCTGACGGATTGGGGTCCAGCCACCTTTGATGTCGGCTTCGGATTGCTTTTCAACCGAGGTCAGATAGCGCACAAGGCTTTCCGCCGCCTCTTCGACGCCGGTGCCTTCAAAGACAACCAGCGAGTCAGTGATCAGCAGGGTAGAATGGCCATCACCTGACGGACCTGCGGGGATCAGGTTGATGCCTGCGTTTTTCACATTGCCTAGACGGCCACGGCCCCAGCCACCGGAGACGTACATTGCAATCTGGCCTTCCTGGAACAGCGGCTCCAGCTTGGCGCGGTCATAGGCGATTGGGCCTTCCTGCGCATAGGCTGCCACGTCTTTGAAGAATTGCAGGGTTTCGATGACTTCGGGGCTGTCAAAGACAACCTTGCCATTGTCATCCAGCACGGCGCCGCCGTTCGAATACATCCAGTTCAGGAACTGGTGCATGGTGTTGTCAAAAGAGGCCGCCGCAATGCCCAGACCTTTGGCATCGGTGTTCTCGTCGATTGCCTTGGAGGCTGCCAGAACATCGGCAAAGGTTTTCGGGCCTTCGGGCATATCAAGACCGGCCTGTTCGAACAGATCTTTGTTCCAGAACAGTGCCTTGGTCGAAAACGCGCGGGGCAGGCCCCAGATTTTGTCGTCGATGCGCACAGTGAGCAGCACACTTTCCGAATAGCTGGCCAGCTCTTCGTCGGTCAGGTTCATCGGGCGGATCAGTTCGCTGTCAGCCAGCTGCTTGAGCACGCGTGACCCCATATAGGACATGGCCACCGGGTTGCCGGCCGCTGCCAGCGTGATGGATTTTTCCTGACACTGGCCCCATGGAATGAATTCCAGCGCCACTTTGTAATCCGGGTTTTCTGCTTCCCATTCTGCGATGTGCTTGGCCTGGGTTGTGACAAAGTCACTGTCCGAGCCACCACAGTTGATGAATTTCAGTTCAGTCGCAGCCTGAGCGGCAGTGCCCAGAGCCAGAAGGGCGGTGGTCGCCAAAATATGTCTGAGTTTCATTTGATATTCTCCCTGTTTTCAGACGGTTATTCCTTCACCGCGCCTGCCGTCAGACCGGCCACGATGTAGCGTTGTAAAAAGATGTAGACCAATAACACCGGGGTAATCCCCACCAGACTTGCGGCCATCAGTTCATTCCAGATGATGCGCTGGCGGCCAAAGAATTCGTACAGCCCCATAGGCAGCGGATGCAGGTCGCTGTTGGAATTGAAGATCAGCGCAAACAGGAACTGCTGGGCATAGGCGGCGATAAAGGTGGTGATCGCCACAACCATGATGCCCGGCAGCGCCACGGGCAGGATCACCCGCCGCAGCGTATAAAGCCGCCCGGCACCATCCACATGGGCGGCTTCTTCCAGTTCTTTTGGGATGCGCAAAAAGTAAGACCGCATGAGGAAAATCCCTGTGGGCACTGAAAAGGCCGCGCCGGGCAGGATCATGGCGAAATAGCTGTTCAGCAGGCCAAGGCTCAGCATCACTTTGTACATGGGGATGATCAGCACGGCAGACCCCACCATATTGATCGCCAGAAACGCCCCCAGAAAGGCATCGCGCCCCTGATAGCGAAAGCGTGAAAAGGAATAGGCCGCCGGGATAATGCAGGACAGCGCCAGCGCCGTCACACAGCATGAGATAAAGAACGAGTTGAAGATATAGCGCCCAAGCCGCGGCACCGACTCCCACATGGTGATATAGGCTGAAAAGGACATGTCATCCGTGATAAAGCGATAAGGCACACGAAAGACCTGATCCAGCGGGCGCAGCGACACCACGAAGGCTTCGACAAAGGGGGCAAGGATAAAGGTCAGAAAGACCAGCATCCCCGCATAAAGCGCCAGCTTTTCATACCATTTGTACTTGTCGATCATGACTGGGCTCCGTTTCTACGGGTCAGGCGCACCAGCAGGGCCACATAGACCGCCGCAAAGGCCGACAGGAACAGAAGGATCATCACCGAGCGCGCAGCCCCTTCCCCATAGCGGAACCGGGCCAGACCGGTTTTATAGGTGTCGATGATCATGGTGGTGGTTGATCCACGCGGGCCGCCTTCGGTCAGGATCCAGATGATTTCAAAGGAATTGAAGGTCCAGATCGCGGACAGCAGGGCCATTGTGGCGATCGACGGGGCAATCAGCGGCAGGGTCACGCGGCGAAAGCGGTACATGCGTGACGCGCCATCGGTCCAGGCGGCTTCGTACAGCTCTTTGGGAATGGATTGCATCGCCGCCAGCAGATAAAGCGCCACCAGAGGCGTGCCGATCCACACATCGGTGACAATGGTCGCGATAAAAGCGCTATTGCCATAGGCGAGGAACTCAAACGGTCCATCCAGCAGGCCGATCCGCTGGCCAAGGCCGGAAATCATCCCGAACTGACCGTTGTACATCCACGACCACATGAAAACGCCGATGGCAATCGGCACGATCCAGGGCGGCATAACCAGCACGCGAAACAGCGCTCGCCCAGGGATCGCCGCGTTCAACAGCACCGCCCCCAGCGTGCCCATCAGCAGCTTGAGCGTCACACCAAAGAACATCCAGACAAAGGTGCGGATAATGGTTTCGCCAAAGTCATCTTCGAAGATTTCGATATAGTTTTTGAAACCGACGTAATCGACTGACCGCCGCATCGACGCATTGGTAAAGGACAGCCGAAAGGTTTCCACCAGCGGCCAGGCCACGATGGTCAAAACCAAAGCCAGCGCCGGGATCAGCAGCAAATAGGGAAAAAGATCAACCTTACGATTCATCCTGACCCCCAAGCGCTGCATCAAAGGCTACCCAAGTATCACGCAGATCGACAATGCGGCGTTCTTCGCGCGCCTGATCCATGGCCAGCGCGGTAATGCCCGCCTCCAGCGCGTCTTTTACCGACAGCGGCAGATCAGGCATCTCGCCTCTGACATGGGCAATAATATCGCGCGCCATTGCCGCGTCAGATCCATAGTGCCCCTCTTGCGTGCCGGGCCCGACCGATCCCGTATCGACAACGGTTTCGCTGGTATCAGACAGCGTGACCTTAAAGGTGTTGCGGATAAAATCCCCCTCGGCCATGCCATCGCGGCCGATCACTGCGAAACGGCGGAACTGATCCGGTACATTCAGATTGGTATGAAAGCACAGGTTCGCGCCATTGGCATATTCCACCAGCGCGGTCTGATAGTCGATGATATCCCCAGCGCCAGAAAAGGCATCATTGATGCCGCCCCAGCGTGGATTATAGGGATACACAGGGCCACTGCGCGCAGGCACCGCCTTTTGATAATCCACATCATCCGCAGGGCGATGTTCAGGCAGGAACTTCTTGCGCCCTCCAAAGCTGGCCACCTGAACCGGGCGCGCGCCAACGGCGCCCTGGTACAGGTCGATATCGTGGCAGCATTTTTCCAGCATGAAACTGCCAGACATGGCGCTGTCACGCCGCCAGTCTCGCATGAAGAATGACCCGTGATAGGGCGCGATATGTTCGCTGGCCTCGATCGACATGATCTCGCCAATCTGCCCATCGGCCTGCGCCTTGCGCAGCGCGCGATAGAGCGGCGAATAGCGCAGCACCAGACCAACCATGATCCGTTTCATCCCATCATGCCGGGCCAGCAAACGCGCCAGTTGCAGACTTTCATCGACGGAAATCACAATCGGCTTTTCGGTAAAGATAAGGGGCGCATCCGATTGCAGGGCCTGTGTCAGGTGATCCAGATGCATATGGTTGGGTGAGCCAATCATCAGCATATCAAAGCGATGAGCAGCCAGCATCTCTTGGGGGGTGTCATAGCGGATCGGACTGTCGCCCAGCCCTTCCAGCACAAACATCCGAGAGGCATCCGGATCTGCCACAGCGGTAAACTGCGCCTCAGGCGCGGCGGCTTTGAAATCACTGGCCAGTGACGCTATCCGTGCGCCCAGCCCAATCACACCGATCTTCATTCCCCAAACATCCCTGTTGCGGCCTGTTGCAAGGCCTTGATTTTGTCTGTTGTTGTATGGCGCGGCGGGGTGATCCCGATCCGCGCGATATCTTGCGGGCTTGCGACAGTTTCCGCGCAGGAAGCATGCAACGCATCCACACCCGCCCGCAGCAGCACTGCAGCGGTCTGGGGCGTCACCCCACCGCCTGCCATGATCTCAATCCGCCCTGCGGCCTGCCGCACCAGATCTGCAATCAGGGGGACGCCCTCTGCGGCGGCAGATTTCTGGCCGCTGGTCAGGATTCGGGTCACCCCCAGATCAATCGCCTGTTCCAGTGCTGCAATTGGATCGGGCACCAGATCAAACACCCGGTGCAGCGCGACCTGCATCCCGTCAGCGGCATTCTTTAGCTGGCGCAAAGCCGACGTGTTCAAGGTGCTATCGGCCTGCGCCACACCAATTACAACACCATCAAAGCCCGCCGCGCGCATCTGCGCTATGTCATGCAGGCAGGCCTGCAGATCACTGTCATCATAGATAAAGTCACCGGGCCGCGGACGGATCATGGCGTGGATCTCTGACCCAGCCCCTTGTGCCGCCTTGATCACCCCTGCGGTGGGCGTCAGCCCGCCAAGTGCCAGAGCCGAGCAGAGCTCAATGCGATCCACGCGCATCTGCGCCGCAACATGCAGCGAAGCGATGCTATCCACGCAGATTTCGACTCTGACCGTCATGGTGTATCTCCCTGCACACAGCTGCTGTGTGCGCTCACAGGTATGTGAGCATGAGTCTTAACGAACAAGCAAGGGTTTTCTTAGGTTAGCTAAAATGTTTTTCCAAACTTATTTGTTTGACAAACATTTTACAGCCGGAAATGATGAAGGCCTGACAGGAAAGGACAAAGCCGCCCATGGAAGACGGCCTTGAACATCAGGAAAACGATCTCATGTCGCTGATCCGCGCCTCACAAGAGGGGCTGACGCCCAAAATGCTGGCGATTGCAGAGCTTTGCCTGTCTGACACTGAAAGATTTATTCGCAATACCAGCAAAGAAATTTGTGTTGAACTAAACACTTCTGAGCCAACCCTGATTCGATTCTGCCGTCAGTTTGGCCACAACGGCCTCAGCGACTTTCGAATCGATCTGGCTTTGTCGCTGGCCAAACAGCCCCGCCCGCACGGTTTTGTCGAACCTCTGGCCGGAGATCGCCGTCAGGTGAACCTTCAGGCCAAACATGCCATTGCTCAACGTGCGGCGCATCTGATCGGCGAAACCGATACGCTGCTGATCGACAATGGCTCAACCGCTGAATTCTTTGCCAGCTGTGTCCCGGCACAACCAAAACGCACCATCATGACCAATGGTCTGGTGGTCGCGCAGAACGCCCTGGCCGTTGGATCACATGATGTGATGCTGACCGGCGGGCGCATTCGCCCCAATGCCCTGTCTTTGACCGGGCGGATGGTGGAAGGCGCGCTTGGCACCATGCGGTTTGATACCTTTGTCATGGGCGCTGACGCCATTGATCCGCGCGGCGGCTGTTCCACCTATCGCGAAGACGAAGCCCATATTACACGTGCCATGATGGGGGCGGCAGCCCGTACTATCGTTCTGGCAGATCACACCAAATTCAAGAAACCCGCTCTGCACCGTATCTGTGGCTTTGACGCTGTGGATACTCTGGTCAGCGACCTAGCCCCGGATGACCCTGCCGTTGAGATCTTGGCAGAACAAGGGGTTGAGGTTGTGCTTGTTCAACCACAGAGCGCCTAGCGCATAAAGGCCCGCCCATGACGTCGCTTCAGCCCCAGCTGACTGCCAGTGCCACCTGGAAAGAAATTCACGCCCAGCCCGGTATCTGGCGCGATTGGGCGGCCCCGCTTGCCGCGCAGGCGCAAGAGATCCGCAGTTGGATTGCCGCGCGCGCCCCGCGCGAGATCTGGCTGTCTGGGGCGGGGACATCGGCCTTTATCGGGGACGTTTTGCAGGTTGGTGATATCCGGCTGCGGGCCGTTGCGACAACCGATCTGGTCTCCAGCCCGCAGGATTTCCTGATCGATGATCACGTGCTGGTGGTGCAGTTCGGGCGCTCTGGCAATAGTTCGGAAAGCGTCGGGCTGCTGGATCTGCTGGATCAGCATCGCCCCGGCTGGGATCGCTTGCATATCACCTGCAACCCTGAGGGGGCGCTGGCCACCCGCCCGGCCCCTGGCCCCGGTCAGGCACGGGTGATTAGCCTGCCCGAAGCCACCCATGACGCAGGCTTTGCCATGACCTCCAGCTTTACGACGATGTTGCTGTCTGCGCTGGCCTGCCTGTCTGAGTTTGATGCTGCGGATCACCTGCCGCAGCTGGCAGATCAGGCCGATGAACTGCTGAAAACTCTTGCTGCGACAGATATCTCGCGCCCCGCCCGCGCAGTGTTTCTGGGATCTGGCGCGCTGACCGGTCTGGCCCGCGAGAGCGCGCTGAAGGTGCTGGAGCTGGCCGCCGGGCGTACTGTGACGCAATGGGACAGCTGTCTTGGCTTCCGCCATGGGCCAAAGGCGCTGGTGAATGACGATACCCATGTGTTTGTGCTGCTGCATCCGGATAGCCATACCACGCAGTATGATCTGGACATCGCCGCCGAGATCCGCGCGCAATTCCCCACCATCACTGTGACCACCATCGGCCCCGGCGGTGATATCAGTCTGACGGCCTCGGGCGACGTGCGGGCGGATGCCGCGCTTTATGTGCTGCCTGCGCAGGTTCTGGCGGCGCGCTGGTCGGCGGATCTGGATCTGCCGGTGGATGATCCGTTTCAGGGGCAGAACCTGAGCCGGGTTGTGGCGGGTGTCAAACTCTATCTCTTTGCAGGCTGACCCATGCGCTGCGGAGGAATTGATCTGGGCGGGACCAAGATTGAGGCCCGCCTTTTTGACGGTGATCAGACGCTGACGATCGAAAAGCAGCGCGTGCCCACACCGAAAACCAGCTATGACGCGATGTTTGACGCGCTGGTGGGACAGATTGACTGGCTTTTGGGTTTTGATCCGGATCTGCCGATTGGCATTGCGCTGCCTGGTGTGATCGATACCGAAACGCAGGTCAGCTTTGCCTCGAATATCCCGACCACGGGCCGCTCGCTTGGGCCGGATCTGGCGCGCCACTATGGGCGCGAAATGCCGGTGGTGAATGACTGCATGGCCTTCGCCTTTTCCGAAGCCACGGGCGGTGCCGCGCAAGGGGCCCCTGTGACCATGGGGCTGATCCTTGGCACAGGTGTGGGTGGCGGGATCTGCATTGATGGCGCTGTACCGCCGCGCCATGCGGGGCTGGCGGTTGAAATTGGTCATGTGGGCATCCCCGCGCGCGCGCTGGCGCGTCATGATCTGCCGCTTTGGCCCTGCGGCTGTGGGCGGCAGGCTTGTTTTGAAAACTACATCTCTGGCACGGGGCTAAGCAACCTGTCGGAGTGGCTGACAGGCCAGCGGTTAAGCGGTGAAACCATTGCCCGTGCTGAAACCGCTGAGACCCGGAAACTGATGCAGATCTGGGCGGATCTTACGGGCGAATGTCTGGATGTGATCCAACTGACGCTCGATCCGGACAGCATCGTGCTGGGCGGTGGGCTGTCAAACATTGATGGCGTGGCAGATCTGCTGACCGCCCGTCTTGAAACTCTGCGGCTTGGCGATGCGCGCCTGCCGACAATCACCACGGCACAGCACGGCGACAGTTCCGGCGCACGCGGCGCGGCGCTGATCGCGATCAAGGACAGGCTATGAACCAGCTCGATGCGATTTTGACAGCAAACCAAAGTGGCGGGCCTGCGGTGCCTTCGGTCTGTTCCGCCCATCCTGATGTGTTAGAGGCCTCACTACGGCTGGCACGCGATCTGAACCGCTCTTTGGTGATTGAAGCCACGTCAAATCAGGTCAATCAGTTTGGCGGCTATACCGGTATGACCCCACAGGATTTTGTGGGGTTTGTGCAGGCGCTGATGCAGAAAACCGGCATTGATCCGGCGCTGGTGCTGTTTGGGGGGGATCACCTTGGCCCGCAGGCCTGGAAGAAAGAGCCGGCAGACAGCGCCATGGCCAAGGCACGCGACATGATGATCGCTTATGTGCAGGCGGGGTTCACCAAGATTCATCTCGATTGCTCCGAAGGCTGCGCGGGCGAGGACCCCGCCGTGGGGGATGATCTTGCCGCCAGCCGCGCCGCTGATCTGGCAAAGGTCTGCGAAGAGAACGCCCCGGATCCATCTGCGCTGCGCTATATTATCGGCACCGAAGTGCCCCCGCCCGGTGGCGCACGCAGCGATGACGATCACATCGCGCCCACCCCACCAGAGCGCGCCTTGGCCACCTTGCAGGCCCATGAGAAAGCATTTGCCGCGCAGGGTCTGACGGGGGCCTGGGCGCGGGTGCGTGGGCTGGTGTTACAGCCCGGTCTGGAATTTGCCCCGGCGCATGTGGATCACTTTGATATGGACCAGCCAGATCATCTTTCGCCCATCCTTCAGGGGCGGGGTCTGATGTGTTTTGAGGCGCATTCCACCGATTATCAGCAGGATGCTGTTTATCCGGATCTGGCGCGTCGACATTTTGCCATTCTCAAGGTTGGCCCGGCGCTGACCTTCGCTTGGCGTGAGGCGCTTTATGCGCTGTCGCATATTCACAGCTGGCAAACCGGCGCGCCCCATATCAGCGAGATACTGGAACAGGTAATGGTGCAGCAGCCCGGCTATTGGCAGGGGCATCTGCACGGGGATGAGGCGCGTCAGCGCCAGTTGCGCCATTTTGGCTATGCCGACCGCATCCGTTACTACTGGCCGCAGGTCACGGATCAGGTACAGGCGATGATTACCGCGTTAGGGACAACAACACCGCCTGACCCGCTTTTGGACCAATACCTGCCCGCCACCACCCGCGCCCGCGCCAAAACGCTGGATTTGCCCTGGCCCAATGCCCTGCTTCAGGCGCATGTGCAGCAGATGCTGCTGCCTTACTTTGCTGAAAGCGCTGCCTCATGATCCTGCTATGTGATTTTGTCTGGAGCGATGGCCGCCTGTTGCAGGATCAAACCATTGAATTGCAGGCAGGCAAGATTGTCGATCTGCGCCCGCAGCAACCGCAAGAGTCTGGGCATCATCATTATTTGCTCATGCCGGGCTGCACCGACCTTCAGGTGAATGGCGGCGGTGGGGTCATGCTGAACTCTGACCCTTCTGTTGATGGGCTGATGCAGATCCTGAAAGGGCACCGCAGTCAGGGCACCTACTGGATCCTGCCCACGGTGATCACGGACACCCCCGAGATTATGGCACGTGCGGTGCAGGCGGTTCTGGAATGCTATCCAACGCAGGGCATTCTTGGGCTTCATATCGAAGGCCCGCATATCGCGCCCGAACGCCGTGGCACCCATGCAGAGCGCTTTATCCGCCCGCTGGATCGCGAAACCGTTGGCCAGATCGCGAAACTGCGACAGCGCGATATCCCGGTGATGCTGACACTTGCGCCCGAACGCAGCGATCCGGGGCTGATGCAGGAACTGGCGGAGATGGGCGTGATCCTGTCGATCGGGCATTCCGCCGCCAGCGCCGCACAGGTGCACGCGGCTTTCAAAGATGGGGTTACCTGTTTCACCCATCTTTACAACGCCATGCCGCCAATGACATCGCGTGATCCGGGGATTGTTGGCACTGCTATTTGTTCTGATCATTATACCGGGCTGATTGCGGATGGCATTCATGTCAGCTGGGATATGGCCCGTATCGCCTGTCGGGCCCGCCCGCGTCCGGATCGCATGTTTCTGGTGTCTGACGCGATGTCCACGGTGGGTGGCCCGGATCACTTTGAGCTGTACGGTCAGACCATCCACGTCAAAGACGGCGCTTTGGTCAATGCCGAAGGATCGCTGGCCGGGGCGCATATCGACATGGTGACCAGCCTGGCCAATGCGCATCATCACATCGGGCTGCCGCTGGCGCAGGCCATCGCCATGGCCACCGACATTCCCCGCGATGTGCTGGGCCTTCCCCGGCAAAAGATCACTGGCATGGCCCTGAATGATCTGATCGCCCTGACCCCCGATCTAACTCTGAGCGAGGTGCCCCATGCTGAGGCTTGAGCAATGCTATCTGCCTGATGATCCTGCCACAAATGGCGCGCTGCGGTTGCGGTTGTTCAATGTTGGCGATCAGCCTGTGGCGATTGATCGCCTCAGCTATACCTCGCTTTTGCGGCCCAATGCGGATGTTGTGGTGCAAGGCGGCACCTTTCTGGGGCGGTTTGCCAATAAGGTTGATATCGGTGCGCCCGATGGGTTCGAACTGGCTCCGGGCCAGCATTGGGAAATCACGCTAAGCAGCCTGAATATCGTGCCACGCACCCGCACGCTTGGGGCGCTGTCAGCCTGGGTGATGTCAAAAGGCGAGGTAATCGACTGTACCGTTGGGGATCTGCCCCCGGCCAATGGGATTTCCACCGGGCCAATCAAGGACTGGCCGAACCCGGACCCCGAATTGCCCATTTGCCTGCTGCCCTGGCCCAAACATTTTGACTGTGCCACATATGGCCCAGCCCGACTTTTGCGCCCGGTCGATGATCAGGCGCGGGCCGCGCTGATGCAGATAGCGGCGCTTCACAAAAGACTGTTCCCGGCCGGTGCAGATATCGTTACACTTGATGACAGAGCGGATAGTATTGCGCTGCGCACTCAGGCGAAGACACTGCCTGATGACGGATATGAAATCGACATTGGCACAGAAGTTACCGTGAGCTTTGGAAACGCGCACGGTTGGCGGCATGGGCTTATTGCGGTGGCACAGATAGCCCATGCCGCGTCCAGTGATCCTCGGTTTCGCTTTCCCACCTCTGGCCATATTCAGGACAGCCCCCGCCATGACTGGCGCGGTGTGCATCTGGATGTGGCGCGTAATTTCATGGGCGCAGATCAGATCAAGCGTCTGCTGGATATCATGGCCTGGCACCGCATGAACCGCTTTCACTGGCATCTGACCGATGACGAAGCCTGGCGTCTGCCGATCAAAGGCCTGCCCGAGCTGACCGACGTGGGTGGCACCCGTGGGCTTGGTCAGCCGCTGACGCCGCAATATGCAGAGGGGTCAAAGGGTCAGAGAGGCAGCTATTCCTTCCAGGAGGTGCGCGATATCGTGGCCCATGGCCTGTCGCTGGGCATTGAAACCCTGCCCGAAGTTGACCTGCCCGGCCACAATACCGCGCTGCTGGCGGCTTTGCCGCATCTGGCAGATTCCGATGAGCAGTCCGAAAGCTATCACTCCATTCAGGGCTATCCCAATAACGCCATCAATCCCGGAATGCCGGAAACATGGGTGGTGCTGGAGCAGATCTTTGATACGCTCGCGGATCTCTTTCCCTTTACCCATGTGCATCTGGGCGGTGATGAGGTGGATGAAGCCAGCTGGTCCACCTCTCCCAAAGCGCGGGCCTGGGCACATGAGAAACATGTTCAGGCCTCTGCGGCGACCATTCAAAGCGCCTTTATGCGCGACTGTCAGCAGATGCTGCAAAACCGTGGGCGTCAGTTGGCAGGCTGGGATGAATGCGCAGATGGCGGCGGGGTTGATCCGCAGTCGATCCTGTTTGCCTGGCGCAGCCGCGAAAAGATCGCTGCTTTGATGCAGGATGGCTATACCGTGGTCGCTACGCCGGGCCAGCATTATTATCTCGACATGGCGCAGGGCGAAGGCTGGAACAACCCCGGTCTGGTCTGGGCCGGGATCAGCCCGCTTCAGGCCTGTTATGACTATGACGCAGGCGCGGGTCTGCCTGATGACACAGGCAAGCTGGCCGGTGTTCAGGCCTGCATGTGGAGCGAACTGATAGATTGCACCGCGCGCTTTAACTACATGGCCTTCCCACGTCTGAGCGCCGTGGCCGAAGCAGGCTGGACCCCGGTGTCGCAAAAGAGCTGGCCCCGCTTTGCTGCCCTGTCACATCTGATGCCGCAGCTTTAATCCAGAGGTTTCCCATGCCCTATCGCGTTGCCCTTGGTGGGCTGCATACAGAATGTTCTACCTATAATCCGCTGTTTCAGCAGCGCGCAGATTTCCGCCGTCTTGAAGGGCAGGCCCTGCTGGATAAGGCCGGGTTTGACTATGGCGCACATGGGATAGCGGCCATCCCGCTGTTTCATGAATCCTCTGTCCCCGGTGGGCCGGTGGCGCGTGACGTCTTTGATGCGCAGGCCGCTGAGCTGCTGCAGGCGCTGCGCGATGCCCTGCCCTTGGATGGGGTGCATCTGCTGCTGCATGGGGCGATGTTCGTGCCCGGAGTGATTGATCCAGAGGGCTGGCTGATCACGCAGGTGCGCGACATTGTTGGCCCAGGCTGTGTGATTGCGGGCAGCTTTGATCTGCATGGCCAGATCACGCAGGACATTACCGATACACTGGATATCTTTGCCGCCTATCGCACCGCACCGCATATTGACGTGACTGAAACCCATGCCCGCGCCGCGGCCATGCTGACGCGCGCCCTGACCAAAGGTCTGCGCCCGCAGGTGGCGCGTGTGCCGGTGCCTGTGCTGGTTTCGGGCGAAATGTCATCGACCTTTGTTGCGCCCTGCGATCGGCTTTATGCGTCGCTGCCGCAATTTGATCGCCGCGCAGGTGTTTGGGATGCGAACCTGATGATCGGCTATGTCTGGGCCGACAGCCCGCGCGCCACCGCCGCTGCAGTGGTGACCTGCCTTGATCCCGCCGCCGGGGCGCAGGTCGCCCAAGAAATTGCCGATAGCTATTGGCAGGCCCGGCATGAGCTGGTCTTTGATATGCAGGCCATGCCTCTGGCCGATGCCCAGCCACTGCTGGATCAGCCTCTGGTGCTGGCTGACAGTGGCGACAACCCCACCGGTGGTGGTGTCGGCGACAGGGCAGAGGTGCTGGCCGCCCTGCAACAATCGGGCACCAAAGCGCTTTTTGCAGGGATCGCTGGGCCAAAGGCCTATGCAGAGTTGGAACAGGGTGCAAAAACTGTCACCATCGGCGGCGAACTGGGTGGTGGTGGCCCCAAGGTCGTGCTGGATGTCGATCAGTGCCGTTTCGCCCATGACTGTGCCATTGTCGAAAGTGCCGGGCTGACAGTTGTGATCAGCAAATACCGCCGTCCGTTCCACAACTTCAGCGATTTCAAAGCGCTTGGCCTGTCGCTATCTGACCATCCCATCCTTGTGGTGAAGTCCGGCTATCTGTCACCAGATATCCGCACCCTGGATCGGCGTCAGATCATGCTGCTGACGGATGGGGCGGTCAATCAGGATATCACCCGCCAACAAAACCTGAATCGTCCAAGACCCTGTTTTCCCTTTCAATAATCCTTCGTCTTTGAAAGGCTCTTTTGGCCTATTTGAAACGACGCTTACGGGGCAACAGACGAGGAAAAACCTGCGACCTTCCAGTCGGCAGGGTCACTTGATTGTGAAATCCGACCTCTCTTTTCAAACCCAGCCAAGCCCACTCCATTAAAAGTCACGCTGACGTCTGTTGGTGTTTCCCGAGTCTTGGAGAAGATGCAATTGATCGTACCCTGCTCGTCTCCGTAGACGCTGAGAAAGGTTGCGTTTGCATAGGTGGCCAACGTACCAGAACGTATGCTGTGGATGTTTGGCCCGCTTAGCTGAAGACCAGTCAAACCGCGAAATTCTGGAGCGATGTTATTGGTAAATGCGCTCAGGCAAGCGGCATCTTTCTTGGAACGATCCTGCGCGTAAATGCGATAAGTTTTTTCAATAGAAAGGCCGTCGGCAAATGCAGTAGAGGCCAACAGTCCCAATGCAATGATTGGGGATAAGCGTGCGGTCATGTTTGTTTCATTTTGTTAAGTGAGTACCATTATGAATCTGTATTGCTATTCCATGGATTTTGACACCAGCCGGGCAAAAGATAAAGCCTTGTATTGGGTGTGTAATTTCACCTTGACCCTTGGCTCAGATTTCAGTTCGCAATTGATAGCCTGCGTGAAATGTCAGGCGCACGGTTGTCAGCACATGATCCTTTGACCGCGTGGTGCGATCCAGCACAAACAGCCCCTGCCCCGGTTCACAAGACAGGACTTCCGCTATGCGCGCTGTCGCAGAGATGGCGGAAAAGGTGAAATCGCCGCTTTCAAAGGGCACCTGCCGCACCAGCCATTCATTTGGGCTGAGCGTATCGAACGCTTCATCGCTGGCCTGGGGCACCGCGTTCAGATTGATCCAGCGATCTTCATAGACATAGGGCCTTTGGTTCGCGGTATAGAGCGTTTCGATATGCAGATGCGGCTGGTTGGGATCGCTTTGCAGCCGCGCGCAGATATCTGGGGGCGGGACATGCAGTTCTTTGCGCAAAAGCAGATAGTGAAACGCGTTGCCCTTGCTTTCGATTTCTTCGCGGATAACAGGGATTTCCACCCGAACCTGACGCACGGGGTTCAGTGCCACGCGCGTACCTGCCTTGCGCTTGCGTTCCAAAAGGCCATCATCAGCCAGACCACGCAGGGCGCGATTCATCGTTGAGCGGGCGCAGCCGAACTCTTGGGCCAGATCGGCCTCATGGGGGATAAGTTCCCCCGGGGCCCATTCACGCTGTGTGATGCGGCGACGGATGTCTTGCTGCACCGCTTGCCATGAGTTCGGCTTGTCGTCGTTCAAATGTCATCCTTCAGATCGCGCATCGCCTTGCGATAGGCTGCGACGATCTTGTCTTTGTTGCTGTGCTGCCCATTCTGGACCATATGCCGCCCCGCTGACCAGACGTCTTTGACCATGCGATCGTCGCCTGCGAAAATATAGCTGTCCAGCAGGGTGTCACCCTTGTTTCCCGTCAGATCCACATGATCACCATCCAGCGCCATCAGATCCGCCAGATACCCGGGCGCGATCTGCCCGGTCTTGCGCCCGGCAGACAGGGCACCGCCCTGCAAGGTGGCTTCGAACAGGCGCCGACCCGTGGACTGTTCGGTGGTGGCCAGCGCGGCACGGCTATGATCGCGCAGGCGCTGTGAATAATCCAGCGTACGCAATTCTTCCGACAAGGCGATGCGGATGTTGGAATCAGAGCCGATTGAAATACGCCCCCCCGCCTCAAACCAGCGCACCCCGTCAAAAACCCCATCCCCAAGGCTGGATTCGGTGATCGGGCACAGCCCGGCAATCGCCCCTGATTGTGCGAGGCCCTTGGTTTCATGGGCAAGCATCTGCGTACAATGGATAAAGGTCATGCCTGCGTTTGGCTCCATATGATCCAGCATCCATTCCACCGGGCGCTGCCCAAGCGCGGCCTGCGCCTCTTCGACTTCGGCGATCTGTTCCGCCAGATGCATGTGATAAGGCCCCTCCGTCAGGGTTGCCAATTGGGTCAGGGCCTCAGGGGCAACGGCGCGCAGGCTGTGCGGGGCAACACCCATGCGGCAATCAGCGGGCAGCTGCGCCACCGCGCGACTGGCCCCGGCAAACAGCTGCGAAAACTGATCAAGATCCGTGCCAAAGCGGATCTGCCCCGCCCCCAGCGGGCGCTTATCCAGCCCGCCATATTGATAGTGCACGGGCAAAAGGGTCAGACCAATGCCGCTTTGGGCACTTGCGCTGGCGACACGTTCCGACAGCTCGGCCAGATTGTCATAGGCCACGCCGCCGGGTTGATGGTGGATATAGTGAAATTCAACATTGGTGGCATAGCCCGCTTCCAGCATCTCCATCTGAACAAAAGCGGTGATGGCTTCGATCTGCTCAGGGCTGAGCCGATCCAGAAAGCGGAACATCAGGTCACGCCATGTCCAGAAACTGTCAGTCGGGTTGGGGCCGCGCCGTTCGGTCAGGCCAGCCATTGCGCGCTGAAAGGCGTGGCTGTGGCTGTTGACCGGGGCAGGCAGAAGGATGGGCACCTCATGCGCGTGCCCTTTGGGGCTATCCGCACTGACGTGGGAAATCTCACCGGCCTTATCAAACACAACCGTTACATTCTGCGCCCATCCATCTGGCAGCAGCGCCTGCCTTGCCCACAAAGTTGTCATCACGCAATTTCCTGTTGACTCATTTTATGTACGTACATAACAAGATTAAAACCGTTCAATCAAGGTGTGATATGATCCTTTACAACGCACATCTGCCGGGCATCGCAGATGGGGACACGCTGGTTCTGGTGGCTGGCAAGATCGACTGGATCGGCGCAATGGCAGATTTGCCTGCGGTCTATGACGATGTGCAGCGGGTCGATCTTGAAGGGCGGCTGGTCACCCCCGGTCTGATTGATTGCCACACCCATATTGTGCATGGCGGCAATCGCGCGCGCGAATTTGAAATGCGTCTGGAAGGTGCCAGCTATGAAGAGGTCTCCCGCGCAGGCGGTGGCATCGTTTCAACCGTTGCTGCCACCCGTGATGGCGATGAAGACAGCCTGCTGCAAAGCGCCCTGCCCCGCGTGGATGCGCTGATTGCCGAAGGGGTGACCACGATAGAAATCAAATCTGGCTATGGTCTGGACCGAGAAACCGAATTGCGCATGTTACGTGTTGCACGCCGCATTGCTCAGGTCCGCCCGATCACGGTCTGCACCAGCTTTCTGGGGGCGCATGCGGTGCCAAAAGGCAGTGATGCGGATCATTATATTGATGAGATCTGCATTCCCGCCCTGCGTGCCGCCCATGCCGAGGGGCTGGTGGATGCGGTGGATGGGTTCTGCGAAGGTATCGCCTTTACACCTGCTCAGATTGCGCGGGTCTTTGATGTGGCGAAACAGCTTGGCCTGCCAGTGAAATTACATGCGGAACAACTGTCTAATCTGGGGGGCGCTGCGCTGGCTGCGTCTTATGGGGCGCTCTCAGCAGATCACATTGAATATCTTGATGAAACAGGTGTGCGCGCACTGGCCAAATCGGGCAGCGTTGCGGTGCTGCTGCCCGGTGCCTTTTATACGCTGCGCGAAACCCAAAGCCCGCCGATTGATCTGTTGCGGCAAAATGGTGTGCCCATGGCGCTGGCCACGGATTGCAACCCCGGCTCATCGCCGCTGGCATCGCTGCTGTTGACGATGAACATGGGCGCGACCCTGTTTCGGATGACCCCGTCGGAATGTCTGGCCGGGGTGACAGCGCAGGCCGCCCGGGCGCTTGGGCTGTCTGATCGGGGTGAGATCCGCACGGGTCAGCGCGCCGATCTGGCCATATGGGATGTCGCCGACCCGGCGGAACTGACCTATCGCATCGGCTTTAACCCCCTATGGAAACGCGTCTTTGCAGGAGAATGGACATGATTACGCTGCATCCCGGTCAGGTGACCCTGAGCCAGCTGGAAACCCTGTGGCGCAACGGGGATGCGGCACAGCTGGCCCCTGATGCAAAGGCGCAGATCGAAACCTCGGCGCAGATCGTCGCCAAGGCCGCGCGGGGCGATGTGCCGGTCTACGGGGTGAACACGGGCTTTGGCAAACTCGCCTCGGTCAGAATTGATGCCAAGGACACAGCCACACTGCAACGCAACCTAATCCTAAGCCATGCCTGCGGTGTTGGTGACCCGCTGGATATTGCAACAACCCGTCTGATGATGGCGCTCAAGCTGATTTCAGTCGGGCGCGGGGCCTCGGGCCTGCGGTGGGAAACGGTTGCCTTGCTACAGGATCTTTTGGCCAGGGGAGTCACTCCGGTTGTGCCTGAAAAAGGGTCGGTCGGGGCGTCGGGTGATCTGGCCCCTCTGGCGCATATGGCCGCCACATTGATCGGCGCCGGAGAGGCTCTGTTTAACGGCAAACGCCTGCCTTCGGATCAGGCGCTGAAACAGGCGGGGCTTTCCCCGATCGAGCTTGGCCCGAAAGAGGGATTGGGGCTGATCAATGGCACGCAGTTTTCCACCGCCTGCGCGCTGGCGGGCTATTGGCGGGCTATCGACATGGCCGAGGCCGCCGTGGGCATTTCCTGCCTGTCAACCGATGCCATCATGGGATCAACCGCGCCGCTGCATCCTGCGATCCACGATCTGCGCGGCCATGCAGGCCAGATTGATGTGGCGCGGGTGATGCGTGATGTCATGGCCGGATCGCAGATCCGCGAAAGTCACCGCGATGGCGACACACGCGTACAAGACCCGTATTGCATCCGCTGTCAGCCGCAGGTGACAGGGGCCGCACTGGATCTGCTGCGGTTTGCTGGGCGCACCCTTGAAATCGAGGCAAATGCCGTTTCTGACAATCCGCTGGTTCTGGAAGATGGTCAGATTGTTTCTGGCGGGAACTTTCACGCCGAACCGGTGGGCTTTGCGGCGGATCAGATCGCCATTGCCCTGTCTGAGATCGGCGCCATTGCCCAACGCCGCGTGGCCCTGATGGTGGATCCGACGCTCAGCTTTGATCTGCCGCCTTTCCTTAGCCCGGAACCAGGTTTGAACTCAGGCCTGATGATTGCCGAGGTTACCACGGCGGCCTTGATGAGTGAAAACAAACATCTGGCAAATCCCTGCAGCACCGATAGCACGCCCACATCAGCCAATCAGGAAGATCACGTCAGCATGGCAGCCCATGGGGCGCGGCGGTTGGATCGTATGAATGACAATCTGTCGGTGATCCTTGGGGTAGAGTTGCTGTGTGCGGCGCAGGGCGTCGAATTCCGCGCCCCTTTGCAAACCAGTGCCGCGCTGCAATCCGTCATCCAAAGCCTGCGTGCGCAGGTGCCATCGCTGCAAGAAGATCGCTTTATGGCCGGCGATATCGACGCCGCTGCCGGGCTGGTGCGGGATCGGCAGATTTCCCGCGCCGCTGGTGTTGATTTCAAAGCGGGGCTAAGCGCATGATGCCGGTTGAAATCCACCAAGGTGACAGCCCGGTCATTCTAAGCCTGCCCCACACCGGCACCTATCTGCCGGATGATATTCTGGCGAAACTGCGCCCTCAGGCGCAGGTGCTTAGCGACACGGACTGGCACATTCATCAGCTTTATGAGGGTCTCTTGCCCGGCGCCACCACGGTACGCGCCACCTTTCATCGCTATGTGATTGATGCCAACCGCGACCCTTCGGGGCACAGCCTCTATCCCGGTCAGAACACCACGGGCCTTGTGCCTTTAACGGATTTTGACGGTGAACCACTTTGGCTGACAGAACCGGATGCGGCCGAGATCGACGCCCGCCGCGTGGCCTATCACGCGGCCTATCACGATGCGCTGCGCGCCCAGATCAACCGCGTCAAAGCCCAGCACGGGGTGGCGATCTTGTATGATTGCCATTCCATCCGCTCAAACATCCCGTTTCTGTTCGAAGGCACCCTGCCGGATTTCAACATCGGCACCAATGAAGGGCGCACCTGTGATCCATCATTGGAACAGGCCGTGCATCAGATCTGCACTGCCGCGCCGGGCTATAGCAATGTGTTGAATGGCCGTTTCAAAGGCGGGTGGACGACCCGGCATTATGGGCAGCCAGATAGCGGCGTTCATGCCATCCAGATGGAACTGGCGCAGTCGACCCATCTGGCCTCGGAAAACCCGCCCTATGCCTATGACCCGGACAAAGCCGCGCCGCTGCGGGCGCATCTAGCAGACATTCTGAAAACGCTTGAAACCCTCGCCCCGTCCCTGAGGAGACCCGCATGACCGACCCACGCCACAACACCCGCACCGTGATCCCACCCACCGGCCCAGAGATCACCGCCAAGACCTGGCAGGCCGAGGCCGCCATGCGGATGCTGATGAACAACCTGCATCCCGATGTGGCGGAAAACCCGGCTGAACTGGTGGTCTATGGCGGCATTGGTCGCGCCGCACGCACATGGGAAGATTTTGACCGCATCGTTGCAGGTCTGCAGGATCTGGGGGCCGACGAAACTCTGCTGGTGCAATCCGGCAAGCCGGTGGCGATTGTCAAAACCCACGCAGATGCGCCGCGCGTGCTGATTGCCAATTCGAACATCGTGCCGCATTGGGCCAATTGGGATCATTTCCATGAGCTCGATAAAAAAGGGCTGATGATGTATGGTCAGATGACCGCCGGGTCATGGATCTATATCGGCACGCAGGGCATTGTGCAGGGCACCTATGAGACCTTTGCCGAAGCGGGCCGCCAGCACTTTGACGGTGATCTGACCGGGCGCTGGATCCTGACCGGCGGCTTGGGCGGTATGGGCGGCGCACAGCCGCTGGCCTCGGTCTTTGCTGGCGCGTCCTGTTTGGCGGTGGAATGCAACCCCGATAGCATCGATTTCCGCCTGCGCACCAAATATCTGGATGAAAAAGCAGAAACCCTTGACGAAGCGCTAGAGATGATCGAGCGCTGGACAAAAGCGGGCGAAGCCAAATCTGTTGGGCTTTTGGGCAATGCCGCTGATATCTTCCGCGAGATCTATGATCGTGGTGTGCGCCCAGATATTGTCACGGATCAGACCAGCGCCCATGACCCGGTGAATGGGTATCTGCCGCAGGGCTGGACCATGGCACAATGGCTGGAAAAGCGCGAAACTGATCCCAAAGCGGTTGAGGCCGCAGCGCGCGCATCAATGAAGGTGCATGTGCAGGCGATGGTGGATTTCTGGAACGATGATGTGCCCGTGCTGGATTACGGCAACAACATCCGTCAGGTCGCGCAGGAAGAAGGGCTGAAAGACGCCTTTGCCTTCCCCGGCTTTGTGCCCGCCTATATCCGCCCGCTGTTTTGCAAGGGCATCGGCCCCTTCCGCTGGTGCGCCCTGTCGGGTGATCCGGAAGACATCTACAAAACCGATCAGGCGATGAAAGAGCTGTTCCCGGAAAACACCCATCTGCACAACTGGCTGGATATGGCGCGCGAGCGCATTGCCTTTCAGGGGCTACCTGCACGGATCTGCTGGATTGGTCTGGGCGATCGCCATCGCGCTGGTCTGAAATTCAATGAAATGGTTGCCAATGGTGAATTGAAAGCACCGGTGGTGATCGGGCGCGATCACCTTGACAGTGGCTCGGTCGCGTCGCCGAACCGCGAAACAGAGGCGATGAAAGATGGCTCTGATGCGGTATCAGACTGGCCGTTGTTGAATGCGCTGACCAATACGGCGTCTGGGGCGACATGGGTGTCGCTGCATCACGGCGGCGGTGTCGGCATGGGCTTTAGCCAGCACGCGGGTGTGGTGATCGTGGCCGATGGCACACCCGAGGCCGCCAAGCGCCTTGAGCGTGTTTTGTGGAATGATCCGGCTTCGGGCGTGATGCGCCATGCCGATGCCGGCTATGAGATCGCGCTGGATTGCGCAAAAGACCACGGTCTGCGCCTGCCCGGCATTCTGGGCTGACTAAAGTTGCTGCAGCTGGCCCCAAGACGCCGGGCCAGCTGCCCCCTTGCAAGACCAGAGTTGGAAATATACCTTTACCCTTCCATAGGCATGGGTGGCGGAATTCTTGTGACCTTTCCAGACCATTCCAAAACAGAAATCTGTTGTGGAATGGGCAGATAACCCCCGCGGGCATTGGTGAGACACCCGGCGACCGCGCCGCAGTGAAAGTGCGCAGACCCTGATGATCGAAACCTATCCCAGCCCCAACCGGCGTCACCGTTTTGCCGATCTGATTGTGCATATCGCTGGCCTGCTGTTTGTCCTGATTGCCGGAACCGCGCTAATCTTGCGCGCCAGTGAACTGCCGGGCAAAGCGGCGTTGATTGCCGTTGTACTTTATCTGCTTTGTGTGCTGGCCTCTAACCTGGCGTCCTGCGCCTATCATTTTGCACCACTTCACACCCATCGCCCCAGGCTGCGGCGGTTGGATCACGCTGTGATCTATTTCACCATCTGCGGAACCTTTACCCCTATCTTTGTCATGTCCGGCAGTGGGTTTACCCTTGTTCTGCTGGGGTTGCTTTGGGTGCTGGCGATTGTGGCCTTTAGCCATAAATGTCTGGGGCAGAACGTGAAATCACGCTGGTCAACAGCGTCTTATCTGGGATTTGGGGCGCTTGGGATGATGGCGATCCCCAGCTTGAAGGATGTGCCGGATCAAACAATCTGGTGGGTTGTCACCGGGGCGCTCAGCTATGCGGTGGGTACGATTTTCTACGCTCAAAAGCGCCTACCCTATAGGTACGCCATCTGGCATAGCTTTGTCGCTTTCGGCGGTGTGTCGATGCTGTGTGGCATCTGGATTTTGGTGGGCGCGCAACAGCTGTAACGCGCCCGAACCGGTTAGCTGCTGATCTTGCTAGCAGCCATCTCCAGAGCCTGATCCAGACAGACAGCCACATGATCGACATCCTCAGACGACAGGCAAAGTGGCGGCACCATGCGCAGGCATTGCTGGAAAGGCCCGGATTTCGAAAGGATGATGCCCTGCGACCGGCAAGCTTCGAACACTTCGGTGGTCATATCCTTGTCAGGGGTTTTGCTGTCGCAATCTTTGACAAACTCCATGGCCAGCATCAACCCCTTGCCACGCACATCCCCAAGGGCGCTGTATTTGTCTTTCAGATCATGCAGGCGCTCAAGCAGTTTGGCCCCGACCGTGTGGGCGTTTTCCTGCAGACCTTCGTCGCGCATCACCGCCAGAACCGCGCGCGCGGCCGCGGCCGAGGTGGGGTTTGCCCCATAGGTGTGGAACATGAACTTTTCAACCATGGGTTCAGCGATGTGCTTTTTGGCAACCACCGCCCCGATAGGAAAGCCATTGCCCAGCCCTTTGGCCATGACAACGATATCAGGCACAACCCCATCGGCTTCGAAACCCCAGAAATTCGCGCCCGTACGGCCAAAGCCAGATTGCACCTCATCGGCGATATAAAGCCCACCGGCCGCACGCACGCGCTTGGCCGCGCCAAACATATAGCCGGGGGGCATTTCGATGATACCGCCATAACCCTGTACGCTTTCCACAAATATGCCTGCCACCTTGCCAGAGGTCGCAGTGGCGATGGTGCGGTCTATCTCTTCCAAATAGGGCTGGGTTCCCGGGCCAAAAATGCCGCGATATTGGTTGGGCTCTGGCACAAAGGCCACATTGCCCGGCATGCCCGGATGTCGCCAGCCGGAAATCCCGGTGATGGATTGCGCTGCGGCTGTAGGCCCGTGATACGCGGTGCGCAGGGCCAGCAGATCCAGATGGCCGGTATAGGTGCGCGCCATGGTCATGGCCAGATCAATCGCTTCAGAGCCAGAATTGGTCAGATGCACCACCCAATCGTGGCCTTTGGGCATGGTCGCAGCCAGTTCCTCGGCCAGATGCGCCGGGGTCGGATGGTAGAACATGGTGGTGCAATGGGTCAGGTCCTGCGCCTGCGCCAAAGCCGCAGCCACAACACGCGGATGCGAATGCCCAACCGATATGCAGACATTCATGCCCAGCAGATCCGTGTACTGCCGCCCATCGGTATCCCACAGGTATTGCCCCTGCCCCTTCTTGAACACGATGGGCTCGCGAAAGGGGGTAAAGCGGGTCAGCGAGGCGGCATAGAACTGATCGCGCCGCGCAGCCGTGTTTGAAAAGTCCCAGTCGGTGTGCAGGGCATGATCGGTCATGTGGATCCTCCGGTCTTGAGTCTGGTATTGTCTGGATCAAAGGGGGCGTCTGGCAAAATGGTTGCACTGCGATGTTGCCCAAGAATGGACAGGGTCAGCCCATCGCGGGCAGTGGCATCACGCAGATAGGCCAGCGCCAGAACCTTGCCGGTGCGATGCCCATATCCCCCCGATGTCGCGATGCCCACGGGTGTGCCATCTTTCCAGAGCGTATGGGCATAAAAAGGATCGACCTCGCCGCTCTCGATCTCTAGCAGCACTATGTCCCAGGCGTTTTCGCGCGCCAGATCTGCGCGCAGCTCTTTGCGCACAAAAGGGGTCAGCCCAGCCTCAAGCGGGCTACGCTCGGTGGTCAGATCACTGCCCCAACCGCGATAGGCTTTTTCCAGCCGCATCGAGTTGGCGGCATAGGCCCCGTAAAACCCCAGCCCATGTGGTTTGGCGGCAGTTTCAAGATGTTCGAACAGCGGCACCGCCTGATCGCGGGCAACATGCAGTTCCCAACCACATTCCCCCAGATATGACACACGCAGGGCCCGCAGAGTGATCCCCGCGATCTGCGTTTCCTGTACCGTCAGCCAGGGCATATCAGCCAGTTCCGGCAGAACATCCGACGATTTCGGCCCCATAACCCCAATGACAGCAAATGCGTCGCACTGGTTTGTGACGGTCACGTCAAAATCACGCGCAACCCGCATCAGCAGATCCTGATCAATCTGTTCCGCTGCAGCGGCGCTGGTCAGATAGGCGTGGTCTTCTGACAGCCGGGTGACTGTGAACTCAGACAGTACGCCACCCGCCGGGGTCAGCGCATGGGTCAGACCGATGCGCCCGACCCGGATCGCACGATTGGCCCCAAGCGCTTCGAGGAATGCAGAGACATCCGGGCCGGTGACGTCAAATTTTGAAAAGACCGACAAATCAGCCATGGCCACCCGGTTTGTCGCGGCACTGACTTCACGTGCGACCGCATCAAACCAGTTCGCCCGGCGGAAGGTTTCATCCGCCACTGCCCCCGGAGTGTCGGAAAACCAGTTTGGCCTTTCCCAACCATAGGCGGCCCCCATAACCGCGCCGCGCTCCACCATAAGATCATGCAGCGCAGACAGGCGCAAACCGCGCCCGGCGGGGCGTTCTTCGTTTGGATAATGCACACCGAATTGCAGGCCAAAACATTCGATTGCTTTGGCAACGCGATAGTCTCGATCCGCCCAGGATCCAAAGCGGCGACTGTCAACTGCCAGCGCATCCATCGGCGGGGCGCCATAGGTCATCCAATGAGCAAGGAACTTGCCCGCGCCGCCGCCCTCCATCACCCCCATGGAGGATCCGGTCAAAAGCCAGGCGTTTTGCAGCCCATGTGCCGGACCAATCAGCGGGTTCGCATCAGGCGTAAAGGTGATTGGCCCGTTGATGACAGATTTGACACCACCGGTTTCCAGCGCCGGAATACGTTCCATCGCAGCGGTGATGATATGTTCGACACTGTCCAGATCGGGCGGCATCAGATCCGCGCCAAATTCTGGCGGCACACCGTCAACCGACCAGACCTGCGCGTTTTTCTCATAGGGGCCAAGGATCAGCCCATCGCGCTCCTGCCGCACGTACCAGCTTTCTTCCGGGTCGCGGATCATGGGCAGTTCGGGCAGCCCCTGCGCGATGCGATCAGCGACAGCCCCTACGGTATCCGTGACCAGATATTGGTGCAGCACCGGAACCGAAGGGATATTCAGCCCCATCATATGTCCGATTTCCCATCCCCAGGTGCCAGCGGCATTCACCATATGTGTGGTGTTCACCGCGCCTTTGGGCGTGTCAATCAGCCAATGATCACCCTCACGGCGGATCGCCGTGACCGGGCAGTTCCGCCAGATCTGAGCACCGCCCTTGCGGGCCACTTCGGCCATGGCAAGCGTGGCCATCGTTGGATCAACATGGCCATCGTCAGGTTCATAGATCCCGCCAATCAACCCATCCAGTCTGGCCAGCGGGAACAGCTCGGCTATACGAGCCGGGGTAAGTACTTCCAGTGGGTAGCCGGTGAACTCTGACAGGCCCGCCACATGACGAAACTCATCCATGCGGTCAGGGTTTCGGGTGATGCGCATTGCGCCCGAACGGTGAAACCCGCAATCACGCCCGGTTTCCTGAGGCAGGATATCGCGATACAGCCGAACCGACGTGGCGCGCAGTTCCTGAATGGTGGGGTTATGGGCGAAATGCGTGCACAGCCCCGCCGCATGCCAGGTTGACCCATGGGTCAGGTCATTTTTCTCGACCAGCAGCACATCAGTCCAGCCTTCTTTGACAAGGTGATACATCAGCGAGACACCCATCGCCCCGCCGCCGATAATGGTCACCTGCGCCTGTGTTGTTGTGCTCATTGGGCGCGCATCCTTTCTCCTGAGGGATCATAGGGCGGGCGGCGCAGCGGCTGCGCAGCGTAATCCTGCCCGGCGACCCGAACCGTAAATTTCCGTTCGCATGTCTGCGCCAGTGTTTCACCGGGCAGGACCGAGACCATGGCAAAACACAGGTTCAACCCTGTCCGAGGCCCGCGCCCGCCCGAGGTGGTCAGCCCCACATAGGTGCCATTTTCGAACACAGGTTCATCATGCAGCATCAAGGCATCGCCTGTGATGTTCAGCAGAATCAACCGTTGGGTCACGCCGTCGGCCTTTTGCTTTTGCAGGGCCGCCTTTCCAGCGAAATCTTTCGTCCAGTCGATGGTGAACCCCAGCCCGGCCTCAAGTGGTGTGATCTCTGGGCCCAACTCGTGGCCCCAGTGCTTAAAGCCCTTTTCCAGACGGCAGGCATCCAGCGCATAATGGCCCAGCGGTGTGGCACCTGCGGTGCTCAAGGCCCTGAACAGCCTGTGGGCCTGTGCATTGGCCACGGTCAGTTCCCAGCCTAACTCACCCACAAAGCTTACGCGGGTCGCGCAGCAGGGCGTGCCAGCGATGACCGCCTCAGCCGCATGGCCAAAACCCATATCAGGCAGATCGCCCAGCCCCTGCAAGAGCGCGCGGCTGCCCGCACCCATTACACCGATGGTGCAGAAAGCTTCTGTCACATCCGACAGGGTCAGATCCCCCGACAGGTTGCGATGCAGAAAAGCCAGATCGCGCCTGCGGGTGGCTGCGCCGGATGTCAGGTGAAACCTATCCGCGCCCAGCCGGGTGATGGTGACATCCATCTCAATCCCGCCCCGCGCGTTCAGAATTTGTGTGTAAACAGCGCGGCCAATGGGCACATCCATCTGCGCCGTAGTCACCTTGTTCAGCGCGCCCAAAACGTCAGCGCCGGTCACATCAACATTGGTAAAGGGGCTGAGATCAATCAGAACCGTGCCCTGATCCATTGCGGCAGCTTCGGCACGGGCCATTGGCCACCAGCCCTGTGCGCCGATGGAATAGCCCTGTGCGGCCCCATAATACAGCCCGCGTTCCCATCCAGCGGTGATACCGAAATGCGCGCCCAGTTCCGCCCAGCTGTCATGCAGGGCCGATTTACGCAGCCCCCGCCCGGCCCTGGGCTGTTTATAGGGCCAGTGCAGGTTGAACAGATCGGCCACGGCCTCTTGCATGCGGTTGGCCATATGGTCGGGTGTGGCGGTGGCGGGATCAACCCGTGCAACATCGACTTCCCACATGTCCATGGGCGGATGGCCATCCACCATCCAATCTGCCAGAGCCCGCCCAATCCCGGCTGATGACATAACACCAACGGAATTCATGCCAGCGGCAACAAACAATCCACCAACCGCGCTTTCCCCCACCAGCGGGCGCGTATCCGCAGTAAAGCTTTCGGGGCCATTCATGAAATGCTGAATACCGGCGGTTTCCAGACTTGGACACAGCTCAAGCGCGGCTTGCATGAAAGGGGCAAACTGATCCCAATCTTCTGCCATCTCAAGGAAAGGCCGATCCCCTTCCGGGCCATAGGCATCCCAGCATTTTGCATCAGGCTCAAAGCCACCGATCACCAGCTTGCCTGCATCCCCCTTGATGTAGATCCCGCGATCCAGATCGCGGATCACCGGGAAGGGATTTGGCAAATCAGGCATGGGTTCGGTCACCACATACATATGTTCGACCGCTTGCAGGGGCAGAGCAACGCCAACACTGGCAGCCAGTTCGCGTGACCAGGCCCCGGTGGCGATCACCACCTGGTCAGCTTCGAGATATGTACCATCGGTCAGGGTGACGCCGGTGATGCAATTGCCCTCTTTGCGCAGGCCTTGCACCCCGGTGTTTTCACGGATCTTCACCCCGCGATCCCGCGCGCCCTTGGCATAAGCCATACAAAGATCGACGGGGTTTACATTGGCATCCTCAGGCACATGCAAAGCGCCAACATGGTTGCTGAGATCCAGCAGGGGCAGTGGCACATCAGACGGGGCGACCATGCGTGGCGTCAGCCCCTGCGTCTGACCCAGATCCGCGATCCTGTGCAGCTCATCCAGACGGGCGGGTTCGCGGGCCAGCCAATAGCCTTCGGTCTGCCGATAGCCGGTCGACATGCCTGTTTCGGCTTCCAGCGCTGGAAACACTTCCAGCGCGGCCATGGCCAGACGGGTCATATTGGGCGTCGCCCGCAAAGGCCCGACAATGCCCGCCGCATGCCATGACGTGCCGGATGTCAATTGATTGCGTTCCAGCACGGTCACATCATCTGCCCCGCGTTTCGCCAGATGATAGGCAAGGCTCAGTCCGATGGCCCCGCCGCCAATAATCAGAATGCGCGCCATCAAAAGTAATCCTGATCTGGTTTTTCAGCTTTGCGCTGCGCGATGTAATCCAGCAGAGCAGCATCAATATCCGGATCCAGACCGGGATCTTGGTACTCCGCTAGCCGTGTTTTCCAGATCTCATTGGCGCGCGACGCGGCATCCTTTTCACCGGCGGCCTGCCACTGTTCAAAGGAATTGTCATCCGGGCTCCAGGGCCGGAACAGGGCGGACATGAAATTCGCCTGCGTATGTTCCGAGCCAAGAAAATGCGCACCCGGCCCGGTGGTGGCTATCGCCTCCATCGCCTGAGCGTTCTCGCTCATGTCGATCCCATCGAAAAAGCGCCCAATTTTGCCGCAGATATCGTGATCAAGGATGGTTTTTTCAAAAGAGGTGACCAATCCGCCCTCAAGCCAGCCGGTCGCGTGGTTGATCAGATTGGCACCCGCAAACATCGACATCATCAGCCCCCATGTGGCTTCCTGCTGGCTTTGACCATCAGGCAGTTTTGATGCGCTCAGCGTTCCCACAGTGTGCAAAGGCACCCCCAGCCTGCGGGCCAGCTGGCCCGCGGCCAGCACCATCAGACCGGCCTCAGGGGTGCCAAATGTCGGCGCGCCGGATTTCATCGACATGGTCGACGCAAAACTGCCCATCAAGCAGGGCGCGCCGGGATTGACCAGCTGCGTCAGCGTCATCGCGGCCATGGTTTCCCCCAGCACTTGCGCCAAAGTGCCCGCCACCGTCGCAGGGGACATCGCTCCGGTCAGAACCCATGGGGTACAGGCCACAGGCTGCCCGGCGCGGGCATAGGTTTTCAGCGCGCCAGACATATGGCTATCCATCACCAGCGGTGCATTAGTGTTTGATACGCAATAAAGCACTGGGTTTTGGGCGACGAAGTCTTCGCCAAACAGAATTCTTGCCATATCAATGGCATGGCCCGCGCGTTCCGCTCCGATAAAGGCCCCCATAAAGGCGCGGTCAGAATAGCGGATATGGCCATAAAGCATATCCAGATGGCGTTTGTTGGCGGGCAGATCCACCGGTTCACAAACCACCCCCCCGGAATGGTGCAACCACGGCAGGCTGTGGTGCAGTTTGACCAGAGTCAGAAAATCATCATGCGATGCATAACGCCGCCCGCGATCCATATCCTGCACAAAGGGTGGTCCCCAGGCCGGGCAAAGCACCGATGCATCCCCGCCCAGGTGCACATTATTCGCCGGATTGCGGGCATTCTGGATAAACTGCGCGGGTGCGGTGGCTGTAATCGTCTTGCGACAAAACCCCGGCGCAAAGCGCACGCGGGTGCCATCAACATCACAGCCCGCATCGGCAAAGATCTGCAGGATCTCAGGATCATCCTGAAACTCCATCCCGGTTTCAGCCAGAATGGTATCTGCATTGGCTTCGATCTGTTCCAGCCCTGCGTCGCTCAGAACATTGAAGGTCGACAGTTTGCGCAAAATGAAAGGCGCGCGTGGCTCTGCGGCTGCGCCTGTGTTTGGGGCCTTGCGACGGCGGGAAGATCGGGAACGTGTCATGGGCAAAGTGTTGAACCAGCGCTTGACGGAAACCAAGAAAATCCCAACAGTATAAGAAATGTTTATACTAAGGATATAACATGCTGGATCGTCACAAGCTGTCGCCTGGATTGATGCGGTCACTGGAAGTCTTTGTTGCCGTTGCAGAAACCGGACAGATGCGGGCGGGGGCCAAGCTGCTGAACCTGACGCAGCCTGCCGCATCACAGCACATCACCGCTCTGGAAAAGGCCTTTGGCACCACCTTGCTGGATCGCAGCACCCGCCCCGCGCGCCTGACCTATGCCGGTGCGCGACTGCATATCAAAGCGCAGAAAATTCTGGACGCGCTTTCAGACATGGAGACCGAACTGCGCCATGTGGGGCAGAAATCGCTCTCGTTGCTGCGGGTGGGTTTGCAGGCCTCAATCGCGACAACCCTGACGCCTTCATTGATTGATCTTGCGCAGCGGGTTTTCAATGTCGAAGACATCACGCTTCATGCCGGGCAAAGCGGCAATCACGAACATCTCTTGCGCACCAAGCAGGCGGATCTGGCGATCACGTCAAACCCGTTTCTGGATATGGACGGGTTGGAACGCCACCATGTTCTGACCGAACGCTACCTGCTGGTTCTGCCAGAAACATATGAAGGCCCCACAGAGAGTCTGGAGGCTATTCAGACACATCTGCCGCTGGTCAGGTTTGGGGATACGACCTATGCGGGTCGCCAGATTGCACAGCACCTGCGGCGTCTGCGGTTTGAGCCGGATAAAGTCATTCAGGCGGATCGCTCCAGTATGGTCACATCCTGTGTCTCTGCCGGTCAGGGGTTCAGCCTGCTCACACCGACCCTGCTGATTGACGGGCTGGTCGAAAACATGACCCTGCGCTTGCAAAAACTGCCGGTTTCGGGCCTGTCGCGCACATTGACTGTGGTTGCCAGAAAAGAAGAGCTGCAATCCTTTCCCAAAGCGCTGGCGCAGATGGCGACGCAAAAGCTGGTGCAACAAATCACCCACCATATGGGTGGGATCGGCGAGAAAAGCATTGAGTATTCTCCCCCGGACTAGGGGATTTTAATGGTCATCCAGCGTTTTCATCGCTGTCAGGACATCTGATAGCTTAAAGGGTTTGTCCAGCATCAGCGCCCCGGCGAACTCTGGATAGCCAGCTTCGTTTGGGGAAATGGAATAGCCGCTCATCATGATAAACCGCAGATCCGGGTGCTGCTTTTCCAGCCTCGCCCGCACCTCCCAGCCGTTCATTTCCGGCATGGTAATATCCACCAAGGCAAGATCAAAGGGGCCGTTGTCTTTCAGGGCGCGGCAGGCTTCCTGATAGCCATCGGTGGACACCACATCAAAAGATTCTGTGCGCAGCAAAAGTTCGACGGTTCTGCGCAGAACGGCATCATCATCAATCACCAGAACGCGCATTCCCTTTTGCGCTTTGACTGTCGGACTGATCCGTTCATCTTCGCCTGATTGCGTCGTGTAGGCGCTGCGGGGAAAGACCACGCGGAACGTTGTGCCCTGCCCTTCGGTCGAATCCATGGCGATCGAGGCATTGTGCCGCCGCGCGATCCCAACAACCGCTGACATGCCCAGACCTTTGCCGTCTTCTTTGGTGGTAAAATAAGGATCAAACACCCGCGATGCGGTTTCGCGGTTCATTCCAACTCCGGTATCCGCCACGATCAATTCGATACTCTCAGGCTCAAACGGCCCGGAATGCACGATGAACTCATCCGGGTTCAAGTTCAGATCAGATCGCGCCTTTACCCGCACCACAATCTGCCCATTGCCACCCTGAACCGCTTCGACCGCATTGAACATCAGATTCAGCAAAAGCTGCGTCAGCTGTGACCGATCGGCAAAAACAGGCATGGGCGTCTGAGGCAAATCCGTGACCAACTGACGCTGAGATTTGTCCAGAGGCAGCAGTTTCAGCACCTCTTGCACCACCTCAACCAGATCAAGGCTTTGCATCGCCGATGAAGGCGCCCCTTTGGCAAAGTTCAACAACTGCGCCACGAGTTCTGAGGACGCATCCAGCCCATTGCCAATCACATCCAGATATTCCTGCGCCTCGCTTCCCGGTTCCAGTTCGCGCATTGCCAGTTCAAGATTGCCAATCATCCCAGCCAGCAGATTATTGAAATCATGCGAAATACTTCCTGCCAGAAGACCCAGACTTTCGTTCTTCTTTTTCACAAACAGCGCAGCTTCGGTTTCGCGACGCAGCTTTTCACTGCGATAGCGCTGCAGTTCCACCTGAACACGGTCTGTCAGCAGATTAACCAGCTCGGTCTCGGCAAAGCTGCTGTTCATCGCCCGATCATTCTGCAGGGCGACATGGCCAATCTGGCGCCCTGATTGATCGTGAATAGCGATCCCCAGATACGATTGCAGCCCCAGCTCCTCAAAACTTGGCTGTTGTGGATATTCCCGCCACAGATCAAAGGTGACCATCGCCTTGTCACGTTCTTTCAACAGTCGGCAAGGTGTGTCCTCATAGCGAACAGCCTGACCCTCAAGGCTTTTTATCACGTCATCCCCGAGGCAATAGGCCAACAGCCGGAACTGTTCAGGGGTGTCGTCAGAACATTCGGCAATAAAAGCCACCTTGACTGACAGCGCCTGCTGCAAGTTCTTTGCCAGCAGACGAAAAACCTCTTCGCTAGACAGATCACTTGAGGCAATAGCCAGCGCTTTCAGGGTGTCAAAGCTGCGCTGGCTTTCAAGCGTATGCACCATCCGCCCTTCGTAATGCGCAAAGAGTTCAAAGAACGCCTGCACCTCAGACGGATCAACCTCGCGATCCCAACAGGCAGCGGCAACTCCGATCACATCGCCACCTGCGGTGCGTACCGGCAGGCCAACGTAGCTTTGGTAATTCATCTCGCGGAAAAAAGCATCCTCGGGATAGGCCGCCTGAACACCTGCCGGAACGACAACCGCACGTGCTGCGTGGATAACTTCGTTGCAGGGGGCCACGCAGGCATCATAATCTAAACCGGTTAGATCACGCTCTTCGCATTGCACCGCTGTCAGAACAATGCGCCCCGATTCAACTGGGCGATATGTGCCAATAGAGACCATCTGCGCTGACAGTTTTTCTGCCGCCACATCTACAAAAGTGTGAAGAAAATCTGGCCCGAAAACGACCGATAGCCGGTCTTTGGCATCCAGCGTACCAGCGGGGGAGTCTGGCATTGCGATCGACATAACCTTCTTTCCCATACATCTTTTCAAAGTAGCTATCGCGGAGGTACCAATACTGCGGCCAGCGTCAAAACCGTTACTCATCCACCTTAAATCAACGGCCTTCAGAACATAGTATAAATTTGACCGCTTCTCCTATCGGCGCGCAAGATGCAGGAGCCAAATTCGCCTCAGGCAACGCCTTTTCGATCTGGCGGGGGTTGTCTTTCCAGACTGTTGCGCCTTTAGTGCTTGCAAAGTGTTAGCAAGATAGATTTGTCCAAACCACCGTCTGTTTTGTGTAACGTTGTGAATGTAGTGGGTTTTCCCAATGATTTTTGTGTGATTGCATGGCCTTGATTTCAAAAATCCGGTTTACCAAAATTGCCGGCCGTTTGCGCATCTATGAAATTGACCTGATCGAAACCTCGGGTGGGTTTCTTGTTAACTATCGCTATGGCTGGGATGGGCTTGAGCTGACCGAGGGCACACGCACCCCAGACCCTGTGACGCGTGAGATTGCTGATCAACTTGTTGAAAGCCTGAAATTGCGCTGCCGCCAACGCGGATTTCTTGAAGAAGGCGCACAAACTGCACCCGCGTCTGTTCCAGATAGCGCGCCCCTAGCCACGCCTGTTGCTGCGGATGAAAGCGCAGATGACATCTATGCGCATGGTTTGCTGTCGCGTCTTGAGCAGCTTGCAGCCCTCCCCGATGAACAGGCCGCTAAATTGCTGTGGTCTTTGGGTTTGCGCCGCGTCAGCGCGGCTCTGCCTAGGGTGCTGGATCTGGCCCCGGCGTTAAACGCCAAATCTCATCCGGCGACCTGCCGGGTACTGCCATATGCGATCTGGCATATGCGGTCGCCTGACTGGCACCCTGATGCGATTGATCTTTTGGAAACCCTTGCAGCCTCATCAGACGATGCTACGGCTCAGGCAGCCCGCCTTGTTCTAAGCGAGCTGTCCAAAGATCCGGCACAATACGGCTGGCAGCTTGGGGATGATGTTCAGGCCATGCTGCAGGCTGATGCCGAAAGCGCAGCGCAGTCGTTGATACAGCGGTTCACAGCCTATGCAGTGTCGGCAAAGTCATCCGAAATGACCCAAGAGCCGCTGTTAGCGCTTTATGCCTTATCGCGCCATGATGCGGATCTGCGGCGGGTGCTGTGCCTTGTGCTGAAACAGCTTGCGCTGGGGCCCGGAGTGATGCGCCCCTTGCGCCGGATTTTCAAAGCCTGCGAAGCCTTCGACGACGCCCCTGTTTTTGCCACCCTAGCCTGGCGTTTCGCCATAACCCCGCATGGCTATTCGGGCTGGGGCACCTACAACTATCGCACCGGAACGGTTTATTACGCCGATGAAATCCGCAAACCCAACCCCTCAATCGCATTTGGACGCACAACCAAAGACTATCTGAACCGCCGCATCGTGCGGCATCTGCGATCAACCGGCGGCTTTGGGCGGGCAGAATATGTCACGCTGGCGGCCATGTGCCTGATGGATGAACGCAATTGCCAGATTGATCAGGATGGCAATCATAGCTTTCCCGCGCGCGATTTCATCCTGGGCGATACCAATGCCACAGCGCGTTCTGAACCCTTTCCCGATCTTTGGGATGAAGCACCGGGCATTTTGCTGGAAGTTCTGCTGAACACAGCCCATGCGGCAACCGCAGAATTTGCGACGCGCGCCTTGCAGGATAACTCTGAATACTGCCGCCGCATTCGACCGGGCGCAATCGGACGTCTGTTTCAAAAAGCACCAAAAGCCACCCGCGCCTTTGCCCTGCGGCTGGTTGAGGATCGGGCGGCCTCTGGGCAACTGTCTGTTGATCTGCTGTGCATTTTGGCTGCGCAGGATCTGGAGGGCGCGCAACGGCTGGCGCAGTCTGCGCTGCAAATGGCCCCGGAAAGATGGCTATCCGATCCAGATGATGCGGCGCGGCTTTTGTTGGGCTTTACCCCCACAGCAACCGACTGGCTGGCGGATTTCCTTGCCACCGCCCCGCTAAATGAAGCTGCGGTATTGGATCGGCTTCTGGCGCGCGTTCAGGATTTGGACGCAAAAAGCGACCGACCCTTTGACAAATCCAAGGCCAAATCACTGGCGCAGGCGATTGCCGCACGCTTTGGCACTGCGATTTCGGCGCTGCCCGGCGATCGCTTGACGAAACTGTCAAACCACAATCTGCAGCCCAATCAGCTGTTTGCCCTGCGGCTGGCCGCTTGCCGCCCAGATGGGGCCGCGCTTTTTGATGCACAGGCTCTGGCTCAATCCGCTGATCCCGAAATTCAGGCAAGCGCCGCCGCCCTTTTTGCCGGTGCGGACAAAGCCACTTTGTTGGCCTCAAGCGATCTTGTGGTCACGCTTTTGCTGCATGGCGAAGAAGAAAGCAGCGCCCTTGCGAAAACCGCCAGTTTGCGCCTTTTGGGTTTAGGCACAGATGGGCAAAACGCCGTTCTGCCGCCGCTGTTGAATGCTGTATATCAGGATGAACCCCGCGAAGGCGTGCATGATGAACTGGCCGATCTGTTTGGCCTGACCATAGAAAGTGGGGCGCAAGAGAGCGGTCAAATGTTGCGCCAGGGTGTTTTGGCCATGGGGCCAACCGTGATCTGGAGCCTGATCCGCGCCCGCACCAAAATCGCCAGGGGTCTTGGCGCAACCGTGGTGCAGGACATGCCTGCCGACAGCTTTAGCCTGCGAAAAATCGCCCGTATCGGGGTTTGTGATCAAAAACTGGCGCGGGATTGGGCCATTGCCGCGCTTCGGACGCGCAGCGCCGAGGTGGACCGCAGCCCGCAGGATATTTTCGCCGTGCTGGATGGCGATTGGGAAGACAGTCGCAAAGCAGCCTATGACCTGATCCGCGCGCAGGGCAGTGACAACTGGCCAGACGAGGCCGTGCTGGCGCTATGCGATTGTGTGTCAAAACCCGCTCAGGGCTTTGGCCGGGAATTGCTGGCGCTGCGGATGAGCCCAGATAACGCGCCGGGCTTTCTGACGCGACTGGCCGAACACCCCGGACAGAGCTTTCGCCTGACAATCGCACGACTGATCCGCGAACACGCCGGTGACGATCCCAAGCGCCTGCGCCAGTTGGAGCCCGCATTGCGGCATCTGCTGCAACGTGTTCACGCCAGCCGCGCCGCCAAGGAACAGATCTGGCGCTTTCTGGAAGACCGGATTGCGCAGGGCACAGCCGAAGATCACAGCCTGATCGCGCCCATTTTGTCAGATATGGCGGCCTCTATCGTGCGCGTGGATCGGGATCGCGCGATTTCGCTGCTGGTTCTGCTGCGTCAGCGCAACCCTGCGGCAAAAGCCCCATCACTTTCGGAGGCCCGCACATGAAGGTGACACATCGCTACGCGGGCCAGTCGTCAGCTGGGGATGGCGCCCTTGGATTTGCCCCTGATCTGACCCGCGATCCCACCTATTTTATCGGCAGGCTGGACAACACCGTTGCCTTTCGCGAAGCAATGTCGGTTCTGCATGCCGTCGTTACTTCGGATCAACGCCCCAAACCCACCAATAAAGACGCCTATTTTCGCTGGTTGGATGGGCAAAAGGCCACCCTGCTAGCCGAGGCCAAAACCCAGCACAGAAAAGACACTGAACGGCTGGCGGTTCTGCGGCAGGAACTGGCCACGCTGCGCAAAGAGGAACAGACCGCGCTGCGTCAGTATCGCACGGCAGAGGCCAAATACTTCAAATGGCTTTACAAAGTTGACCGTGAAGCCTGGTTTGTGCTGGATCCGGTGATCGCCGTGCACCCCGATGAGATCTCATTTGAGTGCTTTTCCATCGACGAAAGCACCTATGGCCGTCTTTCGGTGGATCTGGAGATGTTCTCTGAGATTTCCGAATTTCAGACCGGCGTGACCAATATCGACTATAGTCAGAAGCTCTATGATGCCTTCCAGCAGATGCGGAGCTTCAAGGCCACTGATCTGCGGGTGGATCCCGATGGATTTAATGCCGCCATTCAGGATGGTCAGGAAATCTATGAGGCCAAGATAGACCTGCCTGACAGTTGGCTGCGCGGGTTTTTGCAGGTCAGTTCTGCAATGACCATGCCGCTGTCTAAAGTGCGGCTGCATCCGATGGACATGCACAATATCTGCGCCCTGCTGCGCCAACGCAAAGAGCTGCACGGGCCGCGGTCGCTTCGGTTCCGGCTGAAACCCGGTGCCCCGGTTGAGGTGGTCTTTGAACCCTGGAACCATGTACTGCGTTGTCCGCGCTCGGTTTGCATGGTTGAGCAAGAGCAGGAAATCCGTCTTTGGGGGCGGCGGCGGTTGCGTATTCTGGAACGCATGGTGCCGATCGCGCGTCATTTTGATCTGCATATGCTGGGGTCGGGCATGCCGAATTTTGTTGTGGCCGATCTGGGACCGATGAAATTCACTCTTGGCCTGTCGGGCTGGACATCCAACGATTGGAGCGCGGCAGGCCGGTTTGACCTGCTGTCGCCGCGCAGGCGTGTACCTGCCGCGCTGAGCCGCCAGATATTGGATCATTTGCAGGGCAACTGGATTGGCTCGGGCCGCGAAATTGCCATGGCGATTGGGGCCAATGAACAGGATGTGGCCTCTGGCCTGACGGCGCTGGCGCAGGCTGGGCGGGTGATGTTTGATCTCGACAAAGGGTTCTGGCGGCTGCGTGAACTGACGCGCGATCCGCTAAAGCTGGCGGATCTGCGCTTTGCCAATGACGTTGAACAGCAGGCCGATACGCTGTTCGCTGCCGGTCTGGTTGAGCTGAACTCGCTGACGCAGGACCAGATCACTGGCAAGGTTACGGAAGATGGCCGGGTGTACGAACCCATTGTTGAAACCGACGCGGATGAGCGCATCACAGGGGGCCGTTGTGGATGCTGGCAAGTGCAGAATTTCAAACTGCGCAAAGGCCCCTGCGCCCATATGCTGGCGCTGCGCCGGGCTGCTGAAACCAAAAAATACGACGCAAAGGTCAGCGCCGTTGCGGGGTGGCGTGTATGAGACGAGTTATTCAGAAATTTCCCGCGAAACGACGCTTGAGCACCGACTGCTCGCGTATTAACGTAGGATCCAAGACAAGAGGCCGGGGGCCTTGCATCCTGGGCGGCGCTTCGCCGTCCGAGCCAAACGACCGCACATGCATCGCTGGCTCGATCTTCACGATGCGGACCCAGCCCCGGTATGTTGCTTGCCGTTTGAGTTCGCAGAACTCAAGGCAACATACCGGAGCGGGTCCGCTGGGAGTTGATCGATCCAGCCCTGAGAGCTGTTCGAAGGCACCGGTCCTCTTGTTCCTTTCCCGCACAGATCTGATCAGAGGTGTCGCATGAGCACCCGGTCGCAGCTGCGTGAACGCATTCGCCAGTCTTCGCTGGATGAGGTTGTTCTGGAAGAAATGATCCGCCACGGGTTTTGGGGCCGGGATCAGGCGATCCCAGATCTGCCGCAGGATTTCTTTGAACGTCGCAGGGAACTTCAAAGCGAAATTCAGGATATTCTGACCCGCGACCGCCGTCTGGCCAACCCGGATCTGGCGCTGCAAGAAATCATGAAAGAGCGTATGCGCGAAGCCCGCCTGAAACGGGTTGAAACCAAGCGCAAAGAAATCGAAGCCCGTAACGCCCGTGGGCTGGCTTTTGACAAAAAGCGGCGCGAAAATGTGCTGAGCCTTGGGGATAGTTCGTCTGCGCCTCTGCATAAAACGGACGCGGATCTGGACCTGCTGTTGGCACAGGATCTGCCCCTGATTGACGGTGCACTGTCCCTGTCAGAGGCCATGGGCATCGGGCTACCAGAGCTGAAGTTTCTGACCTATGACCGCCGCGTCGCCAATCAGACCCATTATCAAAGCTTTGAGATTTCAAAGAAAACCGGCGGTACACGGCAGATCTTTGCCCCCAAACCACGGATGAAGCGGGCGCAATACTGGATTTTGGACAACATCCTGAATGATCTGCCCCTGCACGATGCCGCACATGGGTTTCGCGAAGGGCGGTCGATTGTCACCAATGCGCAGCCACATGTGGGGCAGCAACTGGTGATCAATATGGATCTGAAAGATTTCTTTCCAACCATCACCTACCCGCGCGTCAAAGGCCTGTTTGCCAGCATGGGCTATGCCGAGGCGGATGCGGCGCTTTTGGCGCTGATCTGTACCGAAGCTGATCGCGACCCCATCGAAATTGATGGGCAGACATGGCATGTAGCTATGGGGCCGCGCAAAACCCCGCAGGGCGCGCCCACCAGCCCGGCGATTGCCAATCTGGTCACCCGAAAGCTGGATCGTCGCCTGACAGGTCTGGCAAAGCGCTTTGGCCTGACATACACCCGCTATGCGGATGACCTGAGCTTTTCCGGCGATATGCTGTCTGATCAGGGATTAAAGGGCTTTCACGCTGCCGCGCAGGCGATTGTTGCGGATGAAGGCTTTGTCATTCACCCGGACAAAACCCGCTTTATGCGCCGCGGCGACCGACAGGAGGTCACCGGGCTTGTGGTGAACGATAAGGTTTCGGTCCCACGTGAAGAACGGCGCAAGTTCCGGGCCTGGCTGCATCAGGCGGAAAAAACCGGCCAGCCAACCCAGCCATTCCGGGCGGGGAATCCCGTCACCTCTGGGCAGGGCTATGCCTCATTTTTGTATATGGTCGGCGGCACCGAAGGCCTAGCACTGGCAGAACGGGCCTGGCAGGTGCTGGGGCGCCAGACCGGCGTCACTGCCGATCAGGTCGAAGACGCGGAACACTTTCGTCACGCCAGTGCCTACGGCCGCCCGCCTCACCCCGATTGGTGGCAACCCCAAGAGCCCCCGGCTTTTGTGCCGATCCCGCTGCCCAAATTTGCCCGCAAAGATCAAAAGGTGGAAAGTGGCCAAAGCAATATTCCATCCGCAGGCAATCGAAATATCGCATCGCGTCACCGGCGCGCCGCCCCGGCGGATGGACACCGCAGCGATGCTGCGCTGCGCCGGGCGGATCATCTGGATCAGCTACGCCCCGAAGGACAGGGGTTCAGCTTTGTTGAACGGCTGTTCCGACTGATCCTGACGCTGGCGGCCATGGCGTTTCAGTTCCTGCCCGCCCTTGGCACATTGATTGCCGTGGTTCTGCTGTACTTCATCTGGAAACCACCCGGCGGCTATAAAGGCATGGACAGTTTCTGGGGCGCGGCAAGAGTCTGGGGAAAGCTGGTTTTAGGGCTGATCGCCGGAAACGTCATTGTCGTGGTGACGATATTAATCTTGGCATCATAGAACAGAGGGGGCCACATCAGCCCCCTCTGACAGTTTTGATTATCCCGCAGTGAACTCATAGGTTTTGATGCTCTCGGGTTTCATTTCTATCGAAAACCCCGGGCGTGTTGGCGCAGTGTAAGCCCCGTTTTCGATGATGCAGGGATCAACGAAGTGTTCGTGCAGGTGATCCACGAACTCGATCCGGCGGTCATCTTTTTCACCGCAGCTCGCAACATAGTCGATCATCGACATATGCTGAACATATTCGCACAGGCCAACCCCCCCGGCATGAGGCCAGACCGGCAGGCCGTATTTATGTGCGATCAGCATGACTGCCAGCACTTCGTTCAACCCGCCCATGCGGCAGCTGTCGATCTGCACCACGTCGATGGCACCAGCGACAATCAGCTGTTTGAACATGATCCGGTTCTGACACATTTCGCCAGTAGCCACTTTGATCGGCGCCACACCTTCGCGGATCGCCTTATGCCCCAGCACATCATCCGGGCTGGTGGGTTCTTCGATGAACAAAGGTTTGGCAAAGGCCAGTTTTCCGACCCAGTCAATCGCCTGGTCCACTTCCCAGACCTGATTGGCATCAATCATGATGTTCATCTCATCGCCCAGCTCTTCGCGGGCGATGGTCAGGCGGCGAATGTCGTCTTCCAGATCGCGCCCCACCTTGAATTTGGTGTGCGTAAAGCCAGATGTGCGCGCCTCGCGGCACAGGCGGCGCAACTTATCGTCGGGATAGCCCAGCCACCCCGCCGACGTTGTATAGCAGGGATAGCCTTCTGCGCGCAGCCTGGCGATGCGGTCCGCTTTGCCCGCTTCGGCCTTTTGCAGGATCTCAAGCGCCTCTTCAGGGGTCAGCGCATCGGTGAGATAGCGGAAATCAATCAGGCGAACGATTTCCTCGGGGGTCATTTCAGACACCAGTTCCCAGACCGGTTTGCCCGCCTCTTTCGCCCATAGATCCCAGGCGGCGTTGATCACGGCACCCGCAGCCATATGAATGGCCCCCTTGTCCGGGCCAATCCAGCGCAGCTGACTATCGCCGGTGATGTGACGCCAGAACCGCCCCATATCCTCGGTGATCCAGCTCAGCTCCAGATCCTGCACCAGAGCGGCCAGTGACCGCAGCGCAGCCACACAGATTTCGTTGCCACGCCCGATGGTAAAGGTCAGCCCATGCCCTTCATGTCCCCCATCGGTTTCAAGCACGATATAGGCCGCCGAGTAATCCGGATCGGGATTCATCGCATCCGAGCCATCCAGCTGCTCAGAGGTGGGGAACCTTAAATCATGCGTGCGAATGCCGGTGATTTTGGTCATTTCGACGCCACCACATCCTGTGTCTGCACACCTAGGCCCTGAATGCCCAGCTCCATCTTGTCGCCCGGCTTCAGATAGGTTTCCGGTTTCTGACCCATCCCAACACCGGGGGGCGTGCCTGTGGAAATCACATCACCGGGCTGAAGAGACATGAACTGCGACAGGTGGGAAATCACGGTGGCCACATCAAAATGCATGGTCCGGGTCGAGCCATCCTGATAGCGGTGGCCATTGACCTCAAGATACATGGGCAGATCCTGCGGATCGGCCACCTCGTCGCGGGTCACAAGCCATGGACCGATTGGGCCGAAGGTATCGGCGCTTTTGCCTTTGACCCACTGACCCGAGCGGTGCAGTTGGAAATCGCGCTCTGACAGGTCATTCACCACGCAATAGCCTGCGACGTGATCCAGCGCCTCTTCTTTGCTGACGTATTTGGTGTGTTTGCCAATCACAACGCCCAGTTCGACCTCCCAGTCGGATTTCACCGAGCCGCGCGGAATTTCGACATCGTCATTCGGGCCGCAGATAGCCGACGTGGCCTTGAAAAAGATCACTGGTTCTTCGGGCAGCGCCATGCCCGCCTCGGCGGCGTGATCGGCATAGTTCAGACCAATACAGATGAACTTCCCCACATGGCCAACGCAAGCGCCAATGCGCGGGGTGCCCTCTACGGCGGGCAGGTTTGCCGGGTCCAGCGCGCGCAGCTGCGCCAGACCTTCGTCACCCAGCACATCCCCCGCGATATCATCCACATGGTTCGAAAGATCGCGGATTACACCGGTTTCATCTTGCAGACCGGGTTTTTCTGCCCCAACCGGGCCGTAACGTAAAAGCTTCATAGTGGCATCCTTTTTCGGTCAGATCGTCCAGCCGCCATCAATGGCGAAAGGCTGGCCAGAGGTATATTTGCTGGCATCACTCGCCAGATAGAGCGCGAGCTCGGCTATTTCGTCAGCGGTGCCAATGCGGCCCATGGGCTGACGGGCGATAAAATCGCTCATGGCTTGTTCATAGTTTCCTGTGGCGCGCAGCCGGTCGTGCAGGCTTGGGCTATCCACGGTTCCAGGGCAAATAGCGTTGCAGCGAATGCCCTGTGTCACATAATCGGCGGCCACCGATTTGGTCAGCCCCAGTACAGCCGCCTTTGAGGCACAGTAGGCAAAGCGGTTTGGCACGCCCTTCATGGAAGAGGCCACCGAAGACATATTGATGATCGATCCCCCGCCGTTTTCCAGCATCGCCGGAAGCGTCAGCCGGATCAAGCGGTACATGGCTTTGACATTCAGATCAAAGCTGAAATCCCAGTCTTTTTCCGGGCAGTCCAGAATGGCGCCATTGGCGACATAACCCGCGCAGTTGAACATCACATCCAGCGCCGGCAGATCTGCGGCGGCTTTGGTCACGGCCTCCGCATCGGTCACGTCCAGATGCAAGGGCGTGATGCCGTCAATCTGCGCAAGCTCGGCCAGGGCCTCTTGATTGATGTCGCTGGCGATCACCTTTGCCCCTTCGGCAACGAACAGCTCAGCGGTGGCGCGGCCAATCCCCTGCCCTGCCGCGGTGATCAGCGCGGTTTTCCCGGCCAGACGGCCTGTTGTTTCACCCATGGTCACGTCCCTTAAACCTGTTCCGGCAACAGCTCTGCCGGGATATTCTGATAGCAGACCGGCCGCAGAAAGCGGCGGATCGATAATGTGCCAACCGATGTGGCCCCAAAGTTGGTCGATGCCGGATAGGGACCGCCATGCACCATGGTATCTGCCACTTCCACCCCGGTGGGGAAGCCATTGGCCAGCACCCGGCCCGCTTTGCGCTCTAGCAGTGGCAGCAGGGCCTGTGCATCCTGCGTATCGCCTGCGCCCATGTGCAGGGTACAGGTCAGCTGACCTTCGATGGCGCCAGCAATCTGCAGCATCTGCTGCATATCACGGGCGCGCACAAGGATACCCAGCGGACCAAAGACCTCTTCATGCAAATGTGAGTTCGCCAGCCAATCATCGGCAGAGACCGCGAAAAGATTGGGTTTGGCCGAACGATCGTCGCTCTCTGAGCCCATGATTTCGGTCACACCCTGCGCTGCACGCAAACGGGCTGCACCCGCGCGATAGGCATTGGCAATGCCATCGGTCAGCATGGTCTGGCCATCTGTGGCTTCTAGTGCGGTTTGCGCAGCGCTTTGCAGCGCCTCCGCCTCTGGCCCGTCAATCACGACGGCGATGCCGGGATTGGTGCAAAACTGCCCCGCCCCCATGGTCAGCGATCCGGCCCAGCCGGTGCCAATCTCAGAGGCACGCGCGGCGGCGGCAGCGGGCAAAACAAACATCGGGTTCACCGAGCCAAGTTCGCCAAAGAAGGGAATAGGGTCGTCGCGCTGCGCGCAAATGTCAAACAGCGCCCGCCCGGCGGCAAGACTGCCGGTGAAACCGACAGCGCGGATCAGCGGATGCCGCGCCAGTGCGCCGCCCACGTCAATGCCATCGCTCTGGATCAAAGAGAACACACCGGGATGGGTCTGCGTCGCGCGCAGGGCGGCGTCGATGGCCTGTGCAACGATCTCGGCGGTGCCGGGGTGGGCCGGATGGCCTTTGCCCACAACCGGGCAGCCCGCAGCCAGCGCCGCAGCTGTGTCGCCCCCAGCCGTGGAAAAGGCGAGCGGAAAGTTCGAAGCCCCAAAGACCGCCACAGGGCCAATCGGACGCTGGATCATTTTCAGATCCGGGCGTGGCAGCGGAGCGCGATCCGGCAGGGCAGGATCGTGGCGCAGATCCAGATAATCCCCCGCCTCAATATGATCCGCGAACAGCCGCAGCTGGCCAGTTGTGCGCCCTTGCTCCCCCTCAAGGCGGGCGGCAGGCAGGCCGGTTTCCTGAGTGCCGATTTCTGTGATCTCAGCACCTCGGGCATCAATTTCATCAGCAATTTTGCGCAGCAGTTCCGCCCGCGCGCTGCGCGATAACCAGCCAAAGCTGGCAAAGGCGTCTTCGGCAGCGCGCACGGCTGCATCCACGTCAGCGGCAGTGCCCACCGCAAAGTCATGGCTATCGCCCACAGCCGGGGTTGAGGCAAAGGTTGTTTCGCCCGCGACCCATTCGCCAGCGATCAGATGTTTTCCGGTCAGCATATTTACCGCTTTCTCAAAGCAGGCCGCGTTGGGCCAGGTTGCGCATCAGATGAGAGGCCCCAAAGCGCCATTCATCACAGTCAGTGGACAGGCGCACCGTATTGGTCAGCTGTCCTAATTGATCGTTCGCGATGGTCACCACATCCCCCAGTTTATGCGTGAACCCGCCACCGGGCGTGTCGCGATCCTGCGTAGGCGCAAACAATGTGCCCAGAAACAGCATCAGCCCATCGGGGTACTGGTGATGGCGGCCAATCGTCTGCGCCACAAGATCCGCCGGATCACGGCTGATCTGTGACATGGAAGAATGCCCTTTCAATTCAAACCCATCCAGGCCGGACACCGTCAGTGTCAGGTCAGCCTGCCGCACATCATCCAGCGTAAACCCATCATCAAACAGGCGGATCATCGGACCAATCGCACAGGATGCATTGTTGTCTTTTGCCTTGCTGAGCAGCAACGCAGAGCGACCTTCGACATCACGCAGATTGACATCATTACCAAGGGTCGCGCCTTTGATATCCCCTTTTGAGGTCACAGCCAGAACAACCTCGGGTTCCGGGTTGTTCCAGGTGGAAATCGGATGCAGCCCGATCTCGGCCCCATAGCCCACCGAAGACAGCACCTGCGCCTTGGAAAACACTTCGGCATCGGGGCCAATGCCCACTTCCAGATATTGGCTCCACAGACCTTCGGCGATCAGTGCCTGTTTCACCTGTTGCGCCGCTTCTGAGCCGGGTACGATGTTGGACAGGCTGTCCCCTATCCGTGCGCCGATGCGGTTGCGGATGGCTTCGGCCTTGGCGGGATCACCTGCGGCCTGTTCTTCGATCACGCGTTCGACCATAGAGCCCGCAAAGGTCACGCCGCAGGCCTTTACCGCCTGAAAATCACAAGGGGCGAGCCATTGAAAGCTGTCATCAGGCGCGCCAAGCGCTGTGCCCGGCGCGCTGCGCGTGTAGTCAGCCGCATCATCGCGTTCCAGCACATCGCGGACAGTGGGCGCAGCTTTGGCGGTGATGTCCACCAGTTGCCCGTCACGCAACGTGACAACAGCCGGGCCAATACCCGGGCGCTCAATTCGGCCCAGCCACAGCCCGGCTGGATCAAGGTTCAGATCGGTCATATCACTCTTTTAGATTGTAGGCCCGGGCAGCATTGCCCCCCATGACAGCCTGTTGTTCGGTTTCTGAAAGCGCACTTAGCAGGGTCTGTGTGGTGTCGACCCAGCGCTCATAGCTGCTGGCCAGAGTGCAGACCGGCCAATCACTGCCCCAGATCAGACGTTCTGGGCCAAATGTGTTCAGCAGATGATCCACATAGGGCCGCAGATCATCAATCTGCCAATCAGTATTGGCTTCGGTCACCATACCAGACAGCTTGCAAAAGGCCTGCGTATCGCGTGCCATAGCGGCCATATCCTGCGACCAACCGTCAATTATACCATCTCGGATCAGGGGTTTCGATGCGTGGTCAATCACCACCCGCATATCAGGATGGCGGGTTAACAGGTGGTGCAGATTGCCCAGATGCTGGGGCAGGGTCAGCGCGTCAAAGGTCAGATCCTGCGCAATCAGCGTATCAAACGCCGGGGTCAGCGCGGTGCCCAGCATCCAATCGGGATCTGCAATATCCTGTATCATCGGTCGCAAGCCAACCAGCGCCGGATTATCCGAAAGCCTGACAATCTGATCAGGCGCAGACGCGCTTTCGAAATCAACCCAGCCCACGACCCCTTTGATAAAGGGGGTTTTGGCCGCCAGCGACAACATGAACTCTGTTTCGGCCAAAGTCGGCGCGGCCTGCACCAGAACGGTGCCGTCAATCTTGGCCGCCGAAAGCAGCGGGTTCAGATCATCTGGCAGGAAATCGCGATAGATCATCGCCAGTTCCGGGGTCAGCCAGCCATAATCCCCCCGTGCAAGCGACCAGAAATGCTGATGGGCGTCGATCCTCATTCGATGACACCTTTCTTCAGAATGATATTGCCATAAAGACGGCGCTCTCCGGTTTGGACGATGGCAAAGGCGGTGCTGGCGCGATCATAAAAGGCAAAGCGTTCCAAGGTCTGGATCTTTGCTGGGGCATCGGCAGTGTTTTCGATGATGCGCTGAAATTCAGCGACGGCCTCTGGGATGGCCTGCGGGTCATCCACCACCTGCATGGTCAGCGCGGGGTCGGGCACAAAGCTGTCCAAAGGCATGACCGACAGGATGGCCGCTAGGATCTCGCTCGCGCTTGAGCCATCCGCGCGGATACACATGGGCCCGCTGCTAGAGCCGGGGAAATTCGCATCGGCAATCACAATCTCATCCCCATGCCCCATCGCGCGCAGGCAATGCAGCAGGTCAGGTGAAAGCAACGGGTTGATGTTACGCAGCATCTGTTGCCTCCGATGGCAGGGGCGCATCCGGGCGGATCAACCCTTCGCCGCGCAGATCAGACCAAAGCCCATCGGGAATTTTGCGCTCCAACAACTGGGCATTTGACAGCACTTCGGCCTTGGACACAGCGCCCGGCACCACGGTTTTCACGCAGGGGTGGCCCAGCACAAATTGCAGCGCCGCGGCGATCAGCGGCGTATCATGCGCCGCGCAGACCGCTTCGATCTGGCGCACACGCTGCATAATGTCGGCGGGCGCATCAGCATAATTGTATTTGGCACCCTCAATCGCGCCGGTGGCAAGAATGCCGGAATTATACGGACCCCCCAGAATAATCCCCACATCGCGCGCCTCGCACAGGGGCAGGAAACTATCCAGTGCCTCCTGCTCCAGCAGCGTATAGCGCCCGGCCAGAAGGAACCCGTCAAAATCGCCAAGCCCCAGCAGCTTTTCACAGACCTGCCATTCATTCACACCTGCGCCGATGGCCGCGATTTCACCGGCATCGCGCAGTTCAACCAGCGCCCGATACCCACCCTGATCAAACAGTTCGCGCACCTTGGCATCAGAGGCTTCCTGACTGCCCTGACTGAACACGCAGACGTCATGCACCAGAAGGATATCCGCGTTTTCCACACCCAAGCGGGCTTTGCTGGCTTCATAGGACCGCATCACACCGTCATAGGTGTAATCAAACACAATGCGCTTTTGCGGCACATCAACAAAGGCCTCGGGCGTGACCTCATGTGGTTCGCAATCCAACAGCAACCGCCCGATTTTGGTCGATAGCTGGATATTCTCGCGCCCAAAACGTTTCATCGCTTTGGCAAAACGCATTTCTGATCGGCCAAGCCCGTATTGCGGCGCCGTATCAAAGAACCGCACCCCGACATCATAGGCGGTTTGCAGCGCCTCCTGGGCGTCTTCTTCGGCCACCTTGCGATACAGATTTCCAAGCGGCGCGCCACCAAACCCCATCTGGGTAAGCGGGACAGGCCGGGCTGTGCGATTGTTCAGGGGGCGTGTTTTTGAAACAGACATAAGGCTCTCAAAGGGTTTGGGGTCTGCGTTCAGGGCTTGCTGAACAGATCTGGTTGTGCCGCATGAAGCGCTTCGATCCGGGGCATCAGCTGACCCAGATGGTGACGCATTTTATCCTGCGCAGCGGTCTCATCACCGGCGCAGATGGCATCAAAGATGGCGCGATGTTCATCCAGCGTATCTGCGGCGCGCCCTTCGGTTGGCAAAAGCAACATGCGCGCACGACGCACCTGCAATGACACATTCTGCGCCACATCCGGTAGACGCTGAAACCCGGTGAACTCCATCAGCAATGTGTGGAACTCTTCATCCGCCTGATAAAATCCCGCACTATCGCCATCTTCGATCAACAACTGCTGAAGACGGATATTGCGGCTTAGTTTAATACGCTGATCATCGGTCAGATCGCGGGTGACTTTCGCCACCGCAGCCAATTCCAGCGCTTCGCGCAGAAAGGCGCCTTCGCGAATATCCGGCATCGAAAAATAGGACACATGCGTGCCGGACTGAGGCACAACATCCACCAGCCCTTCGGCGGCGAGGCGGGCAATTGCCTCGGCCACGGGGGCACGAGACACGCCAAGCTGTTCGCAAATCGGCGCTTTTCGCAGATTGGCACCGGGCGGAAAATCCAACGCCAGAATGGCCTCTTTGATCACCTGCAGCACCCTTTGGGTCAGGGTGCCCTTCAGTTCAGAGATATCTTTCAGAAGGCTCGCATCTATGTTCGTAGTCTGTGACATATCCAATATCTACCATAGTAACATGTTAGTTGACAAGCGCGGAATCGCTCTCTATGCAATTTTACAAGCAAGCGGATTTCGGGAGTAGAAGCACCGCTTTGCAATGGAACGCGACCACATGAGGAGCAAGGCGCGCGACCAGTCAGCCACGCCCCAAACGGGGCGACCACAGGCTGCACCTGCGCATAATCCGGGGCGTTCAATCGGGTTGATGGGGCATCGCCCCCTTGGGAGGACATATGACGAAACTGGTCGAAATGACGGGGATTGATAAATTTTTCCCCGGCGTTCATGCGCTGAAACAGGTGCAGTTCGATCTGATGTCAGGCGAAGTTCACGCCCTCATGGGTGAGAACGGCGCGGGCAAGAGCACCTTGATGAAAATCCTCTCTGGGATCTATCAGCGCGATGGTGGCAATCTGCAGATTGAAGGAAAGGATGCCAGCCCAACCACTCCGCGTGAAGCGCAGGATCTGGGTATCGGGATCATCCACCAAGAGCTAAGCCTGATGAATGATCTGACCGTTGCGCAGAACATTTTCATCGGGCGCGAACCCCGCAAACGCTTTGGCCGCTTGGATGAAGCAGCGCTGAATGAACAGACCAGTGAAATCTTTGCCTCGATGAATCTGGATCTGGACCCCAGAACCATTGTTGGCACCCTGACCATCGCCAAGCAGCAGATGGTTGAGATCGCCAAAGCGCTGTCCTTCCGGTCGAAAGTTCTTATCATGGATGAGCCCACGGCGGCGCTGAATGATGCTGAGATCGCTGAGCTTTTCACCATTATCCGCCGCCTGAAATCCGAAGGCGTGGGCATCGTCTATATCAGCCACAAGATGGATGAGCTGAAGCAGATCGCTGATCGCGTGACGGTGATGCGGGATGGCGAATATGTGGGTGTCGTACAGGCGGCAGACACGCCGATCAGTCAGATTATCGCCATGATGGTGGGCCGCGAAGTGACCGAAGAGCCCCTGGATGTGCCGGATCTGACGGGGGCCGAGGTCTCGCTTGAGGTCTCGGGTCTAAGCCGGGGGCGCGATATTCAAAATGTCAGCTTTTCAGTGCAGCGCGGTGAAATTCTGGGCTTTGCCGGGCTGATGGGCGCAGGTCGCACCGAAGTGGCGCGGGCAATTTTTGGCGCAGATCCGAAAGACGCGGGCGATATCAAAGTCCATGGCCGCAAGGTGACAATCAAAGCGCCCAGTGATGCGGTCAAGGCTGGCATTGGCTATCTTTCCGAAGATCGCAAACACTTTGGTCTGGCGACAGGCATGAACGTGCGTGACAATATCGCGCTGGCGTCCATGGATCGCTTTTCCAGTTCGGCCGGGGTGCTGAACGAAGCTGACATGGCGCAGATCGCGCAGGACTACATCAAGCGGCTTGGCATTCGTACGCCTTCTGACACCCAAGAGGTGCGGCTGCTGTCCGGGGGCAATCAACAAAAGGTGGTGATTGCCAAATGGCTGCTGCGCGATTGCGATATTCTGATTTTTGACGAACCCACCCGCGGCATCGACGTGGGCGCAAAATCGGAAATCTACAAACTGCTGGAAGAGCTGGCCGAACAGGGCAAAACCATCATCGTCATCTCTTCTGAACTGCCGGAAATCATGCGCCTGAGTCACCGGATCGCGGTGATGTGCGAAGGCCGCCTGACCGGCATTCTGCCCGGCGGCAAAAACACCACTCAGGAAGACATCATGCAACTGGCCACCCAACGCGAGGCGGCCATGCAAGTAGCGGAGACAGCACTATGAGCACGGCGACCGACGTAACCGAAAAATCCCCCCTTTCGGGGCTGGGGGATTCAGGCGCCTATCAAAAGATCCTCGCTTTCGCGAGTCTGATTGTCCTGCTGATCGGCTTTTCCATCGCTTCGCCGAACTTCATGCAAACCTCTAATATGATTGCGATTTTGCAGGCCACTTCGGTGAATGGTGTTCTGGCTGTGGCCGCGACGCTGGTGATTATCACTGGTGGTATTGATCTGTCGGTGGGCACTTTGATGACCTTTTGCGCCGTGATCGCCGGTGTGGTTCTGACCTATCTGGGCATGCCTCTTTTGCTGGGCGTGGCGGCTGCGATTGCGGCAGGGGCGTTCTGCGGTCTGTGTTCGGGCACCTTTGTGACAAAGATGAAGATCCCGCCCTTCATTGCCACCCTTGGTATGATGCTGATCCTCAAGGGGTTGTCGCTGGTCATTTCGGGCACCCGCCCGATCTATTTCAACGACACCCCCGGATTTGACCAGATTTCACGCGGGTCGCTAATTGGCAAGGTTTTCCCGGCACTGCCGATCCCGAACGGGGTGCTGATCCTGTTCCTGGTGGCAGCGGCGGCGGCCTATATCCTGAGCAAAACTGTGCTGGGGCGCTATACCTTTGCCCTTGGCTCTAACGAAGAGGCGGTGCGCCTGTCCGGTGTAAACACCGACCGTTGGAAAATGCGCATCTATGCGCTGGCGGGGGGGATCTGCGGCATTGGCGGCATCCTGATCGCATCGCGTCTGAATTCAGCTCAGCCGGCACTTGGCCTTGGCTATGAATTAGAGGCCATCGCGGCGGTTGTCATCGGCGGCACATCCCTCTCCGGGGGTCGGGGCACCATTCTGGGCACGCTGATCGGGGCGCTGATCATGGCGGTGCTAACCAACGGGCTGCGCGTTCTTTCCGTGGCGCAGGAATGGCAGACCGTCGTCACCGGCGCGATCATCATTCTGGCGGTCTATGCCGATATGGTGCGGCGCAAGAAATCGGGCTGATGCCTGACGAGAGGCCACTCTCGCAATCAGAACTACACAACAAAGTATGTCCAACTTGGAGGAGAAGATCATGCTATCACGTCGTTTTATTCTGGGGGCGCTCAGTGCCGCCGTCATGAGCGGGCCAGCTTCAATGGCCATGGCTCAGGATGAACTCTATATTCCGCTGGTCTCCAAAGGGTTCCAGCACCAGTTCTGGCAGGCGGTGAAATCCGGCGCAGAGCAGGCAGCCGAAGAATACGGGGTGCGCATCACCTTTGAAGGCCCTGACAATGAAACCATGGTCGACCGTCAGATTGATATGCTGGCCGCGGCGCTGGCCAACAATCCGGCTGCTCTGGGCTTTGCCGCGCTTGATAGCCAGGCTGCGATCCCATTGCTGCGTCAGGCCAACGAAGCGGGCATTCCAGTGGTGGCCTTTGACAGCGGCGTCGACAGTGACATTCCGGTGTCAACCGCAACCACCGACAACGCACTGGCCGCAGGCATGGCGGCTGATAAAATGGCCGAGCTGATCGGCGGCAAAGGCAAGGTTGCCGTTGTGGCGCACGACCAGACCAGCCGCACCGGCATTGACCGCCGTGATGGGTTTGTGAACCGCATCAACGAAAAATATCCTGATATTGAAGTGGTTACAGTGCAATATGGTCAGGGCGACCACCTGAAATCGACCGAAGTGACCAAGGCCATTCTGACCGCCAATCCCGATCTGAACGGTATCTTTGGCACCAACGAAGGCTCTGCGATTGGCGTTGTGAACGGCGTGCAGGAACTGGGCACTCAGGGTCTGGTGATCATCGGATATGACAGCGGCAAGGCGCAGACAGATGCGATCCGCAGCGGGCTGATGGCAGGCGCAATCACGCAGAACCCTGTTGGCATCGGCTATGAAACCGTAAAGGCGGCGGTCATGGCGATCAAAGGCGAAGAGGTGCCGTCGCTGGTCGACACGGGCTTCTACTACTATGACGCGGCCAATATCGACGATCCTAAAATTCAGGCCGTGCTGTACGATTGATACGACCTGAGAAACCGTCAGAAAGACCCGCCCCATTGGCGGGTCTTTTTCTATTTCACCATCAAGCTAGATCTGCATCCCCTTAAAGGTGGCAGACATCCGTGAGATCAGTTCAGAGTCCTGCCCGCCAATCAGGATATAGTCATAACCGCTTTGCGCCCAACGCGCGGCGCTCAGCCCCTCCATCCGGGCCAGTTCAGGCGCGCCGCCCTGCCCGCGCTTGTCAGACCGGATGATGCAAAGCGCTACCGGGTCGCCGGTGCTGGTCAGAAACGCCAGCTGTATCAAAGGGCGCCCCTCAAAGCTGAGAACCTGCGCGCGGGTGTATTGCACATCTGGAAAAAGCCCCAGATCGCTGAGCGTCAAAGATTTGCCAATCGCCGCGCCGACACGATCTAACTCGGCCTGCTGCGCTTCAGGCCCGGATTGGATATGCGACAGGGTGCTTGTGGAATAAAGCGCCTGATAGGCGGCAACATATTCCGCCCAACCCTGCAAGGGCGCATTGCGCGATGATCCAATCGCAATGCCCAGCACCAGCGCCGCCGCAACGGATGCCGCACAAAGCCCAGCCCAGGGCCAGGACCAGCGGCGACCGGGCAAAGTTGTTGCCAATGGCACAATCACCTGATCCGGGGCCAGATCCGCAAAGGCAGCTTTCAGTGCCGCGTGATCCAGCGCCAAAGCATCCAGCCGTGCCTGCAGTGCCGGATCTTCGATCCGTGCGGCCTCAATTGCATCGCTGGGGGCAAAATCGGCTTCGCCATCCAAATAGGCCACCAGCTCTTCATCGCTGAAGTATCTATCCTGCATCGCGTGCCCCTTTTCTCTGCCCCAGTTTCTGAGACAGGTTCGTGCGTGCTGCCGCAAGGCGGCTCATGACGGTTCCCACCGGAACGTCCAAAATCATCGCCGCATCGCGATAACTGTGCCCTTCAACATAGACAAGCACCACCGTCTGACGCTGTGCTTCGGGCAGATGCAGTACCGCCTGCAACAATTCACGCCGTTCGGCTTTCATTTCAGCGGATTGGCGGGGATCGACAATCTCAACCAAATCAATCCCGACCAATCCATTGCCGCGCCGCACCTTTTGACGGCGCATTTCAGACACCCATAGATTATGGGCGATACGAAAAATCCAGCGATCCAGTTTGGTATCAGGTTCAAACTGATCCGCCCGTTCAATCGCCCGCAGCGATGCCGCCTGCGCCAGATCATCCGCTTCGTTCCGAGACCCCGTCAGCGACAGCGCATAGCGCCAGATGCGCGGGTAGACCTTGGTCACGCCGTCGCGCAGCGCTGTACGGTGGAAACTGGGATCTCGGTCTGCCATGCGCCTACCCCTGCGCTGCGTCGTGCAGATAGGCGATCAGATCAACGATGTCCTTTTCCTTTTTCAGGCCCTTGAATGACATCTTGTTGCCCGGCACCGTTCCTTTGGGATCTGTCAGAAAGGCTGTCAGGGTTTCCACATCCCAGACCAGCCCGGATTCAGACAGGGATTTGGAATATTTGAACTTTTCCACACCACCCGCTGAGGCCCCGACAATCCCGTACAGGGACGGCCCGGTCTTGTTCTTACCTTCTTTCACCGTGTGGCAGGCCTTGCATTTCTTAAAGACCTTTTTGCCTTTTTTCACATCCCCGGTGATTTCCATTGTGGCGGCGGGGGTGGCCTGATCTTGGGCCTGTGCAATCATGGGCAGGGTCAGCGCCGCAACAAGGGCGACGGGACGAAACAGATTTTGCATTTCAGTTTTCCTGGCTGGCGCGCCCAATTGGGCGCGCGGTTGCTGGGTTACTTTTCAAACACCATACGAATTGAGACAGGGGTTACACGGGTGATGCCCGAAAGCTTGGCCAGCTCTTTCAGCTTATCAATGCCGCCGTCGATGCCCAGATCAGCGGTAGAGAGCATGATAAAATCAGAGGTGGTCACCAGCACGCGATTTTCGCCAAGACGAGCGACCAGCATTTCCGCTTCGATATCGGCTGTCACACTGCCCAAGGCCAGCACACCTTCGAAATCGGTCAGAGTGGTCTCACCCACCGCAAGCGCTGTGACCTCATCCATGTCAACTTCGCCGCTGAGCGTGGCCATTGCCGCATTGCCGAACACATGCCGGCCCATACGTTCGTTGCGAATGTCGATATAGGTTTCGACCGATGCCAGATCAATTTTGATCTCAACCGCGCCTTCGCCATTCACCGTGCCACTGACATCCTCAAAATGATGCACCTCACCGGCAACATTCTTTTTGATCGAGCCAAAAGCAACCGAGCTTTCATCCGCAACGGATGTCCAACCGCCGTGACCATCAGCAAAAACTGCAGTGGCCGATACGGCGCAGATCGCAGCATATGTAAAAAGTTTGTTCATCAAGAGATCCTCCCAAGTCAGTCGGAACGATGTCGTTCCAAAATATACAACGCGCGGATCCGGAAAATTATATGGACCGCAGCTAAAAAAAATTTTCTTCGGTTGGGATACTGCGCGCACGGTGAAGGAAACGGGTGCTCTTGAAGCACCTAAAACCCCTTTTTCAACGGCACCCAAACAACCGCCGCCAGCTAAACACGGCTGATGTCCTCCACAAACAGCTAACGTGTGTGTGAAAGCCGGGGAAGTCTCGCGATTTATTGGTTACAGTGCGAAACTCTTCACGATCGCCCAGTCTTCGATTGGCACAGTCTGGCTAGACCGAACAAGATGCATGACCTCAAACCGCATCAAACTGCCTACAAACGCCTCGGCCTCAGCTGTTTGAACCTCGGGGCTCAAATCACCATAGGCCAGACTGATGTGGGGCTGAAATTCGCGCGGCACCTGCGAAACCGGGAGATCATTGCAGAGGGCGGTTTGCAGATCTTGAAGGGCTGCGGGCGACTCAAGGTTGAGATAAAGCGATTTATAATAGCTGTCCCCGGTTTCGACCTCGGTCACCATCAAATCGTACGGGGCAAACCGACCCGAAAAGCGCGCCATAATCTCTGCCAGCGCGGCTTCTTTGCCCGCGATATCCCCAAGAAGTGTCACATGGGGCACAAAGGATGGGGTGCCATTCTTTCGGGCAAAATCGCGCACACAAGTGCTTAGCCGCGTCAGCTGTGGCTCTTGCGGGACCAGCCAGATTGAATAGCCTGCAGTTTCCGTTGTCATCGTCAATGCGATCCTCTTGAAATGAATGTCGGCGGGATCATCACGACCTCGCCGGGTTTATCTGGGTGATCCAGACGCTCTGTCAGCATGCGAAGAATCTGCGAAACAGTCTGATCCATATCGTTGCGCACCGTAGACAGGTTCAGGCTTGGCCATCCTGCCATCGCAATGTCATCAAACCCGACAATAGAGAGGTCTTCCGGCACGCGCAGAGCGTATTTCTCTCGCGCGGCTGCAATCGCCCCCAACGCCATAGCATCATTGGCGCAAAACACCCCATCCAACTGATCACCCCCTGCCAGCAGGCCTCCAAGCGCCTTATAGCCACCTTCATAGCTGTAATCAGAATGGATCACCTTCACGGGGTTCAGCCCCGCCTGCGCCAAAGCGGCTTCAAACCCGGCACGACGTTCGCGGTCAGACGACAGGTTTTGCAGGCCGCCAAGATAGGCCAGTTTGCCTCTGCCCTTTTTCAGCAGCTGCGCAACCGCCAGACCCGCGCCCTGCATATTGTCGCAACAGACGCAATCGACACGATCCACATCCAGTACACGCCCGGAAACGATCAATGGAATGTTCAGTTTTGCGCAGTGGGTGGCCACCGATTCGTCCACGCTGCCCCCGCGCAGAATCAGCGCATCCAGAGGATAGGCCAGAACATCCAATATCTGAGCCTCTGAGATCTGCGCCGCACCTTCCAGAACCACAGGCCACTTTCCAAGCGCCTGCAACCCACGCATCAGCTTTGCCAGAATTTCACTGTCGTAGTGGTTCACCAAATCCCCGGTGACAATCGCCACAAGATTGGATCGTCCACGGCTTTGCAACCCTGCCGCCAGCGCATTGGGGCGATAGCCAAGTTGCTCTGAAACCTGAAGAATTCTCTTCTTCTTGTCTTCATCCAGCGGCGCGCCAGGCGTAAAGGCCCGTGACACTGCCGAACGCGACACACCTGCGGCCTGCGCCACTTCTTTCGCTGTTACGCGCCGGGATTTGACATCTTTGAAAGGGCTCATTGTCGGGTCTCATCCAAAGGGCAGGCTTGTGCCTTCAATATCCAAAATTTTTAGACACGTCATAAAGGTGTCATTTCGTGCCGCTAAGTGAACACGTGTTCACAGCACTCCTAGCAGACTTTTGAAAGAAGCAAAATGAACCTTGCGCCCGCGACACCCCACACCACTGCAACCAAACTCGGGGCAGAAATCCAGCTGCGCCAGCTGCGCGTGGGGTATGCGGAACAAGATGTGCTGTCTCACATCAATCTGGATGTCAAAGCCGGGGAATTCATCGCGCTGCTGGGGGCATCGGGCTGTGGCAAGACCACGCTGCTGCGCGCACTGGCTGGGTTCGTTCCGGTGCGGGGCGGATCAATTTCTGTCAATGATCAGGACATGAGCACCACCGCCCCCGAACAGCGGGGCATGGCGATGATGTTCCAATCCTATGCACTGTGGCCGCATATGAATGTGGCGCAGAACATCGGGTATGGGCTAAAGCTGCGTAAAATGAACAAAGCGCGCATCACCGCGCGCGTGCAGGATATGGCGCAGCTGGTTGGATTGGGCGAACTGATCCATCGGAAAATCAGCGCCCTGTCTGGCGGGCAGCGCCAGCGGGTGGCCTTGGCGCGGGCGCTGGCAATTGATCCCCCTGTGCTGCTGCTGGATGAGCCGCTCTCAAATCTTGATGCTGGTATTCGCGCCACCATGCGCCACGAAATTCGCAGCCTGCAGCAGCGGCTGGGTTTGACCACCGTGCTGGTGACCCATGACCGCGAAGAGGCCATGTCAATGGCGGATCGCGTGGTGATCCTGAATCAGGGCCGGATTGCTCAGGTTGGCACCCCCGAAGAGGTGTTTCACACCCCCGCCAGCCCCTATGTCGCCCGCTTCATGGGCGCCGGGAATGCGCTGCAAGGGCATGTGCAGCTGAGATCTGGCAGCATTGAACTAACGCTGGATGGCCAGAACAGCACGCTGCCGCTGGCTGAGGGTAATGTCGCCGGGGTTCACTTCCCAAATCCACAGGATGGGTCGGTAGACATATTGTTTCACAGTGATGCCGCATCTCTTGGGGTGCCGTCGGACAACAGCCTGACCCTGCCCGGAACTGTGGTTCAGCACTCATATCTGGGATCGGTCTATCGCCATGAGATTCAGGTCGGGCAGACCCGGATCATGGCGGACCATCCTCAAAAAATGCCCATCGGCGCGATTGTCGATGTCAGCGTACCGGCCACGGCCCTTCGTCTGTTTCCTGCAAAGTCCCAGACAGCCGTGACCGGTGAAAAAGCGGCGGACCATGCCGCACCACTCCTCTGAGCCTTTGGAGAAACACCATGAATTCCAAAATTGCAAACCTTTTTGGGTCAGCCGCCATTGCTATGGCCGCCGCCAGCGCGGCGCAGGCTGACAATGTTCTCAACGTGGCCTCTGGTGGCAGCCAGAACATGGTTGATTATGTCACCGACTATCTCGGCCCGCTGTTCGAAGAACAAAACCCCGGCTGGACAGTGAATGTCGTGGGCACAGGCCCCGGCAATGCTGGCAGCCAGGCCATTCTGGAAAAGATCAAAGCACAGGCCGGAAACGACGCATGGGACACTGACGTTGTTGTCATGACCCAGCTGAAAACCGGTGAAATGGTCACCGAAGGTCTGTTGCAGAAATATGTTGCCGACATCGAAACCGGCAAGCTGGCAACGCGCGATACCGCAAAGACAGCCCTGGGCACCGATGTGACCGGCTATGTCATGCCAATGTTCCACAGCCAGACCGCCATCGCCTATAACCCTGATCTGGTCACAAACCCGCCAGCCAGCTTTGATGATCTCAAAACCTGGACCGCAGAACACAAAGGCGCCTTTGGTTATAACGGCATCAAGAACGGCATGTCCGGCGTCGCCTTCACTGCCGCCTGGATGTATGCCTATGCGGGCAACACCGAACAGCTGATGAACGGCCCCTATGATCCAGAGCTGAAAAACAGCTGGGATCAGGCGCTGGAAGATCTCAAAGCCTTCAATGAAAACGTGACCTTCACACCCGGCAATGCCGGTACGCTGGACATGATGAACCGCGGTGAAATCGTGATGGGGCCGGTCTGGGTCGACATGTTCTATACATGGCAGGCAGATGGCCGCCTGAACCCGAACCTGAAACTGCTGCTGCCCGAACCCGGCATGCCCGGCCAGCCCTACTATTATGCGGTGCCTGCCAAAGCAGAAAACGCCGAAGCCGCGCGCAAGTTCATCGCGCTGGCCACCAGCCCAGAAGTGCAGGCCGAAGGCATCGTAAAGCGCTTTAACTGGTATCCCGGCATCGACGCCCAGCATGTGGAAACAGCGCTTGATAAAGACGTCTGGGACAAGCTGTTCACCGATGTCACCCCACAGGATCTGGCTGCCAAAGGCAAACCTTTCCCGCTGGGTCCGTTCTTTGACGATATCCGTGAAGCATATGAACAGAAGGTTTCCAACTAAACCGCGTTGGTAGAAACCTTCGGTGCGGGCCAGCCCCACGCGGCCCGCACTTTCAATTCAGGGACGACCGAAAGATGATTACCCGCAACACGTCTTTGCTTCTTGTCGCGCCAGCGATCATCCTGCTGGGGCTCTTGTTCCTGTATCCTTTGGGCTATTCGCTGCTCTGGGCCTTTCGCGATGAAGAGCTGGGCGGCTGGGGCCTGCAGAATTTCACCAAAGCCTTTGCGCTGTATTCCAACGACATTCTGTTCACTTTGATCATCGTGACCCTGTCAACCGGGATCATCGGGCTGCTGTCTGTCGCCATTGGCGGTTATCTCACATTGGGGGAAAACCGTGCCGCGCTTATGGTGCTGCGGTGGTTGTATCGCTGGCCATTGTTCATTCCCTTTGTTGTGGCCGCGCAGCTGATGCGCACCTTTCTGGCGAAAAACGGCATGATGAATAACATCATCGTTTCCAGTGGCCTGATGGAGCCCTTGCAAGCCGCCAGCTATCTGGACTGGCGCGGCATTGTGATCACCTTTGTCTGGAAACAAACCCCCTTTGTCGCCCTGCTGGTGGCGGGGGCGATGGCCGCGCTGGATCGCTCAACCATAGAAGCCGCGCGCAATCTGGGGGCCCGCAGGCTGCGCATCCTGTTTGAAATTGTCGTGCCACAGGTTGCCACAACGCTGATGGTCGGGCTGATCCTGTCTTATGTCATCATGATGTCGGTGCTATCGGTGCCGCTGATGATCAATGCGCAAACACCGACAATGATCACCGTCGATATGGCGTGGCGTATCAATGCCTATTCCGATTACGGCGTGGCCAATGCGCTTGGCTTTATCTCTTACGCCATGACTGCGGTGATCGCCTGGGTCTACCTGCGGCAGGGCATCCGCGAAGGGGGAAAACCCGCATGAGCCTTCTGCGTTCCACACTTACCGCGATCCTGCTGGCGCTCTTGGCCTTTGCGATCTTTGGCCCCATCACCAACATGCTGATCTGGTCGCTGGCAGAAACTTGGTATTACCCCGCCAAACTGCCACAAACCTATGGGTTTTCCTTTTGGGAACGGGTGTTCCGCCCACAGGGCAATGCGATCGAAGCCCTCTGGAGCTCTGTCCTGATCGCCCTGTTCACGGTGCTGGCCTCGCTTGCGGTGGCCATTCCGGCGGGTCTGGCTTTGGGGCGCGGCAGCCTGCCATGGCGCACCCTGTTTTTGCTGATATTCCTGCTCCCACAGGCGTTTCCGTCGATTGCGGTGCATATGAACATTGCCCGTATTTTCTATGGGCTTGGGTTGAATGGCACCTATCTGGGCGTTGTGCTGGTGCATACCATTCAGGGGCTGGTGTTTTCCGTCTGGATCGCCACCGCCGCCTTTGCCGCGATTGATCGCAAATTGGAAGAAGCCGCCGCAAATATGGGCGCGTCACCCTTTACCGTTTTCAAAACCGTGACCCTGCCGCTGGCCCTGCCCGGCCTGATGGCAAGCGCCATCTTTGTGTTCCTGATTTCACTGGATGAATTCACCGGCACCTATTTCGTTGGTGTGCCCGATATCACCACGATGCCGCTGCTGCTGTTCACCGCCTCGATGGAGGGAAACTATCAGATCGCCTCGATCACCGCGCTGATCCTGTTGGTGCCATCGGTTGGGTTCATGCTGTTTATCGAACGCTTTCTCAAATCCGATGTTCTGGCCAAAGTGGGAAGCTGAACGCAAAACAAAGGGCCGCAAAAGCGGCCCCGAATTTTCTTTTAGGTCGGTCATAGCCCGCCTTACAGCGAAACCGCTTTCCCGCTACGCACCGATTCCAGCGCCGCATCCGCAAGTGTCAGCGCATCCAAACCGTCCTGACCGTTTGGCGCCATGGCTGTGCCGCTCTTCAACCCTTCCATGAAGGCGTTCAGCTCTGCCGCATAGGCATCAATGTAACGGGTCATGAAAAAGTCATGCAAAGTCGGGCGGGTATAGCCCTGCGCCGTGGCCACTTCGATGCTCACAGGGCGCTGGTTTTCCGCCTGAACCATCCCTTTGGACCCATGCACTTCGATGCGCTGATCATAGCCATAGCTGGCGCG
>JAOARQ010000048.1 GCA_025210455.1 Pelagimonas sp.
CCCGGCCATGATCAGCAGCCCGGCAATGAAATAGAACTCATGCGGCCAGATTTCGATCCAGAAGAAGAAAAAGCGCCGGTTGGCCAGATCAATCAACACCGCCTGATCAGGCAACTGCGGCCCCCGGTCCCAGCGGATCCAAGGGGTCAGATAGTAAACCCCAAGCGTCACCGCCAGTATGACCCACTTCAAATTGCGAAACTTACCGCTCACACGCTTCGGAAATATCGGCTCTCGGGCTGCGTATAAAGACGGAGGATGATCAGACATGGGGAAAGCTCCCGTTCCATGCGAGGGTTGCGGAATTGTCAGGACATAGTTGAGATCTGTGAGTGATCAGAAGCCGTGCATGCGTTTGGCCCATTGCAAGGCGATCAGCATCCCCTTGATGCGGGGCAGCAAAAGCAGCGAAGCCAGCACGGCCCCAATCGAAAAGCTGACAGCCAGCGTGATTGGATCAGGGCGGAAGGCACTCCATACAATGTGCATCGCAAATCCAAGCAAATGCCCGACAATCAGGATGGTGAAATAGGCAGGCCCATCATCCGCGCGTTGATGGTGAAACGGCTGCGAGCAATGGCTGCAGCTGTCATGCACCTTCAAATAGCTGTGCAGCAGAGGGCCTTGCCCACAGTTGGGGCACTTTAGCAAAGCGCCCTTTTTCAAAGCGGCTTTCAGGTCGCGTTGCTCAGGTGTGGCAGGGGCAGTTTCATCCATGGTCGACATTTGTTTTATCCACGATTGCACATGTGATCTGACAGCTATGTAATGCAATCAATATCCATACAATATGCGATCAATGCGCGCACCTCTGGTTGCCTTTGTCGCTGTTTTCCGTTACCCCGTAAAACCATTGACGCAGGGCGAAGCGGGTGGAAATACAAATGAAGCAATGGACACCGGATCTGCGGGCAACGGGCAAGCCGCGCTATATCGCAATTGCAGATGCCATTCGCGCCGACATTCAATCCGGCGCGCTGTCACCGGGGGATCGGCTGCCGCCACAACGGGCCGTTGCCCAGGAACTCGGGGTGGATTTTACCACCGTTTCACGCGGCTATTCCGAAGCAATCAAGCGCGGTGATATCGAAAGCTTTGTCGGGCGTGGCACCTTTGTGCGCCGATTGCGCGCAAGCGCAGAGAAGCCCGACCCACGGCGTGCTCTGGAAGAAGATCCCATGATGAACATGCCGCCAGAGCCTGACGATCCCGAGGTTGTCGCGCGGATGCAGCAGGGGCTGGCACATGTTTCGGCCAATCTGGTACCTCTCCTGCGCTATCAGTCGGCGGTGGGCAGCCTGCAAGATCGCGAGATGGCCGCGCAATGGATGATGGCCAACGGGGTGATCCCTGATATGCACCGGCTGGCCATCACCCCCGGCGCACATGCCACAGTCCATGCGATCCTGACCTATCTGGGACAGCCGGGCAGGGTGGTTTTATGTGATCGCATCACCTATCCCGGTATCCGCGCCATCGCAGCACAGCTTGGCCTGCGGCTGGTCGGGCTTGAGATGGACGCACAGGGCATGACCCCCGAGGCTTTGGATCATGCTATCCAGCAGTATGATCCGCTTGCGCTTTATCTGAATCCCACGCTGCATAATCCGGTGACGCTGACCATGTCGCTGGAACGGCGTCAGCAGATTGCGCAGGTTCTCGCACGCCACGGCGTGCCACTGATCGAAGATGACGCCGGAGCCTTTGTGGCCAAATCCGCGCCCCCCGCAATTTCCACCCTGATCCCTGATCTGGGCTGGCATATTGCCGGGCTGTCGAAATGCCTTGGTGCCGGGCTGCGTCTGGCTCTGACCACCATGCCCGATGGGGCCGCCAAGGGGGGGTTTACGCAGGTCCTGCACACCACACACATCATGAGCTCCCCCATCAGCACCGCACTGATGAGCCGCTGGATCGAAGATGGCACCGCAGCGCTGGTGCAAACCGCCGTGCGCAAAGCGGCAGCAAAGCGTCAGACCCTTGCAGCCAAGGTGCTGGAAGGCTGTCAGATGCGCGGGCAAGACCATGCTTTCAATATCTGGCTGCACCTGCCCGAAGGCACCAACCGCGCAGAGGTCATGGGTCGCATGACCAATCGCCAGATCGGCATCATGCCCAGCGACGCCTTCACCACCGCCGCCCCCCCGGAAGAAGCGCTGCGGGTCTGCCTTGGCGGACCAATTAGCCTTGCCCAACTAAAAGACGATCTCCACGCCCTCAGAGAAGCGATCTCAGCAAAGGGCTGGTCAGGCTGAAGTGGAACCAAAGTTGGGCCATCAGCGTGTGTGATGTGAACCCCGAAATTGCCCTCGATTTTGGCTAGAGTTTTCTGTGGCGAATCCGTGGCTAGGAGAGGAGCGGAAACGCATGAAGGCATCGAAGTTCACGGACGCGCAGAAAGCGTTCATCATCAAGCAGGGCGAATAAGGCGCGCCGGTTGCCGAGATATGTCGAAAGGCGGGGATCAGCCAGGCGACCTATTTCAATTGGAAGAAGAAGTACGCGGGGATGCCGCCCAGGCGACGGATCGTCAGACCGAAGCGCTTCGCCTTGAATGCGATAAATTGCATATCGAACATGTTTCCGCCGTGGCTGACGAACGCCCTGTATATGAGCGGGTCATGCGGACCTTGAATCCCGGTGACACGTTCGTTGTGCTGGATTTGGATCGTGCGTTTCGATCAACGGTAGATGCCATGCTCACTGCCCCCGATCTTAGGCGGCGGGAAGGCGACGATGCTGCCGCCATCGAGGCCAGCCTTGCCGAGAATATCGAACGCCTGCCGATGGATGAGGTCGATCAATACAAAGCCTTTGCCAAACTGGTGAAGCAAGGCCGTAACGCAGATGATATCGCCAGTACCTTCGGCATCACGCCGCGCATGGTGGCGCAGCGTCTGGCCTTGGGGCGGCTGCATCCCCCGATCCTGACCGCTTATCGCAAAGGCGCAATCCATGCGGGCGACATCCGCAATCTGACC
>JAOARQ010000049.1 GCA_025210455.1 Pelagimonas sp.
GCGCTCCAAGGTGCTGGATGCGGTCGAACCAGAGGCAAACTGTTCGCTGCACCCCAAAACCCTGCGCCGACTGGGCGTTGAGCCGGGTGACATGATCCGCCTCAGCACCCGCCGGGGCAGCATCGACATCATGGCCCGCGCCGACCGCGCAGTGGCCGAAGACATGGTCTTCGTCCCCTTCGCCTATGTCGAAGCCGCCGCCAACATCCTCACAAACCCCGCTATCGACCCTTACGGCAAAATCCCAGAATTCAAATTCGCTGCCGTCAAAGTGGAAGCGATTTCCGGGCAGATCGCGGCAGAGTAAATTTGATGAGAGTGCGGATTGGGCACTTTGCCCAAACCGCATTCTCGACTCATGATAATGAGGATGCTAAGTTTGAGCCGTCGCGCAGATATTTGGCGCGGCGGTTTTATTTTTCGGGGCGCGTGCGTACGCTGCCCCCAACAGATTTAGAAAAGCTGATTGAGGTGACGAGCCCATATTTTTTAGGGGGCTAAAATGATTAAAAATGTGATTTTGTTAGGGGCGTGTCTGGCGGCGTTGGCTGCATGTACCACACGACCGGAAGGTGGGCTTGGTATTGAAACTGTGACTGTGCGCACAGACCAGACACCCGCAGATGAGGGAAAAGAGATTCCGTTTTCAGGAGATGTGCTTGACAGCATGGAGGCCAAGGATGTTGTCAGGTTCAATCTTGCGCTTGAGAGCAAATATCAGGATCTCGCGCGCTATGCTGATCAACTGAACCACTCGGGGAATGCCTATCTCGTTGTGTCAGCGGCGTGGATCGTTTTGTCGGGCACAACCAGTGTGACCGATGAGGTTATCGGGCGGCGCACGGTAGCGGCGCTGACCGGCAATGAGATCTTTAAATATGCCAGCCCGGCAGAGCTGGCCCGCGCCCTGCGGATCGCAGCCGGAGAATCCCTGTGCTTTGCAGATGTCAGCAACCGCATTGGGCTGGGGCGGGGTGGTTCGGAAGTCGTTACTGCGGCTCAAACGGCTGATGGCCAGAAAAAGACAGAGCCGCTGTTGCAGGATGCTGATCCCAAGAGCGATTTGATTATCGCCATGCGGGTGTCGCACAGCAATCTGCGTGAACGCATGTCGCGCAAACGCCAGGGGCTTTCCACTTTGCTGAATATTTTCCAGGAAAGCAAAGTGGAAGGGTTGGAAAAGGAAGATCACATCGCTTTGAAAAACAAAGTGAAGATCGCTGAGTCAGGGAAGGGCACCTATAAAGAGGCGCTCTATAAGTGTTTGGAGTAGTTAGTCAAACGTCCCGGCCACCCGGCCCAGCAGCATAAAGGCGCGTGCGGTTCGGGTGGAGGCGAAAGCAGAGAGCTCTTCGTCGCTGGCTGTTTCGGCGAAATCGGCAAAGCACTGATCAAAGCGGCGCAGGAAATGATGTGTGGCGTCGCGAAAGATCGGATCTTGCTTCATGCGGCCACTGGCCAGCGCCAGAGATGATCGATCGCGCACACCGCCCAGATCTGCCACAGGGCGCCCACGTTCGCCCGCAGCAAAGGCGCGCCAGGTTTCCGGGCGCGCCATATCCGGGCGTAGATCGTCCATGTAAATACCATCTTGCGACAGCAGGGTCAGCACATCCTGTGAGGCCTGCACAAGACGCCCGACCGTGCGGCTTTTCAAAGCGCGGCGCAGCGCGGCAAAGCCTGCTTCGTCTTCGGCGGTTTCCGGGAAATGCAGGGCACGGATGAACTCTTCGTTCGACAGCGGCGGGGTCATGTCTTCGGCCGGGGTGCCAAGCGACAGGCTGGGCTGGTCCTCTTCTTTGGGCGGGGCCGGAGCGGGTTGATGGATTTCCGGCTGGCGCATACCCGCCAGCATCGCCAGCGTTGATTCCAGATTGCGCTGCGCGGCGCCCAGTTCGTCCAGCCGTTTCATTACTGCGGGGTGCGGGGGATCGCTGCGGCCGTTTTGCGCAATCGTCTGCGACTGGGTGACATAGGCCTGACGGATGGCTTCGATCGCGGCCTGTAGCCGGGCACTTTCTTCGCGCAGAATGCGTGAGGCGCGCATGGTCAGGGTTGCCACCCAGATCAGCGCCACGGGGATGACGATCACCAGCACCCCCAGCAAAAAGCGAAGATTGGTCAGGTTTTGCGGATCGCCGCTGATGAAATACCAGCTGCTCAGCAAAAGCCACAGCACGGTCAGCACTGTGGCCACAATTTCAGAGGCCGAGATCCCCGGGCTGCTCGATTGCCCCGACAGGGCTTTGATCGGGCGGCGTGTCTGCGGGGTCTCGGACATGGTCTGAACGCTTATTTGTATTCTATTTCAAGGATCTCGTAGGATTTTTCGCCACCGGGCGTGCGCACCTCGACGCTGTCCCCTTCTTCCTTGCCAATCAAGGCGCGCGCAATGGGAGATTTGATGTTCAGCAAACCTTTTTCAACATTTGCCTCATGTTCACCGACGATCTGCCAGGTTTTTTCTTCGTCGGTGTCTTCATCCACCAGTTTGACCGTGGCCCCGAACTTGACGGCACCCGAAAGCGTGGTCGGGTCGATCACCTCGGCCAGCGAAATGACGCCTTCCAGCTCTTTGATGCGCCCTTCGATAAAGCCCTGCTTTTCGCGGGCAGAATGATATTCGGCGTTTTCCTTCAGATCGCCCAGTTCGCGTGCTTCGGCGATGGCCTGAATGATGGCGGGGCGCTCTTGGCTTTTGAGAATTTTCAACTCTGCCTCAAGCGCGGTAAAGCCCGCGCGGGTCATCGGGATCTTATCCATTTTTTCTTTCCGTTGCTTCTGCCGACTGGTCCTGAGACATGTCGGGTACATTTGCTCACCAATGTGCGCAAGCCTTTTGACCATTGCAACAGTTCAGTGGATCTGACTGGCATCATGCGGCGGCCTATCGCGGGTGAGTCTTTTTACTATTGCGGCCAGCAAAAGCTGGACTGCCATGAAACGATCTTGCGTCACAGCGTGGCAAGACGACGCTTTCTTAACGAGTTTCGCCGCGTTTTGATTGACCTTCGCTGCACCGCCGCGCTACGTCTTTGCGAAATCTATGATGACTCCAGCCAGGAGGGGTGAATATGAGCGACATCGAGCGCGAGTCAATGGAATATGATGTGGTCATCGTGGGTGGTGGCCCCGCTGGCCTTTCGGCGGCAATCCGTCTGAAACAGCTGGATCCCAATCTGCAGGTTGTGCTGCTGGAAAAAGGGTCTGAGATCGGCGCGCATATTCTGTCTGGCGCGGTGCTTGATCCGATTGGCCTGAACAAGCTGATTCCCGACTGGAAAGAAAAAGGCGCGCCGCTCACCGTGCCTGTCAAAGAAGACAATTTCTATATGCTGGGTGAAGCTGGTTCGATCCGCGTGCCGAACTTCCCCATGCCGCCGCTGATGAACAACCACGGCAATTATATTGTCTCGATGGGCAATGTCTGCCGCTGGATGGCGGAACAGGCCGAAGAACTGGGTGTCGAGATTTTCCCGGGCATGGCCTGCTCTGAACTGGTTTACGGTGAAAATGGCGAAGTGCGCGGCGTTGTTGCCGGTGTCTTTGGTTTGGAAGAAGATGGTTCCATCGGCCCCAACACCGAACCGGGCATGGAACTGCTGGGCAAATATGTCTTCCTTGGCGAAGGTGTGCGCGGATCGCTGTCGAAAGAGGTGATCGCCAAATACGATCTTCAGGCGGGCTATGATCCGCAGAAGTTCGGTGTTGGCATGAAAGAGATCTGGGAAATCGACCCCAAGAAGCACAAGGAAGGCACTGTCACCCATACAATGGGTTGGCCGCTGAATTCCAATGCGGGGGGTGGATCCTTCATCTATCACCTTGATAACAATCAGGTCTATGTCGGTTTCGTGGTTCACCTGAACTATGCCAACCCGCATCTTTATCCCTACATGGAATTCCAGCGCTTCAAGCATCACCCGATGGTCGCTGAGCTGCTGAAAGGCGGCAAGCGCGTGGCCTATGGCGCGCGTGCGATTTCCGAAGGTGGGTATCAGTCGATGTGCAAGATGGTGGCGCCGGGTGTGGCGTTGCTGGGCTGTTCCGTGGGTATGGTCAATGTACCGCGCATCAAAGGCAACCATAACGCGATGCTTTCCGGCATGGCCGCGGCCGAAGCGGCCTTTGCGGCGATCAAAGATGGCCGTGAAAGCGATGAGCTGAGCGATTACGAAGCTGAGGTGCGCGAAGGCGAAATCGGTCAGGACCTCAAGAAGGTGCGCAACGTCAAACCGCTGTGGTCGAAATACGGTCTGGTGGCATCATTGGCGCTGGGTGGCATGGACATGTGGACCAATACGCTGCTGGGCCTGTCGCTGTTTGGCACGATCAGCCACGGTAAGAACGATGCGCAGTCCACTGGCTCGGCCATGGCTTATGAGCCCATCGACTATCCCAAGCCTGACGGCGTGCTGTCGTTTGACCGTCTGACCAATGTCAGCTTCTCCTTCACCAACCATGAAGAAAGCCAGCCGGCGCACCTGAAGTTGAACGATCCCAATATTCCGATCGTGGTCAACCTGCGCCAGTTTGATGAACCGGCGCAGCGCTACTGCCCGGCGGGGGTCTATGAGGTGGTGAAAGAAGAGGGTAAAGAGCCGCGTTTCGTGGTCAACTTCCAGAACTGCGTACATTGCAAAACCTGCGATATCAAAGACCCATCGCAGAATATCACCTGGACAGTTCCGCAGGGCGGCGAAGGCCCGAACTATCCGAACATGTAAGCGCTTTACCGCGTTTAAGCCCTTGTTTACCCCCTGCTGCCAGAGTGGCGGTCGGGGGTTGTTTTTGCAAAGGGCGCATATGAAACAGCGGGCGCAACGATGGCCAAGTGCCTGGACAATGGAACTGCACGGCGAAACCGGTACACATCATGTGGTGACGGTTCGAAATGTCAGTGAAACCGGGCTGTTGTTTGATGGGCAGGGTCTGTCTGTGGGCGACCATGTCAAATTGCAGGCCATGCAGCAGGTTGTGCCTGCACAGGTGGTCCGCCTGTCGGATCATGGCGGGGCTTTGGAATTTGTCAAACCCCTGTCACCCGCGCAACTGGCCAATCTGCGCCAGTTTCGCCAATCCGCGTCACCATGGTGATCACATAGGCGGTTTGTGGGTGCTTCACAGGGTCGTGCATCTATCTTGATTGCCATGTGGGGATACAGACCGTAACGTCACAAAAAAACCATTCGGGGAGCATCACCTTGGTAGCTTGGATTGACACCTTTCGTGCGGGGATTTTGGGGCTTTCTGTGACCCTTGCCATGCCGGTTTACGCCAATGGCATTTCGGGGCCCTATCTGGCCGCCCGTCAGGCAAGCTTTCTGGGGGATTACGACGCGGCGGCACATTATTATGGCCGCACGCTGGGGATTGATGCAACGCGGCCCGAACTGCTGGAACGCGCGGTTTTGGCGAATATTTCGCTGGGCGAATTGGAAACTGCTGCCGATCTGGCGCTGAAGATCACCGAAACAGGTCAAACCAGCGATCTGGGGCAGATGGCCCTTGTGGCACAAAAGGCGCGGGCTGCGGATTACACCACGCTTAGCGATATGACCACTTCAAAACGGGGTGTTGGTCCGCTGGCGGATGGTCTGGTCACGGCCTGGGCGCAGCTGGGGCTGGGAAACCGCAAGGAGGCCCTGAAAGAGTTTGGCAAGGTGTCGCAAATGCAGGGGCTGGGGCAGTTCGCAGCCTATCACAAGGCGCTGGCGCTGGCCGTGGATGGCGATTTTACCGCCGCCGAAGAGGTGTTTGAAACCGGCGCTGCGGGGGGCATGGCAAATTCGCGTCGTGGCATTCTGGCGCGGGTCGAAATCCTGTCAAACCTTGGCCGCAACGAAGAGGCGACCAAGCTGATCGATGATGCTTTTGGCGTCAATCTGGATCCGATCTTAACTGAGCTGCGCGCGAGTTTGCAGGCCGACGGGCCGGTGCCCTTTACCTTTGTTACTTCGGCGCAGGATGGTATTGCTGAGGTGTTTTATACCCTCGCAGGTGCGCTGGCAGCCGAAGGCAACGATGATCTGACCCTGCTTTACGCACGCATTGCCGAACATGTGCGCCCGGATCACATTCAGGCCAATCTGCTGGTGGCCGAGCTGCTGAGCGATCTGGAACAATATGATCTGGCAGTGAACAGCTATGCCCGCGTTCCGGTGGATCATCCGGCTTTTCACGTGGCGGAAATGGGCCGGGCCGAAGCGCTGCAGGCGCAGGACAAGCTGGATGATGCCATTTCCGTCATGGCGGATCTGACAAAAACCCACGGCGATCTGCCGCTTGTTCATGCCACGCTGGGCGATCTGCTGCGGCAAAAGCAGGATTTCGAGGGTGCAGCGGCCTCCTACACCGATGCACTGGATCTTTACGAAGACATCACCGCTCGGCAGTGGTTTCTCTATTATTCCCGCGCGATCACCTATGAACGTCAGGATCAATGGGACAAGGCCGAGGCCGATTTCCGCAAGGCACTGGAGCTGAACCCAGATCAGCCGCAGGTGTTGAATTATCTCGGTTATTCGCTGGTTCAGAAGAAAATCAAACTGGATGAAGCGCTGGATATGATTGAACGCGCTGTCGCGAAACGCCCGAATTCGGGCTATATCGTGGATAGTCTGGGTTGGGCGCTATACGGGCTGGGCCGCTACGAAGAGGCCGTTCCCCATATGGAGCGCGCGGCTGAGCTGATGTCAATTGATCCGGTGGTCAATGATCATTTGGGCGATGTGTATTGGTCCGTGGGCCGCACGCGCGAGGCGGAATTCATGTGGAAACGTGCGCTGTCGTTCATCGACTGGGAAGAAGCCACTGAAGACGTGGACGGTGATCGCATCCGCCGCAAGCTCGAGGTTGGGCTGGATCAGGTTCTGGCCGATGAAGGGGCCGATCCGCTGCACGCCTCCAATGACTGACATCCGCGTTTTTGCACCTGCAAAGGTGAACCTTGCACTGCATGTGACGGGGCAGCGCGAGGATGGTTATCACCTGCTGGATTCGCTGGTGATGTTCGCCGATTTTGGTGATTGGCTGTCTGTTGCGCCAGCTGAGGAAACATCACTGGCGGTGCAAGGCCCTTTGGCGCAGGGTGTGCCCACGGATGCGCGCAACCTGTGTTGGCGCGCGGCAGATCTGTTTGGCGCGCCAGTTGCGATTACCCTTGAGAAACACCTGCCCCATGCAGCGGGCATCGGCGGGGGATCATCTGATGCTGCGGCGGTCCTGAATGGGTTGGATAGGCTTTATGGGTCGCGTGCCGTGGATGCCCTGGCACTTGGGGCGGATGTGCCGGTATGCCGCCTAGGGTCTGCGGCGCGGATGGCGGGGATTGGTGAACAGGTCACCGCGCTGGATCTGCCCGAACTGCACGCTGTGCTGGTCAATCCCGGTGTGGATGTACCGACCCCGCAGGTGTTCAAGCATCTGACAAGTAAGACAAACCCTGCGCTGCCCGATATTCCTCAAGGGGGCGCACCCGGTGATGTGGTCAGCTGGCTGGCGCAGCAGCGCAATGATCTGGAAGCCCCGGCCATTGCCGCCGCACCCGTGATATCTGGCGTTCTGGATGCATTGAACGATTTGCCTGATGTCCGTTTGGCCCGTATGTCAGGATCAGGGGCAACCTGCTTTGCCTTGTTCGATACCCCTGATCAGGCTTTTAACGCGGCCAGTATTCTGGCCACGCAGCAGCCCACGTGGTGGATGCGGGCGACAGTGCTGTCCTGACCCTTAGCTCACACGCGCAACAACGTAATCGTTCAGGTCGATCAACAGATCGCGCAGCTCTGATTGTGGCAGGCTGGCCATGGCGGTTTTGGCTTTTGCGGCCCAGGCCAGTGCCTCTTGCCGGGTGTCTTCCAGCGCGCCATGGGTGTTCAACAGCGCAAGCGCGTGCTCCAGGTCACCCTCTTGCTGGTCACCTTTTTCGATCACGCGTTTCCAGAAGGCCTGTTCATCGGCATCTGCTTTGGCATAGGCTTTGATCAGGGGCAGGGTCAGTTTGCGTTCGCGGAAATCGTCGCCGATGTTTTTACCGGTCGCGTCCGAGCCCCAGTAATCCAGCAGGTCATCCACGATCTGGAAGGAAATCCCCAGCGCATCGCCGTAATCAAACAGCGCCTGCACCTCATTGGCGGGGCGACCGGCGATCACGCCGCCCACCTCGGTGGCGGCGGAAAATAGCGCAGCGGTCTTGCCACGTACAACCTGCAGATAGATGTCTTCGCTGGTGGTCAGATCCTGCGCGGCACTCAGTTGCAGCACCTCGCCCTCGGCGATGGTGGCCGAGGCATCCGACAGGATATTCAACACGCGCAGGTTTTCCGTTTCGGTCATCAGCTGAAAGGCGCGGGCAAAAAGATAATCGCCCACCAGCACGCTGGATTTGTTATCCCACAGCAGGTTGGCGGTGGGGCGGCCCCGGCGCTTTGCGCTTTCGTCGACAACATCGTCATGCAGCAGCGTCGCGGTGTGAATAAATTCAACCGTGGCCGCCAGATGCACATGGTAGGGGCCGTCATAGCCGCACAGCTTGGCCGCAGCCAATGTCAGCATCGGGCGCAGGCGCTTGCCACCAGCTTCCACCAGATGGGCGGTGACCTCTGGAATGCGCGGGGCATGTTTCGAAGCCATCCGGTCCCGGATCAGCGCATTCACCTGATCAAGTTCCACGGCCAGCACTTCGGCCAGACGCTCATGCGGTTTTTGTGATGGTGTCAGCATGACCTATACCTCTTTGTTCCAAGGCTCGACATTTGCGCGCCCCGTCCCTACATCCCCCTTATGGAAGAGCTTCTACGCACGACAGATATAACCCTGATCCCCTACGTTAAAAGTCTTCTGGACGCGCAGGGTATAGACAGCTTTGAGATGGACGTAAACATGAGCGTTCTCGAAGGGTCGATTGGCATTTTGCCGCGCCGCCTGCTGGTGCCGCGTGCTGATCTGGCCGCCGCGCAGCGTGTGCTGATCGAAAATGAGGTGCGCCTGTGAGGCAGCAGCCCTTTTCCGAGGCGGATCTGAGCCGGGATGCGCTTTTGGGCGGGAAGGTGCAGTTTCATCAGCCACTTTCCGGCTATCGCGCGGGAACGGATCCGGTGCTTTTGGCGGCTTCGGTGCAGGCGGCGGCGGGGCAAAGCGTGCTGGAACTGGGCTGCGGCGCGGCGCCCGCGCTGTGCTGTCTTGGCGCGCGGGTGGCTGGTCTGACGCTTTATGGGATCGAATTGCAGGCAGGCTATGCGGATTTGGCGCGGCGCAATCTGGCGGGCAATGGGTTGCAGGGGCAGATCTGGCAGGGGGATCTAAGCGCGCCGCCACCGGACATGAAAGCCCTCAGCTTTGATCACGTGATCGCCAACCCGCCGTATTTCGAGGCCGCTAAACGCATTGGGGCGCAGGCTGAGGATCGCGAACTGGCGCGGGCTGGGGAAACGCCGCTGGCGGATTGGGTGGCCATTGCGGCGAAACGATTGAAGCCAAAAGGCTATGCGACTTTTATTCAACGGGCGGAACGTCTGCCCGATCTTTTGTCAGCGATGAACCAGCATCTGGGATCTTTGGAACTGGCCCCGCTGGCCCCACGTCTGGGGCGGCCACCCAGATTGATTTTGGTTCGGGCGCGCAAAGATGGCCGGGCAGATTTTAAGTTCCATGCGCCACTAGTGATTCATGCAGGGGTTGAGCATGTCGAACCCGGAAATCAATACACAGAAGTGTTCCGCAAGGTAATGGAAGAGGGCGCAGCCCTCAATTTTTCAGCCTAAACGTGCGACATTCCGCCTTTGTCATATTTTGTTTAAGTTTTTTCGCAGCCGCAGCGTGACAACGGCGATTTTTTTTGCTCGACTGAAATCCTATTCATCATAATGGAGGTTCCCATGAGCTTGAGTTCGCACCTGCAGGAATTGAAGAAGAAGCACCAGACCCTGTCTGACGCTGTTGAGATGGCTCAACGTGCGCCCGGCACCGATGACCTGCACATCGCGGACATGAAGAAGCAGAAGCTAAGGCTCAAGGAAGAGATTGCGCGATTGTCGACCGAAGTCGCTTAACTCTACCCAGGATCGGACCTGCCTTCGGGCGGGTCCTTTTGTTTTGGGAGAGCGTCTGCCGCCTATACTCCCAGCTCTTCCACAGAGATCAGCGTTTTGCCCTCCATCCCGGTGGGCAATGCCTTGATTTCCGCAAATAGCCAGTCGCGGAAGGCGGCGATATGGGGGCGGGTTTCCATGCCTTTCACACAGAGAAAACGAAAATGTGCTTTGGTGGTCAGGGCAATGTCATAGGGGCCTACCAGCTGACCGGTGGCCAGATAGCGCTGCGCCAGCGAGGTGCGTGTCATCACAACCCCACCCCCGGCGAGGGCGGCATCCAGCGCGTGATCTGCCTGCGAAAATCGCGCGGTCGGGGCAGGGGTCTCGTCAATGCCGTTGGCGCGGAACCAACTGGCCCAATTGGCGGGAGGATCCATAAAATCGTGGGCACCGTCATGAAACAAAGGCGCATCCAGCAGGCTTTCGGGTGTGGGATACCGCGTGGCAAGGTCGGCGCGCATCATAGGATAAAGCCCCTCATCCATCAGGCGTTCTGAATGCAGCCCGATATCTGGCCCATACCCATAGCGGATTGCCACATCGACCTCGTCGCGGTCAAAATCCATCTTGCGCAACCCAGCGACAAAGCGCAGCTCGATTTCGGGATGGGCCTGCGCGAAGGCATAGAGCCGTGGGGCAAGGCATTTGGCGGTGAAGGCTGGGCCAGCGGTGACGGACAGCGATTTGGTATCCTGAAGCCGTTTGGCGGCGGACCAGGCTGTGTGAAGGCGTTCAAATGCATCGCTGGTGCCGGGGGCAAGGGTGCGACCGGATTCAGTTAATTCCACGGCGCGGTTCAGGCGGTGAAACAGGGGCTGGCCCAGATTTTCTTCGAGGTTTTTGATCTGCAAAGACAGAGCTGCCGGGGTGACATGCAGCTCGCTTGCGGCTTTTGCAAAAGACAGATGGCGCGCCGCAGCTTCAAAGGCACGCAGGGCATTCAGCGGGGGGAGGCGGTCTGACATGATTTAGTTTTTCTTATGTGATGTGGTTTGAAGTCTCGTTTGTCAGATTAAAACCAAACACCTATGTTTTCCAGTATCAGATAATCTTAATTCCGGAGATCGGAAAATGTTGGAAGCTCCACAAGACAACCGCCACCGCGACGCATTTCGTGCGGCCCATGCCGCGCGTGGAGACATGGTTGCGAAGCTGTGGAAAGCGGTGTTTGCGCGCCGGTCCTGACCGCAGATCACTCCGACGGTCCCGACCTGCAATGGTCGCAAGGAAACGCCTCCGAACCCTAGGGCTGCGGGGGCGTTTTCCGTTGCTGGCGGGCGCTGCCCCAGGCGGCAAGGCCAGCGCCGCTGGCGATCAGCGCGGCGGCAAGAATCAATGTCCAGCCTGCATCCGCAAATCCTGCGAGAATCAGCACCAATGTCGACAGCAAAGGCGCCGCATAGCTGGCGGTGCCCAGCATCTGGATATCGCCGCGTTTTACCCCGATGTCCCATACATAAAAGGCCAGCCCGACTGGCCCCAGACCCAAGGCCAGAACCGAACCCCAGGCCAGAGGTGTGCTGGGCCAGAGCGTATCTTCAAAGATCAGATGCATGCCCGCAGAAAGAATGGCAGTGGCGACGCAGAAAACAGCCACAGTTTCGGTAGGCACCTCCCCCAACCTGCGCGAGATCACCGAATAACCTGACCAAGTGAGCGCACAAAAAAAGGCCAGACCAAGCCCGGGCAGAGACGCAGGATCAAAGTTTGCTCCGCCGCGCAGCACGATCAGTGCCGCCCCACCGAAGGCGACCAAGGCACCAATGACATGCAATGGACCAAGGCGTTCGCCGGGCAGGAGGCCGGAAAAGAGAACGATCAACAGCGGCCAGAGATAGGCGATCAGCCCGGCTTCGGCGGGGGGCGCAAGGCGCAGCGCGGAAAAGTACAGCGCGTGATAGCCAAAAAGGCCAAGGGTGCCAAAGGCGTAGATCTTCCAGCTTGTGTTGCGCAACTGCGCCCAACCCCCGGTGATCGTGACCCAGAGCACCCCGATGGTGCCCCCTACAGTGAAGGTAAGGGCATTCAGCAAAAGCGGCGGCACAGGCGCAGATCCGACAGTGAACAATGCCAGCAAAGCCCAGAGCAGGACGGCGATAAACCCGATGAAGGTGGCGGTACGGCGTGTCATAGAGGTTTGGTAGAGGGTAACCGCAGGCGTGAAAAGCAAAAAGCGCCCCACCAAGGGGGCGCTCTTCAAGCCCTTGCGGGCTTTCCTCGCGCGGCGCTTAAACGAAGAACTGCGCGCCGTTGGCCGAGATGGTCGAGCCATTGATAAAGCCTGCATCGTCAGAAGCCAGGAAGGTCACGCAGCGCGCGATTTCCTCTGGCTCGCCCAGACGGCCAGCTGGGATCTGACCGATGATCGATTCACGGACTTTTTCAGGCACGGCCATAACCATTTCGGTGGCGATATAGCCGGGGCAGATTGCGTTGGCGGTGATACCCGCGCGCGCGCCTTCCTGCGCCAGCGATTTGACGATCCCCAGATCACCGGCTTTGGTGGCGGCATAGTTCACCTGCGCGAACTGGCCTTTCTGACCGTTGATCGAGCTGATCACGATGATACGGCCGAACTTGCGTTCGCGCATGCCGGGCCAGATCGGATGAATGGTGTTGAACACGCCGGTCAGGTTGGTGTCGATCACCTCTTTCCACGCTTCTGGGGTCATCTTGTGGAAAGGCGCATCGCGGGTGATGCCAGCGTTGGCCACAACCACGTCGATGGGGCCAAGATCGGCTTCGACCTGCGCCAGACCTGCTTTTGAGGCCTCGTAATCGGCAACGTTCCATTTGTAGGTTTTGATGCCTGTTGCTTCGGTGAAGGCTGCGGCCTTTTCATCGTTGCCCGCATAAGTGGCGGCCACTTCGTAACCTTCCGCTTTCAGCGCTTTTGAAATTGCTTCGCCGATGCCGCGGCTGCCGCCGGTCACAAGTGCTACTCTTGCCATGGGTCTCTCCTCCAGTCAGGTGTAAGTGCTTTGGTAATGTTGTTATGCGTTGGGCGCAACCAGCGCAACAATATTGCGTGAATAAATTGCCGCACTGCGGCAGATTTTGGTTGGGGGCGGGGTCGATGCCAAGAAAAAGGGGCGCTCTTGGCGCCCCTCTATATCCTGTTTGCCGGTCTTACGGGCGCTCCAGGCACATGGCCACGCCCATTCCGCCGCCGATGCATAGGGTCGCGAGACCTTTCTTGGCGTCACGGCGCTTCATTTCGAACAGCAGGGTGTTTAGAATACGCGCACCAGAGGCACCAATCGGGTGACCGATCGCGATGGCACCACCGTTTACGTTCACGATATCCGGATTCCAGCCCATGTCTTTGTTTACGGCGCAGGCCTGCGCGGCAAAGGCTTCGTTGGCTTCGACCAGATCCAGATCTTCAGCAGTCCAGCCTGCTTTCTCCAGCGCCTTTTTCGAGGCGTGGATCGGGCCAACACCCATGATTGACGGATCAAGACCAGCGGTGGCGTAAGAGGCGATACGGGCCAGTGGCTCAATGCCGCGCTTTTCAGCTTCGTCGGCGGTCATCAGCAGGGCACCCGCCGCGCCATCGTTGAGACCCGAGGCATTGGCCGCGGTGACCGATCCCTCTTTGGTGAAGGCCGGACGCAGTTTCTGCATGGCTTCGATGGTGGCACCGTGGCGGATGTATTCGTCTTTGTCGACGATGATGTCACCTTTGCGGGTCTTCACGGTGAAAGGGATGATCTCATCTGCGAATTTGCCAGCGTTCTGAGCCGCTTCCGCCTTGTTTTGCGAGGCAACAGCAAAAACATCCTGCATCTCGCGCGAGATGTCCCACTGATTGGCAACGTTCTCAGCGGTCTGGCCCATGTGGTAGCCATTGAACGCATCCCACAGCCCGTCTCTGATCATCGAGTCGATGTATTTCATGTCGCCCATTTTGTGGCCTGCGCGCAGGTGCGCGACATGGGGTGACAGTGTCATGTTTTCCTGACCACCGGCGCAAACGATTGAAGCATCGCCCAGCAGAATGTGCTGTGCAGCAATCGCAACCGAGCGCAGGCCCGAGCCACAGACCTGGTTGATCGACCAGGCCGAGCTTTCCTGCGGCAGGCCGGCATTGATATGTGCCTGACGTGCGGGGTTCTGACCCTGACCAGCTGTCAGAACCTGACCAAGAATGGTTTCTGAGACCTCGCCTTTTTCGATACCCGCGCGGGCAACCAGTGCTTCCAGAACGGTGGCACCCAGATCATGTGCCGGTGTGTTTGCGAATGAACCGCTAAAGCTGCCCACGGCCGTGCGTGCAGCGCTTGCGATAACGATATTGGTCATAGTTTTTCCTCCAGCCAAGCGACGTGCTTCAAAAGAAACACCGCTGATCCCGCGCTGGTGCGGAACCATTCACTTCCCGCCTGTTGACCAAAGGGATACTTTATTCTGCGATGCAGAAGAAGAGACTTTCTGTCTCATGCTGAAAGAGTAAGCAAATGCCCGTCAGGCCTGTTTCAGATCTCGATCTTCGCGCCAGTGTGGGCGCACGACCGGGGCCCCAAAGTAATAGCCTTGCAGGCAATTCAGGCCAAGGGCCTGTAATGTCAGGGCGTCCTGTTCATTTTCAACGAACTCAGCCACGGTGAACATGTCGAACTGTTCGGCGATTTTTACCATTGCTGAGACCAGAACCTGATTGTCCGGGTCGGTGCTGATTCCCCGTGCAAATGTGCCGTCAATTTTCAGCACGTCAAAGCTGAAATCTTTGAAATGGCGCAATGCAGTATAGCCTGCGCCAAAGTCATCCATGGCAAAAGTGATTCCCCGCATTTGCAGATCATCCATGAAACTGACCACCAGTTCGGGGATGGTCATGGCAGATTGTTCGGTGATCTCAAGAATCAGGCGTTCGGCAATTGTAGGATCCTGTTTCAAACCGCGATTCAGCGTATTCATCCACTTTTTATACCCGACAGAGCGCGCAGACATATTGATGGACAGGCGCAGATCGGGCACCCGGGCAAGTTCCTTGAGGCCCATATCAAGGGCCAGACAATCCAGCAGCCGCCCGTATTCAGTGTCTTCGACTGCGCCGATGAATTCGGCGGCAGGGATAACCCGGCCGGTTTCATCCAGAACGCGAATCAAGCCCTCATAGAAAGCGACACGGTTGAAAGCGCCGGCTTGTACGACAGGTTGGAAAGCCAGTAGAACCTGGCGGTGTTTGATTGCGCGGCGCACCATGTCCATGATATTGGCATCACGGCTTTGGACTGCGTGATCCAGCGCGTTCCGGGCGCCCCCTGTCATTTCTTTACTCATATTGGCCACAAGTGCCTCCGTTCCCAACCACCCTCTGTTTTGCCAGCAAGGGTTTAAGCGAGCCTTAAAACCTGAATTTGCGTTGAATTGTTGATATTGACGCCTGCGGCCCGCTCTGGGCTTGACTCTGGTTCCACGCCCCGTATAAGCGCGCTTCGTTGGTGTTGGAGGCCCCCGCAAGGGGATGCCTGTCGTTCTGGCCAAAAGCCAGGGAGAGGACAACGCCCTTTACAACGGCTCAAGGCCCCTTTGGGCCGGGACACACGTCGGGGCAGTGCGCGGATGCGATGTTGACCCAAACCGTGGGAACCGGATTTCAGGGATGGCTGGAAAGCCCATTATAAAGGAGATCAGCCGTGACCAAACGCACGTCTGCCAAGTACAAAATCGACCGCCGCATGGGCGAAAACATCTGGGGCCGTCCAAAGTCGCCAGTAAACCGCCGCGAATATGGCCCCGGCCAGCACGGTCAGCGCCGCAAGGGCAAACTGTCTGACTTCGGTCTGCAGCTGCGCGCCAAGCAGAAGCTGAAAGGCTACTACGGCGACCTGACTGAAAAACAGTTCCGCCGCATCTATGCCGAAGCTGAGCGCCTGAAAGGCGATACCGGCGAAAACCTGATCGGTCTGCTGGAGCGCCGTCTGGATGCGGTTGTTTACCGCGCCAAGTTCGTTGCCACCGTTTTCGCGGCCCGCCAGTTCGTGAACCACGGCCACGTCACCGTAAACGGCAAGCGCGTGAACATTCCTTCGTACCGCGTCAAAGAAGGTGACGTGATCGAAGTGCGCGACAAGTCCAAGCAGATGGTTGCTCTGCTGGAAGCTGTTGCTCTGCCTGAGCGTGACGTTCCTGACTATGTCGAAGCAGATCACTCGAAAATGAAAGCCACTTTCGTGCGTACACCGGGCCTGTCGGACGTTCCGTACCCGGTTGTTATGGAGCCGAATCTGGTTATCGAATACTACGCTCAGAACTAAATCTGAGCCGACCGATGCGAAAGGCCGCCCTTGGGGCGGCCTTTTTGTATGTACAGCGGGCTACAAACAGGTGCGCAGCACAGTCTCGATCGGTGTTGGTTTGAACCCCGGTAAAAGGCTGTTGAAACGCTTGGCCGACAGGGCGTGATCTGTGTGCCAGAGATAGCGCATTTCCATCAGTTCTCGGGCCAGTTCCCAAAAGGGGGCGGTCAGGGTCAGAGCCCACCAAGGGAATGACTCAAAGCGCAAAGGCCGTTGCAAAATCTGTTCCAGATGTACCTTCAGATCTTCTCCGCTCAGCGTATGGCCGGGGAAGGGGATGTCTTCGAAAGCTGCCAATGAACTGCGCATGTCAGCCAGTTCAGCAGCGGCGCGGGCCCAGTCAGGCAGATAGCAAGCGGCCTGACGCACGTCTTCAGGGCCGGGCAACATGATTTTTCCTTTTGTGATATGACGCAGATAGATCAGTGAAAATACGTCATCGCCCTGATCTGGGTCGATAAAATTCCCTGCCCGTAACACAATGGTCTGCACGCCGCTATCACGATAGCTTTGCTCCATTTGCAACCGAATCCGTCCCTTGCGGCTGACAGGGTTGGGCGGGGTCGTTTCCGACCATACCCCGGGCTGATCGCCAAAATGATAGACATTTCCGGGCAGAACGACCGTTGCACCATGAGCCTGCGCCGCGTCAATGATCTGCGCCGTATACTGGGGAAGCAGCTCTGCCCAGTTGTGGTAGTTTGGCGGGTTAAAGCCATTTACGATCACATCCACCCCGCGCGCGGCTTGCATAAGGGTGTCTGTGGCGCGATTGAAACGGCGTATATGCCAACCTGCAGTTGCAAAAGACTGCGCGCTGTGACGCCCGATCTTTCCCGAAGCGCCAAGTATGAGGGCGGTCTGTGTCATATGATGCTCCTTGTGATTTGTGATCGGATATAGTTCATTCGAAAATGAACTGATATTTACCGTTATCGTTTAATGGATATTCAATAATGAATGATCGCATGCAGGATCTTGATTGGAGCTACATCCGTTCGTTTGTTGCTGTGGCAGACACCGGATCGCTTTCGGCAGCGGCACGCAGGTTGCGACAAAGCCAGCCCACTCTCGGTCGCCACATAAAAGCTGCCGAGGCGGCACTGGGGGCAGAACTGTTCGTTCGGAGTGCTGTTGGTTTCACACTGACGGATTTCGGGCTGGCGCTTTTGCCCCATGCGCAACAGATGGCAGAGGCGTCAGCCAGGCTTCAGACTATGGCGGCGGGGCAGGATCACCAGCTTGCAGGGACGGTTCGGCTGACCGCAAGTGTGGTAGTGTCAAACTATATCCTGCCAAGGATCATAGCCGAAATCCGCAGTAAGGAACCTGAGATTGAAATCGAACTGGTGCCTTCGGATGCCTCAGAGAATCTGCTTTACCGTGAGGCGGATATTGCCGTGCGTATGTACCGGCCGACACAGCTTGATATGATCACCCGCCATCTTGGGGATCAGCCAATCGCGCTGTACGCAACGCCAGAGCTGTTGGAACAAACTGGGCAGCCTCAGGCGCTGGAGGATCTCGGCGCGCTCCCCTTCGTCGGATTTGATCGCTCTGACATGATTATCCGCGCCATGCGCGAGATGTCGTTTCCGGTTGATCGCCATTTCTTTGGTGTGCGCTGTGATGATCAGGCAGTGTACTGGCAGCTGATCTGTGCTGGCTCCGGTGTGGGGGCGATGCAGACCGTGATTGGCGATGCAGATCCCCGTGTGATCCGGCTGGCATTTCAGCCTGCATTGCCCGCCCTTCCTGTCTGGCTGGTGGCCCCGGACGCCCTGCGCACCAATGCCCGAATCAAGCGTGTTTGGGATTTGCTGGCGCAAAAACTGCCAGGGCCGACTGCATCCCACCCCTAAAAGAAAAACGCTGTGCGATAGGCGTTCAGGGGAACGGTGACCCGTGGCGGATTGGGGGCATGGGCGCGTAGATCTGCTGATCTGGGGGCTTTGGCGCCGTGCCGCGCTCTGCCTAAGGCAAAGATGCTTTCAAACAAAGCTGCGAAAATTGATGTGCCTGAGTGTGACGAGGACATGGAAAGTACTCCGTAACTTGATACGCTCTCCTTTGTGGGCACCCTCCCTTTTTGCGGGTGTTTCTGTGTTGCGATGTGCCCAAATCTATTACGCCAGCCAGATGTTAACTGAAGCTTCATAAAACCCCGCTGACGAATGGTGAGCTTCATAAAACTTTAGAAATACCGTCACACAACGTTCAACGGCAGCCCTTAGCAAATGCGCAAGAAATCTGGGGGTGGCCTGTGCTGCACATTGAAAATCTAACCAAGCGTTTCGGCGCGAATGTAGCTGTAGACAACGCATCGTTTGTCGTGGATCGTCCGATGATGATCGGCATCATCGGGGCGTCAGGCGCAGGTAAATCCACTCTGCTGCGCATGATGAACCGTCTGAGCGACGCGTCCGATGGCTCGATCATCTTCAAAGATCGCGACGTGACCCGCCTGCAGGGCAAGGCCAAGCGCGAATGGCAGTCTGAATGTGCGATGATCTTTCAGCAGTTCAATCTGGTGCCGCGCATGGATGTGGTGTCGAACGTGCTGCATGGCACGTTGAACAAGCGCTCTACCATGGCGACCCTGTTCAATCTGTACCCGACCGAAGACATTCACCGCGCGATTGAAATTCTTGATCGTCTGGGCATCGCAGAACATGCGCCCAAACGCGCCGAAGCCCTGTCAGGTGGTCAGCAGCAGCGCGTCGCCATTGCCCGCGCGCTGATGCAGGATCCGCAGATCATTCTGGCTGATGAACCCATCGCCTCGCTGGATCCGATGAATGCGCAGATCGTGATGGAAGCCTTGCGCCGTATCTTCGAAGAAGACGGTCGCACCGTGATCGCCAACCTGCACACATTGGACACCGCGCGCCGCTACTGTGACCGCGTGATTGGTATGCGCCAGGGGCGTATCGTGTTTGACGGCACCCCCGACCAGCTGACCACAGGTGTGGCCCGCGACATCTATGGGGCCGGTGCCGAATTTTCCGAAGAAGCGACCTCAACCGAAATCGGCGCGCTGGATCGCCCAGCCCGCACCCTTGAGGCCGTCTGAACCCATTCCCGAATTTTCATCAGCCCTTCCGCATGACTGGCGGGGGCATCAATCAAAGAGGAAGACGATGAAAAAGATCCTTGCAGCTCTCGTGGCAACCACCGCACTGGCAGCTCCTGCCATGGCAGAAGAAATCAAAGAGTTCCGCATCGGCCTGCTGGGCGGCGAAAACGCTCAGGACCGTCTGAACAACAACGAATGCCTGCGCACCTATGCAGAAGAAGCGCTGGGCGTTCCCACCAAACTGTTTGCCCCTGCGGATTACGCTGGTGTGATCCAGGGCCTGGTTGGCGGCACTCTGGATATGGCATGGCTGGGCGCTTCGTCTTATGCGGCGACCTATCTGCAAGATCCCGAAGCTGTTGAGCCGGTGCTGGTTAAAATCAACCTGGATGGCTCTTACGGCTACCACTCGATCGGTTTTGCCCGCAAAGACAGCGGCATCACCAATCTGGACCAGATGGAAGGCAAAGTCTTTGGCTTTGGTGACCCGAACTCGACCTCTGGCTACCTGATCCCCTCCATCGAGATCCCGACATACAAAGACGGCATCACCATGGAATCCGGCAAGTACTTTGGCGAAGTTAAGTTCACCGGCGGTCACGAGCAGACCATCGTTGCTGTGAACAACGGCGACATCGACGGCGGTGTGACCTGGGCCGACGGTCAGGGCGCATGGGAAGATGGCTATAACTCGGGCGCGCTGCGCCGCGCGGTTGACGCTGGTCTGGTTGACATGAACGATCTGGTTCAGATCTGGAAATCCAAGCCGATCCCGGAAGGCCCGATTGTTCTGCGCAAGTCTCTGCCAGCAGACGTAAAAGCCAAAATGACCGCTCTGGTTGACACCCTGCACGAAGACGACGCGGATTGCGCCTATGGCGTGTTTGCCGGTGAATCGCTGGGTGCGGCTCCGATCACTCATGACGCCTATGTGTCTATCGTAGAAGCACGTAAGGCGAAGTCGCAGTAAGCGATTTTGATCGAAGACGGTTCCCGCAAGGGGGCCGTCTTTTTCTATGGGTCGCTGATCTGCAAGACCCTGTTGCAGCAGCCCCATCTGATGTCTGCGGGCATCGTATTCCCCACCAAGATACTCTCCCACGGGGAGAGACAGGCGCGGTCCGGCAGTGCCGGGCAGGGCAGGTTCCCGCGCCGATTCTTCCAAGAGGCATCCATGGCCGATCTGACCCAAAACCCACCCGACCGGGTGAACGATATCCAGGCCCAATATATGGCCATGGCCCATACCAAGAGGCTCTATTCCGGGATCACCATGCTGATCTTTGTGTTGCTGATGGTGTCGGGCTTCAATCTGGCCTCTGACCGCAATGGCGGCAGTTTCTGGGGCGGGATCGGCAATTTCTTTGACTACCCGGCCGAGGTGGTTTCAGAAGCCGCAGGCAAAGCCGCCGAGCTGCCCGCGCATTTTGTGACTTTCTTTCCGGCGCTGATCGAGACCGTGAATATCGCCGCCGTTGCCACCCTTGTGGGGGCGTTGGGTGCGGTGATCATGTCACTGCTGGCCACCCGTGGACTGGCGCGCTTTCCCCGGCTGATCGGCCTGTTCCGCCGCATGATGGACATCATGCGCGCCGTGCCGGAAATCGTGATCGCACTGATCCTGATCTTTGTGCTGGGCGGTGGCCCGGTGCCTGCGATGATCGCCATCGCCTTTCACACCGTCGGCGCGCTGGGCAAGCTGTTCTCGGAAGTGAATGAAAACGCCTCTCTCAAGCCATTGGAAGGGCTGGAAAGCGTAGGTGCGAACTGGTCGCAGCGTATGGCGCTGGGCGTTGTTCCACAGGTTGCGCCCAACTGGCTCAGCTATGCTTTGCTGCGCTTCGAGGTCAATATCCGCGCCTCGGCCATCCTTGGCTTTGTCGGTGCTGGCGGTCTTGGCTATGAGCTTAAGGTTGCGATCCAATGGGGGCAGGGCAAATTCGACGAAGCCGCCGCCATGTTCATCATGCTCTTCCTGACCATCGTTGTTGTCGACCAGATCAGCAGCCACGTCCGCAATCGCCTGGTGCATGGCGCCAAAGGCAAGGAGTAATCCCAATGACCATGCTTGATGCCAATGCGGATCTGCGCGGCCAGACTGAAACCCTGTTTCGCCGCAAACGCCTGTTTACCTTTGCCATTCCTGCGGTGATTGTCGCCTATCTGGCCTACATCTTCTTTGCCTTTGACATGCCCGGCCTCTGGGCGCGTGCCAGCGCCGATAATGCGCGCGCGCTGGTGGCGGATACCTATAGCTATAAAACCCATGTCACACGCGACAATCGCTCGGGCAATGTGACTGTCGCCATCGAAGGCGAGAAGAAAGGCCGTTACCCCGAAGGCACAGCCCCCGATTGGGTGAGCATGGGCGAGGTGACAACCATTGATCTGGGCGACGGCCACACCGTCACCTATGGCCCTGATACCATCACCTATGATGTGCCTGATTTTGGCCTGATGAGCTTTCAGGTCTCGCGCTCGAAAGGGGTGGTGGCAGACTATCCCGTGCCAGCGGATCAGCTGCCGGACTGGATCAATGCCTCAAAGAACCGTGTGGCGATCACCACCGAGGCAGGCCGCCTGACCGTCACCCGCAACCGCACCGAAGTGTTCCGCTACTTCACCGGATGGGAGCTGTTCTTCTTTGGTCTGACCTCTGACTATCATGATCTGAGCTGGGGGCAGGTGGGTGCCAGGTTCTTTGGTGGCGAAGCCGGTGCGATCCTGTCGGATTTCTGGAACAACCCGATGTGGCTGCACAAAGATGTCGCCTGGGCGATGTTTGAAACCGTGCTGATGGCCTTTTTGGGCACCATGGGGGCGGCCATCGTGGCGCTGCCGCTGTCCTTTCTGGCCGCGCGCAACTTTACCCCGCTGCAATCGGTTAAGTTTGGTGTGCGACGTCTGTTTGACTTTGTCCGCGGCGTCGATGCGCTGATCTGGACCATCATTCTGACCCGTGCCTTTGGCCTTGGCCCGCTGACCGGCGCTTTGGCGATCCTGATCACGGATACCGGATCTTTCGGCAAGCTGTTCTCAGAGGCGCTGGAAAACGTGGATGAAAAGCAGATCGAAGGCATCCGCTCTACCGGGGCGCGCCCGATCCAGCGCCACCGCTTTGGGGTGATCCCGCAGATCACACCGGTGTTGCTGTCGCAGGTGCTGTATTTCCTTGAATCCAACACCCGCTCTGCCACCATTATCGGTGCGATCACCGGGGGCGGTATTGGTCTTCTGCTGACGCAGGCGATGATCACCCAGAAAGACTGGGAAGAGGTCACCTATTACATCGTGCTGGTGGTGTTGATGGTTATCCTGATGGACTGGCTGTCGGGCATGCTGCGCCGCCGCCTGATCAAAGGAGGGGAAGGGGGGCACTGACCCCTGACCTTGAGGAACCAAACATGAGCAAACTCACCTCAGACGGCGCAGTCATTCACCCTGACTGCGCCATTACCGATAGCCACTTTGAGGCCTATACCGAAGTCGGGCAGGGCAGTCGTGTGGCCTATTCCAGCTTTGGTGCCTATTCCTACTGTGATCGTATGTGCGATATTGCCAATGCTGAGATCGGCAAATTTTCAAACATCGCCAGCTTTGTACGTGTCGGCGCAACCGACCACCCGCTGGATCGCGCCAGCCTGCACCACTTCCTCTATCGGTCGGCCTCATACTGGGAAGACGCCGAGGATCATGCGGAATGGTTCGAAAAACGCCGCGCCCGCCGCGCCACTATTGGCCATGACACCTGGATTGGCCACAATGCGCAGATCAAACCCGAAATCACCATCGGCACCGGCGCAGTGGTCGCTTCGGGCGCCGTGGTCACAAAAGACGTCGCCCCCTACACGATCGTCGCCGGAGTGCCCGCCGCACCCGTGCGCCAGCGGTTGAAGGCAGATTTGGCAGATCGCATGATGGCGCTGGCCTGGTGGGATTGGCCACATGACCAGCTGCGCGCAGCCCTGGAAGACTTCCGGGCGCTTCCCGTTGAAGCTTTTCTAGAGAAATATGAATAAAGCCACCCGGTGGGGAAGTGCGTCTGAATGAAATCGGGCGGCTCGAAGGCCGCCCTTTTTGGTGCTAAAATGCTTTGATTTCAGATGCGGTGTGAAATGGCTTGTGCTTATTCAGCGATGTGAGCCGCTGCAAAATCAGCTTAGATCCGTCTTATGACAGTGACGTGTCGTGTAGATTAATCCATTGTGAACAAGGGGCGCCCCCCGGATGCATCGCTGAACTACTCCGCTGCCAGTCGCAGATCACCGCGTGCGCCCAGAAAGCGTCGCGCGGCTTCGCCGATAAGATGAGTGATGCGCCCTTCGCATAGGGTGGCTTCGATCACGCGGGTCTCTTTGTTGATCACAACCAGATCCGCGCGGCGACCATAATCAATCACACCCCGATCCGGCAGACGCAGGATCGAAGCCGGGGTGGTCGAAATCATCGCCCAGGCCTGTTCCAGCGACATCAGCCCATCATCCACCAGTCGGAATGCCGCCTGCGACAGCGCCGGATAGTAGTAATCCGAGACCAGCACATCACAAAGCTGCGCTGAAATCAGATCACTGGCCGAAATATTCCCCGATTGCGACCCGCCGCGTACCACATTCGGTGCCCCCATAAGGATCGGATCCCCCACAGCACGGGCCAGCGCAGCCGCTGCGCGCCGGGTCGGGAATTCACAGATCTTGGCGCCAATCATCGAATAGCGTTCACGGGTTTCACCATCGCCATCATCGTGACTGCCATAGGTGACACCCAATGTGTCAAAGGCTTCGGCCAGACGGCACAGGTAACGGGGCACATCGCGGGCCTGCTTTTCGGCCTCTTTGATCTGCGCCAGATGGCTTTCCGGGCTGCGGCCCACCTGATGTGCCCAGGCCGCCAGCCGCGCCGGATCGGTGACAGCCATCTGCCGCGCCTCTTCCAGATGATCGTTGAAGACAACGTAATCCACCTGATGTCGCCGCACAGTGGCCAGAAGGCGTTCCATCGTGTCGACCGTATGGGTTTCACACCGGATCTGCACCCGCAGATCGGTCAGCGCTTCGGGGCGATAGTTGTCAAGCGCCGACAAAAAGGCCTCGGCTGCGTCTGGGCTGCGATACCCGCCTTCCCAGCTCCAGCTGTGGGCCATCCATGCGGTGGTCACCCCATTGGCGGCCGCATCCCGATCCGTGGCACGCAGCGCGCTTTGGGTTGGAAACGGGGCCGAAGGGCGTGGGGCCATATGCCGTTCAAAGGCATCCCCATGCAGATCAATAATGCCGGGTAGAATGTAATATCCGCGCAGATCGACCTCGGGCAGCGGGCCTTTGGAAATCCGCCCGTCCTCGATTGCGACAGACCGACGGCACAGGGCACCGTCACGCAAGACTTGCGCGCCCGTCAGGCGCAGGGAGGAAGGAAGGCGTGTCATGAATCTACTGCTCGGGTTCGAGTATCTATGCGCTGCGTATAGTTTCGTTTTGTGTCGGGCGAATGACAGGGGGCGGGTTGCGGGCCTATATCTCAGTGGTTGAGGGTGAAAATGTCAGCGTCACACGATCACCGGCCATCCAGGTGGTGCCAAATTCGATCGGGTGCCCGTTGGGATCGACGCTGACGCTGGTGGTGCGCAGAATCGAGGCGTTTTCCGCGATGCGCAGATGGCTGGCCTGAGTCGCAGTGGCCAGCATGGCGTTGATCCGGGTCGAGGACCGGGTGTAATCCGCAACGCCGCACTCTTTCAGCGCTTTGGTGATCGAAAGGTTCAGGCGCAACGCCTCAAGCAATCCGGGCACCCGCGAAGCAGGAAAGATGCTGCGCCCCAGCATGATCGGCTGCCCATCGGCAAAGGCCAGGGTCTCAAAGGCATGCACCTGTTCGCCCGAATCAATCTGTAACAGCTCGGCCTCTTTGGCGGATGCATGTCGGGTTTCGGACATCAGAATTTTGCGCCCCGGCACCCGCCCAGCGGCTTCAAGATTCTGGTGAAAGCGCACCCGTTTTCCAATGGGATAATCCGTGGGTTTTGAGGCCACAAACACCCCGGCCCCCCGGCGCGCGCGGATCAGCCCCCGGTCAGACATTTCCGACAGCGCCCGCCTAACCGTATGACGATTAACGCCAAATCTTTGTGACAGTTCGGCCTCGGTGGGCAGCTTATCCCCGGGGGCATAATGATCGGCGCCGATCTCTGTGGTCAGCGTGTCAGCGATGGTTTTCCATAGGGCTGTGCGGGCCATGTCATGAAACTTTCACTCTAAATGAATTGCGCGGATCCGGCGCGCCATATAGATATTTGTCTAGTTGTATAGTTAAACAGACAAATCCGCAAGGTGTCTAGATGAGCGACCAAGCCGCAAGAAAAGAATGGATGAGCCTGTTGGCGAAAGCCCCGCCAACAGCCTTGCAGGCCCTCTGGGCCGACCGTGACGTATTGGGCTGGAGCTGGCTGCGCGCGCCTGAGATTGGCTCGGCCATGGTGCGCGGACGCATGGGGGGCAATGGCGCGCCTTTTAATCTGGGTGAAATGACCGTCACCCGCTGTTCGCTGAAGCTGGCGGATGGCACTGTGGGTCATGCCTATGTGCAGGGCCGCGACAAGGCCCATGCGGAGCGCGCGGCACTGGTGGATGCGCTGATGCAGACCGCGCTGGCCAAAGATATTTCGGACGCCATCCTGAGCCCGTTGCGCGGGCAGATGTCAGACGCAGCCGAAAAGCGCGCGGCCAAAGCGGCCGCCACGAAGGTGGATTTCTTTACCATGGTCCGAGGAGAAGACTGATGCAGGCAGATGTCTTAACAGGTGGCTTCGCAAATGCGCCGGTCGATTCAGCCCATGCGTTTCGCGCGGTGATGACGGCCATGGCCCGTCCGGGGCATATCGAAACCGTTCGCGGGGCGCAGCCCCCGGCACCGCTGTCAGTCGCCACAGGGGTTTTGATCCTGACGCTGTGTGACCCTGAAACCGGGGTGTACCTGGCGGGCGCGGCAGACACGCAGGCGGTGCGCGACTGGATCACCTTTCACGCCGGCGCGCCCATTGTCTCGGCGGACCGATGTGATTTTGCCATAGGCAGCTGGGGCGATCTGGCCCCGCTTGGGGCCTACCGCATTGGCACCTCGGAGTATCCTGATCGCTCGGCCACGTTGGTTGTCGAAACCCCATCTTTGGGCGCAGGGGCCATTCTGCGTGGTCCGGGGATCAAAGACACGGCAACACTCAATTTGCCGGAAATCGACGCGTTTCGGGACAACGCCAGCCGCTTTCCGCTGGGATGGGATGCGTATTTCTGCGCGGGCGACCAATTGGCTGCTCTGCCGCGCAGCACCAAAGTTACACAGCAAGAGGGCTGACGCATGTATGTAGCTGTAAAAGGCGGCGAACGCGCCATTGACAATGCTCATGCCTGGCTGGCTGAAGAACGCCGGGGCGATCAATCCATAGATGAAATGTCGGTGGCGCAGATCCGCGAGCAACTGGCACTGGCGATCAATCGCGTCATGGCCGAAGGATCACTTTATGATCCGGATCTGGCGGCGCTGGCGATCAAACAATCGCGCGGGGATCTGATCGAAGCGATTTTTCTGATGCGCGCCTATCGCACCACCTTGCCTCGGTTTGGCGGCACCCTGCCAGTTGAGACCGACAGGATGTCCTGCATTCGCCGCATTTCCGCGACCTTCAAAGATGCGCCGGGTGGGCAGGTGCTTGGGCCAACGTTTGACTACACCCACCGTCTGCTGGATTTCAAACTGGCCGCAGATGGCGAGGTGCCAGAGGCCCCGATGGGTGACCCGCGCACAGAAGACACGCCCAAGATCCTTGGGTTCCTGAACCGCGAAGGCCTGATCGAAGAAGAAAAGCAGGGTGAAGATACCCCGCCGGATCTGACCCGCGAACCGATGGAACTGCCCGCCAACCGCGCGCTGCGTCTGCAGGCGCTGACCCGTGGTGACGAGGGCTTTGTTCTGGGCATGGCCTATTCCACACAGCGAGGCTATGCGCGCAACCACGCCTTTGTGGGCGAATTGCGCATCGGTCAATGTGCGGTGGAAATGGAAATCCCAGAGCTGGGCTTTGCCATTGAAATCGGTGAGATCGAACTGACCGAATGTGAGACCGTGAACCAGTTCACCGGATCAAAGACAGAGCCGCCGCAGTTTACCCGCGGCTATGGTCTGGTCTTTGGGCAGACCGAACGCAAGGCCATCGCCATGGCGCTGGTGGATCGCGCGCTGCGCTGGAAAGAACTGGGCGAAGACAATATGGGCGCGCCGGTTCAGGACGAAGAATTTGTTCTGATGCACGCTGATAATATTCAGGCCACAGGGTTCCTCGAACATATCAAACTGCCGCATTACGTTGATTTCCAATCTGAATTGGAACTGGTGCGCAAGCTGCGCCGCGAAGCGGAAGCCCATCAGGCGGAGGCCGCAGAATGACCCCTTCAGTTGTTGTTTTTGATATTGGCGGTGTGCTGGTGGACTGGCAGCCGCATCTGGCTTGGTCTGATGAGTTTGCCTCTCAGGCTGAAGCCGAGGCCTTTATGCAGCGCAGCGATTTCATAGCGCGCAATCTGCGCGGCGATGCGGGTGAACGCTTTTCCGATATGGCGCTGGAACTGGATGATCCGGAAGATCAGCGCCGCTTTGCCGCCTATGTGGCGAACTTCGCCCAGACCGTGCGCCATGCGGTGCCGGGCACATGGGAGCTGGTGGATCGGCTGAAACAGCGCGGCGTGCCCATTCATGGCATCACCAACTGGTCAGCGGAAACCTGGCCCGAGGGGCTGAAATCGCACCCACGATTGGGCGAGATCTTTGGCACGCTGGTGATTTCCGGTGTTGAAAAGATCATCAAGCCCGACGCACGCATCTTTGAGATGCTCTGCGCCCGCGCCGGGGTGTTGCCCGCTGACTGCGTTTTCATTGATGACAGTCTGAAAAACGTCGAAGGGGCCCGTGCTGCTGGCATGGACGCCATTCATTTCACCTCAGCCGATGCGCTGGAACAGGCACTGCAAGAGCGGGGGCTGCTATGAGCGACTACAACTTTGCCTATCTGGATGAACAGACCAAACGCATGATCCGCCGCGCAATCCTGAAAGGTCTGGCCATTCCGGGCTATCAGGTGCCTTTTGCCTCGCGCGAGATGCCTATGCCTTATGGCTGGGGTACTGGCGGGGTGCAGGTTTCGGCAGCAACGCTGACCCCCGATGACACCTTTAAGGTGATTGATCAGGGGGCAGATGACACCACCAATGCGGTGTCGATCCGCAAGTTCTTTGAACGTACCGCAGGGGTGACCACAACCGAGGAAACCACGCAGGCCAGCGTGATCCAGACCCGCCACCGCATCCCCGAAGCCGAGCTGCGCGAGGATCAGATCCTTGTCTATCAGGTGCCGATCCCGGAACCGCTGCGCTTTCTGGAGCCCTCTGAGGTGGAAACCCGCAAGATGCACAGCCTTGAGGAATATGGTCTGATGCATGTGAAGCTTTATGAAGACATCGCCCGCCACGGCGCGATTGCCACCTCATATGCCTATCCGGTCAAGGTAGAGGGGCGCTATGTGATGGACCCGTCACCGATCCCGAAATTCGATAATCCTAAAATGGAAATGCCCGCCATCCAGCTGTTTGGCGCGGGTCGGGAACAGCGGATCTATGCCCTGCCGCCTTACACACAGGTTGTCAGTCTTGATTTCGATGACTTCCCCTTTGAAGCTTCAAAGGCGGATTCAGCATGTGATTTGTGCGGGGCGGAAGACAGCTATCTGGATGAAGTCATTGTGGATGATGCCGGGGGTCGAATGTTTGTCTGCTCGGATACCGATTATTGCCGCTGCCGTCGCGAGGCGGGTTTTCAGGGCAAACAGCTTGCCGCAGCAGGAGAGGTGGCGTGATGGATCAGAGACCATTGTTTTCAGTCCGTGGGGTCAACAAGTTCTACGGCACGCGCATCGGCTGCGCCGATGTGTCATTCGATCTTTATCCCGGTGAGGTGATGGGGATCGTCGGCGAAAGTGGCTCGGGGAAATCGACGCTGCTGAACTGTCTGGCCGGTCATCTGGCCCCCGACGCGGGTGAGGTGCTGTTTGATACCAGAGCCGATGGGATGAAAGACACGGTGACCATGTCCGAGCCGGAACGCCGGATGTTGTCGCGCACGGATTGGGCCTTCGTGCATCAGCATGCCCGCGATGGGCTGCGGATGAACGTCAGCGCGGGCGGCAATGTGGGTGAACGCCTGATGGCGGTTGGTGCGCGTCACTACGGTGACATTCGCGAAACCGCGATTGACTGGTTGGGCCGGGTTGAGATCAGTGAGACCCGTGTTGACGACCGCCCCAGCGCCTTTTCCGGTGGGATGCAGCAGCGCCTGCAGATCGCCCGCAATCTGGTGACTGGGCCGAGGCTGGTCTTTATGGATGAGCCGACCGGGGGGCTGGATGTATCGGTGCAGGCACGTCTGCTGGATCTGCTGCGCAGCCTTGTGCGCGAAATGGGGCTGAGCGCCATCATCGTCACCCATGATCTGGCGGTTGTGCGCCTGTTGGCGGATCGCCTGATGGTGATGAAAGACGGACATGTGGTGGAGAACGGGCTGACTGATCAGGTGCTGGACGATCCACAGCATGCCTATACACAGTTGCTGGTGTCCAGCGTGCTGCAAGTTTGATGTGGGAGGCTGGGGCTCTGCCCCAGACCCCGAGGTATTTATGGACCAAAGAAACCATGATTGAGATTTCGAACGTGTCGAAGACCTTTACGCTGCACAATCAGGGCAGTGCGGTTATTCGGGTGATGGAGGGGGCCACGCTGAGTGTGGCACCCGGGGAATGTGTTGCGTTGACCGGTGAGTCAGGTGCTGGGAAATCAACGCTGATGCGGATGATCTATGGCAACTATCTGGCGGCTTCGGGCAGGATCGTGATTGGGGATGTGGATGTGGCGCAGGCTGAGCCGCGTGAGATCATCCGTCTGCGGCGCGAAGTCTTGGGCTATGTCAGCCAGTTCCTGCGGGTGGTGCCCCGTGTGCCAACGCTGGATGTTGTGGCTGAGCCTTTGCTGGCACTGGGTCGTGATCCGGGCGAGGCGCGGGAGGTGGCGCGGGATTTGTTGGAGCGTCTGCGCATCCCCGAACGCCTTTGGGGGTTGTCCCCCACAACCTTTTCTGGGGGCGAGCAGCAGCGGGTGAATATTGCCCGTGGCTTTGCCCATGGCTATCCCGCGATGTTGCTGGATGAACCCACTGCCTCTTTGGATGCGCAGAATCGCGAGACAGTGCTGAGCCTGATCGAAGAGGCCAAGGGCCGTGGGGCAGCGATCATTGGTATTTTCCATGACGAGGCGGCGCGGGATCGTGTTTGCGATCGCGAAGTGAATGTGTCGGGCTTTACCCCCGGGATGGCCGCATGAGACCGAAGCAGGCTCGGGGTCGGTTCATTGCCGTTGTTGGTCCCTCTGGGGTTGGTAAGGATAGCGTCATGATGGCGCTAGCCGAGATGGGCAATTTTGCGCTGTTGCGCCGGGTGATCACACGGGATCCTGATGCGGGTGGCGAGGATTATATCCCCATTGATCTTGCGCGCTTTGAGGCGATGGAGGCGGAAGGCGCTTTTGCGCTGAGCTGGCGGGCGCATGGTCTGGCCTATGGGGTGCCTGTTTCGGTGTGCGAACAATTGGATAAAGGTGTGGATGTGCTGGTGAACTTGTCGCGGACTGTTCTGGAAGAGGCGCGTGATAAGTTTCCGGGGTTTGTAACGCTGCTTTTGACAGCCCCGGCAGAGGTGCTGGCGGCGCGGTTGGCCGGTCGCGGGCGCGAAAGCACAGAGGAAATCGCGCGCCGTCTTGAGCGGGCCGAATTCACCTTGGCGTCGGGCTTGCCGGTTATTGAGGTGTCAAATGACGGCCCGCTAGAGCAGACCGTTGTGCGCATTCTTGATGCGCTTCAGGCTGAGAGGGTGTAGCGGTGCAATTCGTGGAACATGCCGTTTTCGTCTTCTCCGCACAGGGTCAGCGCGTCGATCACGAAGGGTTTGGGCAAGAGAGGCGTCAGCACCGGTTGCAGTGCAGTTTCAACCTGCAGGGTCTGGGCTTTGGGCAGTTTGCCGGTCAATGTGAGGTGGAATTTGAATTCCTCCATCACATAAGGATAGCCCCATTGCATCAGCAGTTCATCCTGGCGCGGGGTCAGGTTCGCCGCACGGCGGCGTTCCAGATCAGCCGGGGTCAGGGGCGCGCGAAACGGGTCGAGCGCTTTGACCGTATTGGCGGCCAGATCGGCAAGCGGCGTCTGATCGCCGGCAATGGTCAGGGCCAGAAAACGCCCCAGCCGGGTCAGTTCAAGACCGTCCAGCGCAAAGGCGCTTTGCTGGGCGCAAAAGATTTTGAACCCGTCCTTGAGGGTTTCAAATGTTTGCCCCTGCGCCAGACGAAATGGCGGTTTGATCGTGCCGTGCAGCCCGTATTTACGCGGGGTGGCGGTGATCTCATGGGCAGGCGCAGGCAGCCCATCAATAAGTGGCGCGTTGGGGCGTTCGCCGGTGGCGGCATTCCAGCCCAGCCAGGCAGCGCCAAATTCGGACAACGGCCCTTTGGGCAAAGTGAAATAGATCGCATATCTGGAGAATGTCATGACAACCTTGCTTTCTAGGGGCTCTGTTTCTGAGGGGCCTATGCCGGATGAGGGTAACGCTGGCGTGACAAACGCCTTTACATTGGCGAATGCCATGCTGGTTCTGCCAAAGACAACCCATCTTGGCTGGGTCCGGGTGGAAAATGGCCTGATTGCCGAGATGGGGCAGGGAGCGGAGGTGCCCAAAGGCGCGATTGACTGCGGTGGAGATTACGTCGCGCCTGGTCTGATCGAATTGCACACCGACAATCTGGAGCGCCATATTGAACCGCGTCCGGGTGTGGACTGGCCCCATGCTGCCGCCATTGTGGCCCATGACGCCGAGCTGGCCTCGACCGGGATCACCACGGTGTTTGATGCGATGCGTGTCGGATCCATACCCAGCGGCAAGGGGCGCTATATCAAATATGCGCGTGCGCTGACTTCTGAGCTGCTGGAGCTGCGCGAAAAAGACATGCTCAAGATCAGTCACTATCTGCACCTGCGCGCAGAAATCTGTTCCGAGACACTGGCCGAGGAACTGGCTGAGTTTGGGCCCGAAGATCGCGTTGGTATTGTGTCGATGATGGATCACACACCGGGGCAGCGGCAGTTCCGCGACATCAATAAGCTAGAGCAATACGTGAAGTCCAAGCGGGGCATGTCTGACGCGGAGTTTCAGGACCATGTGGTCAATCTGAAAGAGCTGCGTGTGCGCAATGGCGACAGGCACGAGGCGGCAACGGTTTCTGAGGCAGCGCGGTTTGGGGCCACTTTGGCCAGCCATGATGATACCACCCGCGCGCAGGTGGAAACATCGGCCGGGTATGGCATCCATCTGGCGGAATTCCCCACCACGGTAGATGCAGCGCAGGCCTGTCACGATCACGGGATTGCGGTGATGATGGGCGCGCCCAATCTGATCCGTGGGGGATCGCATTCAGGCAATGTGGCCGCAAGCGAACTGGCCGAGCTGGGGCTGCTGGATATTGTTTCGTCTGATTATGTGCCCGCAGCGCTGTTGCTGGCGGCGATCAAGCTGGGTGAGATCTGGGAAGATATGCCGCGCGGGATCGCCACAGTGACCAGCACACCGGCCAAGGCGGTTGGCCTGACGGATCGCGGTACACTTGCGCAGGGATTGCGCGCGGATCTGGTGCGGTTTGGGGTCAGCGCCCATGTGCCGCTGCTGCGCGGGGTCTGGTCGCGCGGCAATCAGGTCGCCTGAATAAAAGACCAGCCCCAACCGGAAAGAGTGTTGGGGCTGGTCCGTCTTTGCGCCTGCGAGGATTGGGCGCAGAGATCAGAACTGGAAGCGCAAACCAAAGTTCACATTGGCGCGGCTCAGGTCATCGCTGACCCGGGCGGTGGTGCCATTGGGGGCGGTGCGGGTGCTTTCCACATCAAAGCTGCGCAGGAACCGCACATCTGAAAACAGCGATACACCGTCGCTGACTTCATAGGCCCCGCCCACGATCAGCTGGGCCGCCAGAGCTTCGTCCTGACCGGTGATGGTGACATTTCGGCCATAGGAAATGCCGTGATCAACAAAATCCACACCCAGACCGGCGCCGACATAGGGCGTCAGGCGCGACTGGGTTTTGAAATCTGCCAGCACATTGGCAAACAACCGTGTTGAGCGAATGTCACCCCCCACATTGCCTTCGTTGCCGACACCATTGCCGGAAAAGTCGACTGTATTTGCCTCGTTCCGGCTAAAGGATAGTTCGACTTCGCCGCGCAGCGCATAGGTGTCATTCGAGAGGCCCGAGAAGTACCGCCCGATTGACACACCTGCGGAATAGCCGTCGTCAAAACCTGTATCGACCGTGCGGTTTGCACCACCGATGGTGCCGGAAAACGTGCTGTCCTGCAGGCGGTCAAAGCCGCCGTAAACCTGACCATAAAAATCCTGAGCCGCAACCGGCGCGGCAACTGTCAGCGCAAGCGCGGCAACTGTCCATTTCAACATTGGGGTAACCTTTCAACAGAGGGAGTAGAGAGAGATGCGCCCCTTGTGCCTGCCGGGCTGGGCAGGGTCACTTAAACTATGCTCACGCGGCAGTCGGCGGTTGTGATCGCATAGTTTGCGCCGCTCACGCGTTGGGGCGCGCTGAGGGCGCTGAGGGCAGGGAATTCCCACTTGCACAGGCGTCAGAACCGTCACAGCCTGTGCACGCATTTGAGAGGACAGGTTTTGAAAGGTACAGAAAATATCTGGCACGATGACCTTTTGGGGTTCCAGGACATCGGCCATAGCTTTGGCAATCTTGTGCGCAGCTTTGACGAATCGCGGGCGATTTCAATCGAGGCTAGATTTCAGAAGGTCAGGCTTAGCCTACGCTGTGAGCCTCCAACGCTTCCTTAAGGGCCTGATGCGCCTTTTCGATCTGCTGTTCAGTCAAGCCATCAGCCGCAGTAATCCGCCTGTCCCCGAACTCAAGATAGACCCGGTAGAACACCGCAGACCAGCTGCCGCTTTTCTCCCATCCGATCCCTTCGATGTCTTCTCGGGCGTAGAGCTTGCTATCAATCTCTACTCCGGTATCTGAAACAACGATTTTGCGCTCGGTCTTCTTTGTTGCGAAGCGGCGGGTGCCGTACAAACCAAGCGCGGACAAGAGAAAGACAACTGCGCCGCCTGTACGCATTTGCCCGCCGATTGCCCGACTGTCAAAAAGCCCGGCAAGAAAGGCAAAGCTGGAAATTGCCAATGCAACGCCAAACACAACAAGCGGGATCATCGCCACTAAAGACCGTGTTTGTGATGCACACAGAATATGAACAACACTGGCGTTTTCGGTGGTTTCAATGGAAATATCGCGTGTGGCGCGCAATGGTTCAGACATGTCAAATCCTTGAAAGAACAGCTGCTGCGAAGCTACTAAAAGAAGGAACAGCTGACAACTGAAAGGGTCAGTTTACAAGGCGCATTCTGGTCCGTGCGAAGCCTGCCCGTTCTTTCGCAATGCTTGACCTACGAGCGGCCTTCCCGTATACGCGCGCCTGTTGATAAGGTGAAAACACCACAACACATGGTCGATGGGCAGGGTCGGGAGTCACTCCGGCCCTCTTTGTTTTGTGTGTGCCGCACGATCATGGTGGTGAACGGCCCAGTCAACCAACGCTAACCCAAGACCGGTGGAGACAACCGCCCGGCCAGAAAAACCTTTGCAAAGGATTAAACGCCACATGGCTAATGCAACTATGGAAGAATTCGAAGCCCTCCTGAATGAGAGCCTCGAAATGGACACACCGGACGAAGGTTCGGTTGTCAAAGGCAAGGTTATCGCAATTGAAGCGGGCCAGGCCATCATCGACGTAGGCTATAAAATGGAAGGCCGCGTCGAGCTGAAAGAATTCGCAGAACCCGGCGAAGCCCCAGCTGTTGAAGTAGGTGACACCGTAGAAGTGTACCTGCGCGCAGCAGAAAACGCCCGCGGCGAAGCTGTTATCTCGCGTGAGATGGCGCGCCGTGAAGAAGCATGGGACCGCCTGGAAAAAGCATACGCAGACGATGCGCGCGTCGATGGCGCGATCTTCGGCCGCGTCAAAGGTGGCTTTACCGTGGATCTGGGTGGCGCAGTTGCCTTCCTGCCCGGTTCGCAGGTTGACGTACGCCCCGTACGTGACGCTGGCCCGCTGATGGGTCTGAAGCAGCCGTTCCAGATCCTGAAAATGGACCGCCGCCGTGGCAACATCGTGGTATCGCGTCGCGCGATCCTCGAAGAGTCACGCGCAGAACAGCGCGCCGAAGTGATCGGCAAGCTGCAGGAAGGCGATTCGGTTGACGGTGTGGTCAAGAACATCACCGAATACGGTGCCTTCGTTGACCTGGGCGGCGTTGACGGCCTGCTGCACGTCACCGACATGGCATGGCGCCGTGTGAACCACCCAAGCGAGATCCTGACCATTGGCGAAACCGTCAAGGTTCAGGTTATCAAGATCAACAAAGAAACCCACCGCATCAGCCTGGGCATGAAACAGCTGCAGGAAGATCCATGGGATCTGGTTGGCGTCAAGTACCCGCTGGGTTCGGTGCACAAAGGCCGCGTCACCAACATCACCGATTACGGTGCCTTTGTTGAGCTGGAAGCCGGTGTTGAAGGTCTGGTTCACGTCTCCGAGATGTCCTGGACCAAGAAAAACGTACACCCCGGCAAGATCGTTTCGACCTCGCAGGAAGTTGACGTCATGGTTCTGGAAATCGACGGTGGCAAGCGCCGCGTTTCCCTGGGCCTCAAGCAGACCCAGCGCAACCCATGGGAAGTCTTCGCGGAATCCAACCCGGAAGGCACTCAGGTCGAAGGCGAAGTCAAGAACATCACCGAATTCGGTCTGTTCATCGGCCTCGACGGCGACATCGACGGCATGGTTCACCTCTCCGACCTGTCCTGGGACGAGCGCGGCGAAGATGCGATCCAGAACTACCGCAAAGGCGACATGGTTTCGGCCGTTGTCTCTGAGGTCGACATCGAGAAAGAGCGTATCTCGCTCTCGATCAAAGCTCTGGGTGGCGACAAGTTCGCAGAAGCGACCGGCGGCGTGAAGCGCGGCTCGATCGTGACCGTTGAAGTGACCGCAATCGAAGATGGCGGCATCGAAGTGGAATACGAAGGCATGAAGTCCTTCATCCGCCGTTCCGACCTGTCGCGCGACCGCGCAGAGCAGCGTCCGGAGCGCTTCAACGAAGGCGACAAGCTGGACGTTCGCGTCACCAACATCGACAGCAAGACCCGTCGTCTGGGCCTGTCGATCAAGGCACGCGAGATCGCAGAAGAGAAAGAGGCCGTGGAACAGTACGGTTCCTCCGACTCGGGCGCATCGCTGGGCGATATCCTTGGCGCAGCTCTGAAGGGCGGCGACGAGTAATCGTTTCCAACAAAGATCTATGCGAAAGCCCCGCCATCAGGTGGGGCTTTTTGCTTTTGTACCCCTGTTGGTGGGCAGGTGCGCGCGGTTTTGATTCTGCACAAGTGATCTGCGCCAGCGTCGAATCACGATACCGAGAGCCGCAGCCAGAAGCGGGTTTGACCTTTTCTTGACGTCAACCGGCACCGGAAATGACCTTCTCACCGCTCAACGGGCTGCAAAATATGGTGAAATTCAAGAGACCTGTTGTTTTTGATCTCGGGGTCTGCTGATATGTCTTCAATAAATATAATGAAAACCGATAAATACCTTCGGGGGGAAATAGGTCATGATCAGATCAGAACTGATCCAGAAGATTGCAGATGAGAACCCACATCTGTATCAGCGTGACGTAGAAAGAATCGTGAATACGATTTTTGAGGAAATCACCGATGCCATGTCCCGGGGCGACCGGGTCGAATTGCGCGGTTTCGGGGCGTTCTCGGTCAAGAAACGGGACGCACGTGTGGGACGGAACCCCAGAACCGGGGATTCTGTGGAAGTCGAAGAAAAACACGTGCCCTTCTTCAAGACCGGTAAGCTGTTGCGGGACCGTCTGAACGGAAATTAATCGATGCGTTATATTCGCTATGCCTTCCTTGCAGCACTGGCGCTGGTCCTGATCGTAGGTGCGCTGGCCAACCGCGATATGGTTGAGCTGAACACTCTGCCAGCCGTCCTGGATACTGCGCCGGTTCTTGGTGCATTTGCCTTTTCGATTCAGGTGCCGCTGTTTGTGGTGATTTTCGCCAGCCTTATGGCAGGGGCTGCGCTGGGGTTCGCCTGGGAATGGCTGCGCGAACATAAGTTCCGTGCCGAAGCCAACCGTAAAACCGGCGAGGTTCGTAAACTGGAACGCGAACTGAAGAAAACGCAAAATGAGCGCGATAAAGACAAGGATGAGGTGCTGGCGATCCTCGATCAGGCCAGCTGATCACACCAACCATTCTTGACACCGGGAAGCGCCTCGTAGGGCGCTTCTTTTTTGCACAACAGACTGACAAAGCAGGACAAAGATGGCTGAGGTTCGGGTAAAGATCTGCGGTTTGCGCAGCGAGGCAGATATGCAGGCGGTGGCCGATGCGGGTGCCAGCTATGCCGGGCTGGTGTTCTTTGCCAAAAGCCCGCGCAATGTTTCCATCGCTGAGGCACGTGATGTGGCGCTGGCGGCCCCTGTGGGGGTGGCCAAGGTGGGGCTGGTGGTGAATCCGACTGATGCCACCCTCGAAGAGATCCTGCACGATGTACCTTTGGATATCTTGCAACTGCATGGCAGCGAATCCCCCGAACGTGTGGCCGAAGTGCGGGCCAGATTTGGCTTGCCAGTGATGAAGGCCATAGGTGTCGCTGACGAGGAAGATCTGGGCAAGCTGACCGCGTATGGGGCGGTGGCCGATCAGATCCTTGTGGATGCCAAACCGCCTAAGAACGCAGATCTGCCTGGCGGCAATGGGCTGGCCTTTGACTGGCGCCTGATCGCCGGCAAGCGGTGGTTTATGCCCTGGATGCTTGCGGGCGGATTGAACCCCGAAAACGTGGCGCAGGCGGTGGCCATGACCGGAGCGGCGCAGGTGGATGTGTCCTCAGGGGTGGAACGCGCGCCAGGGGTGAAAGACGCGGCCAAGATCGCGGCCTTTGTGGCGGCAGCAAAAGGCGCGACCGTACCGCCGCGCCTTTGATTGTAGATCCTAGATAATCTCCAGAACCTTTTCCGGGGGGCGGCCCAGTGCGGCACGTTCCCCGTTGATCAGGATGGGACGTTCGATCAGTTTGGGTGTTGTCGCCATGGCGGCCAGCAACACCTCATCGCTATCGGTTTTTGACAGGCCTTGCTCTTTGAACTCGGATTCTTTCGGGCGCATCATGTCAACCGCCGAGCAGCCCAAAGCCGCCTGAACCGCGCGCAGCTCATCCACAGAGGGGGCTGCCTCCAGATATTTACGCACCTCGACAGTCACGCCCTTTTCCTCAAGCAAAGCAAGAGTTTGACGTGATTTCGAACAGCGTGGATTATGCCAAAGGATCATAGCCACTCCTCTCGTCCTGTGCCAACGGCCTGCGCCACAGTGTCAAAGCCATCCCGTTCCAGAAGCTTTTCCAGCCCGGCCAGAATTTCGGCCCCCAGCGTCAGCCCACTATAGACCAGCGCCGTGTATAGTTGCACCGCAGAGGCCCCGGCGCGGATCTTTGCATAGGCCTGTTCCGCATTGCCCACGCCGCCCACTCCGATGATCGGCAATTTGGCATCGGTGAGTGTCGACAGCTGCGCCAGCACGCGGGTGGATTTCTCAAACAGGGGCTGACCAGACAATCCGCCAGCTTCGCCCGCGTGTTTGCTGCGCAGCCCCTCGCGTGACAGGGTGGTGTTGGTGGCGATCACACCGGCGACGCCGGATGTCAGCGCCACTTCGGCCACATCTTCGATGCCCTGCTCGTCCAGATCAGGGGCGATTTTTAAAAAGACCGGGATCGGGCGTTCCAGTTCGGCACGGGTCTGCATCACCCCTGCCAGCAGCGCCGAGAGCGCCTCTTTGCCCTGCAGATCCCGCAGCTTTTCGGTGTTGGGTGAACTCACGTTTACCGTGGCGAAATCCAGATAAGGCCCGCAATGGGCCAGCACTTTGGCGAAATCAGCGGCGCGGTCTTCGCTGTCTTTATTTGCGCCCAGATTCAGTCCCAACACCATGTCATGCGGCCGCCGGGCCAGACGGGCGCCGATGGCCTGCATGCCGTCGTTGTTAAAGCCAAAGCGATTGATCGCAGCCTGATCTTCGGTCAGGCGAAACAGACGCGGCTTTGGGTTACCGGGCTGCGCGCGCGGCGTGGCAGCCCCCACCTCGATAAAGCCAAAGCCTGACCGTTGCAGCGGTTTCAGCACTTCGGCGTTTTTGTCGAACCCAGCGGCGATGCCCAGCGGATTGGGAAGGTCCAGCCCCGCCACAGTGGTGCGCAAGCGATCAGATGTGACACATCCCGGCAAAGGGGCGATCCCACTGCGCAGGGCGCGCAATGCCGCTCCATGCGCCTGTTCCGGGTCCAAACGGTACAGAAGGGCCATTCCGGCCTTTTCAAGAAGTTTCATTCAAAGGCATTCCTGTCTCAAGCTGGCCCGTCTTAAGCTGGCCTGTCTCAAGCTGGTCTGATCTGGCCAGCCGCGAATCTTGCATCACTGTTTCGCGATGCGCTCTGGGCTGGCATAGTCGAACCTGCCCAGCAGGGCAAACCCTGACCCCAGCCCAATGCGGTTCATGCGAAATGCGCGGGGAAGGCGTGGCCTGCGTCGCTGACGGGCAGGGGGGCCGCTTCGATCATATCAGCCAACCGCAGGGGGCCGTAAAGATGTGGAAACAGATCCCCTCCGCGTGAGGGTTCCCATTTGATCAGATCCCCCAGCTTTTCGCTGTCATAGGTCAGCAGCATCAGCCCCTCGACCCCGGCAAAATACTTGGCCGCTGTTTCGCGTGCCTGTTTGTCGGTGGAAAAGTGGATATAGCCGTCAGTGACGTCGATTGGCGCACCTTGGGTCTCGCCCTCGGATTGCAAGGCGGCCCATTCGTCCGCGCGTAGAATTTTATAGATCAGCATGGGCCTGTTGTTGCCTTTTGCCCTGCGCAGGTCAAGGTGCCGGGCAGGGGGTTTTGGGTTGTATCGACCACAGGAAAACGCCGCTTTTATCAGGCTTTGCGACAGGCGGTCGAATCCATTTGACTGGCCAGAATAATCTTTTAATCGGGGAATTCAGCAACCACCACTGCCGCAACAGTCAGATGTCAGCCCGCTCCGAAATACCAGCCACCATCGGTCGCCGACCGGGGCACCCTTACAAAAAGGCCTATGACTGGTGGCCACCCCCTCATGCGATCTGAGCCTTTTCCTCCCAACACTCAGACCACAGAGAACAAAATGTCTACACAAACGCTTGCTCAACCGGTTCAGATAGATCTGGCCGATACCCATATCCGTGTCACCTGGTCGGACCACATGTCAGGGGATTTTCCCTTTATCTGGCTGCGCGAAAACGATCCGGCTGGCTTTCACCCGCAAACTCAGGAACGGTTGACTGATCTCACAGCGATCGCGCTGGATATCAAAGCCGTCAATGCCACCCAGGAAGGCAATGATCTGCATGTCTTCTGGTCAGAATCCGACGCCCCAAGCCAATTCGATCTGGACTGGCTGCGGGCACATCGCCCGGGGCAGCCGGTATTTGATGCGGCGGATACCGGCTTTGTCACCTGGCGGTCTGACCTGTCGGCCAATGGTATTCCGCGCGCCAATGCCGGTGGCGTTCTGGAACAGGACACTGCGCTGAAAGACTGGCTGGTTGCCTCGCGCCAGTACGGTCTGAGCATTGTCGATCACCTTGCCGACACCACAGAAGCTGGGATGGATGTGGCGCGCCGCATTGGATTTTTGCGCGAAACAAACTTTGGCAAGACCTTTGAGGTCAAATCCAAGCCGAACCCCAACAATCTGGCCTATACTCCCGTGGCACTGCCGTTGCACACCGATCTGACCAATCAGGAACTGCCGCCCGGTTTTCAGTTCCTGCATTGCCTCGCCAACGAGGCAGAAGGCGGGGAATCGCTGTTCTGTGATGGCTATGCAGTGGCCGAAGATCTAAAGCTGGAAGATCCGGATGCCTTTGCTGCGCTGTGCGATATTTCGATCCCGTTCCGTTTTCACGATGATCAGACAGACATCCGTTCGCGCAAGCGGGTGATCACCTGTGATGAAAATGGTGATGTGATCGAGATCTGCTTTAACGCGCATCTTGCGGACTTCCTCGATATCGCCCCGGATCTGATGCCGCGCTATTACCGTGCCTATCAAAAGTTCATGGCCATGACGCGGGATCCGAAATACATCCTCAACCTGAAATTGAAGGGTGGCGAAATGGTTGTGTTCGATAACCGCCGTGTTTTGCACGGGCGGTCGGCCTTTGATCCAAACACCGGGCGGCGCCACCTGCACGGCTGCTATGTGGATCGGGGTGAATTCGAGAGCCGCCTGCGCATGCTGTCGCGCTAAGACACCAGAGAAAAAGATGAAAAGCGGCCTTGGTTCAAAGCCGCTTTTTTGTTTGCCAAGCCCCACGATGCCATCAGTTCGGGATGGCCAAAAATCAGGCGCAGGGCCCGAAACTGTCATGATACTGTCGCGAGATTTTGCCAGACGTGATGTCAGCCTTTGACTCTCCGGGCTGGCAGAGTCTTTAATCTTGTTAGAAAAAAATAGTGACAGAGAGGTATCCCCATGTCGATCCGCCTGCTGACCAGTGCTGCTGCGCTGGCCTTGACTGCTGGCGCAGCCAGCGCTGACTACAAGCTGAATATCATCCACATCAATGATCTGCACAGCCGCATTGAGCCGATCAATAAATACGATTCGACCTGCAAGCCGGCCGACAATGCCGAAGGTAAATGCTTTGGCGGTTATGCCCGCGTGGCGACAAAAATTGCAGAACTGCGTGAACAGCTGAAAGACGAAAACGTCATCGTGCTGGACGCGGGCGATCAGTACCAGGGCTCATTGATGTACACCACCTACAAGGGTGACGTGGAAATCGAGATGATGGAAAAGATCGGCTTTGACGTCATGGCCGTGGGCAACCACGAATTTGACGACGGCGACGAAGGTCTGCTGAAACTGGTGGATGGCGTGTCCTTCCCGGTGATTGCAGGCAACCTGGATGTCAGCCAGACGAAGATGCTGGGCGGCAAGGTTCAGAACCATGTGGTTCTGGAAGTTGGCGGTCAGAAAATCGGTGTGATCTCGGCGCTGGCCGTCGATACATCGGAAACATCCTCACCAAGCGCCGAAGTTGTCTTCCAGGACGAAATCCAGTCGCTGCAGGCGGATGTGGATGCTTTGATGGCCGAAGGTGTCGATAAGATCATCGCCCTGAACCACGTGGGCGTGAAGAAAGACATGGAAATCGCTGGCGCGGTCAAAGGTGTTGATGCGGTTGTGGGTGGTCACTCGCACACCAAATTCTCGAACACCGAAGAAGGCGCAATGGCCTATCCAACCATGGTTGGTGATGTGCCGGTTGTGTCGGCCTATGCCTATTCGAAATATGTTGGTCACCTGACCCTGATGTTTGACGACGCCGGCAATGTGACCTCGGCTACTGGCGACACCATCCTGCTGGACGCCTCGGTTGCCGAAGATCCGGCGATTGTAGCGCGCGTGGCTGAGCTGGCAGGCCCGATCGACGAAATGAAAAACCGCGTTGTGGCCTCGACCGAAGCGGCCATCGACGGTGAGCGTGGCTCGTGCCGGGCGATGGAATGCGCCATGGGCAATCTGGTTGCAGGCGCTATGCTGGACCGCGTGAAGGATCAGGGCGTTGAAATCGCGATCCAGAACGGTGGTGGTCTGCGTGCCTCGATTGATGCGGGCGAAGTGACCATGGGCGAAGTGCTGACCGTGCTGCCGTTCCAGAACACCCTGTCGACTTTCGAAGTCACCGGTGCAACCATCGTTGCCGCGCTGGAAAATGGCGTGTCCAAAATCGAAGAGGGCGCAGGCCGCTTCCCGCAGGTTGCAGGCATGACCTTCACCGTTGACCCAGCCGCCGAAGCAGGCAGCCGTGTGTCAGACGTTATGGTTGGCGGTGCGCCGATTGATCTGGAAAAGGTCTATGGCGTTGTGTCGAACAACTATGTGCGCAACGGCGGTGACGGCTACAAAATGTTCCGCGACGCGCAGAACGCCTATGACTATGGCCCGGATCTGGCAGACGTCACTGCCGAATATATCGCCGCGCAGGGCGGTGTGGTTCCGGCTCTGGATGGCCGCATCAAGATCAAGCAGTAAAAGCTGGATCACGAGAAAAAGAAACGGCGGGCCAAAAGCCCGCCGTTTTTGCTTTCAGGGCCGTCAGGGTTGCTCTGACCCAAGCACCAGAACCCAATGAGTATTTGCACCTGTCCCGGCTTTGGCCAGGGCAAAATCGTTGAAACTTGGGTTGATGTTATTGGCGTGGTGGCCGGGTGAATTTGTCCAGTCCCGCATGGCTTCGCTTTCTGATCGCTGACCGCGGGCGATGTTTTCGCCAATTGACCGCCAATTGTATCCCGCGCGGGTGGCCCGCACGCCCACCGTTGATCCGTCAGATCCGGTGTGGCTGAAGAACCCGTTGTTGTTCATGTCATCGGCATGAACCTGCGCAGCCTGGGCAAGACGGCTGTCAAAAGTCACGTTCTGAGCGCCATTTTGCGCACGCACATTGTTCAAAAGATTGCCAAACGTGGTGTTGTCCGCGCTGGTCGGCGTGCTGGAACTTGTTGATGTTACTGGACTATTTGTTGTTGTGCTGGGGGCGGTGCCGCTGCTGCAGGCCGCCATTGCTGTCAGGGAAAGCATCCCAAAAACGAGTCTCATCATTGTTGGTTTCCCCTTGATTGATTTGGTGCCATGCTGTTGTCCTCATCCGTTGGAGCAGCATCATGACAAACTGGTTTTCTTGTCAAAACCATTCTTGGATCAAGCGGAATTTCGGCAAGATTGCTCTGGTTTTCTGCGTGTTGAGCAGTTCCTTGCAGGCGCAGCCTATTTCGTCGGATGGCCAGGCGCAGTCGGTTTTACAGGCTTTTCAACAAGCCGAGGATCTGCCTAGCCGCTTTGAACTGGCGCGGCAGATGGCGGCGATCCGCTATGATCAGGGGCGTTTGATGGCCGCACAGTGGTGGCTGCGGCGGGCGGCGAACTATGCGCCTGATCGTACGCGGGCAGATGAAAACCGCGCGGATTTCCAGAAAATTCGTGGTCAGGCGCGGTTTCGGCCCAGTCTGTCGTTCAATGCGCGCCCATCAAGCAATATCAACAATGGCGCCGAAGATCGGATTCTTTCGCTGGGCAATATCATTTTGGTATTTCCCTCAAGTGCTCTGGCGCTGTCGGGAATCGAATACACCGGCCGCGCCACGCTGGAATGGCGCCTGTCGGAAAGCGCGCGACAGCGCAGTTTTGTCGATCTGGATTTTTACGGCCGCACCTATTCCCTTTCCCCCGACGCCAAGCGCCTTGCGCCACGGGCACGCGGGCGGGATTATGCGCTGACGCAACTGGCGGTGGGGGTTAGCCATCTGCGCCAGCTGCACCCGGATCTGGGGCCTACCCGCCTGCGGTTCAGCATAGGTCAGGTGCGGTCAGGCGGTCAGGATCTGCGCAGCTTCCGACGACTGGATCTGGGGCAGTCCTTTCGCCTGTCACAGCGCACCGAGGCGCTGGTGTCAGCCTATGTCGAAAACCAGATCCCGCTGCGCAGTGATCAGCCACGGGCAGTGTTGCGGGGGCTGCGTGGTGAAACACTGATGCGGTTGCAGGGCGGTGACAGCCTGCGGGTCAGTCTGGATCATCAAAACTATGACGCCAGCATTCGCACCTCATCGTTTCGGGAAAGCCAGCTGCATGTCACCTATGCTCTGGCCAAGCCGATCCTGACTGTTGGGGTCTCTGTCTTTGGCGCGGCGTCGCGCAAGCGCTATGATGAGTTTTCGCTTTCGCTGGATGGGCGTCGTGATCAACGGTTTGAAATCGGCGCGACCTTTGTGTTCAACGAAGCCACCTTTTTGGGGTTTTCCCCCAATCTGACAGTCTCGGCCCATCGCACCAGTTCGAATGTCGATCTGTTCGATTCGCGGGGTGCCTCGGTCAGTATGGGGTTCCAGTCGCGGTTTTAATGCGCGTCGCCCGCACCGGCGGTGAACTGCAAACGTGCCAGCCGGGCATAAAGTCCGTCCTGTGCTACCAGTTCCTCATGGGTGCCGGTGGCGGTGATGCGACCCTTGTCCATGACAACAATCCGGTCGGCCTTTTTCACCGTTGCCAGACGGTGCGCCACGATCAGGGTGGTGCGGCCCTGCGCCAGCGTATCAACCGCCTGCTGCACCGCCTGTTCGCTGGCCGCATCCAACGCGCTGGTGGCTTCGTCCAGTAGCAGAACCGGGCTGTCGCGCAGAATGGCGCGGGCGATGGCGACGCGCTGTTTTTGCCCGCCTGACAGCATCACACCGCGTTCACCCAGCCATGTGTCATAGCCGTCTTTCAGATCCATCAGGAAATCATGGGCCGCGGCGGCATGGGCGGCGGCCTCGATTTCCGCGTCCGTTGCATCGGGGCGGCCAAAGCGGATGTTGTCGCGGGCCGATGCGGCAAAGATTACCGGATCCTGGGGTACCAGCGCGATATGGCGGCGGAACTCGGCCCGTGTCATCTGGGGCAGGGCAATGCCATCCAGCCGGATTGCGCCTTTGTTCGGATCATAAAAGCGCTGGATCATCTGGATAATCGTGGTCTTGCCCGCGCCGGAAGGGCCCACAAAGGCCACGGTTTCACCAGGGGAAATTGTCAGATTGACCTCATTGAGCGCCGAGACATCCGGGCGCGCCGGATAGGCAAAGGACACAGCGTCAAAGGTGATTTCGCCACGCACCGGGCTGGCCAGTGACTGTGGTTGGGCTGGGTCTTTGACGGTGTCTTCTGCGTTCAGTAGCTCTACCAGACGTTCTGTGGCGCCAGCGGCGCGCTGCAGTTCGCCGATGATTTCCGACAGTGACCCAACAGCCCCGGCCACCAGCACCGCAAGGATCACGAACTGCACCAGCTCACCTGGCATCATTGTGCCCGCGCGCACGTCCGAGGCCCCGACCCAAAGCACGCCCACAACCCCGGTAAACACAAGGAAGATCACAATCGCGGTCATGACCGCGCGGGTCCAGATGCGCTGTTGGGCCGAGCCAAAGCTCTTTTCGGTGATCTCGCCAAAAACTGACCGCGACCGAGCCTCATGGGTATAGGCCTGCACGGTCTGCACCGCCCCAAGCGCCTCTGACGCATTGCCCGAGCTTTCCGCAATCCAATCCTGATTTTCACGGCTCAGCTTGCGCAGCCTGCGCCCCAGAACGGCAATCGGCACGATCACGGCGGGAACGATCAGCAGCACCAGCCCCGTCAGCTTAAGCGAGGTCAGCAGCAACAGGATCATGCCCCCAAAGAACATCAGCACATTGCGCAGCGCGACCGAAACAGACGATCCGATCACCGACAGGATTAGCGTGGTATCGGTGGTGATCCGGCTAAGGACTTCGCCGGTCAGGGTCTTTTCATAGAAACTGGGGGACAGGCCGATCACCTTGTCAAACACCGCCTTGCGAATATCGGCGACAACCCGTTCGCCAAAGCGCGTGACCAGCGCATAGCGCAGCGCCGTGCCCACAGCCAAAGCCCCGGCAATCGCCAGTGCTGCGCCGAAATACTGATCAAGGATCGCGCCATTTTCCACGTTGAAGTTATCCACCACCCGGCGCACCGCCAGCGGCAAGATCAGCGACAGGCTGGCAGTGACGGTCAGCGCGATCAGCGCCGCGACCATCTGCAGGCGATAGGGGCGCATAAAGGGCCAGAGTGCGCGCAACGATCCCAATTGGCGCGATGTTTCGCGATCCGTTTCGGCTTTGCTCAGGGTCGTTCCACGGGCCATGTCCACTCCTCACATCGTCTGGAGCCGGGTTTTGACAGGTCAGACGGTTTGGTCAAGCCAGAATTCGCCGAAAGCAACGGTAAGACGCAGTGTTTGTCGGGATTGGAGCGGGCAGCGGGAATCGAACCCGCACCAAGAGCTTGGAAGGCTCGTGTGATACCATTTCACCATGCCCGCGCTGTGGGAGCACACTTAGGATAGGTGCCCGGCGGCGTCAAGCACCTGAGGTTGAAAAAAGGCCGCCCTATGAAAGGGCGGCCTGCAATGGTTTTTATCATCGCGCCAAAGTGTTGCAGGCTTACCCTTCGATGGCGGTGATCATATCCACGCGGGTGCCGTGGCGACCCCCTTCGAATTCGGACTCAAGAAAGGCATCCACAATCGACATTGCCAGGCTTTCCCCTACGACGCGCGCGCCGATTGACAGGATATTGGCGTTATTGTGCTGGCGGATCATGCGGGCGGAAAATTCATCTGAACAGACACCGCAGCGAATGCCTTTGACCTTATTGGCGGCCATCATGATGCCCTGACCTGTGCCGCACAGGATGATCCCAAGGGCACAGTCCCCTGAAGCCACACGCTTTGCGGCGGCTTCGCCATGGGTTGGGTAATGGGTGCTTTCCGGCGAAGTCGGGCCGATATCGACCGCCTCCCAGCCTTTGGCAGTGATATGTTCGGCAATCGCCTGACGCATTGCGATTGCGGCGTGGTCGCTTGACAGGACAATACGTTTGTTGCTGGTCATCGAAGAAGCCCCCATCCAAAGGCAGTTGTAGACAGGTGCCTTGGAACAGGTGAGGTGCGATTTGTCAAATTATCCTGCGCTTGGGTGGTCTGAGCGTTGGAAAACCGCGTAATGGCAGGCCTGCTGTGGCCAGCCGCCCAACTTTTGCCATGATCGCGGCATAGTAAACGCCTTATGAACATCAGGTGGGGGCCTGTGTTGGTTAAGGAACTGTCATGCGCTATTCTGGTCTTGTTGCTGCCCTTGCTTGCGGTGTTGTGGCCGCGCCGCTCTTTGCTGCCGATCATACGGTGACATTGACGGGCGGTGGATTCTTCCCTGATCGCATTCATCCGCAAATTGGCGATACCGTGATTTTTGTGAACCGCACCGACGAAGTGCTTTCGGCGGCGGCCACGGATGGATCATGGCAGACGGGCAGTCTTCAGCCCGATCAGGAATACCGCCTGCCCATCGCACAGGGTATGACGCAAAGCTTTAGCGATGGCGGCGAAGGCACCGGGTTTATCGACTATAACAACCCGGCAGATGTGGCGTTGGGATCGAACTGATCTTCGTCGAAAGGTTCGATGACCTCTTCGATCAGCTCGGGCCCTGTGGCGCGGTTTGAGTTGACCTTTGGGCTGACCCGGTGAAACTTCAGATCGCCTTCTGGCGCGGCCTTCATCAGTGTGGCGGCGCCAAAGCCCTGTTCCCCCAGCCACTTGCCCCAGTTTTCCTGCGCGATCAGAACAGGCATCCGGTGATGGATTGCTGACATCTGCGTATTGGCGGCGGTGGTGACGATGGCGCAAGTGCGTAAAGGCTGATCTGCTTTGGTCCAGTCCTGCCAGACCCCGGCAAAGGCAAAGGGGGTCTGATCGTGGGTTTGAATATACCATGGCAGGCGGTTGCCTTTTGCGTCCTTTGTCCATTCATAGAATCCGGTTGCGGGAATAAGACAGCGGCGCTGGTGGCAGGCCTCGCGAAAGGCGGGTTTCTCGGCAATGGTCTCCGCGCGGGCATTGATCAGTAGCGGGCCAGAACTGGGGGTATCGTACCAATGGGGCAAAAACCCCCACCGCATGCTGACCAACTGCCGTTGACCGTCCGGGTTCAGAACCACATGGATATTTGTGGTGGGACAGACATTGTAATTGGGCACATCGGGCAGATCATTTGCCGGGCGGGCAGAGAACATCTGCGCCATGGCATCATTGGGCAGGGTGACAGCAAGGCGACCGCACATATGGGACCCTATCGGATAAAATTCAACGGCTTGTGTTTCGCCTCAGCTTGGCCCTATCTCGGGGCATGACACAAGCCTCGATCTGCATTCCGTATTTTTCCGACACCGGTCACACCAAAGCGCTGGCGCAGGCCATTGCCCAGGGGGCCGGGCGCGGGCATCTGATGGATGTTACGCAGCTAAGTGAACCGGATTGGGCGCTGCTGGATCAGGCCGACATGATCGTGATGGGCGCGCCAACCTATATGGGATCGACGGCGGCGCGGTTTGACATGTTTCTGGAACAGGCGGCTGAACGCTGGCTGGATCAGCAATGGCGGGACAAGATGGCCGCAGGGTTTACCGTGGCAATCCACCCGTCGGGCGATAAGCTGGTGGCCCTGCAACGCCTGTCGACCTTTGCGGCGCAGATGGGCATGATCTGGGTGGGCAACGCTTGCATCGGCGCACCTGCGCGGCCTGAAAACGGGCCGATCAATCGCGATGGTAGCTGGCTGGGGCTGATGGCAACAGCAACCGGGGGTGAAACGCTTGTGTCGCAGGGGGATCAGGAAACAGCCCGGATCTTTGGCGCGCGTCTGGCCCAATCAGCAGATCGCTGGCGGCGCGGAGCCACCTGACGCTAGCGCAGTGTCTTCAAAATCAGGTTTGAGGTCGAACTGGCGATCAAAGGGCTGCTGCCAACAGTGTCGTTCAAGGCCGCAAGCCGCGCAGCATCGGGCAGCGCGCATCTGACCAGCGCGTCGGTGTCCCCTGACAGCGACAGAACCTCTTGCACGCCCGGCAGCCCGCGCAGCCATGTCAAAGCCCGGTCACAGGGCCGTTCGGCAATCGTCACAAACAGTACAGCACGGACCAATCCGTCCCACTCTGGGGCAATATGGGCATGGTAGCCGGTGATCACGCCCGATGTCTCAAGCCGGGTCAGACGATCCTGCACCGCCGTGCGCGACAGACCGATCCGCCGCCCGATTTCCGCTGCGCTGATCCGCGCGTTGTGCTCCAGAACCGCCAGTATGTGCTTGTCTGTCTGATCCAAGTGACATTCCCCCGTTTGGCAGGCCGATAACGTCGAAACGCAACTGTCCGCGTTTTTGTAGCGCGGCTAGCATCTCCGCATGAATCTATCGACACAGATCTAGTTAGGCGAAACCATGCAAAAGATCACCGCAAAAGACTTCACCGGCCAAACAGCCTGGGAGGCATTGGATATTGAGCGCATCGAAGGCGCGACAGTGCGGCTGCATTGGACGGATGCGCCCTATAAATGGCATATCAATGATGGCCCCGAAGTCTTTGTGGTTCTGGAGGGTGAGGTGGACATGCACCTGCGCAAAGAGGGCAGGGAACAGGTCTGGCGCCTGCGGCCCGGCGATATTTTTCACGCCGAAGATGGCGATGAACATGTGGCCCATCCTGATGGCCCTGCGAGGGTTCTGGTGATTGAAAAAGAAGGCAGTGTCTAAAATCAGCCCGCCTTGCGCGCGATTTCGATCTTGGCTTCGAGCAGCGAAATATCCTGCATCACCCGCCGACGCTCCGTGCGATCTGCGGTCTCCAGCAGCTCTTGTCGCAGTTTGGCCAGCTCTTGTGAAAGCGACACAAAGGCGGGCACCGCGCCATTGTCTTTCATGATCCGGTTGATCACCGCGTTTTCCGGATCGTCGCAGGCGGGCAGGGGTTGGCCAGCCCCTTGAGATTGTCAAAGGCACCGTCTTTTTCAGCCGCCTGAATGCGGGCGTTGATCAGGTCTATCAGCGGATGATCCATGGGGGATTGGTGCCACGGCTGCGGCGGTCAATCAATCCCTTGCCTTGGCGGCAGGGGGAACGCAGCGTTAATCTTCAGTGTCGCAGCGTTGGTCCCCTTGCATGAAACCCTGATCCGCCTCAAAATGTCGCAAAGAAAAAACGGGAGGAGACTGCATATGGCCTATGATGGCATTCGGGACCGCGATGCAATTCAAGCGGAAATGCCTTGGGAAGAGCGGAGCGTGCCCGATACCCTGTGGGAACAGATCTGCATGACAGCGGAGAAATTCCCCAAACGTCCGGCCTTTAGCTATCAGCTGCTCTCTGGTCCGACCGACAAGGCCGAAACCCTGAGCTGGGAAGACGTGCGTGACATGACAGCCCAAAGCGCGAACCTGTTTCGCAGCCTTGGGGTCAAGGAAAATGACGTCATCGCCTATGTGCTGCCAAATGCCAGCGAAACCATTGTCACCCTGCTGGGCGGTGCGGTTGCTGGTATCGTCAACCCGATCAACCCGCTGCTGGAGCCGGAACAGATTGGGGCGATCCTGCGCGAAACCAACGCCAAGGTGGTGGTAACGCTCAAACCCTTCCCAAAAACCGATATCGCGGAAAAAGTGGCCGAAGCCGTGCGCCACGCACCCCATGTACACACCATTTTACAGGTGGATCTGAACCGCTATCTGACCCCGCCGAAATCCTGGATTGTACCGCTGATCCGCCCCAAAATGCCGGGCAACACCCATGCGGAAATCAAGGATTTCAACAAAGAGCGCAAAAAGCAGCCCAAGACCCTGCAGTTTGAAAATGTGAAACAGGATCGCGTTGCGGCCTATTTCCACACCGGCGGCACCACCGGTATGCCCAAGGTGGCGCAGCATAAATATTCGGGGATGCTCTACAACGGCTGGCTTGGCTCGAAACTGCTGTTCACCGAAGAAGACAACATCATGTGTCCGCTGCCGTTGTTCCACGTCTTTGCGGTGCATGTGATTGTGATGGCGGCGATCCGTTCCGGCGCGCGCGTGGTCTTTCCAACCCCGGCGGGCTATCGTGGTGATGGGGTGATGGATAACTTCTGGAAGCTCTGCGAGCGCTGGAAGATCTCTTTTATCATCACCGTGCCCACCGCGGTGGCGGCGCTGATGCAGCGCAAGGTGGATGCGGATATTTCCACGGTCAAAACCGCCTTTTCCGGCTCAGCCCCCATGCCGATGGAGCTGTTTAAACGCTTTAGCGATACCTGCGGTGTGACCATCTGCGAAGGCTATGGCCTGACCGAAGCCACCTGTCTGGTGTCCGTCAACCCGCCGGATGGCGAAAAGAAAGTGGGCTCAACCGGGATCCCGCTGCCTTATTGTGATGTGAAGATTGTCAATGTGGTCGATGGGGCGCCTGTGGAATGCGCGACCGATGAAATCGGCGAAATCTGCATTTCCAATCCCGGCGTTTTTGCAGGCAACACCTATACCGAGGCCGATAAGAACGTCGATCTCTATCATTTTGACACCTATCTGCGCACAGGGGATCTGGGGCGTCTGGATGCCGAAGGTTATCTGTGGATCACCGGTCGGGCCAAGGATCTGATCATTCGCGGCGGTCATAATATTGATCCAGCGGAAATCGAAGAGGCGCTGCAAACCCACCCGGCGGTGGCCTTTGCCGGTGCCATTGGCCAGCCAGATGCCTATTCGGGCGAATTGCCCTGCGCCTATGTCGAACTGGTTGAAGGCGGTGAAGTCAGCGAACAGGAATTGCTGGACTATGCCTCGGTGCATGTGCACGAACGCGCGGCACATCCCAAGCATATGACCATTCTGCCTGAACTGCCCAAAACAGCGGTGGGCAAAGTGTTCAAGCCCGATCTGCGCAAAATGGCGATCACCCGTGTGTATAATGAGGCACTGGAAAAAGCCGGTTGCGCCGCGCGTGTCGTTTCGGTGCTGGACGATAAAAAGCGCGGCCTTATCGCAGAAGTGCAGGCCAATGGCGCAAGTGTCGAACAGGTCGGCGAGGTGCTTGGTAGCTATACCCGGCCTTGGGAATGGGCCGAAGCCGCAGCATAACAAAAGGGGGCCTTGGCCCCCTTTTTTCTGAGTATGCCGTGTGAAGTGGAAACCTGTCTTGCGCGTTTCCACATGCGATATCGAGAGACAGAGCACGCGACCGGCCTCAAGGTGGCCTGCAACAAAAGTCGCTTAGGTGAAATTCGACTTTTGCCGCGACTGCACTTATGTCGACCGAACTGATCTTAGCTTAGCTCAAGCAACACAATTTCAGGGGGAACTCCGAACCTGACCGGAGCGATTGAGCATCCCAGGCCGCCAGACACCAATAGATCGCAAACACCCCCGTCTGGGCGTGTTTCTGCAACGTGACCGTATGCGTACCTGTTCCCATATCGCGAAGGCACGACCGGTGAATGGCCGAAAACACGAAACTGGCCGCCGTGTGTATGGCCAGAGACAGTTATCGTAACGTGGGTCTTGGCAGTTAAAACCTTGGGGAAAATATCAGGTTCATGTGCCATTAGGATGATTGGTTCATTTTGAGGCACTGAATCTATGGTCCGCGGAAGGTCGTCCATACCTTGCCAGTTTGTTCGACCATATTCGCGCCTGGGCAAAAGCGCGAGTTGATCGCCTAGCCCGGCCAACCAGAATGGATTGCCGTTGTGCAAAAGACGGACAGACTGATTTTCGAGAACCGGTACGCCCGCATTTTCTAAGGCAAGCTGTCCGAAAGTCGGGCCATGCCCCTGTTTTTGAGCGGTTTTGTCTTCCCACCAGTCGTGGTTTCCAAGAACCGCATATCGTCCAAGCGGCGCTTCGAGCTTAGCCAAGACTGGCGCCCAGTCACGCGAATGGACATAAGAGGTTACAAACCGCGAAGAGATGCCTGCTGAAAAATCACCAAGCAATAGTGTAAGATCAGGTTTTAAGGCATTTGTTCGTTCTACTATTCGTTCGATACGATCAATGCTCATCCAAGGATTGCAAGCGTGAATATCCGCTATGATAGCGACTTTGAGCTTTAGACCGCGTGTCCAATTTGCGGGTTGCAGCGCGTACTGTGTAACCACCAGCCGCCAAAGTGGCTCAATTGCAAAGGCATATGAGGCCAATGCTGCACCAGACACGGCACTTAATCCCAGCGTTCTCAAAAACGTTCGTCGGCTAATCAACTGGAGACCACCCTTTTCAAATGCCGGAACCCTCTTTGAAGAGTCACGGGTGTGGAATTCTAAATAATTTTTGGAAAACAGATATCGGTAGCCGTAAGCAAACTCAATTGCGAAGGGGGCCTTAATTTGGCGCGCAGCATTGAGATGTCTGGACTCTGAGCCAGTTTCCGCCGCGCATTGCGCGAATGGCGGGTTTCACGCGGGCGCGTTGTTTCGCTATGATTTTGCTTGTTGCCGGACGGAAATTATAAGGTCACGTTGGGATTGATTGGTGTCATTGGCCCACCCAAAGCTTGCTCAAAGTGATGGGCAATCTGCAACAGGCGGGCTTCGCCACGGGGCGGGCCGATCAGTTGCAGCCCAACCGGAAGGCCCGCTTGTGTGTGTCCGATCGGCAGGGACAGCGCAGGCAGGCCGCAAAGTGTCGCCAGAAAGGCAAAGCGCAGCCAGTCCAGATAGTCGCGGCTGGGGATGCCATTGATTTCCGGGGGATATTCGATCTCAACCGGTAGGGGCGCGATGCCTGTCACCGGGCAGGCCAGCACGTCGTGATGCTCAAAGAACCCCTGCATGGCATCATACAGCCGGGTGCGCGCGACTTCGGCATCGCCCAACTGATCCAGCGTCAGGGCTTTGCCGTCCTGAATGTTCTGCTTCAGGGTTGGCTTGTAGTGATCCGAAATCGCGGTAGGCGTGTGCCGGAAACTGGTCCACATCGCAAAAGCGCGCAGGGCGCGGAAGCTGCTGTCGACACTTTTGATCTTTGGGCTGGTCTCGGTGATATCCACTGTGGGCGATTGCAGCCTCTCAACCCCGCTGCGCAGGATCTGTGCCATCTCAGGGGTCACGGGGGCCAGCCCGTTCAGGTCAGGTGAAAACCCGATGCGGATCCGGCCCGGATCTTGCAGGCAGGTGCCGAGATAACCGGTTGTATCCGCCGGATAGGACAGGGGCCAGACAGGGTTATAACCGGTCATCGCATCCAGAAAGAGCGCGCAATCTGCCACATTGCGCGCCATCGGGCCTTCGACAGGCATGGCACTAAAAGACATGGTGGCATAGCTGCCGCCCACCAGACCGGGGGACGGGCGCAGGCCGACGATGCCGCAGAAACTGGCCGGCGTGCGCAAAGAGCCACCCAGATCAGAGCCGTGGCTGAGCCAGACCTCACCTGCCGCAAGACCCGCCGCCGCCCCACCGGAAGAGCCACCGGCATTCATGCGCGTATCCCAAGGGTTGCGGGTCGGGCCGAAAACCGCGTTAAAGGTATTGGCCCCAGCGCCCATCTCTGGCGTGTTGGTTTTGCCGATCACCACAGCACCCCGCCGTTCCAGCGTCTCAACCAGCGGGTCGGACTGGGCGGGGATGTGATTTGTCAAACCGGGGGTGCCAAAGGTGCTGCGCACATCTTTGACCGGGGTCAGATCTTTGATGCCGATGGGCAGCCCCGCCAGCGGGCTATCCGCTGTCACCTGTTGCGCCGCCTCATGGGCGCGATCCGGGCAGGTGGTGATCATGGCGTTGATGGCCGGGCTGGTCTGTTCGATGCGCGCGACGCTCGCCTCGATCAGATCTTGTGGGGTGATCTCGCCCTTGCGCAGCAGATCCACGGCCGCGCGCGCTGTCAAAGCGCACAGCTCTGGCCCATCAAACCCTGGCATGGGCACCTTAGCTGTTGCCATTGGGGGCTGCGCAGAACATGTCGTAAAGCAGGCCAATCACCCGGCTGGTATTGTCATTGGCCAGACTGTAATAAATCGTCTTGCCTTCCCGGCGGGTGAGTACAAGCCCCTCTTCGCGCAGCCGCGCCAGCATCTGGCTGACTGCGGCCTGACGGATCTGCAAAAGGCCCTCAAGTTCGCCTACGGATTTTTCCCCCGACCCCAGATGACATAAGATCATTAACCGACCTTCATGGGCCAGCGTCTTGAGAAAGGCGGCGGCATTCTGGGCGTTTGAGGCCATTTCGCCTGGGGGTGCAGGGGGGGCTTGCAAATCGTTCATCGACATCTCTTGGACATTTTTCGCAATTATAAAGCCTTTGTCACAAAAAGCGAGATCACGATTTCTTGGGGGGGGCTCCGCCTGCAAAACTGTTGCCATTGACGTAATCGCAGGGCGCATCCTGCATCTGAAGATGCAGCCCGTCATCTTCGTAAGGATGCGCGCGGGCCAGATCTTCGTCGACCTCAATGCCCAGCCCGGGGGCCGTGGGGGCAGTGACAAAACCGCCTTCAACCCGGATCGAGGATTTGATCAACCCAGCATGGAACGGTGTTTCGATGGTTTCGGCGATCAGCAGATTGGGGATAGAGACGCCCAGCTGGATATTGGCAGCCCATTCGATGGGGCCTGCATACAAGTGAGGGGCCATTTCCGCGTTGAAGCTTTGGGCCAGAGCAGAAAGCTTACGCATTTCCCAGATGCCACCGGCGCGGCCAAGGGCGGGTTGCAGGATTTTGGCGCCGCCGCTGCGTAAGACGGAGGCAAATTCCGCGCGGGTACACAGGCGTTCACCGGTGGCAATGGGAATGCGAACCGCGCGGGCAACCTCTTGGTATTCCAGCAGGTTGTCGGGTGGTACTGGTTCTTCGAACCAGAGCGGCAGATAGGGTTCGATAGCCTGCCCCAGCCGGATGGCCCCGGCGGTGGTGAATTGCCCATGGGTGCCAAACAGCAGATCCGCCCTGTCGCCCACCGCGTCGCGGATGGCCCGGCAAAAGGCCACGGATTGGGTGATGTCGGACATGGCAGGCTGATGGCCGCCGCGCATGGTGTAGGGGCCAGCGGGGTCGAATTTCACCGCAGTATAGCCCTGGTCGACATAGGCGCTGGCCGCTTCGGCCGCCATCTGCGGTGACGTCCAGAAGCTGTCGATTTCATGTTGGGGCTGCGGGTACAGATAGGTATAGGCGCGGATGCGCTCGTTCATCATCCCCCCCAGCAAGGCCCAGACAGGGCGGTCACGATCTTTGCCCAGAATGTCCCAGCAGGCAATCTCCAACCCTGAGAAAGCCCCCATAACCGTCAGATCCGGGCGCTGGGTAAAGCCCGAGGAATAGCAGCGCCGGAAAAGCCGTTCGATGTTTTCGGGATTTTCACCCGCAAAGTAGCGTTCAAACAGGTCGTGAATGACATGTTCCATGGCCTGCGGCCCCACCGAGGAGGCATAGCATTCCCCCCAACCGGTGATGCCTGTGTCGGTGGTCAGCTTGACCAAAATCCAATAGCGCCCACCCCAGCCCGGGGCCGGTGGGGCGGTGATGATGATGTCGAGGTCTTGCAGTTTCATGGGCGATCTCCGCTGGGGTTTCTTCGGCCCTGCGGGCCTCGTCGCGAGGACGTCCGCAGGGCGGATCGAGCAGGGTCAGAACAAGATGACGTTGCGCCTTGCCCCCCCGGTCTTTGTGTCGGCGATGGCCTCATTGATCTGCTCCAGTGACCAGCGACCTGACACCAGTTCATCCAGTTTCAATCGCCCCTGATCATAAAGGTCCGCCATCCAAGGGATATCCCGCTGGATTACCACATCACCCATTTTGGAACCGATCATTTTCTGCCCCATGAAAGCGGGGATCACCGGCTCATATCGCGCGGTTTCCCCGCCGTGGGGCATGCCGACCATAATCATTCGCCCGCCATAGCCCATATAGCGCATCGCATCCTCATAGGCGGGGATGGCCCCGACGGTCACGGCCACCACATCAGCGCCACGGCCCAGGGCCTTGAACGCGGCTTTCCATGGGGCCCTGGAAGTGCCCAGCACGCCATGCGTGGCTCCGAATTCCTTCGCGATTTCGAGTTTCTCTTCACTCATATCAACCGCAACGATGCGGCGCGCGCCTGCGATTTTGGCCCCTTGGATGGCATTCAACCCGACACCGCCAGCCCCAATCACCACCACATCTTCGCCCGGGCGCAGATCGCCCGCGTGGATCACCGCGCCGATGCCGGTGATCACGCCGCAGGCCAGCAGGCAGACGCTTTCGGCGGGCATATTGTCTGGCAAGGGCACGATCTGGCTGGTCGAGACCACGACTTTTTCGGCAAATGCACCGCAGTGCATGGCCTGTTCCACCGGTGTGCCGTCGTCCAGCGTCAGGGCTGTGGGGCGTGGGGTCTGGTTTTCGCAGATGGTGGGTTTGCCGCTAAGACAGTTTGGGCAGGCACCGCAGGACTTGATCAGGGTCACCACCACCCGCTGCCCTTCGGACAGGGTGCTTACGCCCGGTCCAACTGCGGTGATCCGGCCAGAGGCCTCGTGTCCGTAAAGCGCGGGCAGGGATCCGCCCCAGCCCCCGTCGATAAAAGAGATATCTGAATGGCAGATGGCCACTGCCTCCAGCGTGACTTCGACCTCGCCCTCAATTGGCGCGCGCAGGTTGATTTCTTCGATGCTGAGCGGCGCGCCAAATTCCCGGCAGATAGCGGCTTTGATCTTTGCCATGGTTTTCCTCCCTCATTTTGGCTCAGCCTGCGGGGCGGATCTGAGACATTCAAGCGTGAAAACGACATGCGCTGTCAGGTGACGTTACGGGCCTGACGTTTTGGAGCCAGAAATAACCCCAGCGCGGCAAAGGCCAGAGCCAGCGCCAGCAGGAAGGGCGCACCGGGAAAATAGACAGGCGCATCTTCATTGGTGAAGTGAAAGAAGCTCCAGGTCATGATGAGGGGCGAGATCACCATGGCCACCGCGTTGGTCGAGGCAAACACCCCTTGCAACTCACCCTGCCGGGCGTCGGTGACAGATTGGCTCATCAGGGCTTGGATCGCGGGGGTAAAGACACCGCCCAAAGCGGCCAGCGGGATCAGCAGCATGGTCAGCCAGCCCAGAGGGATGATCGCAGTCAGACCAAAGGCGATACAGACAAAGATCAGTCCGAACAGCACCGCGCCACGTTCCCCCGTGTGATTGATGATCACCCGGATCAACCCGGCCTGCACCAAAGCCATCGAGATCCCAAAGACGGCCAGAGACGTGCCCACCAGACGCGGGCCCCAGTCAAAGCGTTCCTGCGTAAAATAAGGCCAGATCGCCGGGTAGACGCTATAGGCCAGCTGGTAAAGAAACAGCACCGCCAAAAGCCGCCCGACGCTGGTGAAATGCGATAGGGACAGCAGGGCGCTAAAGGGGTTCGCGCGCCGAAAACTGAAGCTGCCAGAGCGGCTTGGGTTGGTTTCGGGAAAGGCAAAATAGCCTAAAATAAGATTTGCCAGTGTCAGGGCTGCCGCCGCCCAAAAGGGCGCGCGCGTGTCCAGCGCACCCAGATAGCCGCCAATCACAGGCCCCAGAACAAAGCCCAATCCAAAGGCGGCCCCGATCAGGCCAAAGCCCTGTGCGCGCTCTTCCTTGGTGGACAGATCCGCCATGGCGGCATTGGCGGTGCTATGGGTGGCAGCGGTGATCCCGCCGATGGCGCGCACAATGATCAGCAGCCACAGAACCTGTGTCACGGCCATGACGATATAGTCGACGGCCATGGCGGCCAGCGAAATCAGCAAGACAGGGCGGCGCCCGTAAAGATCGCTCAGATGGCCCAGAAGTGGCGCGCAGAGGAACTGCATCAGCGCAAAGATAGCGGCCAGAATGCCGCCCCAAAGCGCGGCTTGGGACAGATCGCCGCCGGTGACCTGTTTGATCAGATCGGGCATTACCGGCACGATTAGTGAAATGCCCATGGCGTCGATGGCCACGGTGATCATCAGGAAAAGAACCGGCAGGCGCATGGGTTACACGACCTCAGCCACGCTTTGGACAAAATGCAGCGCTTCGGCGGGGGCGGTGCCCAGGCGGGTGCGGCTGTCAAAGAAGTCGGTGGGCAGATCGGGCAGGGCGGCACGGGCGGTGGTCTCAAGCGGTTCGCCGTTTTCGCGGGCCGTCGCACAAAGCGCTTTGACCTGCGCCTGTGCCTCTGGGCGGGGCTGGGACTTTGCCAGTTCGAACGACAGCGCCTCGGCCAGGATCAACCCGCCTGTATCGGTCAGATGTTGTGCCATGGCCTGCGCGTCTGGGGCGATGCTTTCTGCCAGCGACTGCGCATGGACCAATGCCGAAGAGGCTGTCAGGACAAGCTGCGGCAGGGTCAGCCATTCGGTGAACCAGGCTGCCCCATCGCGCTGCCAGCGGTGCAGGCTGGCCCCTTGCAGTGTTGCATTCAGACCCTGCGCATGGCGTGCCAGCGCGACCAGCGCCGATGGGGCCACGGGGTTTTGCTTTTGCGGCATGGTGGACGAGGCCCCGGTGCCGCCCAGGGCGACCTCGGAGAGGCCGGATTGGGTGGCGAGCACCAGATCTTCGCCCATTTTTCCGGCGGCAAGGGCGCTGCGCGTAAACCAGTCGGTCAGTTTCAAAAGCGGGCTGCGATCAGAATGCCAGCTGCGTTTGGGATCCTTCAGCCCCAGTTTTGTGGCCAGATCTGCACGGATCGCCGCTGGATCAGTGCCCAGTTCTGATCCGGTGCCCGCTGCGCCCGACAAAGACACCAGAAGACAGGTTTCCCGCAAGGTTTCAATCTCTTGCAAGGCATTGATCAGCGGCCAGCCCCAGGCGGCCACCTGAGCGCCAAAGCTGGTGGGGGTGGCGTGCTGGCCATAGGTGCGCGCGGCCATTGGCGTGTCAGCATGGGCTTTGGCCAGATCTGAGATCGCGGTCAAAGTGGCTTTGATCCGGCTTTCCTGATGCGACAGCGCCTGACGCAGGCGAAGCATCTGGCCCGTGTCCTGAATGTCTTGCGAGGTTGCCCCCCAGTGCAGGTATTGCGCATGTTCCGGGGCCTGCATTTCTGCGCGGAACTGCGTCACCAGCGCGGGCGTGCAAACGCCGTTCTGGCCGGTGGCTTTGGCCAGGGCACCCGGATCAATCTGGATTTCAAGCCCGGCGCGGTGAATGGCATCGGCGCTGTCTTGCGGGATAACACCATGGGCCGCCTGCACCTGCGCCAGCGCGCCTTCCACCAGCATCATGGCGCGGATTTCCGCGGTGTCAGAAAAAAGACGCCCGGTGTCGTTGGTGGGGAAAAGCTGGTGCAGATGGGCGCTGTCAAAGGGGGTGGCGGTCATGGGGATCTCGTGTTGTGAGGGGGCGCGGTGCCCCTTTTTCAGCCGTTGCGGGCTGTCATCGGGTTAGTGGCCGTGACCCTGCGCGGCGAAGAAATCGCTGAGCAGGCGGGCGTATTCAGTGGGGTTTTCGACGCAGGGCAGGTGGCCTGCACTGCGGATCAGTTCCATGCGTGAACCGGGGATGAGATCAACGGTTTCGCGCACGAGATCGGGCGGGGTTGAGCCATCTTCGGTGCCCGCAATGCCCAGCGTAGGCAGGCGTAACCCGCTGGTTGATGAGATGAAATCCGTGCCTGCAATGGCCGAGGCGCAGCCTGTCCAGCCATCGGCAGGGGTGGTGAGAAACATATTGCGCCAGGCGGGAAAGGCGCTGGATTTATGGAAAGGTTTTGAAAACCAGCGGTCCATTGTCGGATCGGCGATGGCCTGAAGGCCACCCGCTTTGACGCTTTCAATACGGTCTTGCCACATGCCGCGGGTGCCGATTTTGGCCGCGGTGTTTGACAGCACAAGGGCGCGCACCAGATCGAGACGCTTGGCTGCCAGCCCCTGGGCGATCATGCCACCAATCGAGAGGCCGACAAAGATGGCATTGCGAAAGCCCGCCAGATCCATCAACTGTTCTACATCACGCACCAATGCGCCCATGGAATAGGGGCCGGGGGGCACGTCTGACAGGCCGTGGCCGCGTTTGTCAAACCGCAGGATGCGCAACCCATCGGGAAGCAGCGGCAGGATATCATCCCACAGCCGCATATCAGTGCCCAGAGAATTGGCAAAAACCACCGGTGTGCCATCATCGGGGCCGGTGATTTTATAGTGCAGGCGGATATCGCCAGTCTGAGACATCTGCATTGTAAACCTCTTTCGTTAAAATGAGGTTTACCGCGTTGTCGTCAGCCGCGAAAGCCGCCTTGTTGCCTTAGGGTCTGTTGACATCCAGCGCGCGCCCCCGGCGCGAGACGAATTTTGCTCGGCGCTAGGCATTTTGACCGCTGCGATCTGGTTGATCACGAGGGAAAAATAACGCCGCGATGGGCAAAATTCGCCGCGTCTCTTCGAGATTTGGCCAAAATCCGGGGGTGCGAGGTGAATGTCAACAGACCCTAGTTGATCGAGACGATTTCGAAATCAAAGGTCAGCGCCTTGCCTGCCAGAGGGTGGTTTGCGTCAAGGGTGACTTCGGTGTCTGTCACGTCGATCACGGTGACCATGATGATTTCACCCGTGGGCGATTGCATCTGCAGCTGTGTGCCCAGATCTAGCGGAATGTCAGCCGGGATTTCGGCGCGCGGAATGGCCTGACGGGCCTCTTCGTGGACGGGGCCATAGGCCTCTTCCGGGGCGATATCGACCTTTTTCTTTTCACCCACTTCCATGCCGGGCAGGGCCTTGTCGAGACCGGGAATGATCTGACCGGAACCCACTGTAAATTCAAGGGGATCGCGCCCCTCTGAGCTGTCGAAAACCGATCCGTCTTCGAGGGTGCCGGTGTAGTGAATGCGCACGGTGTCGCCGGATTTGACCTGCGTCATGAGAATACCTGTTGTTTGGGGAAATGGATGAGGCCGGTGGTCTGTCGGATCCGGGTTCTCGGGGTGCGCTGCCTTTTTAGCGGTCAATCGGCCCCATTGCAAACGCGGGCGCGGGGTGATCAGATCGGCGCAGGTTTACGGAGAGTTTTATGCCCAAGTTTCAAACATCTGACGGGATTTCACTGCATTATGAGGATGAAGGCGAAGGGCTGCCTGTGCTGTGCCTGTCGGGGTTGACGCGCACGGTGGGGGACTTCGCCTATGTCGCGCCGCACCTTGAAGGGGTGCGCCTGATCCGCATGGATTATCGCGGGCGGGGGCAGTCGGACTGGGCTGCGCATGAGACCTATACCATCCCGGTGGAAGGTCGCGATGCTGTTGAATTGCTTGATTTTCTGGGGATTGAACAGGCGGCGATCTTGGGAACATCGCGCGGTGGTCTGATCGCCATGGGGCTGGCCGCGACAGTGAAACAGCGGCTGCTGGGGGTGGCGCTGAACGATATTGGGCCGGTGATTGATCCGGCGGGGTTGAAGGTGATTGAAGGCTATCTGGGGCGCAATCCCAGCTGGCAAACCCTTGAAGAAGCAGAAGAAAAGCGGGCGCAGGTGATGGCGGGGTTTGCCAATGTGCCGCAAAGCCGCTGGCGTGAAGAGGTCCGGCTGCATTACCGCGAAACCGAAGGCGGCCTGCAGATCACCTATGACCCGAAACTGCGCGATGCGGTTTTGGGGGCTGGTGCGCAGCAAGTGCCTGATCTCTGGCCGTTTTTCGATGCTTTTGCGGGGTTGCCGCTATGCTGTATTCGTGGGGAGAATTCAGATCTGCTGAGCGTGGAAACGCTGGCTGAGATGACGCACCGCCGCCCGGATATGATCGTGGCCGAGGTGGCGGATCGCGGCCATGTGCCCTTTCTGGATGAGCTGGAATCCCTGACAGCGCTGCAGGCATGGCTGGGGATGTTGCGCCAATCGTAAAGGGGGGAAACCCCGATGCACAATCCATGCACATCCTATGCACAAACCATGCGCATGGGATGTGACTGGCGCGTAGATCTTTATGCAGCGCACGTTTGGTAGGGTGCGATTAATCGCACCTTTTGGGGTGGTCTATGCAGGGAAGGTGAAGGAGCCAATTGATGTCTCCAACGCCGCCACATTTGATATACTAATTCTAGCAGTCAATAGATCGAGATAGAAATTTACATGGACAATTGACCAAAGGGGCAAAGGTTCAGCCTGACCTATCTGTAAACGGGTGACCCAATGAACGATAGTGAGCTGATGCGATTTCGGCTTGCTAAACTGATTGGGAAGGACAGGTATCAATTGCAGGGGCCGCCGCTTGGGTTCGCGAAGCACAAAGGCAATCTCGTGCCTCACCATCGTCATTTGCAGGATTTGGCAGAGGATGAGATCGGTATTGAGTTCAACACTCGCGTGGACGGCAAGATGCGCGTCAGTTGGGTTTATTTCCTACAAAAGCTGGATATCAAACTTCTTCTGAATGTGATCACCACAATATACAAAGAGATGGTGAAGTTGGGCCGGCAAGGTGATTTTATTGCCGAGGTCAATCGCATCTTTCGCGAAGAAAACACTGCCTATGAAGTTGACGATGAAGGCGGCGTTCACCCTGTTGTCGATGCTGCTTTTGCCGTTGCAAGGCAAGCAGCTATTCGGGGCATGGCTGATCCGCGTTATGCGTTGTCCCGCCTGCGGGTGGAAGAGATTGATGCGGCGCTTACGCAATCGCCTCCGAACTATGTTGCGGCCATCCGAGCTGTTTTCGGGGCAACTGAAAACCTGTTTAAGCTGATATTCAATACCCCGCGTCTAGACGTTGGGAGTGCTAAAACTCGCCTTTCACCTATGGTACAGGGGCACTATAAAAATGATGCTATTCTGCAAGGGTCAAGTGCGAAAGTCCTGAACTCTTTTTATAGCTGGATAGACGCGGCTCATCGCTATCACCATGAACAGGGTAAAGAAGACCCCAGCCAGCCCGATGAAGATCTCGCTATTGTCTTGATCTCGGAGGGGCTGGCGTTTTTGCGCTGGCTTGTAGGGGTCGACAAAAGCTGTGTGGCCTGAGAGGGTTTTGCCTCTTGCGTTTCAACACCCTTTGCCGATGGTAATGATGTAAATCGTGGTATCTGACGGTGTCAGACCCGGATTTCTCTACGTTGGGATCGTAACCGATGAAACAGCGGTATGTGATTCTGACTTCAAAAGGGAGGTGGTGATGAAACTGCGGTGTCCCTGTGGGGCGATGATCCCGGATGTGACCGATGCTGTGCCGCATAAGGCGCATGTGATAGCTGATAAGCGCTGGTGGCGGTTTTGGGATGATATTGATGCCGCGCTTGAGGCGGCCGCGCAGGGGGCAGATCCGGTGCAATTGTCGATGCAGTTGCGGCAGGGGGTGGCTGCGCGGTTTCTTTGGGAATGTCGGGTGTGCGGGCGGATGTTGTTTGACGACCCGCCAGAGGCTGTACGCAGCTACCAACCAGAGAAGGTGGGGCCGAGGGTGTTGAAGTGAGCCCTAATTCTGGGGCAGGGCGCGATAGCCTTTGACGATCATGCCAAGCCCGACGCTTGCCAGACCAAACCCGCTGATCACATCGGCGCTGAGCCATCTGGAAGACACGCGCCGCACGGTGTGCATGGTCAGCAGCGAAATCGCATCCAGCGTTAGGAATATTGCGCTGTAAACACCGGGGGCGAGGCAATGCTATTCGACAGGGGTGGTGCGGCCCGCAGGCGTAGCCGAGGACACGGCCTTGTTTAATAGGATAGCCCGAGGGGGAGGGCGGCGCCCTCACCCTGATGGCCAGAGGCGTTTGGCTTGTCGAAATCCCGCTGGCCCACAAAGCCAGAGCGGCGGGGCCATCAGACCCGCCACCGTTGCGGTCATTCGATTTTAGAGATTAAAACTACTGAATGCGGACAAAGGGTGTATTCGCTACGATTGCACCAATGTCAGCACCTGCGAAGCCGTTCAAAAAATGCTCACTTTTGGAATTGGTGACAAAAAAACCGATTGACGCCGTCAGAACCCCGTTCAAGCATTAATGTTCCTTTGTAGGCTTCTGAAACCTTCTACCTTTGGCCAATACAAGGTAGAATACGCGACTAATTACAGCCCACAATAACTCGCAGGAAGCGTGATGTTTGACGGAATCTTTGCCTGGCTATCGGAGATCGACGGAAAGCTGTCGGTGTTCGTAGTGCCCCTTAATCCCCCCCAAACAGGCTTGGATTGGTCAACGATTTTTTCTGGAGTTGTTGGAGGTCTGGCTACTCTCTTTGCTGCATTCTCTGTCTTCTGGTTAGGTAATCGAAGTGAACAGAAAAAGAGAGAGGACGAAGATCTGAAGGCAGCTGCAGCGAACGCGCTATCTGGTTATTTCAAACTAGCCAAATGGTGCAACCTCATTGCAAATATCAATCTTCAAATCAACAAAAGCTATCAGGCCGCGAATGAACACGGCCTATCCTCAAGTGAAGCATTTGCCATTGTTGGGCCGTCTGCAGGCGTGTTCACCGAACCTGAACTGCTTAATGCAAGTGAGTTCAGTTTTCTTCTCACCAAAGAGAACTTTGAGATTGTTACAGACGTGGGTCTGGTTGAAGATCGTGCAATCAACTTGCATCGTCTTTTCCAGCAATACTCGGCACTGCATATCGAGCTTCAATTGTGGCTTGATGCTATTCCAGGGTTTAATCGTAAACTTGATGGACCCATCGCAAAAGACCAGATCCCAGATGATTACCAGGATAGATTTGACTACAGGGCCGCGCAGCTTAATCAAATCATCGGTGGTATAGTAGAGGCCTTGGAGGAGGACATGCCATTCTCAACCAAAACGACCCAAAAGTTTATTCTGGCCGCGCATGAACGCTACAAACCTTACTTCCCCAAGATAGACTTTGGATGAGATCTGTCAGACATTCGCTGCAGAGCAGAGGGTCAGTAATGTGGGCTGATATTGTTGAAAGCTCGAAAATCCGGGAGGCCCCGATGTTCTGCGAACGAGCACTCAATCCGAAAAGTCCATTGCTGATACCGATGACAAGCATTTCGGGGACCACTGGTGGACAGTGCCAGATTTTGGCCGACCCCTCAGCCGAAAACACCCGCAGGCCTTGTCTGGTCAATTTCTGACTCGAGTTCACGCAAATTGGGAGTTTTTCAACAATATCGGCTCAACCTCGCCATTCGTTGCGCTCTGAGCTAAGGACAATATTTCTCAAAAGGTAAAACTATCGATCCTCCCACATTTCAAAGGGGGCGAACAGAGCGCCTTAGTCGGCCCGTACAAACACCCGGTTGGGGTGCAACTCGCCGCCTTTGAAGATGCCCACGGCGATGGGTTCGCCATCCAGTGAGGCCCAGGCTTCGTCGCCGTATTCGACATCTTTGGCAAAGACCATGCCGGGATTGCCGTTGCGCAGGCGGGTGGCGCCTTCGGCGGTGGTGTGCAGTTCGGGCAGGTCGGCCAGACCGTCTTGCAGCGGGCGCAGGTGGCTGTCGATTTCGGGGGTTTTGGCGAGGGCGTCGATCTGGTCGATGGTCAGCCCCTCTTCGGCATCGAAAGGACCCGACCAGATGCGGCGCAATTCGCGCACATGGCCGTAACAGCCCAGAGCCTGCCCCAGATCGCGCGCGATTGAACGCACATAGCCGCCTTTGCCGCAGGTCATTTCCAGTGTGACGTGATCCGCGTCTTCGCGATCAATCAGCAGCAGTTCTTCGACCCAGAGCGGGCGGGCGGCCAGCTCCATTTCTTCGCCATCACGGGCGCGTTTATAGGCGCGTTCGCCGTCGATTTTCACGGCGGAAAACTGCGGGGGCACCTGCATGATGTCGCCGATGAACTGGCCCAGCGCCTCTTTGATGTCGTCATCGCTGGGGCGGCTGTCAGAGGATTTGATCACCTCGCCTTCGGCGTCATCGGTATTGGTGGCCTGCCCCAGTCGCACGGTGAAGGTATAGGCCTTAAGCGCGTCGGTGATATAGGGGACGGTTTTGGTGGCCTCGCCCAGAGCCACGGCGAGAACGCCGGTGGCATCGGGATCAAGGGTGCCCGCATGGCCTGCCTTTTTGGCATCAAAAGCCCAGCGGACTTTGTTGACGACAGAGGTGGATGTCATGCCTGCTGGTTTGTCCACGACCAGCCAACCGGAAATATCACGACCTTTGCGCTTGCGTCCCATGCCTATCCTCATGTGTGGGTAAGGCGCGCGGGGTAGCAAGGGACGGGCGGTCTGTCAATTCTGCCCTGGAAAATTCTGTGTGGCGCTTAATCGAGAATACCCGTGGAGGTTTCCAGCATTTCGTCGACGCCCGGAGCACCGATCCCCCCCAGATAGACTGCACCGGGCGGGGCGAGAAACATCACCGGTGGGAGAGGAGAAGGTGAAGTAGCCGACGGTGTTGGCATTGGAGTATGTTGTCGGACCGGGGCCGGTCAGCGCGGCCAGTGTCAGGCCTGTGGGGATCCGTTTCATTTGCGTCCCTTTCAGTAATCAAAGCCGATTTTCAGTGCGATCTTTCTATCACCGGACAAGGGGCCAAGACCCGATCTGCCGTGCACAGACAGGGACATATCCCCAACCCGATGAGTAATCCCAAAGTTGGCGAAACCGCCTGTGCGCACCAGATGTTCGCTGAAGCGGTCGCTGGATTTGAGCGCTCTGATCCGCAGTGTCAGAACGGTTTTATCCCCGATCTGATGCCCACAAAGGGCTGATATCTTGGTCGTGCTGCGGGTGTCTTTGAACCTGGTGCCAAAATTGTGGTCGATCCTGGTGATCGCGTGGTTCAGCGCCGCATAGTGTTAGGATCTGGGGTTCTGGCGCATCAGCCGCTGCTGGCCAAAGCTGAGCGTGCGGGCGTTGCCGTTGCTGCTGGCCGGGCCGGTGCCATTGTCAAAGACTTTGGCGTTGTCTGCAGCGGCAAACGCGCGTGTGGCCAGCGTATAAGCCCCTGTGCGATAGGTCAGCTCCAGCCCCGCGCCTCTGATTGTGGCATCAGATTTGCCGAAGGGATTGCGCGCATCCAGTGCTGAGGACAGCAGATAAACGCCGCCTTAGGTTCTTGCGCCCAGAAGGCGGGAATGGCGCAGCACATGAGTGGTGCGTTCGCGTTTGCGCTTTTTCGCGGTGCTTTGCGTTGTGGCGTGGCGGATCTCTTAGGACAGAGACTGGCGATTGAGGGGCTTGCAGATTGCGCAACGGCGGTGTTGGCGATCCGCGCCCCGGTCAGAGCCCCTGCGAAATGGGTCAGTAACGGGCGGCCTTTGGAGATGGGGCGCATCTGAAGCTCCCTTGGTGTTTCATCAAGGGGAAGGCCGAGAGTTGTGTTGAGGAGTGATGAAATCCAATCAGGCGGATTTTCGTCGCAGCAAAAAGCCGCCCCGGTTGGGGGCGGCTTGGCCGGGTTTTAGTCGCGGGTGCCGGCGAAGCGGTCCTGCCACTCTTCGCGTTCCGCGTCGGTGATCTTGCGGAAGGTCACATCGGGCACGGTGAAGGCGTGGCCTTCGGGCAGGATGTTCAGTGCCGCTGCCACATCGGTGGGCCAGCTTTCATCATCCGACTGCATGGCTTGGCGCAGATCTTTGGCCGCGTCGGGAATGAAGGGGGCCGAGATGACCGCGTAGAGACGGATCAGGTTCAGCGCCAGACCGATCTGCATCGCCGCCTGTTCCGGGTCGGTTTTGAAGGTCGACCAGGGGGCCACCTCTTGCAGGTATTCATTGCCCAGAACCCAGGTCGCGCGCAGGGATGCGGCGGCTTTGCGGATCTCGACGGCCTCCATATGGGTTTCGTATTCGCGGATCTTGGCGGTCAGATCGGCCACCAGCTGTGCCTCTCGGTCGCCACGGGCAGCGCCTGCGGGCACGGCTTCGGAGAATTTGGAGCGGCAGAATTTGGTCACGCGGCTGGCAAAGTTGCCCAGCACGTCGGCCAGATCCTTGTTAACGCCCTGCTGGAAGCTGTCCCATGTGAATTCGGAATCGCTGCTTTCGGGCACATTGGACAGCAGCCACCAGCGCCAGTAATCAGAGGGCAGGATTTCCAACGCCTGATCCATGAAGACGCCGCGCCCACGCGAGGTGCTGAACTGGCCACCGTCATAATTCAGGTAGTTGAAGGACTTGATGTAATCCACGAGCTTCCAGGGTTCGTTTGATCCCAGAATGGTCGAGGGGAAGCTGAGGGTGTGGAATGGCACGTTATCCTTGCCCATGAACTGGGTGTAGGTCACGTCATCCGCGCCTTTGTCAGTGCGCCACCAGCGTTCCCAATCGGTGCCTTTGCCCGCATCGACCCATTCCTGCGCGCAGGCGATATATTCGATGGGTGCGTCAAACCAGACGTAGAACACTTTGCCTTCCATGCCGGGCCAGGGTTCATCACCTTTTTGCACCGGCACACCCCAGTCAAGGTCACGGGTGATGCCGCGATCTTGCAACCCATCGCCATCGTGCAGCCATTTTTTGGCAATCGAGGTGGTCAGGACAGGCCAGTCTTTCTTGCTGTCGATCCAGGCATCCAGTTGGTCTTTCATCTTGGACTGGCGCAGATAGAGGTGCTTGGTCTCGCGCATTTCCAGATCGGTTGAGCCGGAAATTGTCGAACGCGGGTTGATCAGATCAACCGGGTCCAGCTGTTTGGTGCAATTGTCGCACTGATCGCCGCGCGCATCTTCGAACCCGCAGTTGGGGCAGGTGCCTTCGATGTAGCGATCAGGCAGATAGCGGCCATCGGCGTGGGAATACATCTGGGTTTCAGAGACTTCTGCGATCAGGCCCTCGTCGTCCAGCACCTTGGCGAAATGCTGGGTGAGCTTTTTGTTCTGATCAGAAGAAGAGCGGCCGAAGTGATCAAACGACAGGCGGAAGCCCTTGGCGATCTCGGCCTGCACCGCGTGCATTTCGGCGCAGTACTCCGCGACCGGTTTGCCCGCTTTGGCGGCGGCCAGTTCGGCGGGGGTGCCGTGTTCGTCGGTCGAGCACAGGAACATCACCTCATGGCCACGCGCGCGCAGGTAGCGAGCGTAGAGGTCTGCGGGCAGCTGCGAGCCCACAAGATTGCCGAGGTGTTTGATCCCGTTGATATACGGGATGGCGGAGGTGATCAGATGCCGTGCCATATGTCGTGTCCCTTGCGGTTTGGGCCGGGTTTAACGGAAGGGCGGGGCGAGGGGAATAGGGATTACCGTTCTTCGCGGCTCTTGCGCATCAGGCGGCCAATTACGAAAGAGGTGCGGGGGGCGTAGACGTAGCGGGTGCGGTCTTCGGAGGTGGGGCGTGCGCGGGTGCGGATCAGGCCGAAGAGGATCAGCCCTGCGTGGCCCACCGCGATCATGGCAAAGAGGGCCGGGGGGCCGTAAGCGTCGATCAGGCGCGAGGCGATCCAGGGGGCGGCGATCGCCCCCACGGCATACCAGAACATCAGTGCCGCAGAGAGTTCGACCCGTTCAGAGGTCACGGCGAAATCATGGGCGTGAGCCGAGGCGACCGAAAAGATCGGGAAGCTGGTCAGGCCGAAAACGGCGGCGGTCAGCATGATGCCTATGGTGGGCAGGTCTTGGACAGTGGCGGTAAAGAGGCAGCTGATGATCGCGGCCACTGACAGCCAGATCAGCACGGCGCGGCGGTCGAATTTATCGGCCAGCCAGCCCACCGGGAATTGCGAAAGCGCGCCGCCAGCCACAAAGGCCGCGAGGAAGATCGCGATTTGATGCGTTTCCAGGCCCACTTCGGCGCCGTAGATGGGGCCAACCATACGGAACGAGGCCGAGGACAGCGCGGCGACCAGCACCCCGGCGACCGCAAGCGGCGACCGTTGCCAGGCCAGCTTGGGCGACAGGCGGGGTGCGCTGGGCGTGGCGGGCTGCGGCGAGGTGGTCAGGGTCAGCGGCAAAAGCGCGGCGCAGCAGATCAGCGCGATGGCGGTGTAAGATGTGTAATGCGCGGCGGGCAGCACCGAGATCATCAGCTGCGCCGCCAGAGAGGCGCTCATGTCGGCGACGCGGTACAGCCCCATGGCGCGGCCGCGATTGGCATTGGTCAGCTTGGCCTGAAGCCAGGCTTCGACAACGGTGTAGCAGCCGGCGATACAGACCCCCTGCGCCACCCGTAACCCCATCCAGATATTGGGGTTTTCCGTCAGGATATGGCCCAGGATGCCAATGGTGCCAAGGGCGGTGAAGGCGGCGAAGGCGCGCGAATGGCCCACGGATCCCATCAGGCGCGGCGCCCACCAGCAGCCCACAAAGAACCCGGCGAAATGCGCCGACCCCAGCAAACCGATTTGCGTGGTGGTAAAGCCGATCTCAATCCCGGACAGCGCATCCAGAGGCCCCACCGTGCCAGAGGACAGTTGCAGCAGAATGACCGACAAAAACAGGGCCGCGAAAGAGAGGATCATGCGCATAATGGCTTTAGTCTGGTCTTATCCGTGGTGGGGGCGCAGGTCTGTTTGCGACGAATGTTGCGTCGTTTTGGGGTGCGGGGTGAATGCCAACAGGACCTAGATTGTTGTGAGGCGGCCAGAGATCTTATCCAGCGTGTCCTGCATCTTGTTTGACAGATCGCGGATTTCCGAGGCGATAACGGAAAACCCTTTGCCCTGTTCGCCGATGCGGGCCGCTTCGACAGAGGCGTTAAAGGCGATCAGCTGAATATTGCGGCCCAGATCATCCACATCATTGACCATATTGCGCATCTCGCGCGTGCCCTGCGTGCCGCGCAGCTGGGTTTCCTTCAAGAGTTCTTTGGTCATCTTGCCCAGAAAATCGGTGATGGTCTGTTCCAGCTGGAAGACGCCAAAGGTGCGCAGCGCCTGGATGTCATCTGCATGCCTTTGCACGGAAAAATCTTCGCGATTGATCAGATCGTGAAAGCTGCGCAGGGCCTGAGCGGCGGATTGGCGGGCCTTTTCCACAGCCGCGGAAAACTGGTAGTCATGCTGCTGCGCCAGCGAAACGGTCCCCTGATCCAGCATGGCCTGCGCGTTGTTGATGCGGGTTTTGCACATGCCAAGCAGCGCCTGCTGATCTTGCTGGTCTGCATCCGTGCCGTCGGCCATCAAAATCAGGGAAAGCACCGCAATGCGGCTGGGCCCCACCCCCATGAAAATCTGGTTCTGGATCGTGTTGAGTTCCTGCATGTCCAACCCTGCTGTCCTTAGGGTAAAGCTAGGGGCTGATCTTTAAGATTCGTTGAAAATGCGCGCGGGTAGGCGGGCTTTTCTTTTGGCCCGCGGCCCTTTTCATCTGTGGCGAAGCCCTTATGTTCGCAGCAAAACGCGCGACAGGGAGAGCCAGAATGAAAATGAATCCGCTGGGCCGATCAGGGCTGATGGTGTCTGAACTGTGTCTGGGCACGATGACTTTTGGCACTCAGACGTCACAGGAAGACGCCCATGCGCAGATTGATTTCGCGCTGGAGGCGGGCATCAATTTCATGGATGCGGCGGAAATGTATCCGGTGAATCCCATCAGCGCCGAGACCATCGGCCTGACCGAAGAAATTCTGGGCAACTGGTTTGCCAGAACCGGTCGTCGCAGCGATTGGGTGCTGGCGACCAAACATTCAGGAGAGGGCTTTGCCCATGCGCGTGACGGGGCGCCGATGTCGTCGGATACGATCCGGGACGCGGTGGAAGGCTCGCTGAAGCGCCTGAAGACCGATGTGATTGACCTTTATCAGTTGCACTGGCCCAATCGTGGGTCGATGGCGTTTCGCCAGAACTGGAGCTTTGCCCCCTGGAACTCTGGCTGGAGCCGGGAAGAGGTGGTGCAGAACATCGAAGATTGTCTGGGCGCGCTGCAAGACGAAGTTGCGCGGGGCACGATCCGGGCTTTCGGTCTGTCAAATGAAGGCGCCTGGGGCACGCAGCAATGGCTTGATGCGTCTGAACGTGTGGGCGGGCCGCGTGTGGCCACGATCCAGAATGAATATTCGCTGATGTGCCGCCTTGCAGATACGGATCTGGCCGAGCTGATGACCTATGAAGAGGTGTCGCTCTTGCCGTTTTCGCCGCTGGCGACCGGGCTTTTGACCGGGAAATACCAAAACGGCGCGGTGCCCGAAGGGTCGCGCATGGCGATCAACGGGGATCTGGGCGGCCGCAAGAGCGACCGGGCCTTCCCGGCGGTTGCGGCCTATCTTGAGGTGGCGCAACGCTTTGATCTGGATCCGGTCCTGATGGCGCTGAACTGGTCAGCGCGGCGGCCCTTTGTGGGATCGTCGATCTTTGGGGCCACCACACTGGATCAGCTGAAACATATGGTCAAAGCGGCGGATATGGAGATGCCACAAGAGGTCTGGCAGGCTCTGGATGATGTGCACCGCGCCCATCCGATGCCTTATTGATCAGTTGAAATGCCTGAACGGCGCTTTTCATCTTGCCAGAAAAACTCTGGGGGAATTGTCCGTAGGACAAGGGGGCAGCCCCCCTATACCCCCAGCCCTTCTTCCTGCGCCAAAGAGCGCAGGTGGTCGGGCAGGTTGCGGGCGGAAACCGAGGCTTCTTTTACCAGATGATCGAAATGGCGGGTGAAGGCGGTGACGCGGTCGGTATCGCGGAAGGCCAGATAGTTGCGGCCCAGATAGATCACCCCCAAAAGCGGGCCAAAGATAGTGACCGGGGCCGAAAACAGCCGGCGCGCGTCAAACAGATAAACCCGCAGGCGCGGGTATAGGCTGTCGGTCAGATCCATCAGGGTGTTGATTTGCTGGCGGCGCAGATCGGTTGGCAGCCCGTGATAATAGCCGGTGCCTGCAACAAAGCTGTGCATCTCATAGAGCGGCAGGGCGATTTCATAATCTGACTGCGCGTTCTGCATCCAGCGCAGGCGCTCTTGTGAGGCGGTGATGGCCTGTTGTGTGGTCTTGCCCAAGTGCGGCGCGTATTCCCATTCCAGCATGTCGTTGGTTTTGAGCATATCAGGCAGGCCCGCTGGCACATGGCGGATCTTGTAGCCCGCCGACTCTTGGTGCCAGGCAAAGATCTGTTCATCCACCAGCGCGCGCTGGGCCTCGGTCATGGTCATTGAGGTGGCCAGCAGGTCGGCGGCGCTTTCGGGGCGGTCGGACAGGCCCAGCAGCCAGTCGCTGGACACCCCAAGCACCTGTGCAGATGCGCCCACGAGATGCGCATTGGGCAGCCGCGCGCCATCGCCTTTTAACAGTTGCGAAATGGTCGAGCGATCCACCCCCATGGCCCGCGCGAGGGCGGTTTGATTTGACCCGGCCAGGGTCATGGCCTGCGCCAGACGGGTGCGAAACAGGGTGGCGCGGTCGCGTTTGTCGATCAGATCCATCATGTGGTGATAAATATCATGTTTGATGAATTTTGTTAATCAAATTCAGAATTATCGCGGCCCGGTGCCCTTGCTAGCCTGATCTGGTGGAAACCATGAGGCAAGATAATGGAAACACGGGCGCGGACATTGGTGAAATCCCTTCTCTGGACCCTGCTGGGACTGGTAATGATGGCGCTGGTGGGGCTGTTGTTCACCGGTTCTGTGGCGCTGGGCGGGGTGATGGCGCTGGTGAATGCGGCTTTGGGGTTTGTCAGCTATCTGCTGTATGAACGCCTTTGGTCCAATATCGGGTGGGGGCGTGATGCGCAGAGCTGAGTGGCCGACACTGGTGATGTTGGGGCTGTGCTATGGGCTTTGGATCCTTGGCACGCTTTGGGCGGGGCAGTTCAGTGTGGTGCTGGCTGTGGGGCTGATCGCCCTCTCTGCGGCGCTGCATGGATCGCTGACCCATGAGATCGTGCATGGGCATCCGTTCAGATCCTGTTTCTGGAACGCGGTGCTGGTGTTTCCGGCGCTGACGATCACGGTGCCCTATCTGCGGTTCAAGGATACCCATCTGGCCCATCATCGTGAATCCTGTCTGACGGATCCCTATGATGATCCCGAAAGCAATTACTGGGATCCGGCGGTCTGGGCGCAGCTGCCTGCCTGGGGGCGGGGGCTGTTGCGGGTGAACAATACGCTGATTGGGCGGGTGCTGCTGGGGCCCGCGATTGGCAACTGGGCCTTTATGCGCGGGGATCTGCGTCTGATACGGGACGGGGACCGGCGGGTGCTGTTCAGCTGGCTGTTGCATATCCCGGCGGTGCTGCTGGTGATCTGGTGGCTTTGGGCGCTGGCCGAGATCCCGCTTTGGGCCTTTGTGTTGGGCACCTATCTGGCGCATGGGCTTTTGAAGATCCGCACCTTCCTGGAGCATCGCGCCCATGAAGAGGCCTGCGCGCGCACGGTGATTATCGAAGATCGCGGGCCGCTGGCCTGGCTGTTTCTGAACAACAATCTGCATGTGGTACATCATATGCATGGGCAGGTGCCCTGGTATGAGCTGCCCGCGCTGTATCGTGCGGATCGCGCCCGCTATCTGACGCGCAATCAGGGCTACGTTTATCGGTCTTATGCCGAAGTGATCTGGCGCTATTTTCGCAAGACAAAAGATCCGGTGCCGCATCCGCTCTGGCCTTCTGACTAAAGAGCCGCCATAGGTGAGCCATGGAATTATGGATCATCGCCACCTTCTTTGCCGCAGCTTTTCAGACCCTGCGGTTCATGTTGCAGAAAACCCTGACGGCTGGGGCGCTGAGCGCCACGGGCAGCACCTTTGCACGCTTTGCCTATACGGCGCCGGGGGCGGTGCTGGTGGCGGTGGGCTATCTATGGGTGACCCAATCGGCGGTGCCGTCGCTGGGGCTTTGGTTCTGGATCTGGGCGCTGGTGGGCGGGGTCAGTCAGATCCTTGCAACGGTCTTTGTGGTGATGACCTTCAAAGAGCGCAGCTTTGCTGTGGGTGTGACCCTGAAAAAGACCGAAGTGCTGCAGACCGCCTTTATCGGCTTTGTGCTGCTGGGCGAGATTGTGTCTCTGGGTGGCTGGCTGGCGATTGCCATTGGTCTGGTGGGGGTGCTGCTGCTGTCAAAGACGCCGGATATGGGATCGCTTTGGCAGGGGCTGCGCAGCCGGGCGGTGATGCTGGGGCTGACCTCAGGGTTTTTCTTTGCCATCTGCGGGGTGGGCTATCGGGCCACCACGCTTGAGATCCCCTCGGATGATCCGATGTTGCGGGCGGTGATTTCACTGGTGATGGTTAGCTCTATGCAGGCGCTGATACTGGCGGTCTGGCTGGCCTGGCGCGAGCCGGGGCAGATCCGTGCCACATGGGAGGCGCGCAAGACGGCGATCTGGCTGGGGATTTCATCGCTGTTTGGCACGGTGGGCTGGTTTCTGGCCTTTACCCTGCAAAAGGCCGCCTATGTCTATGCGGTGGGGCAGGTGGAACTGGTGTTCTCATTGATGGCGACGGTGCTGTTCTTCCGCGAAAAGCTGTCTGTGCGGGAATTTCTGGGGATCGGGGTTCTCGCCCTGTCGATCATTTTGCTGGTGTTGCTGGGATAAAGGGCGCGCGTGACAGCATATCGCGCTGCACCAGTGTTACGGTGACAAAGCTCACATAAAGCAGCATGTACCACGATCCCATTTTCGACAGGCTGACCAGATCCAGCCTGCTTTGCCCAGTGTACAGCCAGGTGCCAGTCATGGTGCCGATGTTTTCAGCGATCCACATAAAGAATGAGGCCAGAAAGGCTGCCAGCGGCATGGGCATCCAATAGGTTTGCTGGCCAATGCGAAACCAGACGCGGGTGGCTCCGAACAGCAAAACCGTGCTGATCATCAGCGCGATGCGCATGTCAGGCAGATAGTGATGCGCGAAAAAGTTGCCATAGATTGCCGCGGCCAGAAGGGTGGCGGCCCAGAACGGCGGATAGGGGGCAAAGCGCATGTCAAAAGTGCGCACCACCCGCGCGATGAAAGAGCCAACAGCCGCATACATAAAGCCGGAAAACAGTGGCACACCCCATAGTTTCGACAGGGCCGGTTCCGGATAGGCCCAGCTGCCGACATTGACCTTGAACAGCTCCATCGCGGTGCCGGTCAGGTGAAACAGCAAGATGACCTTGGCCTCTTGCAGGGTTTCCAGTTTCAGCGCCAGAAAGCCCAGCTGGATGGCAACCGCATAGATCAGTAGCGCGTCATAGCGTGTCAGCGCCCAGTGATCGGGCCAGATCTGATCTGACAGCAAAAGCCCCGCCAGCATGAGAAAGCCAAACAGGCAGGCCCAGGCCTGTTTGAGGATGAACATGATCAGTTCGGCCAGCGCAAAGGGCAGGCGCGCGCGCATTTTATCGCCAAGGGCGCGCTAAAGGTCGCGGGTCGTTGTCATTCCTGACCCTAGGGCCTGTTGACATTCACCCCGCGCCCCCGGTTTGAGACCAAAATCCATCAGCGTTAGGCATTTTGGTGATGTAAAGGTGGCCCCTTTTCGAGCCAAAATAACGCCGCGATGGTGGATTTTGGCCAAATCTCGAAGAGACGCGGCGAATTTTGCCCATCGCGGCGTTATTTTTTCCTCGTGATCAACTAGATCACGGCGGTCAAAATGCCTGGCGCTGAGCAAAATTCGTCTCGCGCCGGGGGCGCGGTATGAATGTCAACAGGCCCTAGCCTGTGGGCTCTGCGGCGCAAACGGGGAAAAACCGCATTGGCGGGGTTTTGCAAAGGCGGGATTGGCGCTAGAGGGTGAACGGTGTTCAGATAGGGGCCGCTATGTCGGAGAAAGTGAAGGCGCGCAAAGCGGCGCTGCGGGAAAAGCTGATTGTGCTGGCAGAGCAGCAGATTGCCGAGCGGGGCATGGGATCGTTGCGCGCGCGCGAACTGGCGAAAGAGGCCGGCTGCGCGGTGGGGGCGATCTATACGCATTTCGATGATCTGAATGCGCTGATCCTTGAGGTCAACGGCCGCACTTTTCGCAAGCTGGGGGTGCAGGTGGCGGGGGCCGTGGCGCAGGCCAAAGGGCAGGCGCCCAATGCGCGGCTGATCGCCATGAGCCACGCCTATCTGCATTTTGCGTCAGACAATCATCTGCTGTGGCGCGCCCTGTTCGACATTGAAATGCCCACGACGGGCGCGGTGCCGCAATGGTATATGGATGCGCTGGGCGGGTTGTTTTCCTATATCGCGGAACCGCTGGCCGAGATCTTTCCGGATATGCCCGAAAGCGAGCTGGATCTGATGGTGCGGGCGCTGTTTTCCTCGGTGCATGGGATTGTGCTGCTGGGATTGCAAAACCGCATTTCTGGTGTGCCCTTTGACCATATCGAGCAGATGATTGCCCAGGTGCTGGGGCAGGTCGGGAATCCCTTACCTTTGTGAACACTGTTCATTTTTATTCTTGAACGGCGTTCAGTGTTTCGCTATCTCAATTTGTGAACGATGTTCATGAATGGGAGAGACCAGATGTTCGCAACACTCAAGACCCTGATCGCCGGAACCAATGCCCGCGCCGAAGAAAGCCTGCGCGATCACTTTTGCATTGAACTGATTGACCAGAAGATCCGCGAAGCCGAGGCCAGCCTGAAAGCGGCCAAGTTTTCTCTTGCGTCGCTGATCCAGCGTGAACGCAGTGAGACCCGCCAGATCACCGCGCTGGAGACCAAGGCAGCGGATCTGATGGCCCGTGCCAAAGAGGCGCTGGCTGCGGGGCGTGATGATCTGGCGGAACAAGCGGCGCAGGCGATTGCCACCATGGAGAACGAGCTGGTGGTGCGGCGCGAGACTTTGCAGCGGCTGGAAACACGGATCTTGCAGCTGCGGCAATCGGTTGAGGGCGCCAATCGCCGGATCATCGACCTGAAGCAGGGCGCTGTGGCAGCGCGGGCGGCCAAGAAAGAGCAGGACATTCAGAAACGTCTGGGCGCGCATGTGGCGCAGGACACCGCCTTTGAAGAGGCCGAAGCGCTGGTGGCGCGGGTGCTGCAACGCGACGATCCTTTTGAACAAAGCCAGATTCTGAAAGAAATCGACAGCGGTCTGGATCAGAGCAACGTCGCAGATCGCCTGTCGGATGCGGGCTTTGGTGCGCCTGTGCGGTCATCAGCGGCAGATGTTCTGAGCCGCCTGAAAGCTGACGCATAACCCAATCTAACACACTGAAAATACATATACCCTTAGGAGACTTCACATGTTTAACGAACGCAATGAAAACGGCATGATCATGTTCATCAATATGGCAGGCGTGGTGCTGGCCTATGGTCTGCTGGCAATTTCGCTGTACCTGTCGGTGGATGTGCCGTTGTCGACCAAAGGGTACTGGGGGATGGGGATTGTCCTGCTGACCATCTCTTTGATCAACGTTGTCAAATATCGCTTTGACTGGAAATCCTCGGAAGACCGCTTCCGCCGCATCGAAGAGGCGCGCAACGAAAAGCTGCTGGAAGAGGCGCTGAAAGAAGAGTGATCTTCGCACATCTGATCAGCCACCCGTCAGAGTTGCTCTGGCGGGTGCTGTTATTTCTGGCAGTCGAAAACGCTGGGCCTTCCCTGCGCCTGCGCGCGGGCGTCTTGTGCCATAAAGCCAAGAATGATGACGAAACCGGTCAGCATCAGGCTGGGTGTTTTAGATAGGCGCATCTGAATTTCCTCCCTGTGTTGAACTTATACGCAATACGTGGCTGATCCCGTCGCGGATCAATGAAAACAGAGATTTTGCCGGTTTATGTGCGGCGAAAACGAGGCTGTCTGAGGGATTGTTGAGGGTTTACCCCCCAAGCTTTGCGCAGCCTCTGATTTTTTGAATGTTTCAGGAAAATTGCACCCGAAAACTGGGTTCTCTTAGCCTCATGTTAGCGATTGGTCGCCAAGTTGGCCGGGCACACTGTAAGTGGCGCGGGCAAGATCAAAACCCGCATCAGTCAGAATGACGTCCCCCCGCCGGAAACGGCAACTGTAAACCGCGCAAAAGTGCTTTTAACAAGGACGTATACATGTCTAGCATACTGACAAATAACGGCGCCATGGTGGCGCTGCAGACCCTGAAATCCATCAACTCCAACATGGCCACCACGCAGAGCGAAATCTCGACTGGTAAGTCTGTTGCAAACGCCAAGGACAACTCGGCGGTTTGGGCGATTTCGAAAGTCATGGAAGCCGATGTCAAAGGCTTTAAAGGCATTTCGGACAGTCTGAATCTGGGGTCGTCGACTGTTGCCGTGGCCCGTCAGGCTGCTGAAACCGGCACCGACCTGCTGACCGATATCAAAGGCAAGATCGTCGCTGCCCAGGAAGAAAACGTCGACCGAGATAAAATCCAGACTGATATCAACGCCCTGCGTGATCAGATTGGTGCGGTTGTTGGTGCGGCGCAGTTCAACGGTCTGAACCTGCTGTCCAACCAGTCGGACACTGCTGGCTCTGACACCATCAATGTTCTGGCGTCTCTTGATCGTTCGGCGTCGGGTGTTGCGGCGTCTGATATCACCGTGACCAAGCAAGATCTGGGCACCAACATGGGCCAGATTTCCGGCACCGCAAGTGACGCCGAAGTGGGCGGCACAGCTGGCGGTTCAGCAACCGCAGTTGCTGGTGCGACGACCCCGAACACAACCGACTTTACGATCACGCCCGGTTCGGTTGCTGTTGGCGTAGGGTATGCGATTGTACTTACCTCGGGTGCAGGTGACTTTGCAGGCGCGAATACCAGCACCGCCACCGGTCGTGTTTCGGACATTCAGTACGTTGCCCGTCAGGGGGATACCGCTGAGGACGTGTTCAATGCGCTGAATGATGGTCTGAAGACGCATCTGGCTGGCCAGGGTCTGGGATCTGACGATCTGAAACTCGCGTTCAATTCGTCGACCGGGGCAGTGACTGTGACCGGTTCGTCCACCGTTGGGAACGACATTACGCTGGAAGCGAAGAGCTGGGCAGCCGCAGATACCGTCGTTGGTGGTGGTCTGGGGGAAATCTCTCAGATTGATGTGACCACGCAGGAAGGTGTCGATTCGGCGCTGACCGCGATTGAGGGCATGATCCAGACCGCGATCGATTCGGCTGCATCTTTTGGTTCGGTTCAGGGCCGCATTGATACACAGGCGAAGTTCGTTTCTGGTCTGACCGACGCGCTGAAATCGGGCATCGGCACCCTGGTAGATGCGGATATGGAAGAGACCTCGGCCCGCCTGCAGGCGCTGCAGGTGCAGCAACAGCTGGGTGTGCAGGCGCTGTCGATTGCCAATCAGGCACCGCAGTCGCTGCTGTCGCTGTTCCGTTAATCGGGTCTATATGAACAAAGCATCTGAGCGCCCTTTTGGGCGCTCTTTTGCGTAGGTGCTGCTGATCGCGGGCCTTTCCTATCGGATACGGGTGATCCTGGTGCCAAACAGGCAGCGTGGGAAAAACGGATAAGTATCTGTGGCAAAATAGTAATATTGGCCATTCACCACTGCACCGTTGCATTCATCCAGGTTGCCCGATCCGGGGCGGTATTCGAAATCTTCGTTATATGTGCCGTCATATCGCCCACCGGGTGCGCTGGGGCGGGTGCCTGATTTCAACTGCCAGGATGAGCGGGCGGACGCGACATGGTGAATTTCAAACCCATCGGCGGCCCAGCCCATGCGTGTGCCCTGACCCGGGGTGTCCAGCGCGGGCGGCATGCCGTGGTAATGATAGATCCCGCGATGATCCACATGGGCGTTTTGATGATCCAGGCCAAGTGTTTCCCGCGCGCCCATGCCTTCGAGGTTCCAGCCCGAGGCGCGATTGCGCGAATGGCCACGAGGCGAGCGGGCATCGTAGTAATCTGCCGTGCCGGGGCGAATGATAATACCATTGGTGGCGATTCCTACGGTCTGCACCTGCTGCGCCCGCGCGCCTTTTTGCGGATTGGCTGGCACACAGACCTTGATGCTCTGCGCCTGCAGTCGGTGGGGATTGCCGCGATTTGGGAACTGACCCGTTTCGTGATCAGGCACCCCGTTTGAGGAAATGCACAGCTGGTTGCCACGTTGTGTGACTTTTGCGCTGGGATCAGCCGCAGCGGGGTTTGTGACGGCAAGGCTGGTTATGAGAAGACCGAAAGCCAGTTTTGCGAGGGTCATGGGGAAGATCCTGTCCTGTTGCGTGACTATTCTACGCAGAGGCCGGGAAATTCCGTCGCGATAAAACCGCGTAAACCAAAAACGGGGCGCTTTGGCGCCCCGTTTGTTTGGGGATGGACCCCCTGAAATTCAAGCTGTGCTCAGAGGTCTGGGTACAGGGGGAATTTTTTGCACAGGTCTGCGACTTCTGCGCGGACTTTGGCTTCGACGGCGTCGTTGCCATCGGGGCCGTTGGCGGCCAGGCCGTCGACCACTTCGATGATCCAGTCGGCGATCTGGCGGAACTCTGCTTCGCCAAAGCCGCGGGTGGTGCCTGCGGGCGAGCCCAGGCGGATGCCCGAGGTCACGGTGGGTTTTTCAGGATCGAAGGGCACGCCGTTTTTGTTGCAGGTGATATGCGCGCGGCCCAGAGCCTTGTCGACGATATTGCCGGTCACGCCTTTGGGGCGCAGATCGACCAGCACCACATGGGTGTCGGTGCCATTGGTCACGGTCGCCAGACCGCCTTTGACCAGCTGATCCGACAGCGCCTGCGCGTTGTTCACCACGTTTTTGATGTAGTCTTTGAATTCCGGACGCAGCGCTTCGCCAAAGGCCACGGCCTTGGCCGCGATCACATGCATCAGCGGGCCGCCCTGAATGCCGGGGAAGATCGCGGAATTCACTTTCTTAGCGATTGCTTCATCATTTGTGAGGATCATACCCCCACGCGGCCCCCGCAGCGTTTTGTGGGTCGTGGTTGTGGCCACATGCGCGTGCGGGAAGGGGCTGGGGTGTTCACCCGCGGCCACCAGACCGGCGAAATGCGCCATGTCCACATGCAGATAGGCGCCAACCTGATCGGCAATCTCGCGCATGCGGGCGAAATCGATCTGGCGCGGAATGGCCGAACCACCGGCGATGATCAGCGCGGGCTTGTGCTCTTGGGCGAGGGCTTCGACCTGATCATAATCCAGCAGGTTGTCTTCGCGGCGCACGCCGTATTGCACGGCCTTGAACCATTTGCCCGACTGGTTGGGCGCGGCGCCGTGGGTCAGGTGGCCACCTGCGTCCAGGCTCATGCCGAGGATGGTGTCACCGGGTTTGATCAGCGCCTGGAAAACACCCTGGTTGGCCTGGCTGCCAGAGTTGGGCTGCACATTGGCAAAGCCGCAGTTGAACAGTTCCTTGGCGCGTTCAATGGCGAGGTTTTCCGCCACATCGACGAACTGGCAGCCCCCATAATAGCGGCGGCCGGGATAGCCTTCGGCGTATTTGTTTGTCATCACCGAGCCCTGCGCTTCCATCACGGCGCGGGACACGATGTTTTCCGATGCGATCAGTTCGATCTCATCACGCTGGCGACCCAGCTCGCTGGTGATCGAGCCAAACAGCTCAGGATCGCGGGTCGACAGGCTTTCCGTGAAAAAGCCA
>JAOARQ010000050.1 GCA_025210455.1 Pelagimonas sp.
CAGATGGCCAAATGCATCCTGGATCAGATGGAGAAACTCAATCAAAAGATCACGATTACGCGGCCGATCCCCCAAGAGTTCCCGAACATCTACCAACGCCTGATCATCCAGCTGACGGCCCTTGGGCGTCACACGCCCCTTACCCCGACCAGACTTCCAAACGCCTTTGCGTTCTTCTAATCCCATGTACATGATCTCCTGATGCCTTGCCGAATGACGGCGAAACTTTCCTAATGATGAAACTTTATTCCCATCAGTCAAGTCTGATTCTTGGAAAGATTCACGGGTTTTGCCTCTTTTGCGCGGCGTTCCCCGCCAGCAGTTGCCTATAGGAAAACCCGCCGAAACCTGCGCAGGATTTCAGGGGCCACATACACCGAACGATGAGAGGATAAAGCGCGTGACGCACCACGCACGGCGCATCACGCAAGTTTGCCTGCCCCCGGATGGCAAAGGGGGCAGAGCACAGTCAGTTTTTCAGATAGGCTTCCATGCTGTCATCCAGCGCATCTTTCCACGGTGTGTGGTGTACAGGCGCCAGGGTCCCTGTGATCACCGAGGTATAGCTGTTGTTGCGGAAGGCCATGATGTCTTCTGCCTTATGCTTCTTCCACTGGAAGAACGCTTCGCAGGCACCATCAATGTCAAAGCTTGGGTAATCGGTTTCAGCCACAAGCTCTTTGACGTAATCCGCCTGATAGCGAATGGCATATTTCACGTCGTCATCCGCTTCTTCGCGGGTTTCACGCTCTTTTACATCGGCCAGCATATCGTCCTTTGACACTTGCGATACGTCGATCTTGCCCAGGATGGCATCGCGCACCCACCAGGCCTGCGCGTCAAACATATTGAAGGTGAACCACTGATCCTGCATCCCCAGATAGAACATCTTGGGGTTATGTACATAGACCACACCTTTATACAGATCTGCCGAGGCCAGACGGTTGGCTGTTTTCAGACGCAGATCGTCAGGCAGGAAGTTGAAGAAGTGTTTGTAGCCAGTGCACAGGATGATCGCGTCAACATCCTTGGTGGTGCCGTCCGAGAAATACACGGTATTACCGCTGACTTTCTCCATCGCGGGCTTTTCTTCCCAGTTGTCTGGCCACTTAAAGCCCATCGGCGCAGAACGGTAGCAGCTGGTGATCGACTTGGCGCCATATTTCCAGCACTGAGACCCGATGTCTTCGGCCGAGTATGACGAGCCCACAACCAGAATATCCTTGCCGGAAAATTCGCGTGCATCCCGGAAGTCATGCGCATGGACCAGACGGCCATTGAAGGTTTCAAAACCTTCGTAATGCGGCACGTTCGGGGTCGAGAAGTGGCCTGAGGCACAGATCACGTGATCAAACTCTTCCGAGGTGGTGCTGTCCACATTGTGATCATGCACGGTCACGGTGAACTTGCCGGACGCGTCATCGTAATTCACCCAGCGCACCGCATGGTTGAACTTGATCCAGTCGCGCACATTGGCCTTTTTCACCCGGCCTTCGATATAGTCGAACAGCACGGCACGCGGCGGGTATGATGCGATCTGCTTGCCGAAATGCTCTTCAAAGGAATAGTCGGCAAATTCCAGACCTTCCTTGGGACCATTGGACCAAAGATAGCGGTACATCGAGCAATGCACCGGTTCGCCATTCTCATCCAGACCAGTGCGCCAGGTGTAGTTCCACAGACCACCCCAGTTGTCCTGCTTTTCATAGCAGACGATCTCGGGGATCTCTTCTCCTTTGGCCGCAGCTGATTGAAAGGCGCGCAGCTGAGCAAGGCCCGATGGCCCGGCACCGATGATGGCGATACGCTTATTGGTCATACTTCTCTCCGAGTTGGCATTCTATTGGTATCATTGGTTTGAACCATTTGAAGGCCAGTCTGACCGCAATGTCAATAATTTTCATCTGTGGGAAATATATTCCCCTGTCAGGTAAATCCTTTTCGTTTTGACAAGACGGTATGCAGTGGTAGCAATAGGTATGCTGACCTCCAGTTTCGCCTATCGCATAGCCATGTCTTCGTTGTTGCCAAACGACCGGGTGGGAACCAATGAGCCGATCAAAATCGGCTTTCTGGCCCCTTTGTCGGGGGATGTCAGCTCATGGGGGCTGCCGGGGTTAAAGGGCTGCCGCCTGTGGCAGGATCGCCTGAACAAAGCCGGTGGCCTACTGGTGGGCGCAAGACGCTATCCAGTTGAAATCATTCCATTTGATTGCGGCTATGACGGTGAACGCGCCATGACAGGTGCCCGCCATCTGGTGCAATCCGAGAACGTAAAACTGCTGCTGATGCTGGGCGGAGACACATTTTCACCGCTGCGAAAGTTCCTGACTGACAACAAAGTCCTGACCTCAACCCTGCTGCCTAGCGATCTGTCGCCAGACACCCGCTACCTGATTGCCCCCTCCGAAGTGCACCCATTGTATAACGTGACCGGGGTGGATTGGTTGTCCCGCAACCATCCAGAGGTGCGCAAAGTCGCGCTCTGCAGTCAGACAGATGCCCACGGATTACCCTCGATTGCCACTTATCGCGCCGCTTTTGAAGCGGCGGGAATCGATGTGGTTCATGAGGTAAAGTACCACCCCGATGAAACCGATGTGGCGGGAATCGTGCAGCCAATGCTTGATTCCAATCCCGAATTGGTCTGCTGGTGTACCAGTTACACACCAATGGTACACGCCATGACAGAATATGCGTTCAACCGCGGCTATAGCGGCAAAATCATGTCCTGTACGCTGGATGATTATCAGCGCCTTCTGGCGCGCACATCGGTCGATTTCATGGAAGGCACCATCTTCCAGTTCCCCGATTTCGATGATCCGGAACTGGCCCGCAATACCTCATTCCTGATGCGGCCCGCCAGTTTCTACAAAGAATACACCACCCGCTATCCCGACAGCTGGAGCGCCGTAAGCTGGCAATATGTGGCGATTCTAGATATCTGGCACGCGGCCGTCGAAAAGGTGGCCTCGGTCCAACCCGTATCGGTACTGGCCACCATGAAACAGATGGATCCTGTGACCCATACCTTTGGCCCGGCGCGCTGGTGGGGGGCCAATACCTTTGGCATCGACAATGCACTGGTCGGAGACTGGCCGGTTGTCACCCTGAAATCCGGCAAAGCCCGCATTGCGGAATTTGTATCCATCTCTGACTGGCTGGACAAACACGAATCCCTGTTCCGCCATCATATGGAACAGGAAGGGCAGCTGTGGCACCAGCGGGCTGAAAACGGCGATCAAAACGCACAGCTGACAGCGCGCGTCTTTGATTAGGGCCTGTCAGGTTTCGTGCATAAACAGCTTTTGCTCTTCCACCAGATGCAGCTTGGTGATCTCCACCGCCGATTCCAGATCACGCGCTGAAATCGCATTGAACAGCGAATTGAACCGCGTCTGATAATCCTGAATGCGATCCGGCGTCAGATGTTTGCGCATCAATGCGGTGCGGAAACTGGAACGGCAGACCTCGATCGTCATCTCATAGCAGGATTCCAGCAGCGGATTGCGCGTGGCCTTGGCAATCCAGCGGTAGAACTCTTCCTCCAGACGGATAAACTCTGTCAGATCCGTGCGCACCGCTTCAATCCGGGCAACAATCTGCGCCAGCTTTTCCAGCTGTTTGGGTGTCATGTTCATCACCGCCAGCCGGGTCATTTCCGGTTCGATGATCGACCGCACAATCAAATGGTCCAGCGGGCTGGTACGTTCCCCCACCGATCCGGGCACAGGCGCTTCGACCTGTTCGCTCTGATAGGTGACAAAACTGCCACTGCCCTGCCGGCGGCGGATCATCTTGCGGGTTTCCAAGACATCCAGAGCTTCGCGCACGGTATTACGTGACACGCCCAGCTCTGCCGCCAGCGCCCGTTCAGATGGTAAACGAGAATTGGTTGGATATTCGCCGGACTGGATTCTTGCAAACAAGGTACCCATGACCACGCGAACCGTCTCACCGACTTCCTGACCTGTTGGCAGATCAGTGTTCAAGATTTGGTTCATACACTTTCCTGCGGTTCGAAACGCGCCTCCCTGCTCTCTTTTACGTCATACTGTGCCTAAAACTCAAGCAATCAGCGAAAAGACCCCGACACACAGGCCGGGGTCTTTGGTCATTTCAAACCATCAGGATCTGATCACTTGCTGTCAGCATGTGTGATCACATCGGGCTCCAGTTCCCAGATCTTCGGGTCAAGGCCGTTCACCTGATCTTCTTCGCTCACGCGCAGACCAACCGTGGCTTTCAGCAGCGGTGCCATGATCAGCGCAGTGACAACACCGGCGCCTACACAGACACCCACACCAACAACCTGCATCACCAGCGAAATTTCACCGGCCTGAAAGGCATAGGCGCCTTCTTCGATGCCAAAGTAACCACCACGCGGCGTGCCCGCTTTGAAGATACCCAGAACCAGCATACCAAAGGTGCCGCAGCCTAGGAACAGTGGGAACAGTTTGTGTTCGTCAATGCCGCGCTTGAGGGTGAATTCATAGACCACATAGGCCACCAGCGGCGACACCAGACCCAGAATAAACGCCTGCCAGGGCAGATACACGTCAAAGCCAGAAGCACCAGCCGCATAGCCAGCAAGCGGGCCAAGCAATGTGTAGGCATAGTTGCCCGAACGATAGGCCAGGATCAGACCGGTGATCGCACCACCTGCCCAGACCAGCGCATAGTTGTTGATCGCAATGCCAACACTGGTATCCGCCATGGTCACACTCACCGCCAGCGCTTCAGGATCAAAGAAGAACAGGCACGACAGGATCACCATCGGCAGACCGGCAAAGATCAGCAGCAGACCGGGCGCACACAGCCCGATGCTGGGGGCCAGATAGGCCGAAACCTGCGGATGGGCTTCCATCATACCGGGACGCGCGCCCAGCATTGGGGTGAAAACCAGCGCCATGCCCGCAGGGAACAGATACACAAAACCCACACCAAAGAAGTCATGAAAGCCTGCCAGCGTCAGCGGACCAACCGATCCCCATGTCGCCCAGCTCAGCGCCGAAGACACAACCGCTGCCACCACACAAAGGATGAAATAGGCCGATGCCTTCATGCGCTCAGACACTGAGAAGTGGAACAGAATGTTGATGATCCCCGCAAAGGTCGCAAGGAAGAAGATAAAGATCTGGAAGGTGTTCAGACCGGGGAATGTGCCCGGATCGGTATGATGCGCCAGCGCATTGGTCAGGCCTCCGCCCAGCCACCAATCCTTGATGGAATCCATCATGGTGGCCCCTTCCATGATGTAATACTGGCCCGCCCACAGACCAAAGCCGACCATATAATAGGTCGCAAACCCGATAAAGAACCCAAGGGTCTTTTCAATGGTCGAGTTAAACAGGTTCTTGCGTCGGGCGGTCCCAGCGTCGATCAGCAGCAGGCCGACGACAACAAGGATCGCGCCCACTGTACCAGACGCATACAGGATATTCTGCACCAGCGAATTTAATGTGACTTGTTCAGCGTGTATCGCGCTCACGTCGAGAGTCATGTGTTCTTCCCTCTTGGTTTCCTGTGTTTGCCAGATTTTTTTATCCGGCTTTGATGCGGCGGGTCGGGCGCTCCTCCAAAACAACCAGTTTCCCACCTAAAGAACCTATTCAGACCGCATTGGTGCGCCCGGATGGCTCACCCTGATCATGGCCCATAATTGGACCATTTCAAATGTTTATTTGAATGTGCGGAATTTTCTTTTCTTCACAGTAAGATATGAGGCTGATTTGCATAATTTACGGGCAAACCAATGAACCAATCCGTCGGAAATCACCCGATCAGACACAAATTGGTTCCTCAAAATCGCAAGATTCGCAGCACCATCCCACCCGATCAGGCGCTGGCGCATACCAATTGACCAACCACACAGCGGCGCACAGTGACCGCGCCGGTTCCCCCATGAGGTACACATCTATATAAGAAACGGGTTTTCACAGCCTGCAAAACACGGAAAAATTGCACCCAGCCCTGCACATTTGGTTAAAAACCTCTTGCCAGACTCACAATCCTTCGACCATATTCACGAAAAAAGGGCAATAAACGCCATTTTCCGTGAACACGACACGGCGAAACAACGGCGCGGAGGAAAGAGCAAGTGGATCCCGCAAAGACACATGAAGACCTGAACGCAGTCATCCGTCAACATTCCGAGACGCTGGCTGCGCAGTTGCAAGCACAACGCGAGACTCTGTTTCCACCAGACTCTGCGAAAACCATGCGCAAATTCACCTCGGGCGAGGCCTCTGCCCTGCTGGGGGTCAATGACTCATACCTGCGCAAACTGCATCTGGATGGCAAAGGCCCCTCGCCCGAGCTGACCCCGGGAAACCGCCGCATTTATTCCGTCGAAGACATTCAGGATCTCCGCGTTCTGCTCGAAAAAACCGCCCGCAAGAAAGGCGATTATCTGCCGGGCCGCCGCGAAGGCGACAAATTGCAGATCATCGGCGTGATGAACTTCAAAGGTGGCTCGGGCAAAACAACCACCTCTGCCCATCTTGCACAGCGTCTGGCCCTCAAAGGCTACCGCGTTCTGGCCATTGATCTCGATCCGCAGGCCTCGCTGACCGCGCTGCATGGCGTTCAGCCCGAAATGGATCTGAACGATGGCGGCACCATCTATGATGCCATCCGCTATGACAGTCCCGCTCCGATGCAATCGGTCATCCGCAAAACCTATATTCCCAATCTGGATCTGATCCCGGGCAATCTCGAACTTATGGAGTTCGAACATGAAACCCCCCGTGCTCTGGCGCAGGGCAATGCCGGGCTGTTCTTCTTCCGCATCAAAGACGCGCTACAGCAGGTTGATGAAGATTACGATGTCGTTGTCATCGACTGCCCGCCACAGCTGGGCTTTCTCACCATGTCAGCGCTTTCGGCTGCCACCGGCGTTCTTGTCACCATTCACCCGGAAATGCTGGACGTGATGTCCATGTCGCAGTTCCTGCGCATGACTGCCGACCTGATGGATGTGATCGCCCAAAGTGGCGCAGATATGTCGCATGACTGGATGCGCTATCTGCTCACCCGGTTCGAACCCTCAGACGCCCCACAAAATCGCATCGTCGCATTCCTGCGCACCATGTATGGCGACAAGGTGCTGAATACGCCGATGCTGAAGTCCACCGCCATTTCCGATGCTGGTCTGACCAAACAGACCCTCTACGAAGTGGAACGCTCGGCCTTTACCCGCGCCACCTATGACCGCGCGATTGAAAGCCTGAACATGGTGAATGATGAAATCGCCGAACTGATCCAGAAAACCTGGGGCCGCACATGAGCAACAACCGCAAAAAGCGTAACGCCTTACTGGAAAACCTTGCCGCCGCCGGGGCCCCTGCCCCCACCACGGCCAGTTCCATGATGACAGCCAATCGCGCGTTGCGGTCAGCCCGTGATGCGGTGGATGCCCATCAGGTCTGGACATTGGATCCTTCGCAGATCGAAGACACCCGCCTTGCGGATCGCATTGATCCCGAAGATGTCGCTGATCTGCGCGACGCCATCGATGCCAATGGTCAGACCGTACCGATCCTTGTGCGCAGGTTGCCCGATGACCCGGATCGCTATTCGCTGATCTATGGCCGCCGCCGCCTGGAAGCCATCCGCCTGTCTGACAAAGTCGACAAGGTGCGCGCGCTTGTGGCCAATATGGATGATGATTCTGCGCTGCGCGCGCAAATCTCTGAAAATATGGCCCGCCGGGATTTATCCTTTATTGAAAAGGCTTTAATGGCCCGATCTCTGGTACAATCCGGCTTTGGCAACCAATCTCAGGTGGCCGAAGTTCTGACTGTCACCAAGTCTTCAGTGTCCATGGCGATCTCAATCGTAGAAACACTTGGCGAAGATCTGGCCCGCCGCATCGGCGCGGCCCATGGTGTTGGCCGCCCACGCTGGGAACGGCTGTCGCGTGCCATTCAAGACAGCGGTGCCGACACCGCACATCTGACCGAAATTGCCCATGATGCGCGCGACAAGGCCAATATCGAAATCATCCGCAACCCGGATCTCGCCGAGGAAATTGACATTTCTCTGCGCGCCTTGGAAGCGGTGGAAAAGGCCGTGGGCACAGGCGCTCAGCCTGCAAAGCCCCCTGCCCCCAAAACACCCCAGCGCGCGCAACCGCTGTCGCTGGCCGGGCGCAAGGCAGGATCACTGAAACGCGGCCCCAAGGGGCTGACCATCGCATTGGAAGACGGGCCTTTCTCAGATTGGCTGGAATCCGAGGCGCAAAGCGTTCTGACAGAATTACACGACCGCTGGCTCAAGAGCGGCGGACACTCATAATCGAGCAAACAAGGAGGCACATTTAGACAAAGAAAAGGTCCCGCAAAGTTACCCTCACGAGACCCTAACTTGTGTTTAGCACCATCAGGTTAGTTTCAGAGGCTTCACTCCGCAAGTCCAAAGTGATTCGCGGGAGGGATTATTTTTGTCTTCGTGAATGAAAAATGGGGTATATTCCTGTCACGCCTTTTGGGCGGCCGGTGGATGCTGTTCTGATCGATCATCAGAGCAAGGCAACCGCCCTACCCGATCACACCATCAACAAATATGACGTGGTGTCTGAACTCGCCCTTTGTGGTGAATCCTTTAACCTGACGCACCGTGATCTAACGGTTCTGCAAGCTTTGCTCAGCTTTGTAAAAGGCGCCCAGCTCTCGGCAGGCTCTGGCGATCTGGTTGTACATCCCTCAAACAAAACCATCTGCGATCGCCTGAACGGCATGCCCTGTTCCACCATGCGTCGCCATCTGGCCAAACTTGTCGCCAGCGGCTTGATCGCGCGTCGTGACAGCCCAAATGGCAAACGCTATGCCCGTCGCTTTGCGGGCGAAAAGATCGCCTACGGATTTGACCTCTCCCCACTTCTGCATCGCTACGATGACATCTGCGCCCGCGCCGAAACAGCACGAGCCGCACAAGAAGAACACCGCCGTCAACGCGAAGCAGTCAGCCTCATGCGGCGTGATCTGGCGAGCCTCGCAGACTACGGTGCAGAATTGCGTCCTGATCTCTCCATCTGGGATCAGTTCGCAGACATGGCCCGTCTGACCGCCCGCGCTCTGCGTCGAAAACTTCCGCTGATAGAGCTGACCGCGATGGCCACCAAGTTAAAGGACGCTTTGGATCAACTTCGCAACATCCTTGATCCGCAAGAAAGCATCGAACAACCCACCCTGCAAACGCCCGAAATGAGCAGCAACCAACTCCAAAATGAGCAGCACCATCAGAATTCAAAGAAAGACTCTTATGAATTTGAAGAGCTCCCTGTGGAGGAAAACCACTCTTCCGAGAGCACGCCTGTTAACAAAGAAGAACAAAACCTTCCCAATATCCCCCTTAGCCTTGTTCTTGAAGCCTGTTCTGAAATCCAGACCTACTCACAGACAAAAATTCGTCATTGGCATGAATTTGTTCAACTTGGCGATCACATGCATCGAATGATGGGTGTTCCACATCACGTATGGGATCTGGCAAAGCGTATCATGGGTCCGGAACAAGCCGCTTCGGTTCTTGCCTCAATTTTGGAACGGTTCACTGAAATCCAGAACCATGGCGGATACCTGCGTGCGTTGTGTAATAAAGCTGAGCGTGGCGAATTTTCCTGCGGTCCAATGATTACGGCTTTGCTGCGAAAAACAGGCTGAGTTCACAGCTGTGAACTTTAGCTATGCTGTGAAACCCTTGGGACCCGCTTTAAAACCTGCTCATTCCAAAAGCCCTAATTTCCGCGCGCGGTCGATTAACATCTTCACAGAGGAAACCTGCCAGGTTGATCGACCACGAGGCGTGCGCTCATGCATTGTTTCAAGACGCTTACAGATCGCTTGCAAAGTAATATCAGGATCCGCGCCCTTGATCCCGGCGACAATGGCAGTCAGGCGATCTTCGCTGGGTCTGCGTCTGGCTCTAGTCAGCACCTCTGCGCAAAGAAACCCGTCGCGCACATAGGCTTTCACCGCGCGTAGAAGTCGGGCCTGAGACCAGTGACGCTCCGATGGTAGTGGGGCGTTGATTATGCGTAGCACATCTTCCCAGGCCATTTCTGGCCGCAGGCGGCGTACATATGGCACCCAATCTTGCGCGCTTTCATTCAAGCGATCCATGTAGCTTTCATGTCGCGCCAAGCGAATTTTGCGCATGGCGTTAGGGTCTTTAGAACGCAGACCGGGATTGCCGCCAATGCGGCCCTGCGCGCGTGCCGAGGCCAGACCTGCTTTGGTCCGTTCGCGGATCAGGGCCCGTTCAAATTCAGCGGTAGCCCCGAGAACTTGTAGGGTGAATTTCCCTTGCGGTGAGGCTGTGTCGATAGGGTCTTCCAAGGAACGAAAATGGGCCCGGCGGGTTTCGAGTTGCTCTATAATCTCAAGCAGATGGGACAACGACCGGGCCAGCCGATCGATACGGGTGACGATCAAAGTATCGCCAGCGACGATCTGATCCAGAACCTTGGACAACACCGGGCGACTGCGATTGCCGCCTGAGGCCTGTTCCTGAAAGATCTGGTCGCAACCCGCAGCTTTAAGGGCTTCAGACTGAGCGAGGGCGTTTTGATCGTCGGTTGAGACGCGGGCGTAGCCGATCAAGGACATGGATTGGCTCATTTTCAGTTTAAGTAGCCACTATTAAAGGATCGTTTGAAAACAGATGCAAGGGAATGTAAGATCGACCAAAGAACCCAGAGCGCTTTGTTTCCTTGATGATCTTGCGATTTGAGCGCTGCCTCGCGCAGGGAAAGGTGCTGTTTCTGGTGACGATCTATGACCAGCCTGAGATAAAACTTGGGTGATGCGCAGAAGTTCCTTATTCTGATCATATGAAACGGAACGCTTTTACTTCGCAGGATGATTTCGCAGCATCTTTGGATGACATGGATGAGGCGGACGAGACCTCGGAAGAGGATCTTTGGTTCCTGCCGGGTCCGGTTGCCGAAGACGAAGATGATCTGCCGCCAGGGCCAAGGGCTGACCCGTCAGAACCTGCTGTTGTCGATGAGTGGGCTCAGGCCGAGGCTGAACTGGCTGCGCGGCTGGCGCGTGTTGCCGGGCGATTAGGGGCGTTGGATGATCGTCTGGCGCGCGGGCCCGAAGGCTGGCGGCACAGGCTGGCGCTGTTAGAGGCCGCTGACCTGAGCTGGTTCGCCGGCGAAAGGGTGAGCGCTGACCGGCTTGCGCTGTGGATGACATTACGATTGTCGGGCGTTCAGGATGATCCCGAAGCCCTGAGCCGTACCCATTGGGCGGTGCGGCGTTTGTCTGCAGGACCGGGGCCTTTGGAAGATTTTGCCGGATTTCTGGACAGGCGTGATCCTGAAAATATCGCCGACACTGCCGAACGGTTCGAAGACCGTGCCAGCAGTTGGCAAGAGGTGATGGCGCAGGGCGCTAAACTGCATCCCATCACCCGCGCCTGCATGGGGTTTCACCTGTGGGCATTGGCGGGGCTTGGCCAATATGGCGAGAGCTTGGAGGCCGCGGTGACCGCCGTCCGGATAGCTGCCAGCGATGGGGATGGTGCTGTGTTTGCGCCATTGGCCATGGGCGGGGCAGGGGGGCTGCGCGCCAGTGGTGTTCCCAAAGCGCGCCTGTCTCGGTGGTTGGAAAACATGGAAAGCGGGATCATAACGGCCATGCGGCAGTTGGATCGTGTTGATCAATGGACGGCGCAGGCGAAGCATATCATGGCGCCACTGTCAGGGCGCACGCCACCTGCTTTGCGCAGGGTCTTTGCTGAACAACCGATGGTGTCCGCCCCCATGGCCGAGGTTCTGACCGGAGCCAGTCGCGCGGCTGTTCAGCGAAATCTGCTTTGGATGGAGGACCATGGCCTGATCCGCGAGATCACCGGACAGGGCCGGTTTCGCATGTGGGTAACCACGATTGCAAAAGATCATAGATTGCCAAAGTTCCGGGGCTGACCCTATGCTTTGACCATATGAGTGGATCGCGAGGACCTGATGACAAAGAGATTTCACAGCTATTGTCCGAGATGCCGCGAGAATCTTCCCTGTGAGCAAGATCTTGTGCCTTATGATCCGGATGGTTTTCTGGGCCCAAATGGTGAGGCTTTTTATGATGGTCCGGCCTGTTGCACCCTATGTGGGGAAGACATTGCACAGCCGATTGGCCTACGCCCTGCTTTCTGGACAGCGGTGACCTATGTGGCAATCTGTGTCTTCTTCCCACCCTGGTCGGAGATAAGCTTGGGATGGGCGCTGCTGTTTGGCGCGATCTTTATCGGCGGCTCTTATGTGGCTGCGCATGCCTATTATCTTTGCGCAAAGGGCATGCGTGATTTGTATGCAGGCATAAGGCGCTTGCTGACCTGATTGAGGATCGGAACCTGTGATCATCCAATAGCCTGCCTGATCTTGGCGGTCAAAATCATTGCGGAACACCGGGACTGTTGGCTTTGATAGGGCCTCTGCCCCAGGGGTGAGACCTGCCGGTAGCCTGAAGAGGGTAGGGGGCTTATTATTCAGCGGCCCATCGTGATGTATCTTCGGTGGCGGGCTGATCGCTGTGATTGAACGATGCAACCAGCTTGGTAAGGCCGTTGGTTTCGGCATCTAGCTCGATACAGGCGGCGGCGGTTTCTTCGTACATTGCCGCGTTTTGCTGTTGGGTGGAATCAAGTGTGCTCATGGCTGAGTTTATTTCGCCAATGCGGTCAGATTGTTCGTGGATCTGTGACGTGATCGAACCAACGTTTTCTGACAGTGCCTCGACCGAGCCGATGATGCTTTGCAAGGCGTCGCTGGTGCGGCCCACCAGATCCACGCCGTGCGAAACATGGTTGCCTGAACTGAGGATCAGGGTTTTGATTTCCTGAGCGGCCTCGGAAGAGCGCTGCGCCAGTCCGCGTACCTCGGCGGCCACCACGGAAAAGCCCTGACCAGCGGAGCCAGCGCGGGCGGCCTCAACCCCGGCGTTCAAAGCCAGAAGATTGGTCTGGAACGCGATGTCATCAATGACTGAGGTGATTTTCGAGATCTGCTCGGATGAGCTTTTGATTGCGTCCATGGCCTGCACGGTGTCGTTGACCACCTCAGAGCTGGAGGCGGCACGGGACTTCATTGAGGCCACCAGTTCTTTTGCGTCTTGCGCGTCCTGCGCGACTGATTTCACCGTGCCCGTCATTTCCGTGAGAGAGGCGGCGGTTTCCTCAAGCTGGGCAGCAGAGGTTTCGGTGCGTTGTGACAGATCGTTGGATGCGCTGGTGATCCCCGCCACACCATCACCGATTGTGCGTGATGATCCGTCAATGGCGCCAATCACCTCTGACAGACGTGTGACGGTGTTGTTGAAGTCAACGCGCAGCGCTTCGTATTGGCCGGGGAGAGGATCCGGAAGGTGCGAGTTCAATCGGCCCTGCGCCAGCGACCGCAGAGCCTGCGCGAGTGTTTCAACCACAACCGCCTGCCGTTCGCTTTCCTGCTTTTGTTCGGTTTCTAGGGTTTCCTTTTTTGCCAGTCCTTCGCGCAGGGTTTCAATCGAGATGGCCATTTCGCCGGTTTCATCGCGGCTTTGGGGCAGGGCGATTGGATCATGAACTTTGCCATCTGACAGGGCCGTCACGGCTTGCAGCATCTTGTGCAAAGGGCGGCGGACAAGTGCGCGGGATGCAAAAAAGATGGAGGCCAGTGTCATGGCAAGAAACACCGCGCTGGCCGCGAGAACCTGCAGCAGGCTTTCGCGGACCGGGGCAATAAACAGTTCACGCGGGACATCGACCACCAGCGCCCAGGTTTTATCCATCCCGTAGCCGGTAAAGGGATAGATCATGCGTGTGGCGCCATCGGGCAGCCCGTCAACAATTTGAAGCTCATTGGTTGCAAGCGCGGTTTGAAAGGCATCGGTTCCGACCCCTTCAAAAGGCTGAGTGATCAAATCGCGATCTTCATGGGCGAGCCATTTGCCGCCTTCGTCAAGCAGCATGATCCTGCCACCCTCAAAGGTTTGAATACCCTGCAAAAAACTAACCAGCGTATCCAAAACGATATCTACCCCGGTGACCGCGACGGTTTCGCCCTTAACGATGAGGGGCACCGAAACCGAGGTGAGCAGGCGCCCGCCATCAAACAGGTAAGGTTCCGAGATGACACTGTTGCCGCGAACAATGGGCAGACGAAACCATTCATCCTGCGCGTCAACGGCCAATTCGATGGTTTCCAGCGTGACGCCGCCCTGATCGTTTTTTGTCCAGAAAGGAGAGAACGTTCCGATGCTGTTGCGGCCTTCCGGGCCGGTGACAAAGTTATCTGTCGGACCCTCGGCAATGCCCATCATCCAGGACGCGTAAACCAGATCATAGCGCTCGGGCACCCCGCGAAGGATATTGATGATCTCCCCGGCCTGAGCATTTCCATTTTCAAGGTACCCGGTCAGAACACCACTGAGCGTCGCCGCCGCAGAGGTGGCTTCGGTCATCTCTGCAATAATTGCGTTTGAGGTTTCTACTGCCTGTCGGCTGGCCGTATTCAACACCCGTTCGCGCACCCGATCAGAGGTGATCTGGGCAACAATGGCTGCTCCGCAGATCAGGACCAGAGTGATTGAGGCAGTTGTGGTGGCAATCAGTTTGGCAGAGATTGTACGAAATGGGTTTCGCATTGCGTTTGCTTCCCCTCAAAGAGACATTTCGACGTTTGTATCTGCAAAGATCTTTCTGATGGGTTTAACAGCTTTCTCAGGGAGGTGGTTAAATCGTTACCTTGGCGTGAATTTGGATATTTTCTGTTTTATTACATATGATTAACAATAAACAATCTTAGATATTTCACGCTGGACAATGCCGCAATCGGAAGAATTTGGCAGGTAAATAGCCCAATAGCGGCGGGAAAAAATCCCCGCCGCAGCCAGAATTTTAACCGAAGGAATCAAGTTCGGATCTAAACGCATCGCGCAGCTTGTGTTTAAGTATTTTCCCGGTGGGCGATGCGGGCAGACTGGCGGCCATCACAATATGCGAGGGGCGTTTATAACCGGTCAGCCGTTCAGCCACAAAGCGTTGCAGCTCTGCCAGATCGGGGCGATCGTAATCGGCCACCTGACAGAAGGCCAGCACCTTTTCATCGCCTTCGACTATATGGCCAATGACAGCGGCCTGAACCACCTGAGGATGTTCTGTCAGCGCGGCTTCGACTTCGGGGGGGTAGACGTTGAAACCGCCGTGAATAATCAGCTCTTTTGTGCGGCCAAGGATGTGCAGATGCCCGCGTTCATCCAGACGCCCGACATCACCGGTGTGCAGCCAGCCGTCAGAATCGAGCGCGGCGGCGGTGGCCTCGGGGTTGCGGAAATAGCCCGACATCACATGCGGCCCGCGCGTCAGGATATTGCCGCCGGTCTGGGCATCCCCCTGAATATGAATTTCCACGCCGGGCAGGGGCGGGCCTGTTGAAATATCCGGATCGCCCAGTTCGTTTGAGGTGGCGCAGATGCCGGCGGTGGTTTCGGTCATGCCATAGCCATTTTGCAGCACAACTTCGTAGAAGGCTTCGGCCTTGCGTTTCCAGGCAGGATCCAGCGGGGCACCACCCGAGGACACATAACGCAGTTTGGAGGACCCGAGCGTCTCAAAACCCTGTTCTTTGGTGTATTGCATCAGCAGCGCGTGCATCTGGGGCACTGCAGACAGCAGCGTGACCCCGTGGTGCAGCGCATCGTAAAGCTTGGCGGCGGTAAAGCGCGATTCCAGCTGAACATGCGCACCGGCATGGGCGCTGGCGGTCACGACTGAGGCCAGTCCAAACACATGGGTGATGGGCAGAACGCCATAGATCTTGTCTTTGGGGCTCATGCCGCGCAGCTCGGCGCTGGCTTTGCCACCAAAGCGCAGATTGCCATGGGTCAGCATCACGCCCTTCGGTGCACCAGTGGTGCCGGTGGTATAGAGGATGGTGCCGACGTCGCTGAGATCAGGATCGGGATCACTGGGGCGGGCCACCAGATCAAGGGAGCCAAAGGCCCCGGTGATGGTTTTACCGCCCATGCGCTGGGAATGCGCGATGGCATTGTCTGACACATGAGTTGTCAGAACGATGGCTGCCGGGGTGGCGTGGGTGATCACGCGGTTGATTTCGGCTTCGGTCTGACGCGCGTTGAAGGGGATAACGGGGGCACCGATGCGCGATGCTGCAAAAAGCGTGGCCACCGCTGCGGCGCAGTTTTCCGCCAGAAGCAGCACGCGGTCGCCTGCCACCACACCAGCTGCACGCAGCTCGCTTTCCAGCGCACGCACGGCCTGATCCAGCTCTTGCCAGCTCCAGCTGATGCCGGTGTTGTCAGAGTAAGACAGCGCCTTGGGCTGATTGGCCACCTGCTGTGTGATCAGATCGTGCCAGCGGTTTTGATCTTGCGCCTGTGTCATTGAGCAGCCTGTTCCTGAGAGGTGGTTACAGCGGTCAGACGGTGCAGCGCCTCTTGGGCCTGCGTTTCAAACCGCGCCAGAATATCGGCCATGGGTTCGATCCGGTCGGTCAGCCCCAGCGCATGGCCCGCGGACAAAAGCCCCTTTGAGACATCGCCGGTTTCATAAGCGGCCCGGCCGATTTTCCCGGACACCAGATGCATCAGATCCTGAATGCCGACATTGGGGTTTTCCTGTTCGATCCGGTTGACCTCGGCGGTGGTTTCATTGGCCAGGGTGCGCACGGTGTTGCGCAGGGTCGACAGCGTTAGTGCGGTGTCGCGTTCGGTGGCCTCAACCAGCGCCTGTTTGTAATCGCGGTGCGCGCTGAGTTCTTCGGCCACCAGCAGGCGTGTGCCCATGATAACCCCCGACGCCCCCATCGACAGCGCGGCCACCAGCTGCGACCCATGCCCGACGCCGCCGCCAATCAGAAAGGGGATCTTTAGATCGCGGCCTGCCATGGCGGCATTCACAAAGCTGCCAATCATATCCATGCCCGGATGGCCGCCGCATTCGGCGCCAACAATCGACACCATATCGACTCCGACCGCCTGCGCCTTGAGCGCATAGCGCACCGCTGGCACCTTGTGCAGAACCGACAGGCCAAGGGATTTGAGCAGATCCATATAGGGTTCTGGATTGCGCCCCGAGGTTTCGATGAACCGCACGCCTTCGTCAGCAATCAGGCGAAAGATATCTTCGGTCTTTTCGCCCGGCACCAGTTTGGGCAGCATCGAGACATTCACCCCAAAGGGCCTGTCGCCGCATTTTTCGCGCGCCAGGCGAATTTCACGGCGCAGCGCATCGTCATCGTCACCAAAGCTGGCGGCGGTGATAAAGCCGATGGCCCCTGCATGGGCGGCGGCAGAGACGTATTGCGCATCCGCAAGCCACTGCAGCCCACCAGCCACAACAGGAAGAGGGATGCCATAGGTATCGGTAACGGCTGTTGTCCAGGTCATTATGGAAATCTCGGTTTGCGTTTTTCAAGGAATGACGAAATGCCTTCGGCAGCTTCGGGCGCGCCGATGGCATGGGCCATGACATCGCGTTCCAGATCCAGCTGGGCGGCTTCGCTCTGGTCGTAGGCCTGCGCCACCAGATCGCGGATCCGGGATTGGGCCTGCCGGGGGCCGCGGGCCAGTTTGTCAGCCATTTTCATGGCCTGTTCAAAGGCCTGGCCGGGTTCGGTACAGTGCGATACCACCCCAAGGGCCTGCATGCGTTCTGCTGAAATGGGGGTGGCCATCAGGCACATTTCCATTGCCAGTTGCCGAGGCAGACAGCGCGCAAGCGATGCGGTCAGGCCGCCATCAGGCACCAGACCGGCCTTGACATAGGCGGCGGTAAACTGCGCGTCGCGGGCCGAGACAATCATATCGCAGGCCAGTGCCAGCGATAGGCCAGCGCCCGCTGCGCCCCCTTCGATGGCGGCGATAACCGGGACCGGGCAGGCGCGGATGGCGCGGATCAGATCCTGCAGCAGATCCACCCGGTCACGGCGTTCTGCTTCGGTCAGTTTCTGGCGCTCGATCAGCACATTCAGATCCCCGCCAGCGCAGAAAAATCCGCCCTCAGAGGTCAGGATGATGGCGCGCAACTGGGGATCCTGCGCCTGTTTGGTGGCTGTGTTGATCGCATCATACAGCGCGGGCGTCAGAGCCCCGCGTCGCGTTTCATTGCCATTCCAGATGATCAGCCGATCACCGCGATCTTCTATCCGGGCCATCAGCGTCTCTCTGAGATTTTCTTGAGCACAGCGCTGGCGCGGGCAAAGAGGGTGCCATCTGCCCCGCGCAACTCGGCTTTGGCGAAGGCGGTTTTGCGTCCGCCGCCCTCAACATAGCCCTGCGCCACAACGCGCTGCCCCGAGGCGGGCGCCGCGATGAAATCACTGGTCAGTGACAGGGTCAGCACATCGGGCAGCGTGTCCCCATCCCCAAACCAGCGCGACGCGGCAAAGCCCGCAGCGGTATCCAGCAGCATCGCGGCGATCCCGCCATGCAGGGTATCGACGCGGTTCAGGTGCTGCGGGCCAATGTCGAGCGTGACCAGAACGGTGGTCTGCCCTTCAAAGGCAACGTCATAGCCCACCAGATCGCGCGCGCCGGTGCGGGGGATATCAGGCTGCGTTAAGGTCAATGAACCGCTCCAGGTGGTAATCGCTGTCGCCAAAGCGGTGGTCGCCCATGACGATGCGTTTGGCCACATGGGCCAGTTCATATTCCTGTGTCATCGCAATGCCGCCATGCATCTGAATGGATTCCTCGGCGATGCGCTTGGCGATCTGCCCCATCAGGGCCTTGGCGGCGCTGATCTGGCGATCACGTTCTGCGGGCGCGGTATTCAGATTGCCAGCGGCATTGATCACGGCGGATCGCGCCTGTTCCATTTCAATCAGCATCTCGGCAACGCGATGCTGCAATGCCTGAAAACTGCCCAGCGGCTTGCCGAATTGCTTGCGGGTCATCAGGTAATCCTGAGTCATTTCGCAGGCGGTGTGCATGGCCCCCAGCATTTCTGCCATCTGCGCCAGTGAGGCCCGCGCATAGGCGGTTTCGAGCGCGGCAAAGCCCTGACCGGCGGGCCCAAGGCGCGCAGAGGCGGGCAAGGTGACGGTGTCAAAAGTGACCTCGGCGGCGCGGCCCCCGGCAGCCAGGCTATAGCCCTGAAGATCGACGCCAGCGGTTCCAGCAGGCACAAGGAACAGTGAAATCCCGTCGCGGTCACGCAGCCCGCCGCTTTCGCGGGCAGAGACGATCAGCGCATCGGCAGCTTCGGCATTGATCACCACGCCTTTGCGGCCATTCAGAGTGATCTGATCCTCGCCCTGTGCGCTGCAGCTGACATAGGGCAGATCATAGCGTGCCTGCGGTTCGGTATGGGCCAGCGCCAGATGGGTGCTGCCCGCGACAATGCCGTCGATCATGGTTTTCTGGTCATCGCTGCCCAGCATTGCCAGCAAAGACCCGGCCAGCACGGCAGTATCAAGGATTGGTTCAACCACGCCCGCGCGCCCGAGTTCTTCGAAGACCACGGCAAGATCCCCGCCTTCGCCACCAAAACCGCCCTGATCTTCGGTAAACAGCGCGCCGATCACGCCCAGTTCGGCCAGTTGGCCCCAGATGTCGTCTGAAAAGCCGCGCGGGCTGTCCATCAAGCTGTTGCGCAATCCGGTGTCGTATTTATCCGCCAGAAAGCGGCGCAGCGTGTCCGATAGCATTTGGCGGGTTTCGCTGAGTTCGAAATTCATCCCCGACCTCCCAGTGCCACTTTGGCGATAATGTTCTTTTGCACTTCGTTTGCGCCGCCAAAGATCGAAATTTTGCGGTTGTTGAAGTAGGATTTGGTGGCGGCCCCGGCATCGAGCGGATCGGGCAGGGGCTGGTTTGAGCCTTCCACCGCCTCAGAGGCGAATGGCATGGCATAGGGGCCAACGGCGCGGCGCGTCAGGTCGTTGATGCTTTGCCGGATTTCCGTGCCTTTCACCTTGAGCATTGAGGCCTCAACCCCCGGTGCCTTGCCCGCGCCCGCAGCGGCCAGAATGCGCAGGTTTGAGGTGGCCATGGCCATCAGCTCAATTTCCACCTGCGCGATACGGGCGGCGAAATGCGGGTTTTCTGACAGCGGGCGGCCATTGTGATTGGCCGATTTGGCCACCCGTTTGAGGGTTTCAAGACCTGCCTGACTAAAGCCAACCCCGGCGATATTCGTGCGCTCATGGGTGAGCAGATATTTGGCGTAGGTCCAGCCCTTGTTTTCTTCGCCAACCAGATTTTCCACGGGCACTTTGACATCGGTCAGCCAGACTTCGTTGACCTCGGGGGTGCCATCCAGCAAGACGATGGGGCGCACTTCGACGCCGGGGGTGTTCATGTCGATCAGCAAAAAGCTGATACCTTCCTGAGGTTTGCATTCCGTGTCGGTGCGCACGAGGCAGAAGATCATATTGGCGTGCTGGCCCAGGGTGGTCCAGGTTTTCTGACCATTGACGATATAATGATCGCCATCGCGCACGGCGCGGGTTTTCAGGCTGGCCAGATCCGATCCGGCCCCCGGTTCGGAATAGCCCTGACACCACCAGTCTTGGCCGGTCAGTATCCGGGGCAGCCAGCGGTTCTGCTGTTCCTTTGAGCCAAAGGTCATCAGCACCGGGGCCAGCATCGACAGGCCAAAGGGCACGATACGGGGCGCATGGGCGCGGGCGGCTTCTTCTTCGTAGATGTTGCGCTGAACCGCGCTCCATTCTGCGCCGCCGAACTCTTGCGGCCAGTTTTGCGCCAGCCAGCCGCGTTCTTGCAGGGCGGCGTGCCAGGCTTCCATATCGGCTTTGGTCAGCTCCTTGCCCAGACGCACTTTTTCCGAAACGGTTTTATCCAGCTTTTCCTCTAGAAAGGCACGCACTTCGGCGCGAAAGGCCATTTCCTGTTCGGTATATGCAAGATCCATATCCGATCCTTTCCTTAGTAAATTTCCACGAGACCGGCCGCACCCATCCCGCCACCGATACACATAGAGACAACACCCAGTTTTGCGCCGCGGCGTTTGCCTTCGCGCAGAATATGACCGACCATGCGCGCGCCGGTCATGCCAAAGGGGTGACCAATCGCGATAGAGCCGCCATTGACGTTGTAGATGTCCGGGTCAATCCCAAGCCTGTCGCGGCAATAGAGCGCCTGACTGGCAAAGGCTTCGTTCAATTCCCACAGGTCGATATCCTGCACAGTCAGCCCGTGGCGTTCCAGCAGGCGGGGCACGGCAAAGACCGGGCCGATGCCCATTTCGTCAGGCGCGCAGCCTGCCACGGCAAAGCCTTTGAAGGCGCCCATGGGGGTCAGCCCCTGTCTGGCCGCGTCGCTTTCCGACATGACAACCACGGCTGCCGCCCCATCTGACAGCTGCGAGGCATTCCCGGCGGTGATAAAGCCGCCTTCGCGCACGGGATCGAGCCCCTGAAGGCTGTCCAGCGTGGTGTTCGGGCGATTGCATTCATCGCGGGTGACCGTGACGGCGCGTTCCGATACCTCGCCGGTTTCCTTGTCTTTGACCTGCATGACCGTTTCCATCGGCACGATTTCATCGGCAAACAGGCCGTTTTCCTGTGCGGCGGCAATGCGTTGCTGCGAACGCAACCCGTATTCATCCTGTGCATCCCGGCTGACGTCATATCGTTTTGCAACGATATCGGCGGTTTCGATCATCGTCATGTAGATGTCAGGCATATGCGCTTCCATCCAGGGATCGCGCACCTGTGTATTGGTGGGCTGCACCAGCGAGATGCTTTCCAGACCGCCCGCCACAATGGGGCCGGAGCCATCGGCTTTGACGGCCTGCGCGGCCATGGCGATGGATTGCAGACCAGATGAACAAAAGCGGTTCACTGTCATGCCTGATGTGGTGTTGGGCAGTCCGGCGCGCAGGGCGATCTGGCGGGCGATGTTGTGGCCCGTGGCGGTCTGCGGAAAGCCACAGCCCATGATGCAGTCTTCGACGCTGTCTGGGTCAATCCCGGCGCGGGCCACGGCATGTTGCACCACGTGTCCGCCCATGCTGGCCCCATGAGTGTTGTTGAACGACCCGCGAAAGGCCTTGGCCAGGCCGGTGCGCGCGGCGGAAACGATGACGGCTTGATCCATCACTCAGGCCTCCTTGTTGAGATCGTCAAAGCTGCGCCCTTCGGCGACCAGCTGTTTCAGCAGCGGGGCGGGTTCCCAGAAATGCGGGTTTTCCTGTGCCAGATCCTCTAGATCCTGCAGGATCTTGGGCAGCCCCTGCAGATCGGCCCATTTCAGCGGGCCACCGCGATAACGGGGAAAGCCGTAGCCAAAGAGCAGCACCATATCCACATCAAGTGGGCGGCGGGCGATGCCCTCGCCGACGATCTTTGCGGCCTCATTGACCATTGCAGCCATATAGCGGCGCATGATTTCTGCGGCGTCAAAGCTGCGCGGGGTCAGGCCTTTTTCCTGCCGCTCGGCTGCGATCAGTTCGGTCACGGCTGGGTTTGGGGTGCCGCCGCGCTTGCCCTTTTCATAGATGTAATAGCCGGTGCCGGTTTTCTGGCCAAAATGCCCGGCTTCGCACAGCTTGTCGGCATATTCGGTATCGCGCGCGCCCTTGGGCAGCCCTTCAGCGCGTTTGCGTTTGCGCACGGCCCAGCCGATATCCAGCCCGGCCAGATCAGAAACGGCAAATGGCCCCATGGGAAAGCCAAAGCCAGTGACGGCGGTGTCGATGTCAAACGGGCTGGCCCCATCCAGCACCATGTGATCCGCAGCGGCGCGATAGGTGGACAGAATGCGGTTGCCGATAAACCCGTCACAGACACCCGAACGCACGCTGATCTTTTTCAGCGCTTTCCCCAGCGCAAAGCCGGTGGCGACAACATCCGGCGCGGTCTGATCCGGCACGACGATTTCCAGCAGCTTCATCACATGGGCGGGTGAAAAGAAGTGCAGGCCAATCACATCCTGAGGGCGCGAGGTGGCGGCGGCGATTTCATTCACATCCAGATATGAGGTGTTCGACGCCAGAATGGCACCGGGTTTGCAGATGGCATCCAGTTTGCCAAAGACCTCTTTTTTGACGCGCATGTCTTCGAAGACGGCTTCGATCACCAGATCCACCTGCGCCAGGGCGCTGTAATCCGTGGCTGGTGTCAGCGCCGTTTCGGTGAGGGTGGTGAACTGATCCTGAGAGATCTTGCCGCGTTTCAATGCGCCTTGCAGGTTGCCTTCGATACGCCCTTTTGCGGCCTCGGCGGCCTCTGGGGACATTTCAAGCAGGGTCACGGGCAGCCCGGCCAGCAAAGCGGCTGTGGCAATGCCAGCGCCCATGGTGCCGCCACCGATCACACCGATGCTATCCAGCGCGCGGGGGGAAACACCTTTTAGCTCTGGCAGGTTTGACACTGCGCGTTCCGAGAAAAACGTATGGATCATGCCCTGACGCTGGTCGGTCTGCATCAGTTCGGTGAACAGGCGGCGTTCTTCCTTGATGCCCTCGGCAAAGGGCCGTTCCGAAGCGGCCTGCACACCGCGCACCGCATAGGCGGGCGACAGCTGACCGCGACCCTTTTTCAGCAGAGCATTGTAAGAGGCGTCCCAGTCGATGGCTTTGGGAGCAGGCAGTTCGCTGACTGCGCGGCGTGATTTGCCGTCTGAGAGCAGTTTGCGCGCAAAGGCCAGGCCGTTTTCGCGGGGGTCGCCTTTGGCGATGTCATCAATGATGCCCAGGCTCAGCGCTTCGCTGGCTTTGATGTGGCGCCCGCTTGAGATGGCTTCGATGGCCACCTCTGACCCTACCAGCCGTGACAGACGCTGTGTGCCGCCCGCACCGGGGATCAGCCCCAGATGTACTTCGGGCAGGCCCACGCGCGCATCGGGTGTGGCCACGCGGTAATGGCAGCCCAGAGCGATTTCCAGCCCGCCGCCCAGCGATACCCCATGCATGGAGGCCACCAGCGGTTTGGGGCTGGCTTCGATCCGGGTGCATAGATCGGGCAGGTTTGGTTCCATCAGCGGTTTGCCGAATTCTTTGATATCGGCCCCGGCGATAAAGGCGCGGCCCTGCCCCAGAATGACAATGGCCTGCACGGCGTCATCTGCTTCGCTGGCGATCACCGCATCTTGAATACCCTGCCGCACCGCCTGAGACAGCGCGTTTACAGGGGGATTATTGATGGTGATCAAGGCGATACCGTCGATCACCTCGGTTGTGACAACTTCCGTCATGGAATGTCCTTTCTTCGTAATCTAGTCGCGTCGCGCCAGCGATGGCGCGCGCCCCATGCGTAATTCCAGATCCCGGACCAGATCCCGCAGCGCTGGTCCGACTTCTTGTTCCATGCGGTCCACGCTAAGCCCGGTCGGGAGCGCGCCACAGGTAAAGGCTACAGGTGCCCCGTATTCCCCCGCGTAAAACGGTACGCTGACCGCGTTGATGCGGCGGGTGTAATGGGTGTCGGCTGGCGTGATGACAAAGCCGCGCGCCAGCAACTGGCCATAGCCTTCGCGGCGCAGCATATGCTGTTCGGTTGTCGGGGCCAGCTGGTCAAATGCGGCGTCCCCCATGGCGGATAGCACCGCCAGCCCCGAGGATGACCCGAACACCTCAAGACGGTGACCCGGTTCCAGCCAGATCGACGCGGTGTTGCGCGGTCGCCAGGTGCGGGCCAGCATCATCTTGCGATCGTCGCGCACGGCGATCAAAGACAGGGTGCCGGTGTCATCCGCGATCTTCTGCATCGCTTCAGAGGCCATTTCCACAAAGCTGAGCGACACCTGCGCCACTGACCCCAGCGCCAGCACCGCCGGACCCAGACGGAACTTATCGTTGCGTCCGGCGTGGCTGAGATAGCCCAGTTCGGTCAGCGTATAGGTCAGCCGCGTCAGGGTGGGTTTGGGCAGGTTTGTGCGCTGTGACAGCTCGGCGTGGGTCAACCCGTCATCGCTGGCGCGAAAGGCGCGCAAAACGCTGAGCCCCCGCGCCAGAGTGTTGGCGAACTTTCGGTCTGCCGTTCGATCCGTTGTCATCTACCGCGCCCCCATGGGGATCAGCAGCGACAGCGCCGGGAAGGCCATGATCAGGATCAGCACGATCACATCCACGGACAGGAAGCGGGCGATGCCTGCAAAGATCCGGTCAATGGGGGCCTCTTTGCCCACCACATTGGCGATTACAAAGACGTTCAGCCCCACAGGTGGCGTGATCAGCCCGATTTCCAGCAGTTTGATCACCACGACGCCAAACCAGATCAGATTCAGACCATAGCTTTCGACCAGTGGCACCAGCAGCGGCAGGGTCAGAACCATGATGCCAATCGGATCAAGGAACATGCCCAGCAGCAGATAGATCAGCGCAATGCAGATCATCAGAGTGATCACCGACATATCGGCAGCAGACACGGTGTTGACGATCACCGGCGCAATGCCTGTCAGCGCAATGAACGAGACAAACACCTTGGCCGAGGCGGCAATCAGAAAGATCGCAGCGGTTTGAACGCAGGTTTCCTTGACGCTCTCCCACAGCCCTATCAGGGTCAGGTTTCGCTGTGCAAAACCGATCAGCGTGGCGGCGGTGACGCAGACTGCTGCGGCTTCGGTGGCGGTGAAGATACCGCCATAGATGCCGCCAATGATGACAACGAACAGCAAAAAGGCGGGCCAGGCGGCGATGGCGGCATCGCGGCGCTCTTTGGCGCTATATTCTTCGCCAACCATCGGCGCCACTTCGGGGCGGCGTGCGACCCAGATCCAGATCACCAGCACAAACCCTGCAAGTGTCAGCAGGCCGGGCAGAACGCCCGCAAGGAACAGCTGCGAAATCGAGGTTTCAGTAAAGATGCCATAGATGATGAACAGCACCGAGGGCGGGATCAGCGAGCCAAGCGTGCCCCCGGCAGCGACACTGGCGGTGGCCAGTCGCGGGTCATAGCCCATGCGTAGCATTTCAGGCGTACAGATCCGCCCCATGGTGGAGGCACAGGCAATCGACGACCCGGTGATGGCGGAAAACCCACCGCAGCCGATGACGCTGGCCATGGCCACCCCGCCGGGGATACGTGTCATCCAGACCTTGGCAGCAAAGTAGATTTTTGTCGTAATGTCAGCGCGATAGGCGATATGACCCAGCGCTACAAACAGCGGGATCATTGACAGGGAATAGGAATGCACCAGATCAAAGCTGTTGTTGAACACCATCGACGTTGTTGCCCGGATGGCGCGTTCGGGCATGAATGTCCCGGTGCGGAAGGCGAAGATGATGAAGGTTGCGACCACCGCCACAGCCCCCAGCGCAAAGGCGATAGGCACGCGCAGCGCGAGCAGAACCAGAACCGCGGCAAAGGCGATCAGACCAATTGTTGCGGGATCCATCAGTGCGCCCCCTTATCGTCCACAGTTTCACCACGCAGGATGGTGCGGATATCGCTCAGCATCAGCGCCCCCAGGCGCAGCCAGCAGGCCCCCAGAGCCGCCACATACAGCAGCCGTCCGGGCCACTTCGGCAGACCAAGGTCACCAAAATAAAAGCTGCCCGATGCCCATTCGTTCAGAAAGGCGCGCCCCCCCGCATAAATCAGCGGGGCCAGCGCAAGAAGGCCCACAAATGACCCCAGAACCACCAGCCATGACCGCAGCCGTGGCGGGAACCGGTTTGAGACAAATTCGACCACCACATGCGCCCGTTGGGCCGTGGCCACAGCCAGTGGCAGCAGGATCGCTGCGACCATCAGCTCTTCGACGATGATGTTGCTGTCGGGAATATTCAGCCCGACCAGCCGCGCCACAACATTCGCAGCGATCAGCACGCCCATCAGGATGACTGCCGCAGCCCCGAGGCCAAGCAGGATCTGTTCAAACCGGTGTCCCATGGGTCAGCTCAGTTTGATGCCCAAGGATAGCCATCCGCATCGCGTTTGGCCGCCCATTTGGCCAGAAGGCCCTGATATTGATCCAGCATGTCCTGACCGGGCAGGCCAGCCTGATTGGCATTTTCAACCCAGGCGTCAATGAACTGCTGACCAACAGAGACCAGCTGGGCGCGGTCTGCATCGGACAGGTCAATCATTTCAATGCCTTTGTCTGTCATCTGGGCCAGGGCCTTTTCATTGGCCACGGTGATGCGTTTGCCAAATTCATCCGCCATATCCGAACCAACAGACATCAGAACATCCTGCTGTTCCGCAGAAAGGGAATCATACATGTCTTTGTTCATCATAATGCCAAGCCCACCAATCTGGCCCCATTTCAGATCCGTGTAGGTGGTCATCACCTCGTCCTGCTTGAGCGCTGCGACCACATAGTCATAGCCCTGTGAGCAGTCGATCAGGCCAGTATCAAGCCCCTGGTAAGCATCATAAATCGACAGGCGCACCATATTTGCGCCCAGCTCGCCGAAGACCTTGCCATAGGCGCCAACACCGCGCACTTTCAGGCCTTTGATGTCGTCGATAGAGCGAATGGCCGACCCTTTGCAGCCGATGTTCACCTGACTGGTGGTCCATGTGCCGATATAGACGAGGTTCTTTGAGGCCAGATCCGCTTTGACCGCTTCGTTGGTCTGCATGAATTCATTGGTCGCACGCATGCCAACCCAGGCGTCGGGGTTGTTCATTGGCAGGTCGGCCACACCATAGGCGGCCATTTCCTTGGGGAAATAGACGGCGATCACCGAACCAAGATCTGCAACACCATCTTTGATGCCCGAAATCGAGGCATTTGCTTTGAACAGCGCGCCGCCCCATTGAATATCAATTTTGAGATCTCCGCCGGATCTTTCACCAACCTGATCTGCAAACCACTGCAGCGAGGCCGCACGTGCACCGCGGTTGGGCCCGGCTTCACCGTGAATAAGAACAGTCTCAGCTGTCGCAGCCCCTGCGCACAGCGTCATTGCAGCGGCCAAACAGGCCCCTTTGAAAGTCTTCATTTGTCTCCTCCCAGAGCGATTTGTTTCACTTTGTAAAACAAAGTTTCGCAAAATGCGCAGGCACGCTACGAGCCAACCCGGGCCTGCGCAAGAGTTTTCTTTGCAAAGTCAGATTATACCGGTCACGGCCTTATCTATATGGGCCTTGCGCCAGGTGCTGGACATTCGAAGCCGGGGTTGGGCCCCTTTTGGGAGTCGGTGGCGCCAAGGATTCTCCCGGCTTGATGTTGCTGCGCAGCTTATCCGGGATGGTACGCGCGGGTCCCCATGTGTTTTGGTCAGGTGCTTTAGCAACCGTTTGGCTGTTTTTGCAGCCGTCCGAGAGCGTCAATTCAAAGATTTTGGCTGTTATTGCACAGCCAGGCAAACACTGATCGGGTGTCGCGCTGGCCGCTGTTTTCGATGTTCATTTCGCAAAAATACCCATGGGTCGGGGGCATTCGTTCCCCGAAAAGACGTATGACCCGGCCCTCTTTGAGATCCTGATCGATCAATGGTAGCCAACCGACAATTGCGCCCTGACCCTCGGCTGCGCCACGGATCAGAACGTTTGCGTCTTCGAAAATAGCCCCGCGAAGAGGTTGCGAGAGCTTGACGCCTTTTGCGGAAAACCAGTCGATCCAGCCCCAGTGGTTGCGTTGATGCAGAATCGGAACGGACAAGAGGTCGGTCGCTTGTTCGAAGGGGCCAAAGCGCGCCACGAAATCGGGGCTTGCGACAGCTATGGGCTGGAGTTCGAGCAGCTTGGTTGCGTTGCCGGGCATATCTTGCAGGCGCTCCCAGCGGATTATGATTTCGGCCCGGCTGCTGCCAGACCCACCAGGGCGCCAGGTCGGAACGAACTCAAGTTCGATGCCCGGATGAGTTTCCCAGAAATCGCTGATTCTGGGCATGAGCCACCGGGCGGTAAAGATCGGCCCCGCTGAGATCCGCACAACCCTGCGCGCATCGGGTTGGAAACGTTCAACCGCCGTTTCCAGCAGGGCAAAGGCCTGCGTCGTCGCCTCGGCCAGCCGTTTGCCGTCTTCCGTCAATCTGACATTGCGCCCGATCCTTTGGAACAAGGATACCTGCAGCTGATCCTCCAGGCCTCGGATGTGATGGCTGATCGCAGTTGCGCTGACCGAAAGAGAGTTTGCAGCAGCGCGGAAACTGCCCAGTCGGGCAGCAGCATCAAAGGCACGAAGGGCGGGCAGAGACGGTAGCATTGCGCTCAATTGTTAAGTTTCACTCATTATTTGCTGAGAAATCTGTCTTTGTAAAGCGGGCTGACGCATGCTCTTGTTCGGTCAGTATCGGATCAGGTGAGCAATTAGATGACCGAAAATCCCCGGCGGCGTGGCAGAAAGCACCGTTTGCAGCAGACAGACATAGATGAAGAAAATTTACCTGTTTGGGCAGGCGTTTCGGGGGGGCGGTTGCAGCCGTTGTCAGCGAAAGAGATTGCAATTGTCGAAGAAAGCGCGTTGTCGCTTTTGGAGCGGCTTGGTCTAAGCCAGGCAACAGGCTCAATGATTGAAAAGGTTTGCGCCGCAGGCGGAACGCTGACCGATGACGGCCGTTTGTGTTTTCCGCGCGCACTGGTGCAGCGGACGATCGATGAAGCGCAGCGCGATTTTATCCTTTGTGGCCAACGGCCAGAGAATGACCTGCGCATTTCGGCTGCTCGGGTGCACATGTCGACCGGTGGCGCGGCGCCCGGCGTCTTTGATCTGGATACGCACCAGTATCGCGACTCGACTTTGCAGGATCTGTATGATGCCGCGCGCATCGTCGATTGTATGCACAATATCCACCATTTTAGCCGGTCGGTGGTGGCACGTGATATCGAAGACAACGCGACCATGGACCTGAATACGGCCTATGCCTGTTTGGCGGGCACGTCGAAACATGTATCGATCTCGATCACCGAGCCGGAAACCGTCGGCAAAGTTGCCGAGCTGTGTTACCGTATCGCGGGGGGAGAGGCGGCTTTTCGCGCGCGCCCGTTTCTGACGGTGATGGTGTGCCATGTGGTGCCGCCAATGCGCTTTGCCCAAGAGGCCTGTGAAATACTGGAAGCGGCCATTCTGGCGGGTTTCCCGGTGCAGTTGATCAGCGCTGGACAGGCCGGAGCCACCAGTCCTGCGACAATCGCCGGCTCGTTGGTTCAGGCGGTTGCGGAAACTCTTGCCGGGTTGGTTTTTGCCAGATTGGTTGATCCCGACGTGAAAGCAATCTTCGCGCCAAAGCCGCTTGTGGCTGATCTGCGCACCGGTTCCATGAGCGGCGGCGGAGGTGAGCAGGCCATCCTGATGGCGGGCGCTGCGCAGATGGGGCGGCATTGGGATTTGCCGACCAGTTCGATTGCGGGGATCACCGATGCCAAACGGCTGGATGCGCAATATGGCGCTGAAAAATCTCTGGCGGTGACCATGGCAGCACATGCAGGATCGAATATCGTCACACAGGCGGCGGGCATGATGTCGTCGCTTCTGGGGGTCAGCCATGCGGCCTATGTCACCGATAATGACATGCTGGGAAACATCCTGCGCACCCTGCGTGGAATCGAGGCGACGCCGGAAAACATCGCTGCCGAGGTGATTGCACAGGTCTGTCGCGGAGAGGGACATTATCTGGGCGAACAACACACGTTCAGTCGGATGAAATCAGACTATTTCTATCCCGAAGTCGGGGACCGCCGAAGCCCGCGTGAATGGGAAGAAGATGGCGCGCATCGGGTGGGTGACACGGCCCGTGACAAGGCGCGCGATATCATGAGCAGCCACTATCCTTCTCATATTCCGGATGATCTGGACAGAGCTTTGCGCGCGCAGTTCGACATTCGATTGACGCGGCAACAGATGGGGCGACCTTCATGAACAATCGGGCCCTGTCACAACGCGCCCGGGCGGCTCTGCCTGGGGGTGTCAGCCATGAATTGCGATACCGCGACCCGAACCCGGTGTTCATAGATCGGGCATCGGGTGCCGAGAAATGGGACGTCGCAGGACGGCGCTATATTGACTTCAAGATGGGGTCAGCCAGCCAGATGCTGGGGCATTGCCACCCGGTGATCGTCGAAGCTGTACAGCGGCAGGCTGAGCGATCTCTTTTTTCGGCGGATTGCCATGTGGCCGAAATTGAATGGGCCGAATGGGTCAACCGGCTTTACCCCAGCGCAGAGCGCACGCGGTTTACTGCGTCAGGGACCGAGGCAACCATGCTGGCGCTGCGGTTGGCCCGGGCATGGTCTGGCAAGGATCATGTGCTGCGGATAGATGGGCATTTTCACGGCTGGCATGATCACGCCTTGAAGGGCGCGAAACCCGGCAATGATCGGGCGACCTCGCTTGGCATTCCGCAGGCGGTGAACGATCTTATCCATATCTGTGCGGCGACCCCTCAGGCGATGAGGGACGCGCTTGCCGATGATCGTATCGGCACCGTGATCATCGAGGCCTCGGGCGCGAATTACGGTTGTGTGCCTTTGGAAACAGAAACGTTACGGGCATTACACGATGTGGCACGGTCGGCCGGGGTGGTGCTGATCTTTGATGAAATCATTACAGGTTTTCGCTGGTCTCCCGGCGGTCGCCAGGCCCGTGATGGTATTGCGCCAGATCTGACAACACTGGCCAAGATTGTGACCGGGGGAATGCCCGGAGGGGCACTCTGTGGTCGCGCCGATATTATGGAGCTGATGAACAATGCCATGATGCGCGATGGTCTTGCTCCGGCGGTCAGCCACAAGGGCACGTTCAACGGCTCGCCGCTTGTGGCGGCGGCGGCCTGTGCGGCCATGCCGTTGCTGGCTAGCGGCGAGGCACAGGCGCAGGCCGATGCGATGGCGCAACAGATGCGCGACGGTATGAATGCGGCTTTGGCGGATCGGGGGGTGCACGGTCTGGCCTATGGGGACAGTTCCATCTTTCATCTCTATTTCGGGCGCAGCACCTTGGAGGGGCTGACCCCGGCGCAGATCCGAGGCCTGCCCAAAGCGCGGGTCAGTGCCTATCGCGACGGGATGCTGAAGCGTGGTGTGGACATGATGGCCTATACCTCGGGTCTGACCTCGGCCGCGCATACGCCCGCCCTGATCGACGCGGCGCTGGATGCGTTTGACGACACGCTTTCCGAAATGATCGACAGTGGGGTTCTGTCATGACTCTTCCCACACAGGCCCGCACCGTCATCATCGGCGGAGGCGTCATTGGATGTTCAATCGCCTATCATCTTGCGCGGGAAGGGCGCAAAGACATCGTTGTGTTGGAACGGTCAAAGCTGACCAGCGGCACCACATGGCATGCGGCGGGGCTGGTGCGCCGTTTACGGCCTTCGGCAACATTGACCAAGCTGATCAACTATTCGATCGACCTTTATGGAGAGCTTGAGCGCGAAACTGGTCAGGCCACTGGCTGGGTGCAGACGGGCTCATTGACGTTGGCGACCAACCCGGACCGTCTGACCAATATCAAGCGACAGGTGTCATTGGGGCGCGCCTTTGGTCTTGAAGCCGAGGTCGTCGATGCTGCCCGCGCAAAAGAGCTTTGGCCGCTGATCAAGGTGGATGACGTGATCGGCGCGGTCTGGTCGCCTTCGGATGGGCGGGTCAACCCGTCTGATGTTGCTCTGGCATTGTCCAAAGGCGGCAGGGCCCGCGGCGTGCGTTTTTTCGAAGATACCCGCGTATCCGGTCTGCAAAAGAAAGGCGGGCGGATTTCAGGCGTCGAAGTGGGCGATCATGTGATCGAAGCGGAAGAGGTGGTTATTGCCTGCGGGCTATGGTCGCGCGAGATTGCCGCGATGGCCGGGGCACATATGCCGCTATATGCCTGCGAACATTTCTATATCCTGACCAAGCCTTTGCCAGAGGTTCAGGCCCTGGGCAAAGGCGCGCACCTGCCGACACTAAACGATCAGGATGCGTTTCTTTATGCCCGCGATGATGTCGAAGGGCTGCTTGTTGGGTCGTTCGAACCGCATGCCAAAGGGCTGCCTCTGGACCGGCTGCCCAGAGATTTCTCGTTCGACCTGCTGGACGAGGACTGGGACCATTTCATGCCGATGATGGAGAACGCCCTGCGCCGCATCCCGGCGTTGGAACAGGCCGAAGTGCGGATGCTTTTGAACGGGCCGGAAAGCTTTACACTCGACAGTCAGTTCATGATGGGAGAAAGCCCCGAAGTGCCGGGCCTGTTCCTGATGGGCGGGATGAACTCGACCGGTATTGCGCTGGCAGGCGGGGCGGGCAGGGCAATGGCCGAGTGGATCATCGCCGGTGAGCCAACCATGGAGCTGAACGAGGCCGATATCCGCCGCTTTTCTCCGGAAATGAACGTGCTCGGCGCCTTGGAGGCGCGTATCCCCGAAGTGTTGGGTCGGCACTATGACAATCCCTATCCCGGTCGAGCTATGGCAACAGCCCGAGGCCAGCGCCGTTCGCCTATCCATGCGGGACTGGCGGCGGCTGGTGCACAGTTTGAGGCACGCGGCGGCTGGGAACGCGCGCTGCATTTCGGCGGGGATGCGGCACATTTGCCGCTGACCTTTGGCGTGCCTGCCTGGCGCGAACAGGTGGGCCAGGAGGTCGAGACATGTCGCTCAGGCGCAGCCATTCTGGACCAAAGCGCCTTTGGCAAGATCATGGTGCAGGGGCCTGATGCCCGTGCCTTCCTCAACCGGCTTTGTGCAGCACAGATGGATATGCGCATTGGTCGGATCGCCTATACACAGATCCTGAATGCGCGCGGAGGTGTGGAAAGTGACCTGACGGTTCAGCGCCATGGCCAGGACGCCTATCTGATGATCGTCGGTGCAGGGGAAACGGTGCGGGTTCTGAAACGTATGCGTGAAACCCGTCAGTCCAACCGTGTCGAATTTACGGACGTGACCAGCGGCTATGCCATTCTTGGTCTTGCAGGTGCGCAGGCGCGTGACGTTTTGCAGGCCACGTCAAACACGCCTTTGCCTGATCTCAAGCGGTTTCAGTTTGCGCCGGTTGAAATAGGCCTTTCGCGCGGTTGGGCTGGCCGGTTGTCATTCACCGGCGAAGAGGGGTTTGAGCTGTATATCCCGTCGGATATGGCGATGGCGGCCTATGAGGCGCTGCTTGTGGCGGGGGCTGCGCACGCAGGGCTATATGCCAGTGGATCGCTGCGGATCGAAAGCGGTTTTCGCGCCTTCGGTCATGAACTGACGCCGGGAACCACACCGCAAGAGGCCGGTCTGGGTGCGTTCTGCGCATCGGGTACGGGATTCGTCGGAGAAGATGCCTTGCGCGAACATGTGCGCGAACGGTGCATCATATCGTTGCTGTTTGATGATCCCGACGCCATCCCGCTGCATGATGAACCCGTCTATTTTGGCGACCGGGTGGTGGGACAGGTGACATCAGCCGCGTGGAGCTATCGCTTTGGACGCTCGGTGGCGTTGGCCATGGTTGATGTGTCCTCGACCGATTTTGACAAACAAATCATTGTCTCGGGTTTTGAAGTCGAAATCGCCTGCAGGCGGTTCAGTGCCCGCGCATCTTTCAAACCTGCAAAAGAGGCCTTTCAATGACCGAGACCCTGCGCACAACGCGTGTTGCCATCATTGGTGGCGGGATCATGGGGGTCGCAGCCCAGTACCAACTGGCCGAGAACGGCTGGACAGACACGATCCTGTTTGAAAAGGCCGAGCTGACCAGCGGCTCTACATGGCATGCCGCCGGGCAGATCGCCCATGCGGTCGGCAGCCGCCTGATGGGCTGGATCAACAAAACATCGATCGAGACATACAAACGCGTCGAACAGGAAACCGGACAAAGCATTGGTTGGCATGAGGTTGGTGGTATCCGGGTCGCGACCACGGATGACGAGGTCGACTGGATGAAATCAATCATGGGTGTCGGCAAGCTGCTTGACCTGCCGATGGAACTGATCGGACCGGACGAGGTCGCGCGCATAAACCCGTTTTACAAAGTGGATGACATAAAGGCGGCAGTGCGTACCTATGAGGACGGACACATTGACCCCTCGGGCGTCACGATGGCGCTGGCAGCTGCGACGCGGGCGCGTGGCGCGGTGATTGAACGCAACACCCGTGTCCTAGGGGCGTCCCGCAGAGGCGACATGTGGTTGTTGCGCACTGAAAAGGGCGATGTGCTGGCCGAACATGTGGTGATCGCTGCCGGATCTTACGCCAATCAGGTCGGCGCATGGTTCGGTTTGAAAATCCCGTCGGTGTCCTGCCTGCATCATTATCTTGTCACGGATACTGTGCCGGAGTTCCTAGATCGTCCTGAACTGCCGGTAATGCGCGACAATGCCTATGGTGGCTATATCCGGCAGGAACAGAAATCGGCGCTGATCGGGATATACGAAGGTCATGTCTGCCCGACAGTCTGGGAAATGCCCGAGGGCGCGCCCTGGGCCGCTGAGAACGAACTTTTTGCGGCGGATTTTGACTCGATCGGGGATTTCCTGACGGTGGCCTTCGACAAGATGCCAAATCTGGCTGAGCTGGGCATCAAACGCACCGTACGCGGTGCCATCACACATACGCCGGATGGCGGTATGCTGGTTGGCCCAAGCGGCGCGCCGAATGTCTGGCTGTCCTGCGGATCTTCCATCGGTCTGGCATGGGGCGGTGGTGCGGGCAAGGTTCTGGCTGACTGGATGGTGCATGGCGAGGCCGAGATCAACACGCGTGGCTTTGATCCTCGTCGCTACGGAACGTTTGCCGATGATGTGTTCATTATCGAACGTACCAAAGACGAATTCATGCGGCGCCACGATACGCCTTGCCCCGGCAAGCAATTCAACAGCCTGCGCCCGCTGAACCGTCATCCGCTGTATGATCGCCTTGCGGCCAAAGGCGCAGTCTTTGGCGAGATCGCCGGGTGGGAGCGGCCGCGATATTTCGGAGACCTGGGGGAAGTCGAACAGATCGGCTGGGGGCATCACCCCTGGCATGCGAACGCAATGGCCGAGGCCAAGGCCACCCGCGCCGCTGCGGGGGTGATTGACCTTTGTGCCTTTGCTCAGTTCGAAATCATAGGAAAGGATGCAGGGGCTTTGCTGGATCGGCTGTCAGCCAACCGTATTCCTTCCAAAGTCGGCAGGATGAGCCTGAACCATCTGTTGACGCCAAAGGGGCGGTTTGAAACCGAAATCACCATCTGGCGCATGGCTGAAGACCGTTTCTTTACCGGCTCTCCTATTGCGCGCGTGACGCCGGACTTTGAGTGGATCAGATCCCATATCCGCCCGGACGAAGATGTGACGATGATCAATCGAAGTGCTGATTGGGGGATGCTGGCCCTTTCGGGCCCCGCTTCGCGTCGTATTTTGTCAGAGCTGACAGAGGCTGATCTGTCCAATGGTGCCTTCCCCTGGTTGTCAGGCCAAGAGATTCGCGTTGCAGGTATCGATTGCTATGCACTGCGGGTGTCCTTTGTGGGCGAACTGGGCTGGGAGTTGCACGCGCCTTTGGACCGGATCGCACCACTGTATGACGCGCTGTTCAAGGCGGGCGCAGCGCATGGTCTGACCGATCTCGGGTCTTACGCCTTCAATGGTATGCGCATGGAAAAGGCCTATCGTGCCAGCGGCGAGCTGACCACTGATGTTGGTCCGCTGGATGTAGGGCTGGACAGGTTTGTTGTCAGCGAAGGGCGCATGTTCATGGGGCGCGAAGCGCTGCTTGAGTGCTCCCCTGAGTGGGAACTGCTCTACGCTGAGCTTCATGACGATGACATCGACATCCACGGCGGCGAACCGGTACTGTTGAACAGCGAGCCTGTCGGCCTGACCACATCGGGCGGATATGGGTACACCGTTGGAAAATCCCTTGGCTGGCTGTTTGTGCGCAAAGGCACCCCGCACACAGGGCTGAGCGTACAGATCCTGAACCGGGAGATTCCCGTCACCATTCATTCAGATGCCCTGTTCGACCCGCAGAATCTGCGGCCCAGATCCGAGGATTGAAACCATGACGACAATCAATGGCGGTCAGGCCGTCTATCGCGTTTTGAAAGCCAATGGCATCGACACTGTGTTCGGTCTGTTGGGCGGTTCCATGCTGGAACTTTATGATGCCATGTATCAGGGCGGTGAGATCGCCTATGTCGGCGCCCGCGACGAGCGTGCCGCGGGGCATATGGCCGATGCCTGGGCACGAATGACCGGCAAGCCCGGCGTTGTACTTGGGGCTCAGGCCGGACCCGGTGTGGTCAATATCGTGACGGCGGTCGCCGAAGCGCAATTGGCCTATGCGCCGCTGGTGGTGATCGCAGGAGCGATCACCCGGGCCGATCAATGCAAGGATACGTTTCAGGAAATCGATCAGGTGGCGCTGTTTGCACCCATTTGCAAACGCTCGGTGATGGTCACTGATCCCGCGCGCCTGGCCCCGATGCTGGAAGATGCAATCCGTCTGGCCAATACCGGACGGCGCGGGCCGGTGGTGCTGCATGTGCCGCGCGATTTATTTGCGGCCGAAGTGCCTGCAATTGACCCAGAAGCGGTGAATATCGCCCGCCCGGGGCCTGCGGCACCTGAAGACATCGCTGCAATCGCGCAGATGTTGGCAGATGCAGAGCGTCCGGTGATATTTGCCGGTGGCGGCTTCAAGTGGAGCGCCGGGCGCGCTGCCTTGACAGCGCTGGCTGAGAAACTGGAAGTGCCCATTGTCGCCTCGACCGGTCATGCGGATGTGATGCGCCACAATCATCCGTGGTTTGCAGGGCAGGCGGGGCCGCGCGGAAATCGGGTTGCCAGCCGCCTGACCAAAGAGGCGGATGTGATGGTTGTGCTTGGGGCGCGGCTTGGGTTCAATTCTACCTTTCATTCCAACGACTATGTCGGGGTGAATACGCGCATTGCCCATGTCGATATCGAAGGTTCTGCGGTTGGGCGCTATTTCCCGGCTGAAATTGCGGCGCAGGGCGATGCAAGACTGACCGCTGAAGCTCTGGCAAACATCGCGACGCGCCCCGAATGTGCGGACTGGCGCGCAGCCTTTCGCGCTGACATGGAGAGCCTCAGCGCCGAACGGAACGAAGAGGCGAAGATTGACACGCTGCCGATGCATCCACGTCGTGCGCTGGCTGAAATCCGCGCGGTTCTGCCAGAAGACGCCATCGTAACGCTGGACACTGGCAACACCTGTTTACAGGCGGCAGATCGATTGGCCCATTATGCGCCGATGTCTCTGATCACGCCGCTGGATTTCGGCCTTGTCGGATTTGGTCTGGCCGCCGCAATTGGCGCCAAGGCCGCCGCCCCTGATCGACCGGTGGTGGCCGTGATGGGCGACGGGGCGGTCGGCTATACGATGATCGAGATCCAGACCGCAATTTCGAATGGCTTGCCGATTACCATCATCGTTTTGGACAATCAGGCATGGGGTGCCGAGAAAGCCTATCAACAGGAATTTTATGGCGGGCGCTTGCTGGGTGCGGAAATCCAATCGCCCCGTTACGACAAATTCGCCGAGCTTTGCGGCGGCAAGGGCATTTGGGTGGACGGCCCTGGCGGCATGGCGCCAGCCCTGCAAGAGGCGCTCGCCAGCAACCAGACGACCGTTATTCAGGCCAGAATTGATCCGGGTGCGCTGATGACCCTTCGCAAGGATTTGTTCAAAGCCCCTCAAGAGGACAGGTAATATGACCAAAGTGGATACGATCATCATCGGGGCTGGCAATGCTGCCTTTTGCGCCGCGCATGCCGCCCGCGAAAAGGGGGCCGATGTGTTGATGCTGGAATGCGCGCCCGAGGCCGAGAATGGGGGCAATTCACGTTATACCGCCGGGGCAATCCGGTTCGCCTTTGACGGGGTCAATGATATCCGTGCGCTTTGCCCTGATCTGCCTGAAGAGCAGATAGAGATTACCGATTTTGGGACTTATACCGAGGATCAGTTCTTTGACGATATGTTTCGCGTGACGCGGTACCGCACCGATCCTGCATTGTGCGAACGCATCGTGCGGTCGTCGCGGGCGACCATGCACTGGATGCGTGAAAAGGGCATCCGTTTCATGCCGATCTATGGTCGGCAGGCGTTCAAGGTGGATGGGCGTTTCAAATTCTGGGGTGGGTTGGTTTTGGAAAGCTGGGGTGGCGGGCCCGGGCTGGTGGATGCACATACCGAGATCGCCCGTGCTTCGGATGTGGAAATCCGTTATCAGACCCGCGCAGTGGAACTGCTGACCGATGGCCATGCGGTAACCGGCGTAAGGGTGCGTCACAAAGGTCAGATTGAAGACCTTAGCGCCAAATCTGTTGTCTTGGCGTCAGGTGGTTTTCAGGCCAGCCCGGAAATGCGTACCCGGTATCTTGGGCCGGGATGGGAAATGGCCCGTGTGCGCGGTTCGCGGTTTAATACCGGCGAGGGCATCAAGATGGCGACGCAGATCGGAGCGTCAACCTATGGTAATTGGTCTGGGTGTCATGCGGTCGGCTGGGATTACAACGCGCCCGAATTCGGCGATCTGGATGTGGGTGACGGGTTCCAGAAGCATTCTTACCCATGGGGCATCATGGTCAATGCTACGGGACGGCGGTTTGTCGATGAGGGTGCGGATTTTCGCAACTATACCTATGCGAAATATGGCCGCGTGATCCTGAACCAGCCGGATCAATTTGCCTGGCAGGTATTTGATGCCAAGGTCACTCATCTGTTGCGCGATGAATACCGGATCAAACGTGCGACCAAGGTCACCGCCAACACACTGGAAGAGCTGGCGCAAAAACTTGAGGGGGTTGACCCCGCAGCCTTTCTTGACGAGATCGCGCGCTACAATGCAGCAGTGGATCAGGCCACGCCATTTGATCCGAACGTCAAGGACGGGCGTGGCACAAAGGGGCTGGATGTGGCCAAGACCAACTGGGCCAATACCATCGATCAGGGCCCGTTCGAAGCTTATCAGGTCGGCTGTGGCATCACCTTTACCTTTGGCGGATTGCGCATCGACCCCGACAGCGGTCAGGTGCTGGACAACGACCTGTTGCCGATTCCAGGACTTTTCGCAGCGGGTGAGCTGGTGGGAGGTGTCTTCTTCTTTAACTACCCGGGCGGTACCGGCCTGATCAGTGGCTCGGTGCTGGGGAGGTTAGCAGGGGACAGCGCGGGCGCAGCCGCGACAAGCTGATTGCGAAAAGCTGGACTGGGATTGCCAGAGTAACTTCGCTGATATGCATCTCTGGCGCCCAGCTTGGCTTGCTGAATTTGTTTTTTGATCTCGGGGGTAAGTAGGTGGAGGTTCGCGGGTCGGTCAGCGCGACTTTCTGATGAATTCGGCGAGCAGCTGATTGAACTCTTCCGCACGCTCGATATTGACTAGGTGGCCGGTTGCGGGAAAGCGGTGCCATATCGCGTTTCTCAAGGTGTCTTGTAAAAAGGCGTTGGTTTCGGCCACGAGGTAATAGTCGTCGTCACCGGTCACCAGCATCACAGGCTTATCAAGCGCATGCAGCCGATCCGGATCGTCGAACAGCGACCGGCGGTTCCAGTGCAGGGTAGACAGCACATGTACCGCGCCCTCGGGCGATTGAGCGCGCAGGTTTTCGGCGTAGATTGCCCAATCCCCGGGCGAGTCTTTCTGGAAACTTTGATAGGCCGGGTCGTCTTCGAGAACGGCAACCGCACCGTCACCGCCGCGTTCCTCGCGCAGCTGGATTTCGTGGCCAACCCATTCCCTGCGATAGCGCTCGGTTTCGGCGGCATCGCGCGGGCCCGAACTGTTGCCGACCAGCGTGACGCTTAGTACCCGTTCAGGCTGACTAAGCGCGAAATCAAGACTGGTAAAGCTGCCCATCGAGGTTCCGACCACATGCGCTGCTGCCAGCCCAAGGTGATCCATCAGCGCCAAAAGATCGGCAGTGGAGTATGTCTGACCGTATTTGTTGCGGTCGGACGGTACGTCGGAGGGCAGAAAACCGCGTGCGGCATAGGTGATACAGCGATGGTTTTGCGACAGGGCTGGGATCTGGCGATGCCAGCTGCGGTAATCGCCACCGAACTCATGCACAAAGGCGCCCGCGCCGGTTTCTTCGTAGTACAGCGTGATGCCGTCAGGGGTCTGAAAATCAGGCATGAAAGACTCCTGTGCCAGTTGGATGGGGATCAGTGCGACAGCGCCGCAATGGCCTGTGCGTCATAGCAAAGTTCGGCCAGAACTTTGGCGGTATGCTGGCCCAGCTCGGGCGCGGCGCTTTCCCGGGCGTTGCGATCCGCAATGGGGTTGCGGGCGAACCGCATGTCGTGGCCTTTGGTGGAGACAGTGGAAAAGGCGGCATATTCCTTGGCAATTGGGCTTTCGGCGATGGTCTGGACGTTTTCGACCCTGGAACAGGGGATGCTGTTTTCGATCAGAATCTCAAGCCAATGGGCCGCCGGGTGTTGCTTCAGGTGCGCGCCCAGCACCTCGTCCAGCGCGTCGCGATTGACGATCCGCGCCTCGTCGCCCTGAAAGCGTGGGTCATCAAGCAGTGCTGTATAACCGATGGCCTTGCAGAACCTTGGCCAATCCTTATCGCTGCCCAGGCCGATAACGATGTCGCGGTCGGCGGTGAGGTAGGGTTCGAATGGGGCCATCGACGGGTGGCGCGACCCGATGGGTCCCGGCACGATCCCGGCGTTCAGATAGCGGGCAAAGGCGTTTTCAAGGCAGGCCCATTGGCAGCCCAGCATGGAGACATCCAGATGGCTGGTCTGCTGTGCACCCTGAGCGTCGCGTTCATAAAGCCGTTGCAGGATGCCAATGGTGGTGAAGAGAGCCGCCGAGATGTCACCGACGGAAAAGCCGACGCGGGTCGGATCGCCGCCCAGCTCTCCGTTGATGCTCATCATGCCGCTCATCGCCTGCACGACGATGTCATAGGCGGGGCGCGGTGAAAGGCTGCCGTTTTGGCCAAAGCCGCTGATCGATGCAGAGATCAGGCGGGGATTGATACGTTTCAGGTCGGCATCGCCACAGCCCAGCCGGTCGCGTACGCCGGGACGCATGTTTTCGACAAAGACATCCGCCGTTTCCAGCAGCTTGTGCAGCGCGGCTTTGCCTGCGTCGGTCTTGAGATCCAGAACGACCGAGCGCTTGTTGCGGTTGAGCGAGGCGAAATAGAGGCTGACGTCATCTTTGAAGGGAGGGGTGGCTCGAGCCAGATCACCGTTCGGATTTTCGACCTTGATCACATCGGCACCAAGGCTGGCCAAAAGCCAGGTGCAAAAGGGGCCGGACAGGACTGACGTCATGTCGACAACGCATATACCTTTCATGATGGGATCCTCGCGAGCATGGATTTCAGGGTTTTCAGGTGGGCGCCGTCGGCGGCGCAGGCTGTGGCGCAAAGATCGCGGCAGCACTGATCCAGTGCCTCACGAGCAACCATGCGGTCGGTAAGCCCCCAGGCGATGGCGTCGTCCGCGGTGATGCTGTCGCCACCCAGCAGGAGCGCGGCGCTGCGCCCTGCGCCGATCAACGCCTGCAAGCGGTCGACATCATATTGCCCCGGCAGCACCTTGTTTTTCAGCACCGGATAGGCAAACCGCGCGTCGGGAACGCAGATGCGCATGTCGGCGCCAAGCGCCAGTGTCAGCCCGCCGCCCATACAGGGGCCATTGATGGCTGCGATGGTCAGCACCGGAATCGCATGAAGGGCACGGGCCATTTCATCCCAGGGGTCCGGGCCATCAGTTTGGTCAAAAAGCGTGTTCAGATCCGCGCCAGCGCAGAACACACGGTCGCCCGCCCCGGTGAGGACCAGGGCGCGCAATTCGTCATCCCGCGCGGCGGAGCGAAAGATGTCGCGCAGGCTGATCAGCATCTCTGGGGTCAGCGAATTTGCCTTGGCCGGACGGTTGATGGTGACGGTCAGGAGAGCGCCATCCCGGCTGGTTTGGATCAGATCGGTTTCGGTCATGTGCGATACTCTGGCACGGTACGCTCTAGCATGCGCATCAGCGACGGCCATTGCACACCACCATGTGGCCCATTGGCCGGAGACCCCCAGTCGTGCAGCGCTGCAATGGCGTCGGGTGTGATTTCAATCGGCTGGTCTGTGCCCGCCAGAATATCCACCTGAATTTTGCAGGCCATCTCAAGGTAATAGTGATAGAGGAACGCTTCGGCTGCTGTGCGTCCAACCACCAGAAGCCCATGGTTCTGCAACAGCATGGCGAAATTATTACCCAGATCCTGTGCCAAAAGAGCGCCTTCGTCGGGGATGGCGGTCGAATCCTGGTAGGGTTGGCTCGACAACGTGCCCAGAACAAACCCCGCGTGTTGCGACAGCGGCAAGAGCCCGTCGGGCATCGCGGATACGGCGACGCCTGCGCGGGTGTGACTGTGGATCACGTAGTTCACATCCGGTCGCGCGCTCAGAATGCCGGAATGGATAATGTGCCCTGCCAGATTGACGATCCGCCCGCTGCCCGGCTGATCATCCACCGTCCGCCCGTCAAAGGACATGCGGGTCAGATTTGAAGCGGTGATTTCGTCAAACATCAAGTCATGCGAATTCAACAGGTAATGCCCCGGATCATCGGGCAGCCGCGCCGAGAGATGGGTCGAGGTCAGGTCTGTCCAGCCATAGTGATGGGCCAGCCGATAGAGCGCGGCGAGATCCTTGCGAATGGCGTCTGACATCAGTGGTCCCCCAAGGCGTCGCGATAGAGGTTGTGGAAATGGCGCAGGCCAACTTCGCTCATCGCGCCGCAGCCGTCACCGATCACATATGGGCCGGGCTCAAACGCGCGGCTTTGCATGCCCTTTTGGATTTTCGACACAACAACCTCATCCTCGGCACCGGTGGTTTCCTTGTGCTTTTTGGCCAGTGCGATCACATCCTCGTCGGCGATGTCACCGGATGAAAACCAGCGATAGCGATAAATCGTCTTGTTCCAGGCCACGGGTAGAAACTGGCGAATGGTGAAATAGCCGCCCGGATAGCAGCACATCGACACATTCGGGAAAATCCAATAGGCACCATAATCGCCCGCGCGCGGGCTGACGGTTATGTCATAGTCGTACTGTTTTTCGTTCTGCGTCTGTGCTTTGCCATCGTGCCAGATCGTTTTGCCCTTGGGGATGGTTGTGTATCCGTCCATTGCCAGCACCCCATGGGTAAGCGAGCTCGCGTGGACGGTTGGGCAATGGTAGCATTCGTTGTAATTCTCGACAGAAAGCTTCCAGTTGCTGTCATGCGCTATCTCGGTCTCGCACACGAACTTTAACCTGGTTGGGTCAGGGTGAAAGCTGAGCATGTTCTGGCGGTATTCTTCCAGCTCTGGCCCCATCGGGGCGGCATCCTCGTCGAGATTGACGAAGATGAAGCCGCAGAATTCTTCAACCCGGATGGAGCGCAGATTTATCTGGTCACAGGTCAACCCGTCGTTTTCCACCGAACCCGGCGCGCGGCGCAGTCTTCCGTTTACCTCGTATGTCCAGGCATGATAGGGGCAGACCAACACCCGCTTACCCTTGCCTGTCCCTTCAACCAGCGGATGCCCACGGTGTCGGCAGATGTTATAATAGGCGTTGACCTCGCCTTCGGGGGTGCGAATGACAAAGATATCTTCGTCAACGATGGTGTAGGTTTTGAAGTCGCCGGGGTTCGCGATTTCCGACACATGGCAAACACATTGTCATGTTCGAAAAAAGACCTGTTCTTTGTCGATCTCAAAGAATTCGGGCTGGGTGTAATAGCGCGCGGCCAGGGGGGTGTTTGGTGACATTCGACCTCCGATTTTGCCAGGGCGACAGGGCCACGGGGCGTTGCTTGTTCCTGTAGAACAAGAAACTGCCTTGCGGATATCGCTTTGCATAGATTGAAAGTCATTACATCTAGGGTAACTTGAGGTTGGTCTGAACGTGCCGAATCACACCGATCAAATTCCGCTTGGGGTCGTGCGCACCTTTGCCATCGCCGCGCGTTTCCAGAATTTCAAACGCGCCGCAGCCGAACTGGGTGTGACCCCAACGGCCGTCAGTTCACAGGTCAAGACCTTGGAGGGCTTTCTGGGCTGTGCGCTATTTGAACGTAACGCCCAGTCAGTTACCCTGACCGAAGCGGGGCGTCAGTTTTCCGAGGCCTGCGATGGTATTTTCAACCGGCTCAACAAGGCGGTGCAGGACACGCGCCGGGTTGCCAGCCGCGCTTCGATCACCGTGGGGGCGGGGCGTTGATAGGCTCGCAATGGTTGTCCAAACGGCTGTTTAGCTTTTGGCAGCGTTTTCCGGAAACCGGGTTGCATTTGCAATATTCTCTGGGTGGGGTTGAGTTTTCAGACGGGCAGACTGACTTGATGCTCGCCTGGGGTGATGGGCGTTGGCCGGGGCTGATGTCTGAATCTTTATTGCAATTCGAAACCTCACCGATCCTCAGCCCAACCCTGTTGGGTGACCAGGGTCGTCCAGAGCAACCCAGCGATTTGCTGACCCTGCCACTGTTGCATTGGAAGGATCAGTTTGACTGGCTTGAATGGTTCGCAGCGAAGGGTGTGGAAACCGGGGGGCGCCTTCCGGGTGTGGTAATCGATGATTCCAGCGTGCTTCTGCGCGCTGTGCTTTCCGGTCAGGGAGTATCGCTCGGGCTGTTGCCGCTTATCCAAAGCGAACTTCAGTCCGGCCAGTTAATTCGCCCGTTCACCGAGACGTTTACTCCGTCACGCTCTTACCATTTGATTTACCCGCCAGGGGCCATGCAGCAACCGCAGCTAAGGGCCTTCCGGGAATGGATCCTCGAAGAGGCCGGTTCGACCCGCAGCTTGCCAATGGGTGATTAAGAAAATGATATGGGGCAGCCAGCCTACTTGGTTGCGATGAATACGGATGTCTTTCAGGCTTGGCAAATCTGTCGGTATCTACACCGGGGGGCCCGAACCCGCAGATCGTGCAGAGACTATTTGATGATGCCAACATTTGTGTAGCACGCCACAGGAGCGACATGATCATGCCGCAAAAATACTAGCAGACAACTTGCTATCGTGTAGTAATGCCTTTGCGGGCTCGCGATGGCGTCGCCAGCACGATGTGCTCGCCCGTATTCACCATCCTGAACGCCGGGATCTTGCTTTGTCGCTTTGCGGTGAGGGAAGGTGCTCGCGGTTCTGACAGCACTCCTTGCCGACTTGGTCGACCTAAACAGGAGTGAGCCGATGGCCGAAATATCCGAATTTGGCGTTGCTGGTCAGCGCCCGAACTTTTACCGTTTTCATCAAGGCGAAAAGACACTGCCTTTTTCAGACGCAGAGTATGAGGCACGGCTGTCCAAGCTGCGTTCTGCCATGGCAGAGAGGGGCATTGATGCCTGCGTGCTGACTTCGATGCACAACGTCGCCTACTATTCGGGTTTCTTGTACTGTGCGTTTGGCAGGCCCTATGCGCAGGTTGTCACCGCGACTGAAACCGTCACCTTCAGCGCGGGTATTGATGCCGCCCAACCGTGGCGCCGGGGCTATGGTGACAATATCACCTACACAGACTGGCAGCGGAACAACTACTGGCGCGCGATCCAACATGTGATGGGACAGGGCAAAGTCATTGGTTTTGAAGGCGATCACATCTCCTTTACTCAATTGGGGCTGCTGGATGAGTTCCTGAAACCCTCTGCCAAGCAGGATATCGCCCCGACGACAATGCGTCTGCGCATGCACAAATCCGCCGCCGAGATCGAATTGATCCGGGCCGGGGCCGCGACGGCTGACGTCGGTGGTTATGCGATCAAGGATGCCATCAAGGCCGGTGCGCGCGAAATCGACGTCGCCATGGCGGGCCGCGATGCAATGGAACTGGAGATATCCAGACGTTTCCCGGACTCTGAAATTCGCGACACCTGGGTGTGGTTCCAATCCGGTATCAACACCGATGGCGCGCATAATCCGGTGACCTGTCGAAAGCTACAGCGCGGAGACATTCTCAGCCTCAACACCTTCCCAATGATTTCCGGCTATTACACGGCGCTCGAACGCACGCTGTTTGTCGAGGAAGTTGATGACGCCAGCCTGAAGGTCTGGCAGGCGAATGTTGCTGCCCATGAATACGGAATGAGCCTTCTGAAGCCGGGTGTGTCCTGCGCCGAGGTCACAGGCAAGATCAACACGTTCTTTGCCGAGCGGGATCTGCTGCAGTACAGAACCTTCGGATATGGCCATTCCTTCGGGGTGCTGAGCCACTACTACGGTAGGGAAGCCGGGCTTGAACTGCGCGAAGATATCGACACGGTGCTGGAACCGGGCATGGTGATCTCGATGGAGCCAATGCTCACCATTCCCGAGGGGCAGCCCGGCGCTGGCGGCTATCGCGAGCACGATATTCTGGTGATCACCGAAGAGGGTAATGAAAATATCACCGGCTATCCTTATGGGCCGGATTTCAACGTCGTCGGCTAATCAAAACGAAAGTGTAACGAGCAGCACAGGTTGCTCGTTGCACTCTGGGATCCGGTCCTGCCCTGTGGTGTGTCACTTTGAACAGCGCTGTTGCAATGCAGGCCTATCCACACCAGAACCGCGCAATGCGTATTCCTGACAAAAGGTTTTCTGCGGGCCTTGCGGCCTGCAGCTCAGGTATCTTCGATGGCCTTGATGCGACCACGATGACCATGAGGTGTTTCGCCGTATCGATCTTTGTAGTGGCGTGTCAGTAAGTTAGGTGAACTGAACCCTGAGGCCAACGCAATTTCCATCACGCTGAGGTTCGTCTCTGACAGTAACGTCCGGGCGCGTTCCAATCTGATGTTGCGATATGTCTGCGCCGGGGCCTCGTTCAGCAGCTGCCTGAACTGACGTTCAATTTGACGACGTGATATCCCAGCGCCTGTGGCAAGCTCGTCGAGAGAGAGCGGTTCCTCGATGTTGTCGTACATTGCCCTCAGAACAGCCAGAATACGTGGGTTTCGCGAACTGATCGCCTTGGCGATAGATGAGCGTTGTTCACTGCGGGTCCCGACATCGGGGCCGTTCAAACACATATCAGAGACCGCGATAGCGAAGTCTTCACCAAAGTCCCGAGAAATGATCGATATCATCATTTCAGTTGCGGCAACGCCACCACCGCAGGTCAGCAGGTCACCGTCTCTTTCGAACCTTTGCGCTGATGGCACCAGATCTGGAAAAGCCTCGACAAAACCGGGCTGATTTTCCCAGTGTAGTGTAAATCTCTTGCCTGTCAGCAAGCCTGTCCGGGCCAGAGTCGCGGCGCCGGTACAGATGCCGCCCAGCTTGCCACCAAATCGGGTGTGTCGGCGTATGCCATTTACAACGTCGTCTGACGCTGCCTGATGTCCGTTGTTGCCTGAACACACAAAGAGGTAGGTATCGGGTTTCAGCTCGTTCAAGGCCAAATGCACATCGACATCAATGCCAGACGATGATGACACGGCCTTGCCGTCCTCTGAAACAACGAGCCAGCCATATAGCGGCTTTTGTGCGAGCTGGTTGGCTATACGCAACGTATCCAAAGCGGCGCTGAATGCGAGCAGGGTGAATTTCGGCAAGAGAAGGAACCCGAACCAACGGGTTTCCTGAGTCTGTGAGACCGGGTAAGTGAATGCCCCGGCCGGCACGAGATCCGGTCTGTTGACACTTTGGTATTCTACTGTTGCATCCATCGGTTCGCCTGCTTCGATTTTATAGGGGATCTGCTGGATTATCAGCGGTTTTGCGTCTTCCGATCCCCAAAAGTCTTGCCTGGAATGGGTGTCGAAAGCGCGCAGCAGTTTTGCGATGTCTTCGGCCCAAAGTGCAGGCTTGTCCTCGATATACCTTTGTTGTTGATCCTCGCTGAGAAGTGACCCGGTATTCCCACCAAGAACTGGTATGCTTTGTTTATGTCTCAGCGGCTATGTTGTGGTCAATGTTGGCGTTTTCTTTCACGTCTGAGTGCAGGTGCCGCGCTGGGGCCAACGGTACCGCAATTCATCTTTTGCGTAAGTGGCACGCCCAGGAATGGCCGGTCTGTCTGATGCAGCTGGCGATATGGCGACCAAAGCGAATGACCCATTGAATGAACATCTCGCGGCTGACTGGCGCCGGTTTCCGCGAGGGGGCCCGAGACTTTCGCACAGCTCAGCGCGCCACTTGTGCGAAGCATTCTGACGATGGGCTTTCATGGCTATGTTGGCTGAGTATGATTCACAACAATCGGCAAATTTTTCCAATTATTTTCAGCGCAAAGTATGCAGTATTGCGACACGCCTCCTCTAAGGGCAGTTGGTGTTACTAGCTTTTAGCTGAAGTTTACCGCTTTGTTCGGGCAACAGAGAAGAGATTTCTCTGCACGGCATAGCTGTGGCCAAGCGCTTTTGGGAGGTCAATGGGTTAGAGGAGGAAACCATAATGACACCCCAAAAATCCGCTATGGCCAATGGCCTCAGCCGGCGCACTCTTTTGACGGGAGGCGCGGCCTTAGGGGCTGCAGCGCTGATCGGACTGCCCAACCAAGTACGAGCGCAAGTGCCGCAAAGGGGCGGTATGCTGCGTGTCGCCGTGGCCCAGGGGGGGACAAGCGATACGTTGGATCCAGCGACGTTCTCTGGTTCGCAGCAGATTTTTCTGGGATGGACCCTGCGCAACAATCTCACCGAGATCGGGTCGGACGGCAAGCTTAAGCCTGAGCTTGCGGAAAGCTGGTCATCCGATGACGCGCAAACTTGGGTTTTCAACCTGCGTAAAGGTGTAGAGTTCCACAACGGGAAATCCCTGACCGCAGAGGATGTGATTGCATCACTTAACCTGCACCGGGGCGAGGCGTCAAAGTCAGGCGCCAAGGCCCTTTTGGCGAGCGTAGAGAACATCACCTCTGAGGGGGATCACATCGTCAAAGTGATTTTGAACGGCAAGAATGCAGACTTCCCCTTCATTCTCTCTGACTACCACTTCAACATCTGCCCCGTGAACCCGGATGGGACAGTGGATGTATCGGGCGTTGGAACTGGTGGGTACATTCTTGAAGAGTTCAATCCCGGGGTTCGCACCCGTGTGCGCCGCAACCCGAATTATTGGAAAGAAAACGCCGCGCATTTCGAAGAAGGTGAAATCCTTCTGATCAATGATCCGACAGCAGCCACCAATGCGCTTGTCACCGGCGAAGTGCATGCGATTGAAAGTTCTGAGTACAAAACATTGTCGCTGCTTGGGCGCCGCACAAACATTCAGGTTGAATCCGTGCCAGGCGGGTTCCACGGCACCTTTGCCATGAACTCTGCCTCAGCTCCGTTTGACAACAACGATCTGCGTCTCGCGATGAAGTACGCCATCGATCGTCAGGCCATTGTCAATACGGTTCTCAAAGGACATGGCGTAGTTGCCAATGACCATCCGGTCTCGCCCTCGATGCCTTACTTTGATCCAAGCGTTGAACAACGCGCCTATGACCCGGACAAAGCCAGGTTCCATCTGAAAAAAGCAGGGTACGACAGTCTCACCATGGGGCTCAGCGTCTCTGACGGTCTTTATGCTGGCGCGGTCGATGCGGTGACCCTGTACCGTGAACATGCGGCTCCGACCGGGCTCGACATTCAGGTGGTACGTGAGCCGGGTGATGGCTACTGGTCCGATGTCTGGATGAAAAAGCCCCTCTTTGCCAGTTCATGGGGGCCGCGTCCGGTGCCGGATATGATCCTGACCACTGCCTATGCATCTACTGCGGACTGGAACGAAGGGGCCTTTAGCAACGCCCGCTTTGACGAACTGCTGCTGGCCGCACGCGGAGAGCTGGACGAAGCCAAACGTGGCGAGATGTACGGCGAGATGCAGCGCATTCTCTCGGACGAAGGGGGGTCGGTCATTCCGTTCTTCCGCAGCTATGTCTATGGCCGCAGCACATCGATCGCGCATTCTGGTGAATTGGGCAGTGACTGGCCGCTGGATGGGCACCGCGCCATGGAGCGCTGGTGGACCGCGTGATTGCGTCACACTTTTGAAACTGGCCTTGCCCGTGTGACCCGCGGGCGGGGCCTTTTGAACACCTATGCCTGCCACAGCAGGCAACACGGAGGACGCAGATGTATGCGGTTCTGAAAATGTTGATCCAAAGGGTGGCGTTGGGTTTCTTGACGCTACTGGTGGTTTCGGCCCTCGTTTTTATCTCGGTAGAATTCTTGCCCGGCGATGTGGCCGAACAGATTTTGGGACAGTCTGCAACGCCCGAAACCCTGGCGGCGCTCCGCGAACAATTGGGGTTAAACACCCCACCAGTGCAACGTTACTTTGAATGGCTTGGCGGGATCTTCCAAGGTGACTTTGGTCGCTCTGTCATCAGTCAGCGCCCCATCACCGAACTGCTTGCTCAGCGTTTGGGCAATACACTGTCTCTGGCCCTGCTTGCGACATTGATCTCTGTTCCGCTCGCCGTGGGTCTGGGCATTCTTGCAGCTCTCAAACGCAACACATGGGTTGATCGCACTATCAACGTCGGAACGCTGACCGCGATCTCCTTTCCTGAATATTTTGTGGCGTATGGGTTGATCCTGATCTTCTCGGTCAAGCTGGGCTGGTTCCCCTCGATTTCTGTCATCTCGGGATCCGTCTCGTTCGCAGAGCGTATCAATCTGACGCTTTTGCCGGCGCTGACGCTGACGATGATTGTGACCGCGCACATGATGCGGATGACCCGCGCATCGATCATCAATCTGCTGGCGCTGCCCTATATTGAAATGGCCCGCCTGAAGGGGGCCACGCAAAGGCGTGTTGTCATTGTACATGCGCTGCCCAATGCCATCGCCCCCATCGTCAATGTGATCGCTCTGAACATCGCTTACATGATTGCCGGTGTGGTGATTGTCGAAGTGGTCTTTGTCTACCCCGGCCTTGGTCAGTTGCTGGTGGACAGCGTGGCCAAGCGTGATGTCACCGTGGTTCAGGCGGCCTGCCTGATCTTTGCCTCGGCCTTTATCATCTTCAACCTCGCGGCGGATGTGATCTCGATCGTGTCGAATCCGCGCCTGCTGCACAGGAAGTAATCATGTTTCGCCAAATTCGCAAAATGCCACTGACGGCACTCTTTGGGTTTGCGGTGATCTTCACCTATGCCTTTGTCGCCATCTTCGCACCGGCCATTGCGCCCTATCCTGAAACGGCCATTGTCGGACCTGAATATATGCCATGGTCCGATGAGTTTACGCTGGGCACGGACAGTCTGGGTCGCGATATGCTGTCACGGTTGATATTTGCAGCCCGCAACACGCTGGGCATTGCACTGGCCACCACCACCATTGCCTTTACTCTTGGGTGCTCGGCTGCGCTGGTCGCAGCCACTATGCAGGGCTGGGTGGATCAGGTCATATCCCGCGTGGTGGATGTGATGATGTCGATTCCGACCCTGATCACGTCACTGCTGTTGCTGACGATCTTTGGCACAAGCGTGCTGAACCTTATCCTGATCATTGCGCTGCTCTACTCTACTGTTGTCTTCCGCATTGCCCGTGCCGTGGCGATGGGGATCGTTGTGATGGACTATGTCGAAGCCGCCCGGATCCGAGGGGAAGGGATGTTGTGGGTGATGTTCCGCGAAGTCCTGCCCAATGCCGCCACGCCTTTGGTGGCTGAGTTCGGTTTGCGCTTTACGTTTGTATTCCTAACCGTATCTGCATTGTCGTTCCTGGGGCTTGGTGTGCAGCCACCGCTTGCGGACTGGGGCGCGATGGTGCGCGAAAACGCGTCACTGATCACCTTTGGCGATCTCACACCTCTGCTGCCAGCTGGGGCCATCGCCCTTTTGACGTTGGCGGTGAACTTTATCGTAGACTGGATGCTGCATGTCGCGAGTGGACTAAAGGACTGAGCCATGACCAATGACGTTTTGTTAACTGTAAAAGACCTCGTCATACAGGCGCAGGGCGAAGATGGACCCAAGACGCTGATCGACGGTCTGGATCTGACGTTGAAACGTGGCGAGGTTCTGGGGCTGATCGGGGAATCCGGGGCGGGGAAATCCACCATCGGACTGGGAACCATGGGTTTTACGCGCGATGGGTGCCAGTTCGCGGGTGGGTCCGTGACCTTTGATGGGATTGAGCTGACAAAAGCGAGCGCAAAAGTCAGGCGCGGTTTGCGCTCAACCCGGATCGCTTATGTGGCCCAGTCTGCCGCCGCGAGCTTTAATCCCGCCTATTCTCTGATCCGGCAGTATTCTGAGTTTCCGGTTCTGGCGGCGGGTCGCAACCGCAAAGATGTGGAACAAGAAGCGATCGAAGCCTACCGCCGGATGCATCTGCCCAACCCGGATGAAATCGGCTTTCGCTATCCGCATCAGGTGTCGGGCGGTCAGTTACAGCGGGCCATGACAGCCATGGCGATGGGGTGTCAGCCGGATCTGATCATCTTTGACGAGCCAACGACGGCGCTTGATGTGACGACCCAGATCGAAGTGCTGGAGGCCATCCGCGAGGCGGTGCGTGAATTTGGTACTGCTGCGATCTATATCACACACGATCTGGCTGTGGTGTCACAGATGGCCGACCGCATTATGGTGTTGCGACATGGCAGTCTGGTTGAAGAGGCGCCCACACAGGAGATGATGAGCGACCCGAAAGAGGACTACACGAAATCGCTCTGGGCGGTGCGCTCTTTTCGGGCTCCGGCCAAAGCGGCCCCCGGCAAAGAAGAGGTTCCGCTGATTTCGCTGCAAAACGTCAATGCCCGCTATGGCCCCAGTGGTCCGGATGTGCTGCAGGATGTGAGCTTTGATCTGTATAAGGGGCGCACCATGGCCATCGTGGGAGAGAGCGGTTCTGGCAAGACCACATCGGCCAGATGTGCAATGGGCCTGCTGCCCCGGCGATCAGGGGATGTGCAGATGCACGGCGTGTCTTTGCCGCCTGACTACGGCAAACGCAGTCGGGATCAGCTGCAGGCAATGCAGATCATTTACCAGATGGCTGATACTGCGCTGAACCCAAAGCAAAAGATCAGTGATATCATCGGACGTCCGGTTTCCTTCTATGCAGGGCTGCGGGGCAAAGCCCGGACAGAGCGCGTGCGTGATCTGCTGAACGCCATTGATCTGGATCCGAATGTTTACTTCGACCGCTACCCTGGTGAACTGTCAGGTGGGCAGAAACAGCGGATCGGCATTGCGCGCGCCTTGGCGGCGGACCCTCAGGTGATCATCTGCGATGAGGTGACCAGCGCCCTGGATCAACTGGTGGCAGAGGGTATTTTGCGTCTGCTCGTCAAGCTGCAAGAGCAGTTGCATCTGTCTTACATGTTCATCACCCATGACATCGCAACCGTCGAAGCCATCGCGGATGATGTGGTGGTGATGCAAAAGGGCAGGGTGGTCGAGGCCGGCGCCAAAGAACAGATCATGGCCCCGCCACATGCGGCTTATACCGAGTTGCTGCTGTCCTCGGTTCCGGAAATGGATCCGGGCTGGTTGGACCGGGTGGTGCAGGCGCGTTCTTGAGTGAATTTTTTTCGCCAAAAAGCGCTTTTAATGAAATTGCTCTAATCCATTGCCCTTTCTAGGCTGTCCGAAACAGGGAGACTATGAGGGCGCTGATGCGGCGATCACGTAAGAACCGGGGCGGGTCATCCCCCGCCTCAACAGCAACCCCCCCGCCCGTGGGCGGGCGGTTTATGCCTCTGACAGAGGTTCAGGCTGACCAGATAATCAGCACCGCCTTTGAGATCCTTGAGCGGATTGGCGTTGCGAATGCACCAAAGGAAATTCGCAAGCTTGCGCTTGAAAATGGCGCGCAGGAACGGACAGACGGGCGGATCACCTTTCCCCGTGCGCTGGCAGAGGATCTGATCGCGAAATCCTGCAAACGGGTTGAATTGCCGGGGTTCAAGCGTGAACGTGGGATCCAAGTGGGCGGCGGCCGGGTTCATATCGGCACGGGCGGTGCGGCTGTGCAGGTCCTTGAAGCCGAAACCCAGACATTTCGCGATTCAACGTTGCAGGATCTCTATGAGCTGATGCGGATCGTTGATGCCTGTGACAGTGTGCACTATTCGCTGCGCCCTGCCGTGGCGCGTGATCTGGAAGACCCGCTGACACTGGACATCAATACCGCTTTTGCCGCAATGAAAGCGACGTCCAAGCCCATTGGAACCAGTTTTTTTGAGCCGGACAATGTGCAGCCCGTAGTTAAGATGTTTGATCATGCTTTGGGCGGTGAAGGGGCATTTCGGGCGCAGCCGTTCTGCTTTGCGTCGATCTGCCATGTCGTGCCACCTCTGACCTTGGCTGAAGAGGCCTGTGGCGTGATGTTCGAATGTGTCCGTCTGGGCATGCCTTTGCAGATCTGTTCCGCAGCACAGGCCGGGGCCACCAGCCCGGCGGCGCTGGCAGGGGCACTGGCGCAGGGTTTGGCGGAATCTCTGGCGGGTCTGTTGCTGGTCAACATGATGCAACCGGGCTTTCCCTGTATTTTGGCGTTCCTTCCCTTTATTTCCGACCTGCGCACAGGGGCGATGACAGGTGGTTCGGGCGAGGCTGCCGTGGCCAATGCTGCCGCAGCGCAGTTGTTGCTGAAGATGGGCCTGCCTTCCACTGTGTCCGCAGGCATGACCGATGCCAAAACCGCCGATGCGCAATCAGGGTATGAAAAGGGCTATACCATCGCGCTGGCGGCACAGGCCGGGGCGGATATGATTAACCTCAGCGTCGGGATGCTGGGATCGATCATGGCCGCCAGCAAAGAGGCACTGGTGATCGACAATGACATGTGCGGCGCAATTTTGCGATCTGTGCGCGGGGTCGAGATGTTCGATGGGGCGATTGATCTGGACATGATTGAAGAGGTTGTGACCGGCGAAGGCCATTTCCTTGGTACGTCCCAAACCCTGGATCTGATGACCAAGGAATATGTTTATCCGACCCTCGGCGATCGTCAGAGCGTCAATGACTGGCTCGAAAGTGGTGCCAGAACGGTCTGGGACCGCGCCGTCACCAAGGTCGCAGAGATTCAGGCACAGCCTGCCCCGGATCACCTGCCAAAAGACATCGAAGAGGCCATTCGCGCCCGTCTGCCTATCATGCTGAAAGACTGACCCATGAAGACACAAGCCAAAGTCGTGATCATTGGTGGGGGCGCGGTTGGCGTCTCGACGCTCTATCACCTTGCTAAGGCGGGTGTGACCGACACTCTGCTGATCGAAAAGAACGAACTGACCTCGGGTTCGACCTGGCATGCGGCGGGCAATATTCCGACCTATGCCAACAGCTGGGGTGGGATGCGTGCGGGTAATTATGCCTGGCGGCTGTACAAGGATCTTGCCGAAGAGGCCGATTACCCCATCACCTATCGTCACACTGGCGCATTCTGGCCCGCGCATACGCAGGAACGGATGGATTTCTTTCACCATCTGGTGGGGATCTCAAAGGGGTTGGGCTATGACATGCGGATGCTCGCACCCTCTGAGATGGATGAGATGCATCCCTATTTCAGCTCGGGTGACAGCATCATTGGCGGCATCTACGATCCCTATGAGGGCGACGTTGATCCCAGCCAGCTGACGCAGGCGCTGGCCAAAGGCGCACGGGATCTGGGGGCACAGATCGCGCGCTTTACCCAGGTGACCGGTATTAACCGCCGTCCGTCAGGTGAATGGGAGGTGCTTACAGACAAGGGCAATGTTCTGTGTGATGTGGTGATCAACGCCAGCGGCTATTATGGTCGTGTCGTGGGGGAAATGGTGGGGCAGAAACTGCCGGTTGTGACGCTGGAACACCAATATCTCGTCACCGATAGTCTGGCGGAGTTAGAGGCTAACCCCGATAACTTCCCGCTCGTGCGTGATCCGGACATTATGTATTATCTGCGCCGCGAACGGAACGGGTTGCTCTTGGGGTCTTATGGGCACGAAGGCCGCCCTGCGTGGCTGGATGGCATGCCGGATTGCTTTGCCAACCAGCTTTATCCCGATAGCGTCGATGACATTGCTGAAATCCTGGAAGCTGCGCTGGAACATGTGACACTGTTGGGCGAAGCGGGTGTGAGCCGTTTTGTGAATGGCCCGATCCCCTACAGCCCCGATGGTGCGCCGCTTTGTGGCCCGGCCTTTGGGCTACCGAACTTTTATCATGCCTGCTGTTTCCCCGTGGGCATTACCCATTCGGCAGCCGCAGCCAAGACCCTCACCGAATGGATCACTGAGGGTGAGCCCGAATGGGATATGTCCATGTGGGATCCACGTCGCTTTGGAGACTGGGCAACATTTGACTATACCGCCAAACGCGCCAGCGAGCTGTATGAGAACCAATACTCCATTCCTTACCCCCACCGCCTCTGGAAATCTGCGCGGCCGGTTCAGACCACGCCCCTCTACGACACGCTCAAATCCAAGGGCGCGGTGTTTGGACAGGTCGCAGGCTGGGAGCGGGCGTTTTGGTTTGAAACCGAAGAGATCAAAGACGATGGCGCGCTGAGCTTTCATCACGAGGTCTGGCATGACGCGGTCGCCGCTGAGTGTCAGGGCGTGCGCGACACTGTAGGTGTGATGGATCATGGTGGTTTCACCCGCTATGAGGTAGAGGGCGACGGCGCGACCGAGTTCCTCAACCACGTGTTCTGTGGTGCGATGCCTAGCGTGGGCCGGGTCAAGCTGTCTTATATGCTGACCCCGAAAGGCAAAATCTGGTCAGAGGCGACAATCGCCCGTCTGGACGAAAACAAATATCTTCTGTGCGGTCCAACGCTTGCGGATCAGCGCGATTTCGACTGGATGTCCCAGTTTCTGCCTGAAAGCGGGGTGCGCCTGAAACGCGGCTCTGATTTTGATGCGGCTTTGATGGTGATGGGGCCAAAATCGCGCGACGTGCTGCAACCGCTGACTTCAGACGATCTGTCCAGGGAAAACGCCCCGTGGATGTCCGTGCGTGAAATCACCATCGCGGGCGCACCGGTGATTGCGCTTCGGGTGTCATATGTCGGCGAACTGGGCTGGGAGCTGCATCTGCGCAGCGAAGATCTGGTCACGGTTTACGATGCCATCATGGCACAGGGCGTTGATAAAGGCATGGTTGAGTTCGGTTCATACGCGCTGAATGCGATGCGTCTGGAAAAGGGCTATCACGGCTGGGGTGCGGATTTCGGGATCGAATACACCGCCTTTGACGCTGGTCTGGATCGCTTTGTCAGCAAAAAGAAAGACAGCTTTGTGGGCCGTGATGCCTTTGTTGCGCAGACGGATCAGCCAAAGGGATATCACTTCACCGCCTTTGAACTGGAAGGCCACGGGGCCGATGCCCTGTCGTCTGATCCCATCTGCAAAGATGGCAAACCCGTGGGCTATGTCAGTTCGGGCGGTACAGGTTTCCGTATTGGTAAACGAATTGCGCTTGGCTATCTGACTGTTCCGTCTGCCCCCGGCGATACGTTTGAGATCGAAGTGCTTGGTCAGCCCGTGAAGGCCACGGTTGCCACGCTGCCTTTCTATGACCCAGAAAACGACCGCCTGAGAGGATAAGCCTATGTCAAAACCTCTTCCCGATGACGTGCAGGTTGCCATTGTTGGCGGCGGGATTGTGGGCTGTGCCACGGCCTATCATCTGGCTAAGGCGGGGTGGTCGGTTGCTCTGTTTGAGCGCAAGAAACTGACCTCGGGCACCACATGGCACGCTGCCGGGTTGGTGTCTGAAACGCAGGGTGTGCCTGTAATGTCGGTACTGGCCAAATACGGTCTGGACCTGATGGAGCGCCTTGAGGATGAGACCGGCCAGAACACCGGGTTCAAGCGCAATGGATCGCTGACTGTCGCATTGACCGATGACCGCATGGCCGAGCTGCGGCGTAAGGTGGATTATGCCCACGGCTGTGGTCTGCGCGCCGAAGAGATTAGCGCTGCCGAGGCGCAGGCGCGCTGGCCGCTGGTGTCCACCCATGACGCCAAGGGGGCGTTCTGGTTTCCCGGAGACGGTTATACCAATCCCATCGACACCACTATGGCGCTGGCCAAAGGCGCGCGCATGAATGGGGCACAGATCTTTGAGAATACCAAAGTTAGCCGTGTGGTGATCGAAGGGGGGCGTGCCATCGGCGTCGAAACCGAACAGGGGCTGGTGCGGGCCGAGCATGTGGTCAATGCTACGGGCATGTGGGCGCGTGAATTCGGCCTGTCGCATAAGGTGCAGATCCCGCTTCATTACACCAATCACTATTATGTGGTGACCGACCCTATTGAAGGGGTTGGTGGCGATCTGCCTGTGTTGCGGGTGATGGATGAATACGCCTATTACAAAGAAGATGCGGGCAAGTTGTTGATTGGCTGTTCCGAGCCTAATGCAACCCCATGGCTGCCGGAAAGCGGTCTGCCTGAGAGCTTTGAATTCGATGAGCTGCCCTGCGACGAAGAACATCTCTATCCGATCCTTGAGGCCGCGATGGAGCGGGTGCCCGCCCTGGCCGAGAGCGGTATTCGCAAGTTCTTTAACGGGCCAGAGTGTTTTACGCCGGATGCAAAACACTATTTTGGGCCGATCACTGACGTGTCGGGGTTATGGGTTGCGGCAGGGTTTAACTCGACCGGTATCCAGAACGGCCCCGGTGCGGGTAAGGCACTGGCAGAGTGGATCATGTCTGGTCACATGACCATGGATCTGACCGATGTGGACAGCCGCCGCATCGTGCCGGGGCTGAATTCGCGCAGCTATACCTCTGAAAAGGCGGCTGAAACCCTGTCACACGCCTATGCCATGCACTGGCCATATCTGCGCAAATCTGCGGCACGGGGGCTGCGGCGCACCCCTTATTACACCCAGCTAAAGGCGGCGGGGGCGCAGTTCGGCAGCGCAAATGGTTGGGAACGCCCCCTTTATTATGGCCGTGAGATGACAGACGGTTTCGGACGCGAGCCGTGGTTTGACGACTGGAGGTCTGAGCACGAGGCGCTGCGCAGTGATCTGGGTATGATTGACCTGACCTTTGGCCGCTTTGTCGTGGATGGCCCTGAGGCAGAGGCGCAGATGCAGCGTCTGTGTGGGGCGAATATGGCGGTGTCGGTGGGGGCGCTTGTTTATACGCATATGTTCAATGCGCAGGGCGGGATTGAAGCAGATGTAACCATCGCCCGTCTGAGCGAGACGCGGTATCTGGTCATGGCCTCTGCCGGGGCCGAGCCGCAGACCGATTCCTGGTTGACGACCCAGCTGGCTGGCAGTGGCGTGAGCGTGGTGAATGTTACCTCTTCCGAGGCCACGCTGGCGGTGATGGGGCCCCGGTCGCGGGCGTTTTTGCAAAAGCTTTGTGATGTGGATCTGTCCAGCGATGCCTTTCCCTTTGGTCGCTGGCAAGACATGCATATCGGCCACGCACCAGTCCGGGCGCAGCGCATCACCTATGTCGGAGAGCTTGGGTGGGAGTTGCATGTGCCCACCGAGTTTGCGCAACAGGTCTTTGAAACCGTTGTGGCCGCACCTGATGCCCCGCGTCTGTGTGGTGGAATGGCAGTCGACAGCTGTCGGATTGAAAAGGGGTTCCGTCACTGGGGGCATGATATCGGCCCCTTTGACGGACCGGTGGAAAGTGGGCTGAGTTTCGCCTGCGATTTCGCAACGGACTTTACGGGTAAGGCTGCCATTGAAGCGCAAAAAACGAAGGGCGCGGAAAGCAGGCTGTTGCTGTTCAGGCTGGAAGATCCAGAGGCGCTGGTGTTTGGCAAAGAGCCGGTGCTGCGGGATGGAGAGATCGTTGGGCGTTTGACTTCGGCGAGCTATGGCTGGACTGCGGGTGGCGCCATCGGCATGGGGTATGTGACTCGTCCCGAGGGGATGTCACTAAAAGAACTTGAAGCGGCTTCTTATCACATCACCGTTGAAGGCAAAGCGGTACAGGCCACTGCCAGTGTCAAGGCGCTGCATGATCCGGGCAATAGCAGGATGCGGGGATAAGGCGCGTTTTAGCACTTTGAACCAAGCGCTCGTTCAAGCGCTTGGAACCTGTTGAGCAAGTCCGACTGGACGGGCTTGCCTGCCCCTAGCAAATGTGCAGCCCACCATCTGGCAGGGCGCACCATTCGGCCAGCAATGTGGCGACCTGATGAATCGGGTCTTCTTCATCGACATCTTCATTTCGCAGGACTGCGCACCAGGGCACCGAAATGCCCTGCTCTGTCACATTTGCGCCCACGATCCGCTCTTCTGCCAAAGCTGACTGCAAGGCCCAGCTCGACAATACACTGGTTCCCAGATCCGAGGCCACAAGCTCGACAATTGCTTCGGGCAGTTCAACGGTCGCCGCCCACTTCGGATAGCTGTCCGTTGGACGGAACAGCAGCGCAAATTCGCGATCAGGTTCTGGCACCTTTGTGTAAGTGATAAACTGTTCCCCCTCAATGTCCTGCCCCTCGACAAAACTGCGGCCTGCCAGCCGATGGGTGGGCGACATGATATACAGGAGCGGATCTTCAAACAGAGGTAGAGTGGTCAGCCCGGGTTGCGCCACCTCGCCAGAGACAACAGCAATGTCAATGTTGCGATTCAGAACCCCTGTCAGCGGGTCGCTGCGTGCTCCGGCCATAATCTGCAGATCGATTCCGTCTGTCCGTGCTTTCATGAATTTGATAAAAGCAGGCAGCCAGCGATAGTTGCTGTAGGCCTCTACTGACAGGCGAACCACGTGCAAAATGCCGGCATTCATTCGCCTCACATCCTCTTCTGCGCGGCTCAGATCATGAAGGATACGTTCGGCAACCACCGCCAGATATTCGGCAGCAGGTGTCAGGCGTAACCTCTTGTGCATACGCGTAAAAAGAGGAACATCCAGTCGTCTTTCAGCCTCTTTGAGACGATGCGACAATGCCGAAGGTGTCACCCCCAGTTTTTCAGCCGCATCCGTGATGCGCCCGGTTTCGATGATGGCCTGGATCAGTTGCAGGTGCCGGAGGTCGAGCAGTGGTTTCATTTTTTAGCCTGAGAGAAATTCAACAAAGTAAGAAAAATTCGAGATTGGAATTCAGTCAAGATGAATGTGAAATCCAGCGAAAGAAAATTCACTGGAGCCCCGAAATGAACGTCGACGCCAAACGCACGATTGCCCAGGATATGGCACATCATGTCCACCCTCAGACCAATCTGCGCCAGCATGCGGAACAAGGGCCAACCATGATCACCCATGGCAAGGGTGTGTTTATCTACGACAGTGACGGCAAGGAAATCATCGACGGTTTCTCGGGGCTGGGCTGTGTCAGCCTTGGCTATCACAACGAACGCCTTTCCAATGCTGCCAAACGTCAGATGGACACGCTGCCTTTTGCACCGACCTTCTACAACCGCTCGCACCCGCGCGTGGCTGAACTGGGTGAACGCCTGACCAATATGGCACCGGGCAATATGAACCGCGTGATGTTCCAGTGCTCTGGCTCAGAAGCCAATGATACGGCGATCAAACTGCTGTGGTATACGAACACCGCAAAGGGTGAACCAAACCGCCGCAAGATCATTGGTCGGACCCGTGGCTATCACGGCAACACCATTGCCACCGTGTCTCTGTCAGGCCAGCCGCATATGCACGCCAAATTTGGTCTGCCGCTGCCAGAATTCAAACACACCGAGCTGCCAAACTACTATCGTTTCCACATCGACGGCGAGAGCGAGGAAGAGTTCTCGGCCCGTATGGCGGCCAAATTCGAAGAGCTGATCCTCGCGGAAGGCCCTGAAACGATCGCCGCTTTCTTTGCAGAGCCAGCGATTTCCGGTGGCGGGGCGCTTATGCCGCCTGAGGGCTATTGGAAAGAAATGCAGGCGGTTCTGCGCAAATATGACATCAAGTTCCTTGCAGATGAGGTGGTCTGCGGCTTTGGCCGGACCGGTAATCTGTGGGGGTCGCAGACATGGGGGCTTGAGCCCGATATGGTCACTTGCGCCAAAGCCCTTTCGGCTGCTTTCTTCCCGATCTCTGCATTGATGTTCAAAGATAAACTTTATGCCGACATGATGAAAAATTCGGATGAAGTTGGGACCTTTGGTCATGGCTATACCTATGCCGGCCACCCGGTGGGGGCTGCAGTTGGCCTTGAGACGCTGGATATCTACGATGAGATCGATCTGGTGGGCCATGTGCGCCGGGTTTCCGCCCGGTTCCTTGAGAAATGCCATGAGATGGGGGACCATCCGCTGGTGGCGGAAGTGCGTGGTGTGGGCCTGTTCTGCGGCTTCGAGCTGATGAAAGACGCCAAGACCCGAGAGCCCTTCGATCCTGCATTGAAGGTTGGCGAGTTGGTGCAGAACTTTGCCCATGATCGCGGCCTGTATCTGCGCGCCATTGGCGACCGCATGAGCTTTATGCCGCCACTGATCATCAACGAAGAGGAAATCGACATCGCGACGGAACGCTTCAAAGGCGCTTTGGACGATGCGTGGAACGTGGTTCGTACCAAGATCTGACAGACACGCGATTGGTCTGACAATTGCAGCGTCGACCCCGCTTCACTCCTCAAGGGGCGGCGCATCTTAGAAAAGACCCGTGAACGGGCCCGAAAAGTGGAAAGAGAACAGGGATGACAACGCTCTTAGAACCGAAACTGCCTAATGCCGGTTTGGCGGGCAGTTATATCAACGGCCAATGGCATACCCCTGCGGATGGCCGCACACTGACTGTTGAAAATCCCTCTCGGCGCAGCCCCATCTGCGAGGTGGGCCGTGGGACCGGCACCGAGGTTGATCTGGCGGTTCAGGCCGCGCGCGCTGCGCTACCTGCATGGCGCGCTATGGCCGCGTCCGAGCGCGGCAAACTGTTGACGGAACTTGGCCGCCGTCTGGAAGAAAATGCAGAAGAGGTTGCCCGGGTTCTGGCGGCAGAATCCGGCAATGCGGTGAAAACTCAATCGCGTGGCGAAGCCATGGGCGCAGCGGGTGTTCTGAAATATTACGGTGGCGTCGCCGTTGAGCAAAAGGGGGAGACCCTACCACTTGGGCCCGGTTTGCTCAGCTATTCAACCCGTGAACCGCATGGGGTGGTGGGGTCGATCATCCCGTGGAACTCTCCGCTGCAGCTGGGCGCGGTCAAGATTTCGATGGCTCTGGCCACGGGCAATTGTCTTGTCCTGAAACCCGCCGAAGATGCGCCGCTGGCAATTTTGAAACTGGCGGAACTGGCCGACGGGCTGTTCCCACCGGGCGTGTTCAATGTTGTCACAGGTTTGGGCGAAGAGGCGGGCGCGGCGCTTGCCAATCATCCGGGCATCGACAAAGTCTCCTTTACCGGGTCGTCAGAGGTGGGCAAGCTGATCGGCCATGCCACCGCCGACCGCATCGCCAAGCTGACGCTGGAACTGGGCGGCAAGTCCCCCACCATCGTTTTCCCCGATGCCATTGAAAATGGTCGTCTTGACAGCACGGCGCAGCAGGTGGCCAATGCCATGCGCTTTGCCCGTCAGGGTCAGAGCTGCACCGCAGGCTCACGACTGTTTGTGCACAAGGAAATCTGGGATCAGCTCATGCCCAAAGTGGCCGAGAAATCCGCTGCCCTAAAGGTAGGCGATGCGCTGGATCCCGATGTGGATATGGGCGCGGTGGTCAATGCCGAACGCTATGGTGAAATCCGCGCCTTTGTTGCCCAGGCCGAGGCTGAAGGGGCGACTTTCCTGATCGGTGAAACACCCTCAGAGGATCCCGCAGGCTTTACCCCCAACCCAACGATCATCACCGGCGTGGACAACAGCTGGCGCATCGCCCGGGAAGAGGTGTTTGGCCCCGTCATGGTTGCCATCCCCTTTGAGAGCGAGGCCGAAGTCATTGAGATGGCCAATGACACCCATTATGGGCTGGCTGCATTCCTGTTCACCCATGACATCAGCCGCATCACACGCCTGACCCGCGCGATTGATGCGGGCTGGATCCAGGTCAATCAGGGCGGAGGGCAGATCCCCGGTATGTCCTATGGTGGCACCAAGCAATCTGGCATGGGTAGCGAATATTCGATCGAGGGCGCGCTTGAGGCCTATACCTACCGCAAATGTGTCACCATCAATATCGAGGCCGGGGAATGAGCACCGACCGATTTGGCAATACCATTGATCCGGGCGTTGGCTATGCCCGGGGACATTTGCTACGTGGCTCAGCAGATGAGGTGCGCAGGCTGGCGCAGGCTGGTCGCGTGGCTGCGGATTTTGTTGCGCGCGAAGGTGTCGATAAGATTGCGATCTGCACCGGCAACCTGCGATTTTATCCCATCACTTCAGACGATCTGCCGATCCATTGCGAGGAATGGGTGGGGCCTGGGCTCTTTTCAGAAGAGCTTCGCCAGACCGCGATCGCGCATCTGGGCGGCCAAGGCCATGAGGCCGCTGCTGTCGTCAACCGCACCAGTGCCGGGATTGTGGCAACTGTTTTGGCCCACTCAAATCAGCGCCCCGTTGTTTCGCTGGTGGCATTGGGCGATCGCAGCCACGCCTCGGTTACGCGTGGCGCCAAATTGGCAGGCGTCGACGTCATTGAAGTGCATGATCTGGACGGGGTCAAAGCCGCACTCAAAGAGCATCAACCAGCCCTGACCGTGATTACGCCTGTGACTTCGGAACTGGCGATGCTCTCTGATGACCTCATGCACCAAGCCACAGATCTGGCGCGAACAGCTGGCAGTCTTGTGTTCCTGGACGATGCTTATGGCGCCCGGTTCCGTCCCGTTTTGCATGGCGGTGGGGCTTCGCTCTCGTTTGGTGCGGATCTTGTGATCACCAACGCCGACAAGGCAGGGCTATCTGGCCCCCGCGCTGGGGTGCTTTGCGGCTCTCCCGACGCTCTGGTTCCGGTGCAAGCCAAAGCCAGCGAGTTGGGCATGGAAGCCCGTGCCCCCATCGCGGTCGGTGCGATGCGCAGTCTACAGGGGTTCACCCCCGATCTTTTGATTCAAGAGGCTAAAGACGGTCAGGATCTTTCTGATGCATTGGCAGCTGCGCTGAGTAAAGAGCGTGTCTCGCGGTCGGCGTTGGGACCAAAGATTGCCGAGGATGACGTTCTGTCGTTTCTGCTGGAAATGGCCGGGCAGACTGAAACATCCCGCGTTCCGGCCGAAGCCGCGGCCGCTGTTGGCATGCTGCTTTTGCGCGACAAAGGGGTTGTCACGGTCAACACCCATGGCCAGCCCGGTGGGCGCGTGTCCATTCGATTGAAACCCACCACAGGGGCCGTTTCCCGTGTTGGCGGCGCATCGGCGATGGCCAATGCACTGTTGCAGGCGATGCGCGAAACTGCGGCCCATCTTGAGGACACAGCCTGGTTCGCAAACCTTCTGTTCGGAGAAGCCCAATGACCGATGGTGCATTGATCACTCGGCTCGACAATCGGTTGGATCAGCTTGTGAATATCGACATGGGCGAACGCGGCGTTGAGCATCTGTATGACGCCGCGCGTTCCTTGCAGGGCGGATCGCTTGTCGGAGCTGCGGCGGATGCGTTGATGGCGGTGCCCGAAGGCGGAACGGTCATCTTGACGACAGGCTCGGTCTCGCGCGCATGGATCACCCCGGAACTGGGTGAAAACGACGGCCCCTCTGGTGCGGCGGCGATTGCGCGTGCGCTGGTGCTGGAACGCAACGCCACCTGTATTATGCTGTGCGAAGAGACCTTGCTGAAGGCCATCCGAAACACCTGTCAGGCGGCGGGGCTGTTCCCTGTCACACTGGAACAGGCAATGATCGCCCGCGCCGACAAAAGCCTCGCCACTATCGTTATGTTGCCCTACGCCACCGAGGATGAGGCGGGCAAAGCGCAGGCGCAATCCATGCTGGATGAGCTCAAGCCAGATCTTTTGTTTTCAACCGAGCGTGTGGGCCGTAACGAATATGGCGTCTACCATTCCATGCGCGGCATTGATTACGGTATGGGCCGCGCCCGCGTGGATTATCTGTTCGACGAAGCGTTGAACCGGGGCATTCCGGTGGTTGCAGTAGGCGATGGCGGCAATGAAATCGGTATGGGCAAAGTTGCGGATCACGTTAAGGCGCATGTGCCATATGGCGACAAGTGCCAATGTGGTTGCGGCGGAGGTATTGGCGCCGTGACAGGCTGTGACGTACTGGTGACAGCCGCCTGCTCAAACTGGGGTTGCACCGCAATCTGTGCGGCTATGGCAGCACGCGCGGGCAATCTCAGACTGCTTCACACTCCGGAACGCGAAGCGCTGCTGCTGGATGCCATGGTGGCCAATGGGTTGATCAACTCGACCCACGGCATTGTTGATGACAGTGTTGACGGTTTCCCCCGTGCCTCGCATATCTCTATCGCTGACCTCTGTCGCACCATCGTGAGCCGCGCGCTCTGACTATTTCTAGGGACACCCAATGATCCAAGATAACCCCTCTCTTATCAGTGCAATACGTGATCGTTTTGCCCATGTGGACAACTGCCCGTTTCAGGGTGAGCGCATCTTTTTTGAGAACGCAGGCGGCGCCTTAACCCTGAAAAAAGTGGTCGAAACGTCGGCCTTTTATGCTGCGATGCCTGACAATCCGGGCCGCATCAATCCAGCCGGTCAGGGCACCCAGAACGTGATCAACAAGGCCAAGGATGATCTGGCTGTGTTTATGAACGCCACATCCGGTCAGTTCTTTGCTGGCGAAAGCGGGACAGAGCTGCTGTTTCGCATGATCCGCACAGCCTGCGTAAACACCCCGAAAGGGGCCAAAGTCATCGGATCCTCGATCGAGCACCCGGCGTCCCGTTCAGCGGCACGCCGCTGGGCAGAAATCGCGGGTCTCGACTATGTGAATGTTCCGCATAATGACAAAACCGGACTGGTCACAGCAGACGATTACGCCGCTCTGATGACCCCGGATGTTGCGGTGGCCACCATCCTGCATGCTTCGCCTGTGACAGGCATGGGTATGGATGTGGCCGCGATTTCAAAAGCAATCCGCGCGGTATCCCCCGATTGTCTGATCATCGTTGACGGCATTCAGCACGCCGCGCACGGCCAGCTGGATCTGGACGCCTATAATGTCGACGGTTATGCGATTTCGCCTTACAAAGTGTTCTCGCGTCATGGCTATGGCATCGCTTGGATTTCTGACAGGCTGACCGCCTTGCCCCACGATATGCTGATCGATGCCCCGGCAACGGGGTGGGAATTCGGTACCCGCGACGCGGGCGCCTTTGCCACCGTTTCGGATGTGGTCGACTATTTCGACTGGCTGGGTGGTGAGGTGTCTGACGAAACAGATCGCCGCACCCGGATCGAAGCTGCAGGCCGCGCCATTCGCAGCTATGAGACACATCTGACCAATGCCATGATCAACGGCACCGGAAATCTGGCAGGTCTGAAAGATATGGAACATGTCCAGATCCTTGCGGGCGAAGACAATCCGGCGCGCGAAGGGCTGGTGTCGATTGTTGTGAAAGGTATGGAATCCACCGATGTGGTAGAAGCGCTGAACCAGCAGGGGATCCGCACCCACACCCGCAAAGCCGACCATTACAGCGGCAATGTTCTAACCCCGCTTGGTCTGCCCGACTGTATTCGCATCTCGATCTGCCACTACAATACCGAAGGTGAAGTTGCGAAAATGCTTGCTGCGGTGCGTGAATTGCGCCCCCAGACCTAAGTCTTCCTGAAACAGCGAAACGATGAAAACACGCTCCGGCCTCAGCCGGAGCGCGGATAGCCTATGTTCGATAGCCAGACCTGCACCCCTGCTCCGACGCACCAGCGTACCAAGGTTTACTTTGGCCTATTGCCAGGGTTTTCGCTGCTTTCGCTTTCAGGCGCCATCGAAGCATTGAGCTTTGCCAATGAATACGCAAGCCATCCACTGTTTGAATGGGTGGCTTGCTCGGAAAATGGTCTGTCGGTTGCGGATCGCACAGGGCAGCCCTATCAGATCAATTCAGTCTTTCCTCAACTTTGTGACCGCGACTATCTTTTTGTCTGCTCTGGTGAAAACGTGGTGGATACCTGTACGGATCAGGTCTTGGCGTGGGTCCGGCGCAGCGCGCGGTTTGGCGCAAATCTGGGCGGGTTCGATACAGGCAGCGCCATTTTGGCCAAGGCGCATGTATTGAATGGCGCAGCCACGACGATTCACTGGAGAAACCGGGCTGCGTTTTCAGAGACCTATCCGGAAGAGCAGCTGACAGGACAGGTTTACACAGTAGATCGTGGAAGGTTTTCAACCGCTGGCGGCACCTCGTCCATCGATCTGATGCTCCACATTATCACCAACCATTGTGGAGAAGAAGTTGCCCATCGCGTCTCGGCGCGGATGAACTATACAAAGATCCGGGTGCTTCAGAACTCGGAGCAAGTTCAAACAGCTGACCGCACTGGGTTCAGACACCCCAAGCTTTCCGCCATTTTGTCCTTGATGGAAACCAATCTGGAAGAACCTCTGCGCCCGCATGATCTTGCGCAGTCCGTGAATATCTCGGCCCGGCAAATGGAGCGATTGTTTCGCCGCTATTTAGGGGCGACGCCCTCTGCTTACTATACAGTCATGAGGTTGGAACATGCGCGCAACCTGCTGTTACAATCCGACATGTATATGACTGATGTTGCCATCGCCTGTGGCTTTGGCTCTTCGTCACATTTCTCAAAGCGGTTTCGAGGGCATTTTGGCTATTCGCCTTATCAGTTGCGTAACCGGTAGTGCGATCCCAATGTCGTGGTGGCAACTGATACTTTGGATGCGGCCTTGAAAGACCGCCAGGCTGGTTACTGTTTCACCGATGCCCAGGAATTATGCAAACCCTGCTATTTTCGGTAGAAAGTTGGGCCTTTGTCTGCGTGACAGGTGAAATCAACGGGCTGCGCGCCACATTCTGACGCGGTCTTGTTAGGCGGGGCCTATGTCAAATCCGCTTCGAATCTGTGTTGTCGAAAAAGACCCGGCCCGCGCGGCTGAGATCACCGCTGCCCTGCATGAAGGGGGCTGGGCGGATGTGACTGTGATTGCGGATGACAGCTCTCTGACCCGCACCTTGGAAGCTACGGAACCTGATCTGGTGCTGATTGATCTGGCCAATCCCCGGCGCGACAGTCTTGAAAGTCTTAGCGAAGCCTCGGGGGCGCGTAAGCGGCCGGTGGCGATGTTTGTTGATGAAAGCGATCCTGAACTGTCCACCGCTGCCATTCAGGCCGGGGTCAGCGCCTATGTGGTGGGCGGGCTGTCGGGCAAGCGGATTCGGCCGGTTCTGGAAACAGCGATCGCCCGATTTCGCATGATGACGCAGATGCACTCTGAATTGGAGGCTGCGAAACAGGCGCTGGCTGAACGCAAGACCATTGACCGCGCCAAGGGCCTGCTGATTCAAGCCAAAGGTCTGTCAGAAGACGACGCCTATCGCCTGCTGCGCAAAACCGCGATGGATCAGGGTAAGCGGCTGATAGATGTGGCGCAGGCCTTGGTCACCGCGTCGGAGCTGCTGCGATGAGCCAGACTGTTCTTTATTGTGGCTTTGTTCCGCTGGTTGATGCCGCGCCGCTGGTGATCGCCCGCGAACTTGGCTTTGCCGCCAAAGAAGGGTTGGCGCTTGAACTGGTGAAACAGCCATCCTGGTCGGCGCTGCGCGATATGCTGGCCATGGGCCATCTTGAGGCGGCGCATATGTTGTCGCCTATGCCGATTGCCATGTCTTTGGGGCTAGGTGGGGTCAGGGCTGAGATTGATGCGCTGATGGTTCTGTCGGTGAATGGCAATGTGATTGCGGCCAGCAATGCGCTGGTGGACCGGATGCGGGCGCAGGGCTGGAAAAGTGATCTGGCGGATGCCCAAAGCGCCGCCCTGGCGCTGGAACGCGCGGCTGATGGGCCAGTGCGCTTTGGGGTGCCCTTTCCCTTTTCGATGCACCGTGAGCTGGTGGAGTACTGGCTGGCTGGGCGCGATCTGAAGATTGAGATCTGTTCGGTGCCGCCGCCGATGATGGCTGAGGCGTTGAACTCTGGCGAAGTTGATGCCTTTTGCGTCGGTGAGCCATGGGGGTCGCGCGCAGTAGATGCAGAAGCCGGTGAGCTGATCCTGACTGGGCGCGCGATCTGGGCTTTCAGCCCCGAAAAGGTTCTGGCTGCGCGGCGGGCATGGGTTGGGGACAACCCGGAAAAAGTGTCAGGCCTGATGCGGGCGATATACCATGCGGGCCATTGGCTGCATGATCCCGGCAATCGCGCTATCGCCACCGATATTCTGGCACGACAGGAATATCTTGGGCTGCCTGCAGATGTGATTGAACGCGCCATGACCGGGCAGCTTTTGGCGCGCGCGCGGTCGCTGGGCACCGAGGTTCCGGGTTTTGTGCATTTTAATGCAGGGGCCGCGAATTTTCCTTGGCGGTCACAGGCGCAATGGATTGGTGGCAATCTGGCGCGACGTCACGGTCTGGATGAGACCGCCGCGATTGCAACGGCGCGCGATGTGTTTCGCAGTGATCTGTACCGCGATGTCATGGGAGGCATTGGCATTGATCTGCCCGGCGCGTCAGACAAGCAGGAAGGCGCGCTGGATCATCCAACTGCTGTTGCCTCAACCCGCGGTGGGCTGATTCTGCAGCCGGATCGTTATTTTGATGGCGCGATTTTCGACCCTGCCAAAAAATAGCGCCCGATTTTTGTGCAGCCGCAGAATCTTGGCCAAAAATACCCGGGTTTCCGACCTTTCTCATGCCGCATTGCAGCAATTCGAGTTAATATGAAGTCAAGGCCAGGGCAAAGACGCCTTTGGCACCTTCCCCACAGACGGGGACAGACACGAGCAACGCCGCTCAGTTCTTTGGCACCGGATCCTCCTCCCGCGTGTGTCATTCGAACTGGGCGGCGTTTTTTTTAGCCAAGGGGCCGGGGGCCTCTCGCAATATAAGGATGGTTCCTATGAAGAAACTGGCACTTTTTGCTCTGGCCGCGTCGACAACGCTTGGCTCTGCCGCATGGTCCGAGCTTCTGGATGTGGAAAAGGATGAGCTGAAATTCGGCTTTATCAAACTGACAGATATGGCGCCGCTCGCGGTGGCCTATGAAAAAGGTTATTTCGAAGACGAAGGGCTGTTTGTCACCCTTGAGGCGCAGGCGAACTGGAAGGTTCTGCTGGATGGCGTGATTGATGGCCAGCTGGATGGGGCGCATATGCTGGCGGGGCAGCCGCTGGCTGCAACCATCGGTTTTGGCACCGAGGCGCATATCATCACCCCGTTTTCGATGGATCTGAACGGCAATGGCATCACCGTTTCCAATGAGATCTGGGAACAGATGAAACCGCATATCCCGCATGATGCGGATGGCAAACCGATCCACCCGATTTCCGCCTCGGCGCTGAAACCCGTGGTGGAGGCCTACAAAGATCAGGGCAAGCCGTTCAACATGGGCATGGTTTTCCCGGTGTCGACCCATAACTATGAGCTGCGCTACTGGCTGGCGGCGGGTGGTCTTGAGCCGGGGTTCTATTCGCAGGAAAACATCACCGGCCAGATTGGCGCAGATGTGCTGCTGTCGGTGACACCGCCGCCGCAGATGCCTGCAACCATGGAAGCCGGCACGATCTACGGGTACTGCGTCGGTGAGCCGTGGAACCAGCAGGCTGTGTTCAAAGGCATCGGCGTGCCGGTGATTACCGATTACGAACTGTGGAAGAACAACCCGGAAAAGGTCTTTGGCCTGTCGGCGGAATTCCAGCAGGAAAACCCGAACACCACCATCGCGATCACCAAGGCACTGATCCGTGCGGCGATGTGGCTGGATGAAAACGACAACGCCAACCGCCCCGAAGCGGTCGAGATCCTGAGCCGCTCGGAATACGTGGGTGCGGATTATGAGGTGATTGCCAATTCGATGACCGGCACCTTTGAATATGAAAAAGGTGACAAACGCGCTGTGCCTGATTTCAACGTGTTCTTCCGCCATCATGCGACCTATCCTTACTATTCCGATGCGGTCTGGTATCTGACGCAGATGCGTCGCTGGGGGCAGATCACCGAAGCCAAGCCTGACAGCTGGTATGATGAGGTGGCCAAATCGGTCTACAAGCCGGAAATCTATCTGGAAGCAGCCAAAAGCCTGATCGACGACGGCCTTGCCACCGAAGATATGTTTGATTTCGGATCAGATGGGTACAAGGCGCCAACCCCGGCCGAAGATATCATTGACGGAATTGCCTATGATGGCAAAGCGCCAAATGCCTATCTTGATAGCCTGCCGATTGGCCTGAAAGGCGAACAGATCGTCGTCGGCAACGACGTGCGCGGATGAGGTGATGGCGGGACGGCGCTCGCTTGCGCGTCGCCCCGCCCACCATCCCACAAACGGTATCCTCAGCATTGAATGGACAGCACATGACCGCCATTGATCCCGACGCACTGAGCGCCGCAGAGGCCAAAGAGGCCCGCAAAGAGCGGCTTTTTACCCGTATCAACAAGGCCGACGCCTGGTTTCAGGTTCTGGGCCTGTCCTGGATGACGCCGATCTTAAGGGCCATCGCCGGGGATAACCCGCGCGCGCAGGCCAAGGAAATCTGGCGTCTGCTGGGCATACCGCTGTTGGCGATAGCCGGTTTCCTTTTTGTCTGGGCCTCGCTTGCGCCGACGGTGCAAACCTCGCTTGGGGCTATTCCCGGCCCGTCTCAGGTCTGGGGGCAGGCCGAAAATCTGCACGCCGATCACCTGCGTGAACGCGATAAGGCTGCGGCATTCTACGAACGTCAGGATGCGCGCAATGCCAAGCTGATCGCTGCTGGCAAGGAAGACAAAGTCAAAGAACGGGTTTATACAGGCAAGCCAACCTATTACGATCAGATCTGGACCTCGATCAAAACCGTGTTCTTTGGGTTCCTGATCGGCTCAGCGATTGCGATCCCGCTGGGGATTCTGGGCGGGCTGTCGCCCACGGCAAATGCCGCGATGAACCCGCTGATCCAGATTTTCAAACCTGTCAGCCCGCTGGCCTGGCTGCCGATTGTGACCATGGTTGTCTCTGCGGTTTACGTCACCAATGACGGGATGTTTTCGAAAAGCTTCCTGAACTCGGCCATCACTGTGACGCTGTGTTCGCTCTGGCCGACCCTGATCAATACCTCGCTTGGGGTGTCGTCGATCGACAAGGATCTGGTTGCGGTGTCCAAGGTTCTGAAAATGAACACCTGGACCAAGATCACCAAGCTGGTGCTGCCCTCGGCGCTGCCGCTGATCTTTACCGGCCTGCGCCTCAGCCTTGGGGTCGGCTGGATGGTGCTGATTGCCGCGGAAATGCTGGCGCAGAACCCGGGTCTGGGCAAATTCGTCTGGGATGAGTTCCAGAATGGGTCGTCGCAGTCGCTGGCCAAGATCATGGTTGCCGTCTTTACCATCGGTATCATTGGCTTCCTTCTGGATCGTCTGATGTTCGCCATTCAGTCGCTCTTCACCTTCTCAAACAATCGGTGAGGCCCATGTCTGTTCTAGAATTCAGCAACGTATCCCAAAGCTTTGGCGAAGGATCAGACCGCAGCGATGTTCTGAAAGACATCAACCTGAAAGTGGAGGAGGGCGAGTTTCTTGTGCTCCTCGGGTTTTCCGGCACGGGCAAGACCACGCTGATCAACCTGATGGCCGGGCTTGAGATGCCCAGCAAGGGCGCGGTGACCTATCGCGGTCAGCCGATCACCGGGCCGGGGCCAGAACGCGGGGTGATTTTTCAGAATTATTCGCTGATGCCCTGGCTGACGGTGAATGGCAATGTGGCGCTGGCGGTGGACACGATGTTCCCCGAACTATCCAAAGCCGAACGCGCCGAAAAAGTGGCGCATTACGTCAAGATGGTGGGTCTTAGCCATGCCGCAACCCGTCGCCCGGCAGAACTGTCAGGGGGTATGCGGCAGCGGGTCAATGTGGCCCGCGCGCTGGCGATGGACCCTGAGATGCTGCTGTTGGATGAACCGCTTTCGGCGCTGGATGCGCTGACCCGCGCCAATCTGGCGGATGAAATCGAACGCATCTGGCAGGCAGACCAGAAGACCTGTGTGCTGATCACCAATGATGTGGACGAAGCGATCTTGCTGGCGGACCGGATCATCGCGCTGAACCCGGATGGTAGCCTGGGGCAGGAATTCAAAGTTGCGATCCCGCGCCCGCGCGAACGTGGCGAGATGAACCACCACGAAGGGTTTAAAAAGCTGCGCGCGGATGTCACCAAATATCTGATGGATGTGGGCATCGAGGCCAAGGTGGAAGGTGCGCGCAGCCTGCCGGACGTAACCGCAATCCACAATATGCCCAAGGCACAGGCGGATGTGAAAGCCAAGGAAAGCCAGCGGATTGACCGCTTTCTGGATTTCTCGCAGCTGCACAAGATCTATCCAACCCCCAAGGGCCCTCTGACCGTGGTTGAGGATTTTGATCTTAAGATCAACAAAGGGGAATTCATTTCTCTGATCGGCCATTCCGGTTGCGGGAAATCGACGGTTCTGACCATGGCGGCAGGGTTGAATTCCATTTCCAAAGGGGTGATCACGCTGGATGGGCGCGGCGTTCTGGGGGCGGATCCTGAACGCGCAGTGGTGTTCCAATCGCCCAATCTGTTCCCCTGGCTGACCGCCAAGGAAAACGTCGCGATCGGTGTGGATAAGGTCTATCCGCGCGCGTCGCAGGCGGAACGTCAGGATGTAGTGGAATACTATCTTGAACGTGTCGGTCTGGCTGACAGTATGGATAAAGAGGCCAGTTCACTATCGAATGGGATGAAACAGCGGGTGGGCATCGCGCGGGCTTTTGCGCTTTCGCCAAAGTTGCTGCTGCTGGATGAACCCTTTGGGATGCTTGACAGTCTCACTCGATGGGAATTGCAAGAGGTTCTGATGGAGGTCTGGGACCGCACCAAGGTGACAGCCATCTGTGTGACCCATGACGTCGACGAAGCCATCTTGCTGGCGGATCGGGTGGTGATGATGACCAACGGTCCGCAGGCCACTATCGGTAAGATTGTCGATGTTGATCTGCCACGCCCAAGATCGCGCAAGGCGCTGCTAGAACATCCTGATTACTACGCCTATCGCCAGGAGGTTCTTGATTTCCTTGAGGAATATGAACATGGCGCAAAACCCAAGCCCAAACCGGCGCGGGCCATTGCGGCGGAGTAAGCGATGCGGGTGAACACATTCAGATTAGGTGAAATGAAACCTATTGCGCATAGCCTGCCGGAAGCAAATCCGGGAGCATGTGATGAGCAACCTTACAGAGGAAGAGATCTCCGCCGTTCAGCAAAGCCTGATGCGCCTGCAACAGTCTTACGCGAACTTCACGGAAGAGTTTTATCAGCGCCTCTTCCGGGCTGCCCCCGAAATGCGCGCGCTTTTTCCGGAAGATATGACGGAACAAGCACGCAAGCTCAGCGTGACATTGTTGTCGGTGATCAGCCATCTGCGCAATCCGGCGGCTGTCATGCATCCGCTTTTGGCGCTGGCAACGCGGCATGTGGATTACGGCGCGGCGCAGGAAGATTTCGATGTGGTTCGGGTCTGTCTTTTGGGCACCATTCAGGAACTGACGCCAGATGGGCTGTCAGAAACCGAACTGACCGGTTGGGACAAGGCCTTGCACAGCGTGCAGGCGCTGATGATCGATCACGCCTATCCCGTAGCAAGTTAAACGAACGGGGCCAGCCGCTGCGTCTGCTCTGTTCAGGAGCAACGCAATGAAAAAACGACTGATCATAATCGGGGCCGGGATGGCCTCGGGCCGCATGTTGGAAGAGCTGCTTGCGCAGGACAGCGACAGCTGGGACATCACCCTGTTCAACGCAGAGCCGCGCGGGAATTATAACCGGCTGATGCTGTCGCCTGTGCTGTCCGGTGAAAAAACCTATGAAGAGATCATCACTCATTCTGCTGAGTGGTATGAAGAAAACGGTGTGACCTGTCGCTTTGGCGAAAAGGTCAGCGCAATTGATCCAAAAGCCAAAACCGTGACTGCACCCAATGGCGATGTGCTTGGCTATGACAAGCTGGTGATCGCCACAGGGTCAAACCCGTTTATCATCCCGATGCCGGGGCATGATCTGGAAGGGGTGATTGCCTATCGGGATCTCGAAGATACCGAGCGGATGATTTCTCTTGGGCAACACCCCGGGGCCAAAGCTGTGGTGATTGGTGGGGGCCTTCTGGGGCTGGAAGCCGCCGCAGGTCTGCAGGCGCGGGGTGTGGATGTCACCGTGGTGCATCTGATGGGCCACCTGATGGAGCGGCAGCTGGATGAAAGCGCGGGTTATCTGCTGCGCAAGGCGCTGACAGACCGCGGTATCAAAGTGATGTGCTCGGCCAACTCCAAGGAGATCCTTGGGCAGGATGGTCATGTGCGCGCGCTTCAGCTAGATGACGGCACGGAATTGCCCTGCGATCTGTTGGTGATGGCCGTTGGCATCCGCCCCAATGTCGCGCTGGCACAATCTGCCGGGCTGGCGGTGGGCAAAGGGATCCATGTGGATGACCAGATGATCACCTCTGATCCTGATATTCTCTCGCTGGGCGAATGTGTGGAACATCAAGGCGCAATCTTTGGACTGGTGGCGCCGCTTTATGATCAGGCCAGGGTTCTGGCCAAAACACTAATCGGCGAAGAGGCACAGTTTGTTCAAAAGGATGTCTCGACCAAGCTGAAAGTCACCGGCTGTGATCTGTTCTCTGCCGGGGATTTTGCCGATGGCGAAGGGCGCGAAGACATCGTGTTCCGCGATCCGGCGCGCGGGGTCTATAAGCGGCTCGTCATTCAGGAAAACAAGGTCATAGGCGCGGTGTTCTATGGTGACACCACGGACAGCAATTGGTTTTTCGGGCTGATCAAAGAAGGCGAAGACATCTCTGAGATGCGTGAAACGCTGATTTTTGGTCCGGCTTTTCAGGGGGGCACTCCCCTGGACCCTATGGCGGCCGTTGCAGCCTTACCGGATGACGCAGAGATCTGCGGCTGCAACGGCGTTTCCAAACAACAGGTGATCGCGGCCATTCAGGATGGCGCGCATACATTGGATGCGGTCAAATCCGTATCTAAGGCAGGCAGTTCCTGCGGTGGCTGCAGTGGCCTTGTGGAACAGCTTTTGTCTGTCACACTGGGCGATGGGTTTCAGATACCGACCAAGGAAACGGTCTGCAAATGTACGGATCTATCCCATGATGAGGTGCGCAAGCTGATCGTTGCCGGTGGGATGAAATCCCTGCCACAGGCGATGCAGGACATGAACTGGTCAACACCAGATGGCTGCCATATCTGCCGTCCGGCGCTGAACTATTACATGGTCTGCGCCTGGCCCGGCGAATATGAAGATGACGGCAAAAGCCGGTTTATCAACGAACGGGTGCACGCCAATATCCAGAAAGACGGCACCTATTCTGTGGTGCCCCGGATGCTGGGCGGGATCACCACACCAGATGAGTTGCGCGCCATCGCGGATGTGGCCGATAAGTTCAAAGTGCCCACCGTCAAGGTCACCGGCGGCCAGCGTATTGATCTGCTTGGGGTGAAAAAGGAAGATCTGCCCGCGATATGGTATGATCTGGGACAGGCGGGCATGATGTCAGGGCAGGCCTATGCCAAGGGGCTGCGCACGGTGAAAACCTGTGTGGGCACTGATCATTGCCGCTTTGGCACGCAGGACAGCACCGGTCTTGGCATCAAGCTTGAGGCTGCCATGTGGGGCGCCTGGTCTCCGCATAAGTTCAAGCTGGCCGTTACGGGCTGCCCGCGCAACTGTGCTGAAGCCACCTGTAAAGATCTGGGCATTGTCTGTGTCGACAGCGGCTATCAGATCCTTGTGGGCGGTGCGGCAGGGCTTGATCTGCTGGAAGCCGAGCTGCTGGCGCAGGTCGCCACCGAAGAAGAGGCGCTGGAATATTCCTGTGCGTTCTATCAGCTGTACCGCGAAGGCGCGCAATATCTGCACCGCCCGTATAAATGGATCCGCAAGGTTGGTCTGGAGTGGGTCAAGGCGCAGATCGTTGACGATGCCGATAACCGCAAAGCGCTGGCAGATCGGTTCCACTATTCGCAGCAATTCTATCAGGTTGATCCCTGGGCTGAACGCGCCGTCAAAGGCAAGGATGCGCATGAATTTGCCCCCTTGGCCGATCTGACCAGCCTGCCCGTCGCAGCGGAGTAACAAGATGCAAAAGGAACCAGCCATGAGCCAGTTCATTGATATCGGTGCCCTTGAGGATATCCCACAGCGTGGGGCCCGTGTGGTGCACACCCCCGAAGGTGAAATCGCGGTGTTTCGCACCGCCAGCGATCAGATCTTTGCGGTGGATGAATGGCTGCCCGGCAAGGCCGGGCCGCTGTCCAATGGCATTCAGCACGGCACCTGTGTCACCGATCCGATGTATAACTGGGTCTTTGATCTGTCGACGGGCGCGGCACAGGGCGCAGATGACGGGCATATCCGCGTCTGGGATACGCGTCTGGAAGGCGGACGCGTTCTGCTGACCCGCGAGGTTCTGGGCAAGGCGCGGGTCAGCGCATGAGCGGGGTCTGCACCACCTGCCCATATTGCGGTGTTGGCTGCGGGGTTGTGGCTGGGCTGGATGGTCAGATTCAGGGCGATAAGACCCACCCGGCCAACTTTGGCAGGCTTTGTTCCAAAGGCTCGGCCTTGGCGGAAACCCTTGGGCCTGAGGGGCGGCTGCTGTGCCCGCGCATTGAAGGGAAAGATGCCAGCTGGGATCGGGCCTTGGATCTGGTCGCAGGCCGATTTCGTGACGCCGTTCAGACCTATGGCTCTGATAGCGTTGCGTTTTACGTCTCGGGGCAATTGCTGACCGAAGACTACTATGTCGCCAATAAGCTGATGAAGGGTTACATTGGCTCGGCCAATATTGATACCAATTCGCGGCTGTGCATGGCGTCATCGGTAGCAGGGCACAAACGCGCCTTTGGGGCGGATACCGTGCCTGGCACCTATGAGGATCTCGAAGAGGCCGATCTCATCGTTCTGGTGGGCACCAATCTGGCCTGGTGCCACCCGGTGCTGTTTCAGCGCCTATTGGCAGTCAAGGCCAAGCGCCCCGAGATGCGGTTTGTGGTGATTGATCCACGCCGCACGGCCACCTATGATATTGCCGATCTGCATCTGCCAGTGGCCAGTGATGGCGACGCAGCTGTCTTCAACGGGTTGCTGGCTCATCTGGCCGATACAGGCTGTATCAATCACTCTTATGTCGATGCACATGTTGATGGGTTCGATACCGCGCTAAATGCCGCCCGCGCAACTGATCCATTGCAAGCCGGTGTTGATGCTGGCGATCTGGCCCGTTTCTATTCTATGTTCGCGGCTTGCGAAAAGGTTGTGACCGTCTATTCCCAAGGGGTAAACCAATCCGCTTGCGGTACTGATAAAGTCAACGCGATCCTAAATTGCCACCTTGCCACGGGCCGCATTGGTCGCCCCGGCATGGGCCCGTTTTCCATCACCGGCCAGCCCAACGCCATGGGCGGGCGCGAAGTGGGCGGCTTGGCCAATATGTTGGCCTGTCATCTGGATATCGAAAATGCCGATCACCGCGCCGCGGTGCAGGGGGCCTGGGAGAGCCCAACCATCTGTGATCATGCGGGTTTGCGTGCTGTAGATCTGTTTCAGGCCTGCGCCGATGGCAAGATCAAGGCGCTTTGGGTGATGTCTACCAACCCGGCCGTTTCGCTGCCGGATGTGGATCGCGTGGCACAGGCCATCGCCAATGTGCCTTTTGTGGTGGTCAGCGATATTCTTGAACGCACTGATACCGGAGATCTGGCGCATGTATTGTTGCCTGCCACGGGATGGGGTGAAAAATCTGGCACAGTGACCAACTCTGAACGGGTTATTTCGCGCCAGCGGGCGTTTCTGCCTGCCCCCGGTGAGGCCCGCCCAGATTGGGATATCATTGCGGATGTTGGCCGCCGCATGGGCTATGCTGGGTTTGACTACAAAAATGAGGCTGCGATTTTCCGTGAACATGCGGCCCTGTCAGGGCTGGCGAAACGCTTTGGCCGCGATTTTGATATTACCGGCCTGTCGGGGCTAAGTGATGACGCCTATGACGCGCTAAACCCCGTGCGCTGGCCCGTTCCAGAAGCCGGGGCAGAGGGCGGGCGTTTTTTTGCCCAAGGTGGGTTTTTCCATGCAAATGGCAAGGCCAAGATGCTGGCCATCACGCCCCCTGCGCCCAAGGCCTATAGCGCTTTGACGCTGAACACGGGGCGTATTCGCGATCAATGGCACACCATGACCCGCACAGGCCGCAGTGCCCGTCTTGCGGCGCATATGGCCGAGCCCTATGTGGAAATCCATCCCGAAGATGCCATGGCCAGTGGCTTGCGCGACGCGGATCTTGCGGATCTGTCAACAGAATTTGGCAAGGCAACCCTGCGAGTGCTGATCACAGCGAATGCGCAAAAAGGCGCTGTCTTTGTGCCGATGCATTGGACGGCTCAAACCGGCAGGGCAGGGCGGGTCAATCCCTTGGTTGCCCCTGTGACTGATCCGATTTCAGGTCAGCCTGCCAGCAAGGACACACCAGTTTCTGTGCGCCCTGCGGCGATGGCCTGGTATGGATTTGCGGTCTCGTCGCATGATATGGCGCTTGATACGGATTATGCAGCTTTGGCGCGCTCAAACGCCGGTTGGCGGGCTGAAATCGCCGGGCGCGCATTGCCACAGGATTGGAAAGCCTGTGCGCGGTCCATCACCGGGCAGGCGCAGGCCGAAATGGCGTTCTTTGAGGATTGCGCTACGGGGATGGTGCGCGCAGCCTTTCATTCCGGCGGGCGGATCGAAGCGCTGTTCTTTGCTGCCAAACAGCCCGTTGCCGTGGCCCGCACCCATGTTGCGGGGCTGTTGGGAACGGAACTTTCGGCGCTTACGGCATTGGCGGGCCGGGCCGGGGCAGATCAGCCTGATCCGGGCGCTACGGTGTGTGCCTGTTTTGACGTAGGGGTAAATACGCTGCGGGCCGAAATCGCAGCCGGGGCGCAAAGCGTGGCAGACTTGGGCAAACGCACCTGCGCGGGCACAAATTGCGGATCGTGCAAACCCGAGTTGGCAGCGCTGATCGCGGCGGCACAAAGGCCGGTTGCCGCAGAATGAACCTGAGCACCCATATTCGCACAATCGGGCGCGGGCCGGGTCGGGCGCGGGCACTGACCCGCGATGAAGCCCGCGACGCGATGCAGATCATTCTGAGCGGAGAGGCCGCCCCGGAAGCCATCGGCGCGTTGCTTATGCTGATGCGCTATCGCGGTGAAAGCGCGCCTGAGATTGCAGGCTTTACCGATGCGCTGCGCGAGGGGCTTCAACACTGGGGCAATTTGCCTGTGGCGCTGGACTGGCCGAGCTATGCCGCGGGCCGCACGCGGGGGGCGCCACTGTTTCTGCTTGCGGCTAAATTGGTGGCAGCAGCGGGTTGTCCTGTGCTGTTGCATGGCTGGAATTCGCATCAAAACCCTATCGCTTCGGTGCGCGCGGCACTGCCCGGTCTTGGGATTTGTCAGGCGCATTCCCCGGAGGAGGCGGGGGCGATCCTGTCGCGCGATGGTATCGCCTATATCCCGACCGAAGCGCTTCATCCGCCTGCGCTGGCGCTTTTGCAGCTGCGCGATGTTCTGGGGCTGCGATCCTGTCTGAACACGGTGCTGCGCATGGTTAATCCGGCCAATGCCCCAACCATGGTGCAAGGCGTGTTCCACCCTTCATACCGTGATCTGCAAAGCGATGCGGCGGCGTTGATGGGCCAGCCGATGCTGGCTGTGATCAAAGGTGGCGGCGGTGAATTTGAACGCCATCCGGGAAAACCCGCCACGCTTATGGGGCAACGCGATGGCACAGGTTTCGAAACCGCACTGCCAGCCTTGATCGACGCATCGCGCCGATTGCATGAACCCGATCAGCCCCCCATCGCCGCCGCTGACCTGTGGTGTGGCGCGGTGGATGATCCCTTTGCCTGCGCCTGTGTGATTGGCACCGCTGCGTTGGCTCTTTTGGCCTGCGGGCAAGAGGCCGACACCGCCCAAACCCAAGCCCGCGCGCTTTGGCAGACCCGCGACACCCGGCTGCCAACCTAAAGGAGACCTGTGATGAGCATCTTACCGATTTTCGAAAAAAGACCGGGCCATCGGATGCGTTTGGTGACGGAGGTGATCAGGGATCTAATAGAGACGCTGGCGGGACAAATACGCGCCCGTACGAGGGGCCACGTTAGCCAATGGGTTTGTCGTGATCTTTCCAAAGGTCCGGCAGATGCGGTTCCTCCCGTTGGGTCAGAACGTCTGGCCGACCGATTGTTGAAAGATATCGTGCCCTTGGGCGTTGCGTCTCAAACGCGGCGCGCGCCCGTATCTCTTGTGGGGGCGGGGCCGGGCAGCCGTGATCTGATCACCCTGCGCGGTGTTCAACGCCTGCAAGAGGCTGATGTGATCTGCTATGATCGTTTGATTGATCCGGGTCTGCTGGATCTGACCCACCCGGATGCAAAGCGCATCTATGTGGGCAAAGCGCCCGGTTGCCACAGCTGGCCGCAGGACAAGATCAATGATTTTCTTGTGGCCACGGCCAAGCGTGGCCAGCGCGTGGTGCGGCTGAAATGTGGGGATCCCGGTGTCTTTGCCCGCGGCGCAGAAGAAGCCGACGCCCTGAAAGCCGCCGGGATCGAAGTTGAAATTGTGCCCGGTGTCACCGCCGCCAGCGCCGCCGCTGCGGCAACGGGCAGTTTTCTGACCGAACGCGGGCGCAATGATACTCTTGTTCTGACCACCGCGCATAAGGCAGATCATTCGACGCCGCCGGGCTGGATCAATCACCTGTCAACGGGTGCGCGCGTGGCGGTGTATATGGGGGTGTCGAAAGCGCCAGAGATTCAGCATCTGCTGGAACAGGCTGGCCTTGCTGAGCAGACCGAAGTGGACATCGTATCGCAGGCAGAAACCGCGCAGCAAACCTCTACGCGCTGCATCGCCTCTGAACTGGCTGAGGTGGTGGTGCGCGAACAGGTTGCCAATCCCGCGATTTTGTTCTTTTCGATTCTGCAAAAGGATGCGGCCCACTGCAATGACAGGGGTGTTCTCAGGCCTGTGATGCAGGCCGTGTGATCTGGGATTTGCGATCAGGGCCGGGTGTGGCAGCCGCACCCGGCCCAGCATTTGAGATTCAGGCATTTAAGATTGACGTAGCGACCAGCGGCGCTTATCAGGCGATCAAACAGGCCCCTGAGCCATGTAGGAGATCGCTCTGATGCGTTGGCTGAGCCGCAGTATTTTCGGACAGATCGAACCCGCCTAGCTGGCGGCGGCGGCCCTGCGCGCATTCTGCACCCTGTTTCACCTGAACTTGTCTTGAGAGGTTTAGGGCTATTGTCCAAGCAAACACCTGTATCCGATACAATCTATGGCATTGATCGTTGGGGCAAAGGATTGCTCTGCGTGCTTCCCAGCGGTGACGTTGGGCTGTGTGATCCTGCGCACCCTGAGGCCAGCCCGATCAATCTGCCTGATATCTTGCAAGATCTGCAGCAGCGCGGGATTTCCTCGCCGCTGGTTCTGCGGGTCAAAAGCTTTCTGGAAACGCGGATCAAACATCTGAATCAGGCCTTTGCCGATGCGATTGCCCGCACCAATTATCAGGCACCTTATCGCGGGGTTTTCCCGATCAAGGTCAACCAGCAGGCGCAGGTGGTGGATCAGATTGTCGACTATGGGCGGCAGTTTGATTTCGGACTTGAGGCGGGGTCTAAGCCTGAATTGGTTATTGCGCTGGCGCATAAACTGTCGCGCGATGCGCTGATTGTCTGTAACGGCGTCAAAGATGCCGAATTCATCCGGCTGGCCATTTTGTCGCGCAGGCTGGGTTATAACACCGTTATCGTTCTCGAAAGCCTGAAAGAGGCCGAGATCGTGATCGAGGTGGCGCGCGAACTGGGATTGCCGCCCTTGCTGGGCGTGCGGGTTAAGCTGACCAATCTGATCAGTGGTAAATGGCAAAGCAGTTCTGGCGATCGGTCGGCCTTTGGCATGAACACCGATCAGCTTATGCGGGTGATTGACCGGCTGCGCGAAGAAGACCTGCTGCATTGTCTGACCTTGCAGCATTCGCATCTGGGCAGTCAGGTGCCCGATGTGAATGATGTGCGCCGCGCCGTGACCGAAGCCTGCCGCTATTACACCGAGCTCAAAAGCGAAGGTGTTCCGCTGAGCCACCTGGATCTGGGGGGCGGTCTTGGGGTCGATTACACCGGAGAAAAGCGCGCCTCGGAAAATTCGATCAACTATACGATTGATGAATACTGCGCCAATGTTGTTGAAACCGTCGCCTATGCGATGGATGAGGCCGGGGTGGATCATCCGGTTCTGGTGACAGAAAGCGGGCGGGCGGTTTCAGCGACATCGTCGATGCTGATTTTCGACGTATTGGAAAGCACGCTGTATGATGCGCCGGATGCCCCCGCTGTTGAGCCAGATGATCACCATCTGGTGTCAGATCTGGCGGCAGTGTCGGGCTATCTGGTGCCTGATCGGGTACGCGAATGCTGGAATGATGCGCTGTTCTACCGCGATGAATTGCGGGCGCTGTTCCGGCGTGGCTATGTGGATCTGCGGCAGATGGCGCGGGCGGAACGGATCTATCTGGGGCTGATGGCTCGGATCAAAGAGATCGTGCAAAACAGTGAAGAGGACAGCGATCTGGAAGACGAATTGCAAAAGATCGCGGATGTGTATCACTGCAATTTTTCGCTGTTCCAGTCGCTGCCCGATGTCTGGGCGATTGACCAGCTGCATCCGATCATCCCATTGCAGATGCTGAACACAGCGCCGGATCGTCGGGCGGTGCTGTCGGATATCACCTGCGACAGTGACGGCAAGATCGACCAGTTTATTCTGGCCCATGGGGTTGCGCCGTCGCTGCCGGTGCATTCGCTGCCCGAAGATCGCCCCTATTATCTGGGGGTCTTCTTTGTGGGGGCCTATCAGGAAACGCTGGGTGACCTGCACAATCTCTTTGGCGATACCAATGTTGTCACTATTGATCTGCGCCCGGATGGCGGGTTTGATCTGCTGCATGAACAGGAAGGTGATACGATCGCACAGGTGTTGTCTTATGTGGAATATGATCCCAGTGATTGTCTGGCCGCCTTCCGCAAAACGGTGGATGAGGCCATTTCCGCCGGGCAGATTGCGCCTTCGGAACGCAAGACCCTGATCGGGGCGTATCGCGTGTCCATGAATGGGTACACCTACTTTGAATAGTCACAGACAGGAGAGTAAAATGGGAAAGACACTTGTCGTAGGGGCCGGCGGCGTCAGCCATGCCGCTGTCCACAAGATGGCGATGAACGCCGATATCTTTACTGACATTACGCTGGCCAGCCGGACGAAATCCAAATGCGATGCCATCGCCGCCAGCGTCAAAGAGCGCACAGGCGTTGAGATCAAGACCGCCGAGCTGGACGCCTACAAGGTGGCCGATACTGTGGCGCTGATCAAAGAAACCGGGGCCGAGATCCTGGTGAATTTGGCGCTGCCCTATCAGGATCTAGTTCTGATGGACGCCTGCCTTGAGGCGGGTTGCCACTATCTGGATACTGCGAACTATGAACCCGAGGATGTGGCCAAATTTGAATACCATTGGCAGTGGGCCTATCAGGATAAGTTCCGCGAAGCAGGTCTGACCGCGATCCTTGGGTCGGGCTTTGATCCGGGTGTGACATCGGTCTTTGCGACCTGGCTGAAAAAGCACAAGCTGGACACTATCCGTCAGATCGACATTCTTGACGCCAATGGCGGTTCGAACGATCAGGAATTTGCCACCAACTTCAACCCGGAAATCAACCTACGCGAAGTTCTGGCCGAGGTGCGCCATTGGGAAGGCGGCGAATGGAAAACCAGCCCGGCGATGACCACAAAGGTCGAATTCGACTTCCCGGCCATCGGCAACAAGAACATGTACCTGATGTATCATGAGGAACTGGAGAGCCTGTCGACCCATTTCCCAGAAATCGAACGCGCGCGGTTCTGGATGACCTTCGGCGATGCCTATATCATGCACGCCAAGGTACTGGAAAATGTTGGCATGACGCGAATTGATCCGGTGATGCATGACGGCAAGGAAATCATTCCGATTCAGTTCCTGAAAACCCTGCTGCCCGATCCGGGTGATCTGGGCGCGGAAACCAAGGGCAAGGCCTGCATCGGCGATATCGCTACTGGTCAGGCCAAAGATGGTTCAGGTGAGAAAACCTATTATATCTACAACATCTGTGACCACGAAGAATGCTTTGCCGAAGTGGGATCGCAGGCGGTGTCTTACACCACGGGCGTGCCTGCGATGATTGGTGCGGCGCAGGTGCTGAAGGGCAACTGGGTGCAACCGGGCGTCTGGAACATGGAACAGCTCGATCCTGATGACTTCATGGATATGCTGAACGCCCATGGACTGCCCTGGCAGGTTCATGAACTTGACGGTCCTGTGACCTTCTGAATGCCATAGCGCGGGCGGCGCTTTGGTGCTGCTGCCCGTGCCTGCCTGATCAGGAAAACCCATGTCAGATATGATGGAAACCCAGGCGGGGGATGCGGGCGCGTTTCGTGCCTTTGATCTGGCCCGCGTGCCAACCCCTTGTTTTGTCGTCGATGAGGTTGCTGTTGAACGCAATCTGCGCATCCTGCGCGATGTCTCGGATCGGTCGGGCGCGCATGTTCTGGCGGCTTTGAAAGCCTTTTCCATGTATGCGCTGGCCCCGCTGGTCGGGCGCTATCTAAGCGGCACCTGCGCCAGTGGCATCTATGAGGCCCGTCTGGGGCGCGAAGAATACGGTGGCGAAGTGGCCACCTTTTGCGCGGGCTACAAGGCGCAGGATATGGATGAAATCCTGTCTCTGTCTGATCATGTCATTTTCAATTCGCCCAGTCAGAAAGACAGGTTCTTTGCTCAGGCACGCGCTGCCGGGGTGCAGATTGGTTTGCGGATCAACCCCGAGCATTCCGAGGGTGAGATCCCGAAATATGATCCCTGCGCGCCCTGTTCGCGTCTGGGCACCCCCGTCAGCCAGCTGACGCCCGCCATGGTCGATGGGTTGGATGGGCTGCATATGCACACGCTGTGCGAACAGGGGTTTGAACCGCTTGCCCGCACCTGGGCTGCGGTTGAACCGCATCTTGCCCCCTACCTGCCGGGCCTGAAATGGCTGAATTTCGGCGGCGGTCATCACATCACCCGCGCTGATTATGATCGCGAAGCGCTGATCGCCTTTATCCGCGATATTCGCGCCCGCCACGATGTTGAGATCTATCTGGAGCCCGGCGAAGCGGTGGCCTTGGACGCGGGTATTCTGGTGGGCGAAGTGCTGGATCTGCCGATGAACGGAATGCCGCTGGCGATCACGGATATTTCCGCCACCTGCCATATGCCCGATGTGATCGAAGCCCCCTATCGCCCGGCGCTGCTGGATGAGCCGGATCAGGGCGAAACCTATCGTCTGGGGGGGCCATCCTGTCTGGCAGGGGATGTGATTGGCGATTACACGTGGTCTTCCCCGTTGCAGATCGGCCAGCGCTTTGCCTTTCTGGATCAGGCGCATTATTCGATGGTGAAAACCAATACGTTTAATGGGGTTCCGCTGCCTGCCATCGCGCTGTGGAACAGCGAAACCGATGCGCTGACCCTGGTGCGGGATTTTGGCTATGACGACTTTAAGGGGCGCTTGTGATGGGCATTTTTCTTGATTCAGAACTGACCAGCAAAGAACGCGGGCCGGATGCCCTGTTTCAGGTCATTCCAGTCCCGCTTGAACGCACCGTATCTTATGGTGCAGGCACCGCAGCCGGGCCAGAGGCGATTATCGAAGCTTCGAACGAACTTGAACGGCTTTGCCTTGGTCATGAACCCTGCGCGCAGGGTATTCACACAGTCGATCCGGTGGATTGCAATGGCCCGTTGCCCGAGGTGATGGAGCGCATCGCAGCCCAGACCGAACGCGTTGTGAAGGCCGGGCAGATCCCCGTGACGCTGGGCGGGGAACATTCGCTCAGCTTTGGCGCGGTGTCGGGTGTGGCGCGTGCTTTGGGGCGGCCGATTGGCATTGTGCAGATTGATGCCCATGCCGATCTGCGTGTGGCTTATCAGGGTGAACGCCATTCCCATGCGTCAGTGATGCATCTGCTGTCCTCTGAGGTGGATGTGCGTCTGGCGCAATTTGGCGTGCGCGCGCTCTGCACCCAAGAGGCAGAAAGCCGTGTGGCACATAATGTTTTCCATGTTGATGCCGAAGAGCTGGTGACCCAGAACCTTTATACTGTTGATCTGCCTGAGGATTTCCCGGAACTCATCTATGTCAGCTTTGATGTGGATGGGCTGGATCCCAGCGTCATGCCCGCTACGGGCACGCCGGTGCCGGGTGGGCTAAGCTTTTATCAGGCGTTGCATCTGGTGACGCACTGCCTGACGGGGCGGCGCTGTGTTGGTATGGATGTGGTGGAACTGGCACCCAATGGCGAAACCGCCTGGGATTTCACCGCCGCGCAGATCACCTATCGCATCATGGCTGCTGTGGGCGCGTCAACTTAGGGCCTGTTAACCCTATTCAGTTTTCACCAGCGTGAGACGGATTTTGCCGCTGGCGCGTTGAAATGAGTGCCGCGATGTAATCATCGCAAGTGAATTTCTACGATGCGAGGGGCAAAATCCGCCACGCCCGTCTCGCCAAAGGCGAGCAAGTGCTATGCGCACCTCTGGTGCGACGGGTTTCACCAAAATTGCCCAGCTTCGCGTCATTGAACCTTGCAATAGATTATTATTCCTAAGGTTCAATTTCTAGATCTGAGTAATTTTGGACAGAAACTGGTGAAAACTGAATAGGGTTAACGGGCCCTAGGCGGGCGGGCGCAAGGGCCTGCGCCCATCGGGTTCCAGAATCCAGCAGCTATTGTCTTCAAAGACGGCTGTGGTCAGATCTTGACCATAGCCCGCCCCCGTATCCAGATTAATCCGGTTGCCATGGTGTTCGGGCGTGGCCACATGTGTATGCCCGTGCACTACCAAACAGGGGTGTGGGCGTGGATCATCCAGAAATGTTTCGCGTATCCAGATCAGATCATCCGGATCCTGCTGATCAAGCGGGACACCCGGCAAAATACCGGCATGGACAAACAGCAATCCATCTTCCTGATGATAGGGCTTTAGCCCTTGCAAAAAGTCGATATGGCGTTGGGGCACAGCAGCCTTGGCCAAAGCGTGAACCTGATAGGTGCGGGCGCCTTTGGCCACCTCAACACCATAGGAAGCCAGCGTTTCAACCCCGCCAATGCGCGGGTGCAGCCAGTGATAACCCAGCAGCAGCCGTGCGTCATTGCGCGGGTAATCTTCAAGGAACATGGCGCACATCTGATCGTGGTTGCCTTTCAGGCAGATCCAGTTGCGCCCCTCGGTCAGGCCCTTCGAGAGCAGATCCAGCACCCCAGCGCTGTCGGCGCCGCGATCCGTATAATCGCCCAGAAAGACAATCTTTGCATCGGGCCCGCCGTCCTGCTCGATCCGCGCCAGCGCCTCTTGCAGCTTGCTTAGCTGACCGTGAATATCGCCGATGGCATAGATAGGTTCTGGCATGGGATCAGATTACCCAGCCCAGTCGATCTTGAAATCTTCGCGAAAGGCAAAGCGCACCAGATGTGCTTCGATGACCTGCTGCCAGCGGGCCAGATCACCGCGCGGCCCGGTCTGAGCGGTGATTGTCAGCCCTTCGGTAGTCGCAGCCATTTCAACACTGTCGCCATCGGCAAACCGCACGCTGCCCTGATGGGTGTCAAAACTGGCCTCGGCTTTATGCGCCCAGTGTTTGCACAGCTGTTGCAGATATTTACTGGCAGAATCCGTTTTTGCGGTGCCAGAGATGCTTTGGTCCGGCAGCAGGGCCAGCCCGGTTTTGGCCGCGGCGCGCATGGTTCGGGCAAACAGCACCACGTCGATATCCGTGGCAAGGAATGTTGTCCCCAGATCAAGACACTTGCGTTGCATTTGAGGATCCAGTGTCAGGATGCCTGCCGCCTTGCCTGCGGCGACAATCCGGGTGATCGCGTCAAGGACGGCGGCTTCAACTTCGGGGTGTCCGGCATTGCCGATATGGCCCATGTCAGCGGCCAGATCCGCCGGGCCGATAAAGACCCCATCCACATCAGTCGTCAGAATATCATCCAGCGCGGCCAGTCCCGCGCGGTTTTCCACCTGCACCAGCAGGCAGATCTGATCGTCGGCGGTGGGCAGGTAATCGGGGATCGCAGAAAATTTTGACGCCCGCGCCAGCGCAGAGCCGACACCGCGCACCCCATGAGGGGGGTATTGCACCGCGCGCACCAGTTTACGGGCGTGATCACCGCTTTCAACCATCGGCACCAGCAGGCTTTGTACGCCTGCGTCCAGATACTGTTTGATCATCCAGGTTTCGCCAATCGGCAGGCGCGCCACTGGATGGCTGCCAGAACCTTCGATCACACGCACCTGATCCAGTATTGAGCGCAGATCATTGGGCGCATGTTCACCGTCGACCAGCAGCCAGTCAAATTCGGCGGTTGCGGCAATTTCGGCCGCATAGGTATCGGCGATGCCAACCCAGCAGCCAATCTGCGGCTGACCATTGGCCAGCGCGGCCTTGAACGCGTTATGGGGGGCAGGCATGGTGGTCTTCCTTATTCAAATGCTATGTCGACTGACCCAAAGGGGCCAAAGTCTGCGTGTATCTGGGTGCCCGACGGGCATTCGACCGGGCGGATAAAGCTACCTGACAGGATAATTTGGCCGGGTTCAATGCTTTGCCCATATTGCGCCATGCGCCGGGCCAGCCAGACGACGCTTTCGACCGGGTCATTCAACACCCCAGCCCCCAGTCCGGTTTCTTCCACCTCGCCATTGCGCGAGGTAATTGCTCCGACCCAGCGCAGATCAAAGGCGCCAACTGCGTGGCGTTCCTGCCCCAGAACGATCCCCGCATTGGCGGCATTGTCGCTGATGGTGTCAAAGACGGTGCGCGCCTTGCCGGTTTCGGGATCCGCGCGCTGAATGCGGGTATCGAGGATCTCGATCGAAGGGGCCACGTAATCCGTGGCGGCGATGATGTCATCGCGGGTGACGTTTTCGCCGCCCACGGCAGATTTCATCACAAAGGCGATTTCCGCTTCGATCCGGGGCTGAATAAATCGGCCCACCGGGACAGTGCCACCATGATCAAAGCGCATGTCGTCAAACAGGATGCCGCTGTCTGGAATGTCGATATTTAGCGCATATTGCATGGCCTTCGACGTCAGACCGATCTTCCAGCCGATGACCTTGCGGCCCTCTGCCAGCTTTTGACGATAGAGAGCGTTTTGCACCTCATAGGCGTCATCCATACCCATTTCGGGGTTGCGTAGCGTCAAAAGGCCAATCTGTTCGCGGGTTCTTTCCGCCTGCAGCAGATCCGCAGCGGCACGGGCGTGTTCCTGAGGGGTCATATCTGTTCGTCCTCAATGCTATTGCGCAGCGTGCCGATGCCGTCGACGGTGATTTCAACCACATCGCCGGGGGCAAGATATTTCGGCGGATCAAAGCGCGCGCCTGCCCCGGTGGGTGTGCCCGTGACGATGATATCGCCGGGCATCAATGTCATGAAGGTCGAAATATATTCGATTTCACGCCGGATGGGGAACATCATGCGGTTCAGCGTGTCATCCTGACGAAGCTCTCCGTTGACGCGGGTCTGAATGCGCGCGTCATCCAGCTGGGCGGCATCGGTGAACGGCACCAGCCAGGGGCCCATCGCGCCTGAGCGATCCCAGTTCTTGCCCTGGGTCACGTTGAATTTCGCATGGCGCACCCAATCGCGAATGGTGCCTTCATTGCACAGGGTCAGCGCCGCGATGTGACCATAGGCGTTTTCCTGCGAAATCCGTCGGCCTGCCTTGCCGATCACAATGGCCACTTCACCTTCGTAATCCAGCGTGTGATTTTCAGGCGGGCGGATCAGGGGCTGACCATGCCCGGTAAATCCGCTGGCAAAGCGCGGAAAGAGTGACATGTATTTAGGCTGGGCGCTGCCGTCTTTGTATTCCGCATTGCGATCAGGAAAGTTCACACCAACGCACAGGATCCGGCGTGCATCAGGCATAACCATGTCGTAGGCGAAATCGCGATGCGTTACCGCGCGGCCCTGTGCGGCGCTGGCCAGCTGATCAAACGCACCTGCAGCAATAACCTCATAGAGACTGGCATACTGGGGAAAGGCGTCATTCAGTGCGATGGCACCGTCATCGGTGATGGCCCCAAAAAAGGTTTCAGACTGAGCGGTAAAGGTTGCAAAGCGCATCTATGCCTCCTTGGGGGCGTCGATGCCACCCATGCAGATGTATTTGAGTTCCATAAAATCATCGAGCCCGTAGCGTGATCCTTCGCGCCCCAGACCAGACATCTTGACACCGCCAAAGGGGGCTTCGGCGGTGGAGATCAACCCGGTATTGACGCCAACCATGCCATATTCCAGCGCCTCAGAGACGCGCCACACCCGCGCCAGATCGCGCGAATAGAAATAAGAGGCCAGACCGAAATCCGTATCATTGGCGGCGGTGATAACTTCGGATTCAGTGTCGAATTTGAACAGTGGCGCAACGGGCCCAAAGGTTTCTTCACGGGCCACAGCCATTTCGGCGGTGACGCCTGTCAGGATGGTGGGCTCAAAAAAGGTGCCGCCAAGCGCATGTGGTTTGCCGCCCAAGGTAACGGTGGCGCCCTTTGAAGTCGCGTCGCTGACATGTTCCGCCACCTTGTCCACGGCGGCCTGATCAATCAACGGGCCAAAGACGATGCCCGCGTCAAAGCCGTTGCCGGTGGGCAGAGTGGCCACTTTGGCCGCCAGCTTTTGTGCAAAGGCGTCATAGACGCCTGCCTGCACATAGATGCGATTGGCACAGACGCAAGTCTGACCATTGTTGCGAAACTTGGCGATTATGGCCCCGTCGACAGCGGCATCCAGATCCGCATCGTCAAAGACGATAAAGGGTGCGTTGCCCCCTAGCTCCAACCCGAGTTTCTTGATCGTAGGCGCACATTGCGCATAGAGCATCGCACCAATTTCCGTCGATCCGGTAAAGGTAAGCTTTTGCACGATTTTACTGGCTGTCATTTCGCCGCCGATCTCGCGGGCGGATCCTGTCAGAACGGAAAACAGACCGTTGGGCAGGCCTGCACGGTCTGCCAGTTCAGCCAGAGCAATGGCAGAAAACGGGGTTTGGCTGGCCGGTTTCAACACCATCGCACAGCCCGCCGCAAAGGCCGGGCCTGCCTTGCGGGTGATCATCGCATTGGGAAAGTTCCATGGCGTGATTGCGGCCACCACGCCGATAGGCTGTTTCACGGTCAGGATGCGTTTGTCAGCTGCATGGCCGGGGGTCACATCCCCATAGGCGCGGCGCGCCTCTTCGGCGAACCATTCGATGAAGGACGCACCATAGGCAATTTCGCCCTTGGCCTCGGCCAGAGGTTTGCCCTGTTCCGCGGTCAGGATGGCCCCCAGATCCTCTTGATGTTGCATCATCAGATCATACCAACGCCGCAGGATTTGGCTGCGGTCTTTGGCGGTGCGCGCGGCCCAGTCTTTCTGGGCAATATGCGCTTGTTGAATGGCCCGTGCGGTCTCGGAGGCGCCCAGATCAGGCACCTTGCCGATCAGCGCGCCAGTCGCCGGGTTTGTGACCTCAAGGGTGCCCGCAGCATCGTCCAGGCCAACCCAGGTGGTGCCCACCTTGGCGGCCTGAATCAGCAATGAGGGATCGTTAAGACGCAGGTCTGTCATGTGGTGTTTGATCCTGTCATTCCGGGTCAGACGGAAAAGCTGACATTGGCCTGGCCTGTGCCAGAACTGCCAAAGTAGGGGGTGTAGATGTCGATTTCACCTTTGTAGCTGCCCCAGCCCAAAGCCCCGAACAGAAGCGCAGTGTCGTTCATGGCACATTCGCCTGCACATTTCTTGGCATAATCGGGCAGAAGCTCCAGAAACTCTTCGAACCGCCCCTGCTCCCAGAGATCCAGCACGCGCATATCCATCTGGCGGTTGAATTCACCGTTCACCGAATTCAGCCCATCAACGGAACGTTCATTGGGGGTGAAATCATGGCTCAGCGACCCTGACGCCAGAATCGAAACCCTGCGGTTTGAGCGCTTGATGCCTTCAGCGATGGCTTCACCCCAGACGCGGTTTTCCGCGATCGAAGAAAACTGGTTGACCGCCACAGGCAGCACCCGTGCATTGACGCCATCGTTGATGAAATGCATCGGCAAAAGGGTGCCATATTCCATACCCATATCCGGGTGCGCATGACCTAGCGCGCGTTCCCCTCTTTCGCGCAGCACATCAAGGATGGATTCCCCAAGCTCATCGTCGCCGCGATAATCGAACTCCATGTCCGCCAGCATATGCGGCAGTTCGTGGCTGATAAACCGACCCTTGTGGTGCGGCTTGGTGTTCAGGTGAAAACCCTGATTGGTGATCCAGTGGGTGTCAAAAACGACAAAGGTTTCAACCTCACGCTCAATCGCGTCTTGCCGCAGGCGGGCAAAGCCATCAATGGCGGGTTGGCGGATGCCTTTGTATTTGGGCATGGTATGAGACATCCAGATGCTGGGCACATGCGTGATTTTCGCGGCCTGTACAATTTTTCCCATGACAGTTCCTCCTCTTGAAGTGTCGCCTGACCACCTGTCTGTTTTCGGGGGTCAGAGGGTGTCTGATCAGGCGCAGGGCTGTGATCAGACTGGAATGCGCGTCTCTTGGTGGTGTTTGGTGGGCCTATTTACCCAGCTGCATGATCTTATGCTGGCCGGTGGCAAATCCCACGTGCTTTTGTTCCATGTAGAATTCAAAGGACCAATCGCCACCATCGCGGCCAATGCCCGAGGCTTTGACCCCACCAAAGGGGGTGGGCAGGTGGCGCACGTTTTCCGAATTCACCCAGATCATCCCGGCATCCAGCTTATCGGTAAAGCGCAGTGCGCGGGTCAGATCGTTGGTCCAGACATAGCCTGTCAGCCCATATGGCGTGTCATTGGCGATTTCCAGCGCCTCTTCTTCGGTTGAAAAGGGGATTGAGGTCAGGACCGGGCCAAAGATCTCTTCGCGGGCGATGCGCATCTGGTTGTTGGCATTGGTGAACAGAGTCGGGCGCACAAAATAGCCTTCTTCGCCAACCTTCACCCCACCCGCAGCTACGGTTGCGCCATCTTCCTTGGCGATATCAAAATAGCTGGTGACCTTGTTGTAATGTTCCTCTGTGACCAGCGGGCCAATTTCGGTGGCAGGATCCAGCGGATGACCCACTTTGATATTGTTCACCCGTTCGATCAGTTTGGCTTCGAACTCTTCTTTGATGGTGTCCTGAATCAGCAGGCGCGAGGACGAGGTGCAGCGTTCACCGTTGATCGAATAGATCATAAAGATCACCGCATCCAACGCGCGATCCAGATCAGCATCGTCAAAAACGGTGACGGGGTTTTTGCCGCCCAGCTCAAGGTGCATCCGCTTAAGCGTATCTGCCCCCTGTTTGGTGATGATAGAACCGGTGCGGCTTTCACCAACAAAGGCGATGGCCTTGATCAGCGGATGCTCTGTCAGCGCTTTGCCCGCGTCAGGGCCAAAGCCGTTGACGGTGTTCAGCACGCCTTTGGGCAGGCCAGCCTCTTCGGCGATTTCCACCAGTAAACGGGCCGAGAGCGGGCTGTCTTCGGCGGGTTTGTGCACCACAGTGCAGCCTGCTGCCAGCGCCGGAGCGATTTTCCAGGTCGACAGCATAAAGGGCGTGTTCCAGGGGGTAATCACGCCTACCGGACCAATCGGCACGCGGGTGGTGATATTCATCAAGGTAGGCGATTTCAGGTGCTGCCCATCGCGGGCCTGTACCACCTGATCCGCAAAATAGCGAAAGTTCTCGGCTCCGCGCAGCGCAGCTTTCGACATAAAGCGCAGGGTCTGGCCTGTATCCCAGCATTCACACAGCGCAATTTCTTCGGCACGGGCCTCAATGGCATCAGCCACATTCAGCAGGATGCGACGGCGCTGTGCAGCGGGCATATCGCGCCATTCCGCAAAGGCGGCATGGGCAGACCGGGCAGCGGCGTCAATATCATCAGCGGTGCCGTGGGCCACGTCGCAGATCACGGATTTATTCACCGGCGAGGTCGATTGAAATACACCCGCCGCACCCTCACGATCTTCGCCATTGATCCGGTTTTTGATGCCAGTTTCTTTGAAACGGGCCAGAAAGCCGGTCAGTTTTTCGATATTGCTGTCCAATGCGCTCATGGGTCAGGTCTCCTGCGTGGTCGCGGCCAAGTGATCCCGGATGGTGCCGGTCTTGGGCGAAAGGTCTGGGTCGATGTCGCGCATCTCAAGCGAGAGCGCGATGGAATGGCTGGCAAAGGCCGGGGCAAGGTAGGTTTTCAGGGCCTCAAAGATCTGCTGAGTGGCCTCTTGTTTGACGTCATCAGGGCGGCCTGCGCGCAGGCGGATCGAAACATCAACAAAGCCATGCGCCGGGTTGCCATCTGCAATGGCATAGTGATCCACGCGCGTTGCCCGCACACGAATGCCGGGCATGGGAAAGGTGTCGATCATTGCTGCCGTGGCGCGGATGCATTCGCAAAGCCCCGAAATATCAATGATCTGCTCCAGATTTCCGGAGTACTCGACATGAAAATGCGGCATTTTCCTCTCCCCCAATTAGTGAACATGTTTAGTAATTTGACTCGTGTCTGTCAAGAACTTGCTTTGTTAATCTTCCCAATCCCTATCTGACCCTTTAGAAAGGCATCATGACAAAGAACAGCGATCTCAAAAGCACCGCGCGCTCGCTTCCGATTTCCTTGCTGCGCGCGCGGGAAACCGTCATGGCTCCGGTCAGGGATATGCTCAATGGCATCCACCTGTCCGAACAAAAGTGGCGCGTGCTGCGCGTTCTGGATGAACTGGGCGAAGTCGAACAAAGCATCATCGCCAAAGAAGCCTGCCTGCTGCTGCCCAGTCTCACCCGCATTCTGCGCAGCATGGAGGCGGACGGCCAGGTCTCACGCCGTCAGGATAGCCAGGACAAACGGCGCACGCTGGTTCAGATCACCGAACAGGGGCGGCAGATTCTGGCAGAGAATATGTCGACCTCGCAAGAGATCTATCAAAAGATCGAGGCGCAGATGGGGCGCGAAAAGCTGGAATCCCTGTTGGATCTGCTGGAAGATCTGCAAGCAGTGCGTGTTTAACCCTGCCCTTGGCGGGCAGGGTCTAAAGATCAGATCGTGCTCAGGCCGGTGTGCAGCGCCGACAGGATCTTGGCCACATCCTGCGATGTGATCACCAGCGGCGGTGACAGGATGATGTTGTTTCCAGACACCCGCACCATCACGCCGTCTTCGTAAGCGGCCTTTTGCACCTGCAGCGGAATATGTTTGGCGATCGGCGCTTTGGTGTCGCGGTCAGACACCAGTTCCAGCGCGCACATCAGCCCTTCGCCACCGCGTACGTCCCCGATAACGTCATATTTTTCGGCCAGTTTTTTCAGGCCAGCAAACAGCTCATCGCCGCGCGCGCCAGCGTTTTCCCAGACCCGCAGTCGGTTGATTTCCGATAGCGCGGCCAATGCGGCGGCTGCCCCAACCGGGTGGCCCGAGTAAGTGTACCCCTGATCAACCGATCCTTTGCCGGTGGTGTCGCTTTCAAAAACCTCTGCGACGGCGCCGGAGATCATCGCCGCGCCAAAGGGGAAGAACCCATTGGTGATGGCTTTGGCGGTGGTCATGATATCGGGCTGAACCCCCCAATGCCGCGCGCCGCTTTCGCTGCCGGTGCGGCCAAAGGCGGTGATGATTTCATCTGAGATCAGCAGCACACCATGTTTCGAACAGACGTCACGCACCATGGGCATAAAGCTTTTGTGTGGGGGGATCACGCCGCCCGCGCCCAGCACGGGCTCCATGATAAAGGCCGCGACGGTGTCGGCCCCCTGAAAGGCGATTTCTGCTTCCAGTGCTTTGACACAAAGCTGCGCCAGCCGTTCCGGATCGGTTTCGTCAAAGGGGTTGCGATAGGTCCAGGGCGCGGGAATGTGGAAACAGCCGGGCATCATCGGTTCATAAGCGGCGCGGAATTTCTGATTGCCATTCACCGAGGCGGCCGCGAAATGCGTGCCGTGATAGCCCTGCTTAAGGCTGATGAACTTGGTGCGGCCCGGTTCCCCGCGCAGCTTGTGATATTGCCGCGCCAGTTTCAGCGCGATTTCAACCGAATCTGATCCGCCCGAGGTATAAAAGGCGCGGGTTAGCCCATCGGGGGCAAAGAACTGCGCCAGCTCATAGGACAGTTCAATGGCCTTGTCGTTGCTGGTGCCGCGAAACGTGGAATAATAGGGCAGGGCGTTTAGCTGGTCAGCAATCGCCTGTTTCACCGGTTCGCAGGAATAGCCAAGATTCACATTCCAAAGACCGCCCACTGCGTCGATGGCCTTGTGTCCGTCGACATCAACAATGCTGACACCTTCACCACCGGTCAGAATAGTGGGTGGGTTTTTCTGGCTGTCAGCGGGATGCGCCATGGGGTGCCAGAAAAAGCGGGCATTGTTTTCTTTCAGAAAGTTGGAGTCTTTCATGATACGGTCTCCGGTGGGGTGCTCCAGCGCAGCGCTTTGGGCTATTCGTGGAACTCGGGTGGAAAATTATCGGGTGACTGGCCGCCAAAACAGGCGGTAAGATCCTCTGAGAGCGCGCGCAGCGTGGTCAGAATTCTGGGCCGCAGCGTGTCAGTCGCGCGGCTTTCGGGCACGGCAATGGCGATGGTGCCAAGGGCGATCTGGTCAATGCCAAAAATCGGCGCGGCAAAGCCAAAGACACCTTCTTCGAAACTGCCGTTACTATTTGACCACCCCTGAGTTTTCACTTTGTCCACAAGGCTGCGCAGCTTGTCGGGGTCGACAACGGTTTCAGGGGTGAACTGTTCAAGCGGGGTGGATTCCAGACGCTCCAGCAATCTGGACGGGCCAAAGGCCAGCATAGAAAGGCCCGAAGCCGTTGCATTGATGGGCATGACTTCGCTGGGGTCCAGGCTGACGCGCACGCTGTGTTTTGTGGTCTCAACCACGGCGGCGGTATTGATCACATCCCGTTCCAAAAGAGACAGGTGCAGACTTTCGCCAATGCTTTGCATCGCCAGCCGCATCCTGGCGCGTGCGCTTTCCAGCCCCGGATTTGCGATTTCACGCAGGGCAGCCAGCCGCAGGGCAGCGGGGCCAACCATATAAGATTTGGACTGTGGATTCTGTTCGATCAACCCGAATTCTTCGAGTGCTCGCAGGTGGCGCAGGGCGGTGGCCTTATTGATTCCGCTCAGCCGCGCGAATTCACTCAGGCCGATTTCGGGTCTGGATCCAGAAAAACAATCTAGCATTTTCAGCGCATTAAGGGCGGATCCCATGTGCGTGCTCTCCATTGATGACAGAAAACTTGACAGAATAAACTTAACAAAGCAAGATATTTCTTGCTAACACGGTTCATATATTGAACCACACACTGGGAGGTGTAAATGAAGAAGTTTCTCGCTGCCGCTGTGATGGCGGTCTCTGCAACAGCAGCTCTGGCCGAATATCCTGAAAAGCCTGTGTCCTTTGTTGTTCCATGGCCTCCGGGTGATCTGGAAGACGTGCTGACCCGCCTGATCGCGGATGAATTTCAGGCCATGTATGGTGTGCCTGCGGCGGTCGTGAATAAGCCCGGCGGCGGCGGTGGCCCGTTCCCCGGCGCGGTTGAAGTGGCAACTGCCCCGGCTGATGGCTATACGGTTGGGTCTTTCGTGACTGATGTGCCGATTGGTGGCCCGCAGATCGGCATCCCTGAACTCAGCCCGAACCCCTTTGAGCCCATCGGCATTTTCATGACCTATCCCTTTGTGATTGCTGCCAGCAAAGAGGCGCCTTTCCAAAGCTGGCAGGAACTGGCCGCGCATGGCAAAGACAACGATGTGGCGCTTGGCCACTTTGGGTCCTTCCTGCCCCCGACCCAGGTGACCTTTACCGCGGCGATCCAGTCGGGGTTCGATTTCGCCAGCGAAGCCGCCTTTGACGCGCTGGATTGCAACACGCTGGCGTCAGGCGATGTGGATGTGATCAACACCACGTTGCAGCTGATCCTGCCTTGCATGGATAAGGTCAATGTGCTGGCCTCGATCGGCAATGAACGTATCGGCCTTACCCCAGATGCGCCCACGGTGGCCGAAATGCACCCTGAGCTGAATCTGGCGCTGTGGAACGGTCTGTTTGTCCACAAAGATGTGCCTGCGGATGCGCGTGAAAAGATCGCCGCCGCTGCGCAAAAAGCGCTTCAGTCTGACAAGGCGCAGAACCTGATCGGTGAAACCGGCGTGTTGATCTACTGGCAGAACGCAGAGGATGCGACTGCTCAGATCGAAGCAGACACCAAAACCGTTGGCAAGATCGCTGAGATCTTGGGCGAATAAATCCAGATCGGGGCGCGGGACCGCAGGTTTTCCGCGCCCCTGTTCTAATCGGGGAGGACAGCCATGATCGCCAAAACACTGCAGGATATGTTCAAACGATATCGCCGCCCGGGCGATGTGGTTTTTGCGGTCTTATTTCTGGCTTTTTCGGTTTTCCTTCTGTCGCAACTTGGGGAACAGACCAAGGTTGTGCGGCGCACCAAATGGTTTGCCCAGCCGGGGCTTTGGCCCACGATCGGGGTCTGGGGCATGGTGGTGTTCAGCTTTCTGCATTGGCTCAGCTCTGCGATGTCGGAACGGATCAGCGGCCGCTGGACCGAAGTCAGCGTCTGGGTGCGTTCCTTTGAATATGTTGCTTACTTTCTGATCTACGTTTTGCTGGTGCCACAGCTTGGATATCTGCCCTCAACAATGCTGTTTGCGGTGTTCCTGACCTTGCGCGCGGGGTTTCGCGGATCGGGCGCGGTGGCGATTGCGGCGTTGTTTGGCTTTGCCGTCACCATTGTGTTTCGCGGGTTTTTGCAGGTCAAAATCCCGGCCGGCGCGCTTTACGATTATCTTCCCGATTTCATCCGCGCCTTTGCGCTGACCTATCTGTAAGAGGCTGTTATGGAAACGCTTTTGTCCGGAATTTCCATTCTGCTGCAATGGCAGGTGATCGTTGCGCTGATCATCGGTTCGGTGGGCGGGGTTATTATCGGGGCGCTGCCCGGAGTTGGAGCGGCGGTGGCAATTGCCATCTTGCTGCCAGCGACCTTTTCGTTTGATCCCATCGTGGGGCTGACGCTGCTGCTGGGGATTTACGGATCGTCGATGTATGGCGGCGCTATTCCGGCGATTTTGATCAATACACCGGGCACTGCCGTGAATGCCCTGACAACCTATGACGGCTATCCCATGACCAAGCGCGGGCAGGGCCATCGCGCGCTGTCGCTGGCCTATTCGGCCTCGTTCTTTGGTGGGATTTTCGCCATTATCTGCCTGATGGTGCTTTCACCGGTGCTGGCGCTGGTGGCGCCACACTTTGGCAGCCGCGAAATTTTCCTGGCTGCTTTGCTGGGCATTGTTCTGGTGGTCTTGGCGCATCGCGGACAGATTTTTGCTGCTGGAATGCTGGCCGCCTTTGGGATTTTCCTCAACACTGTGGGGCTTGAACCGGTCAAATACACCCGCCGCTTTACCTTTGATCAAAGCTGGCTTGCGTCTGGCATTGATCTGATTGTGGTGGTGCTGGGGCTTTTTGCCATCAGTCAGGCGTTTTTGCTGCTGCTGGAAAAAAACCACGCGCCCGAAGATACCCATGTAAACGGCAATATGTTTGCCGGCCTCAAAGAACTGCTGGGCCTGAAACGCATTGCGACGGTTTCTTCTAGTATTGGGGTCTTTATGGGGATGGTGCCGGGCACGGGTGAATTCACATCGCAGTTTTTATCTTACACCTATGCACAGAAAACCTCGAAAGAGCCCGAGAAATTCGGTGATGGTTCACCCGAAGGGCTGGTGGCCTCTGAGGCGGCGAACAATGCGGTGCCCGGTGCGGCGATGATCCCGCTGCTGGCGCTGGGGATCCCCGGCGAAGCCCTGACGGCGATGATGCTTTCGGTCTTTTATGTGCACAATGTGATCCCCGGCCCGCAGCTGTTCGAAAACCAGATGGATTTCGTGATGGCGCTATATATGGCGCTGATCCTGCTGAATGTGATCGTGCTGGTTTTCCTACTGTTTTCGACCAATCTGCTGCTGAAGATCATCCAGATCCCAACCCGTTTTCTGGGGGTGATGATCCTTATTCTGGCCTTTGTCGGGGTTTATAGCCTGCGCAATTCGATCACGGATTGTGCGATTGCGGCAGGTTTTGGTGTCTTTGGTCTGATCCTTAAGCGGCTGGATCTGCCGATTGTGCCAATCATTCTGGGCATGGTGCTGGGGGGCATCATGGAAACCAAACTGCGCAGCGCAATGGCGCGGGTGAAAACACCGCTTGATTTCATCGACCGCCCGATCGCGGCCATCCTGTTTGGGATGATTGTTCTGGTGCTGATCCTGCACTTCCGCACGCTTTACTATGAATTCAAAAACAAACTGAAACCGGAACCAAATCTGCCCCCAGTGGATTCCGACCATCCGAACCAGCAAGGATAAGACCCCATGGATCAAACTGCCATTGACGCGCTGCGCAGCCAATCTGTTCCGGCCCGCTCACATCTGATCGACGGGCGCAGTCAGGCCGCAAGCACCGGGGCGCAGCTGGATGTGATTTCACCGATTGACGGGCAGGTTCTGACCCAGATCGCTGAAGGCACACCTGACGACATGGAGCGCGCCATTGCTTCGGCCCGAACGGCTTTTGAGGATGGGCGCTGGTCTCGTCAGGCCCCGGCGGCGCGTAAAAAGGTGCTGATCAAACTGGCCGAGCTGATTGAAAAACACGCGCTAGAGCTGGCGGTTCTGGGCGTGCGCGACAACGGCACAGAAATCGGTATGGCGATGAAGGCGGAACCCATGTCCGCTGCAGGCACCTTTCGCTATTACGGCGAGGCCATTGATAAGATCTATGGCCAGATCGCGCCCACAGCGGAAAACGTTTTGGGGCTGGTACATCACGCGCCGGTAGGTGTGGTGGGGGCGATTGTGCCCTGGAACATGCCAATGATGATTGGTGCATGGAAGATCGCCCCGGCGCTGGCAGCTGGCAACTCGGTGGTGCTGAAACCCGCTGAATCGGCTTCGCTGAGCCTGCTGCGCATGGCTGAGCTGGCGCTTGAGGCCGGGGTGCCAGAAGGGGTGCTGAACGTGGTGACCGGCAAGGGTAGCGTCGTGGGTGAAACGCTTGCGCTGTCGATGGATGTGGACATCATGGTTTTCACCGGGTCAGGTGCCACCGGGCGGCGCCTTCTGGAATATTCTGCGCGCTCAAATCTGAAACGCTGCTATCTGGAGCTGGGTGGCAAATCCCCCAATGTCGTATTTAACGATGCTGCGGATCTGGCGCAGGCGGCCAAGGTTTCGGCGGCGGGGATCTTCCGGAATTCGGGGCAGATCTGTGTCGCGGGATCGCGGCTGCTGGTGCAGGAAGACATTCATGATGACTTTGTCGCTGAGATCGTCAAACAGGCCAAAGCTTTCCGCGTGGGGGACCCGCTGGATCTGAGCACGCAGATCGGCGCGGTGCATTCACAGGCCGAGCTGGACAGCAATCTCGATTTCGTTTCCCAAGCCGAGGCGGACGGGGCTGAGCGCCGTACCGGCGGCACCCGCATTCTGGCGGACACCGGGGGATACTATATGGCACCCACTGTCATGACAGGTGTGAAACCCACCGATAACCTGTTTCGCAACGAAGTCTTTGGCCCGGTTCTGGCCGTCACCCCTTTCAAGACCGAAGAAGAGGCGCTGCGTCTTGCCAATGACAGTGTCTATGGGTTGGCTGCCGGTGTCTGGACATCCAACCTGAGCCGCGCCCACCGTATGGTCGCAGGGATCCGCGCGGGGGTGGTGCATGTGAACACCTATGGCGGTGCGGATGGCACCGTGCCTTTGGGGGGCGTGAAACAATCGGGCAATGGTCATGACAAATCGCTGCATGCGATGGAGAAATATTTCGATCTGAAAACAGCCTGGATCCAGCTGTAAGACGATCACAAGGGAGGAGAGAAACCGTGGGCGACAAGAGAATTTTGCTGATCGGCACCTATGACACCAAAGACCCGGAAATGCGCTATATCGAAGAGCGTATTCTAGCGCAGGGCGGCGAGGTGCTGACCATGGATGTTTCCGTTTTGGGGAATCCCGCGCAGCCCACGGATATTTCGAAACATGATGTGGCTGCCGCCGGTGGGATGACCATCGAACAGGTCATCGCGCAGGGCGATGAAAACAAAGCCTTCCGGGTGATGTCGCGCGGGGCTGCCAAAGTGGTGGCGCAGGCCTATGCTGAGGGGCGCTTTGACGCCATGCTGGCCACGGGTGGCACGATGGGCACGGATCTGGCGCTGGACTGTGCGCAGGCCCTGCCGATGGGTGTGCCCAAATACATCGTATCGACCGTCAGCTTTTCCCCTCTGATACCGCCACACCGGCTGGCCCCTGATATTCAGATGATCCTTTGGGCCGGGGGGCTGTACGGGATGAATTCGGTCTGCCGCTCATCGCTGAGCCAAGCCGCCGGTGCGGTTCTTGGGGCGGCCCGCGCGGTTGAGGCCCCCAGGAGGGATCGACCAATGATTGGCATGACCTCGCTTGGATCTTCTTGTCTGCGCTATATGAAAACCCTGAAACCTGCGCTGGAAGATCGCGGCTTTGAGGTGGCAGTGTTCCATTCCACGGGCATGGGCGGCATGGCCTTTGAAAAGCTGGCCAGTGAGGGCGCATTCTGCTGTGTCATGGATTTCTGCATGCAGGAGTTCGCCAATATGCTTGCCGGGTCGCTGGTCTCTTCGGGCGAAGATCGTCTGACCAATGCGGGCCGGGCTGGGGTGCCGCAAATGGTGGCCCCCGGCGCACTGGATCTGCTGGATTTCGCGGGCTGGCAGGACATCCCCGCTACCTATGCGGACCGCCCGTTTCACGAACATAATCGCCTGATCAAAAGCGCAGTGTTCAATGCCGAAGAGCGCCGCAATGGCATCGCTGAAATGGCCAAGCGCCTGCAAGAGGCCACCGGCCCCACGCATTTCTTCCTGCCCACTGGCGGCATTGAAGAATGGGACCGCCCAGGGCAAGAGGCGCATGATGCCGAAGCCCTCGCAGCCACTGTCGCCGCCGCGCGTGAAATCATTCCGACCGTCACACAAATGACCGAGGTTGACGCGCATATCAACGATGCTGCCTTCTGCGAGGCGGTGTTGCAGCTGTTCGATCACTGGGTCGCAGAAGGCATCGTTAAAACATAGGGCCGTTCCCGATACCAAAGGCACCAGATCACTGCGCTGCCTTTGGCTATTTTCCATAATTTTTTCCGATGAGTATGAGCATTAAATAATATTTTCCGAGAGCATCCTGCTTTCTTAAACTCGCATCCAACTGAATTTCGCCAGTCAGAGAGACTGCTGGTCAGATGTGAGGATGCTGATATGAACCTCGGTTATCTTGTGACCCGCGCTGCCCGCTATTGGGGTGCGCGTGTGGCTGTGAAAGACGATTTCAAAACGCTGACCTATTCAGAACTGGAAGATCGCACCAATCGTCTGGCTCATGCGCTGAGCGATCTGGGGCTGTCCAAAGGGGATCGCGTGGCGGTGCTGGCCTGGAACCGCTCTGAAATTGTCGAGGCGGAGGTGGCCCTGTTCAAAGGGGGCTTTACCCGGGTGCCGATCAACGCGCGTCTTTCCGAAGATGAGGTCGCCCATGTATGCCGCGACAGTGCCGTCAAAGTGCTGTTGACCGATCAGGCGCATCTTGCGGCTGCTGAAAAGGCGCTGGCGGGGGCAGACAGCCTGACCACCCTTTTGGTGATGGGGGACAGCTATGAAACCGCGTTGCAACAAGCAGCGATCACCCCGGTTTGCGTGGATCTGAACCCTGACGATGTGATGGTGCATCACTATACATCTGGTTCGTCCGGGGTGCTGAAAGCGGCGATGCAGACCGCGCGCAACCGGCGCGAAATTCTGCGCAAAATCACCTTCCGGTCACGTCTGTTCCCAGACACCCCCGAAGTCTTTTTGCATGTTGGCCCGATCACCCATGTGTCCGGCATGGCGCTGATGCCTTTGCTGTCGCAGGGCCATACCAATGTCATCCTGTCGCGTTTTGATGTTGATCACTACCTGTCGACTGCCCAGCGTGAAAAAGTCACGCAAACCTATCTGGTGCCCACAATGATCAACCGCATCCTTGCGGCCCCGAACCGGGGAGAATTTGATCTGAGTGCGTTGAAAATGATCCGCTATGGCGCGGCTCCTATTTCGCCTGCGCGTCTGCGCGAAGCGGTGGCGTTCTTTGGCCCGATCCTGAATCAGTCATATGGTGCGGGCGAAACCTGTTCCTCGGTAACGATCCTGACCGAAGCGGATCACGCCCTTGCCATGACTGACCGCCCCGAGCTGTTTCAATCCTGCGGGCGGGCATTGTTTGAGACCGAAGTGAAGGTCGTAGGTGAGGCTGGGCAAGACCTGCCGGCAAACCAGCCCGGCGAGTTGGTGGTGCGCGGCGACGATGTCATGGCGGGCTATTACAATGCCCCCGAACTGACCGCTCCGGTATTGAAAGACGGGTATTACCATACGGGCGATATCGCTTACATTGATGATACCGGTTATATTTTCATTGTTGATCGCAAGAAAGACATGATCGTCACCGGCGGGTTCAATGTCTACCCCAACGAGGTGGAACATGCCCTGTTTGAGCACCCGGATGTGTTCGAGGCCTGTGTTGTCGGTGTGCCGGATCAGGATCTTGGAGAGGCCGTGAAAGCTGTCGTTGTCCCGCGCGCGGGGATCGACATCGACAGCGATGGGCTGATCGCGCACTGCAAAGACAAGCTTGGAAAATTCAAGAGACCCCATTCTGTGGATGTGGTGCCAGAACTGCCCAAGAACGACGCAGGCAAGATCCTGCGACGTGTGGTGCGCGATGGCTATTGGGCTGGCGCGGATCGGAAGGTGTGATCATGGGACTGAACAAAGCCACAAGCGGGTTGGATGCGGCGGCCTTTGGCGAATTGCGCGCAAAAGTGCATGATCTGCTCTATAAGGAAATGCTGCCCTTCGAAAAAGAAAGCGGTCTGACGCATGAAACCCGGTTTGAACGCGCGCAGCTGGAAGATTGGTGGAAGCGTTCCCGCGAATTGGGAATTTATGGCTGCAATCTCCCTAAAGAGTTTGGCGGACTGGGGCTGTCGATTGATCAGCTCTGCACCCTGAAGGAAGACGCCACCCGATCAAACGCAGCGCTTTATGGCTGTGTTCTGGGGGAAAACGGCGGCCCGATGCGGATCGGCTATATCATCACACAGGCGACCGAAACGCAAAATCAGGAATTCTTTTTTCCAGCCGCGCGAGGGGAGCGGGCAGGCTGTTTTGCGCTCAGCGAACCCGAGGCCGGATCAGACGCCACGCGTATTCAGACCACGGCGGTAAAAGATGGGGATGATTACATCCTCAATGGTCACAAACGCTATATCACCGCTTCGCGCACCGCTGATTTCGCGATTGTCATGTGTGTCACAGATCCTGACGCGGGCACAGAGGGTGTGACCGCCTTTTTGGTGGATGCTGCATCGCCGGGGTATCGGATCGAAGGGCATTATCTGCCGATGTCGGGGCAGCATATCGACAACGACATCATCTTGGAAAACGTGCGCGTTCCGGCACGAAATATCCTTGGTGGGCTAGGAAACGGCTTTAAGCTGGGGATGGAGCGGATCAACATCAACCGATTGCTGCAATGTCCGACCATGCTGGGGCACGCGCAGTTTGCGCTGGAACAGGCCGTGGACTACGCCAATCGCAGGGTGCAGTTTAATCGCTCCATCGCCAATTTTCAGGCCATTCAGCACATGCTGGCAGATATGAAAACGGCGAATTTTGCCGCGCATTCCATGATCCACGCTGCAGCGGCCAAGGCGGACCGGGGCGAAAACATTCGCATCGAGGCCTCGATGTGCAAGGTGTTTGTGGCTGAAAATGCCTTTCAGGTGGCTGATAAGGCGATCCAGATCCATGGCGCAACGGGTATAACGAAAAATCACCCGGTGGAATGGGTGTTCCGCCGTTTGCGCATGTTCCGGGTGCTGACGGGCAGTTCCGAAATTCAGCGCAACACCATCGGCAAGGGCATCCAGAAAGACTGGCAAATGGCCAATCCAGAGGCGGTCTCATGAGCGCATATCATCCCACCAACAGCTGGTCTTTCCTGAATGGAATGCGGATCATCGACCTGTCGCGCCTGCTACCCGGCCCCTTTGCCACACAATGTCTTGCGGATCTGGGTGCCGAGGTCATCAAGATCGAAGAGCCCAAACAGGGCGATCCCGGGCGCCGACTGGGCAAGGATATGTTTGCCCGGCTGAACCGTAACAAACGTTCGCTGACGCTGGATCTGAAATCCGAAGAAGGCAAGACGGTGCTGCGCGATCTTCTGTCAAACGCCGATGCCGTCATCGAAAGCTTTCGCCCCGGGGTGATGGATCGACTGGGTTTTGGCTATGACACAGTGCGCGCGGTGAACCCGGCAATTGTTTACTGTTCCCTTTCGGGCTTTGGCCAGACAGGGCCATACCGTCATCGCGCGGGGCATGACATTGATTTTCTGGCACTATCTGGCTATTTCGCCGTGCCTTCGCAGGTAAGGGATAAACTCGCGCGCCCAAAGGTGCGTCTGTCGGATTACGCTGGGGCCATGTACGGCGCGCTGTCGATGGCGGTGGCCATGGGGTCGGCCAAGATCAGCGGGCAAGGGCAATATCTGGATGTGTCCATCACCGATGCCATGGTGAACTGGTCGTCACCACTAGTGCGCATTGCGCATGACCTATGTGATGGCGATCCTGACCGCATGTCCTTTGTGATGCCGGATAACGATATTTTCGAAACCGCTGATGGCAAACATATCGCCATTGGCCTGTTCGAAAACAAGTTCTGGCTGGTTTTGGCAGAGATGATGGCAGAAGAATTCCCCGCACTGTCCGACCCGAGCTATGCCACCAACGCGCTACGTAATCAGCGCAAATCCGAAGTGCACAACCTGATGTCTCAGATGTTTGCATCAAAACCTTTGGCCGAATGGGAACAGCTCTTTGAGCCGACAGATTTGCCATGGGCCGTGGTCTATCAAGACATGCGCCTGTTTGATGATCCCCACCTGAAAGAACGCGGTATGTTTGGCACATTGGGCACTGGCGATGATCAGAGCTTTCAGGCGGGCTATCCAACCAAATTCTCGGCGGGACTGGATGAATTTCAGACTGCGCCGCCCAGAAAGGGCGCGGATACCGATGCGATATTGCGGGGGCTGGGTCATGATGAGGCAGCCATTCAGGCCATGCGTGACGCAGGGGTGATCTGATGCAAGAAGCCTTTATCTGTGACGCCATTCGCACCCCAATCGGGCGCTATGGCGGTGGATTGTCCGGGGTGCGTGCGGATGATCTGGGGGCGGTGCCGCTCCGCACGCTGATGGCACGTAACCCCAGTGTCGACTGGGCAGCTGTGGACGATGTGCTGTTTGGATGTGCCAATCAAGCGGGCGAAGACAACCGCAATGTGGCGCGCATGTCGGCGCTGCTGGCCGGTCTGCCAGACACAGTGTCAGGCACCACGCTGAACCGGCTGTGTGGCTCGGGGCTGGATGCGGTGTCTTATGGTGCGCGGGCCATTCGCTCAGGGGATGCCGATCTGATCATCGCAGGCGGCGTCGAAAGCATGAGCCGCGCACCGTTTGTTATGCCCAAAGCCAGCTCTGCCTTTTCCCGCAGTGCAGAGATCCACGACACCACCATTGGCTGGCGGTTTGTAAATCCGTTGATGCAGGCGGAACATGGCGTCGATTCCATGCCGGAAACGGCGGAAAATGTAGCCGAAGACTTTGGGATTTCCCGCGCTGATCAGGATGCCTTTGCGCTCAGGTCGCAACAAAGGGCCGCTGCCGCGCAGGCTGCTGGTATTTTTGCCCAAGAGATAACACCTGTCACGCTGCCGCAGCGCAAAGGGGCACCCAGAACCGTTGAGACTGACGAACATCCGCGTCCTGAAACCACTTTAGACGGGTTGGCGCGGCTGCGCGCGCCGTTTAGGCAAGGTGGGTCAGTCACGGCTGGAAATGCCTCGGGCGTCAATGATGGGGCTGCGGCAATGATCATTGCCTCTGAACGGGCGGTTCAGCGCTTTGATCTGACGCCGCGCGCCCGTATCATCGCCGGGGCCACTGCCGGGGTTGCCCCGCGCATCATGGGATTTGGCCCGGCCCCAGCCACGCGTAGGCTGTTGGCCCGCACCGGGCTGAAGATCAACGACATTGGTGTGATTGAACTGAACGAAGCCTTTGCCGCACAGGCGCTTGCGGTGCTGCGCGATCTGGGAATCGAGGATGACGCAGATCTGGTGAACCCCAATGGCGGCGCAATTGCTTTGGGTCACCCTTTGGGCATGTCGGGTGCGCGATTGGCGCTGACAGCAGTCAACCAATTGCAGCGCACAGGCGAAACCTATGCGATCTGCACGATGTGCATTGGGGTTGGGCAGGGAATTTCTCTGCTGCTTCAAAGGGTTTGAAAATGACATAAGATTTTCCATATACTGCGAATACATTTATAGTATTTCCACTATCTCACACAGCTGAGTAGCTTTGGACATCTGATGTTTCGCGGTAGATTCCGCTTCACGCCCAAGTTGGGAGGACTAAGACGTGATGAAACTTTCGCATCTAAAGACAGCTGTTGTTGGTGTTGCTCTGGCGCTGGCAGGGGGGATGGCTTTGGCAGACGATTTCCCCGAGCGCCCGATTGATCTGGTTGTCGGCTTCAAGGCCGGTGGCGGCACAGATACCTATGCACGCGCGCTGGCCAGCGCCGCAGGGGATCACACCGGTGGTCAGCCAATCGTCGTGGTCAACAAACCCGGCGGCGGCGGCCTTGTCGGGGGGCGCTTTGTGGCGGATCAGCCGCCAACCGGGTATACCCTCTATCTTGCCTCGGCCGGGTCACTGGTTCTGAAAAATCTGGTAAAGCCTCAGGTGGTTTCACCTGATGATTTCAAAATGGTTGGCACAATCGGTGAACTGACCGCTGGTTTGTTTGTACCTGCCTCTTCGCCAATCACCTCACTGGATGAGCTGATCGCCACAGCGAAAACCTCGGAAAGCAAGCTGCGCTGGGGCCACACGGGGCGCGGCAACGTCTGGCATATGGCAGGTCTTGGGGTTCTGAACCCGAACGGTGTGAAAGCCAAAGATATTCCATTCAAGGGCGGATCGGGTGTTCGTGCCGCTTTGACCAGCGCCGAAGTGGATTTCGGTGTCATGGGTGCACATCTGGGCCGTGGTTTCGAGGACGAACTGCGTCTGCTGGCGGTTCTCGCCAATGAGCGCCACCCAGCCACCCCGGACACCCCAACAGCCAAAGAGCTGGGTGTGGAATTTGTGCCGGTCTCCAGCCAGATGATCGTTATGGCGCCGGGCCGCACCTCTGACGAGGTTGTTGCAAAACTGTCTGACGCCGTGGCGGCGATCACCAAAGAGGCCGCTTTTGTTGAAGCCCTGACCAACGCGGGCCTGCCATCCGCCAGCGTAAACGGGGCAGACACCGCTGCTGCTCTGGAAGCCTCCAAACAGGATTGGGCTGCGCTTCTGGAAACCATGAAATGATCCCGGAAACTGAAAACGATGTGGTGCGCGTAACGGCGCGCCACAACATTTTCGCAGGGCTGGCACTGATTGTTCTGGCTGCGGTGTTTTTCTGGCAATCCTTTGCGATCTCTCTCGATTTTGTCGATGAAGAAGGCATTGGCCCAAGGTTCTTTCCCCAGGCCATTTGCACAGGGCTTGCCCTGATTGGCGCGGCACTGGTGATCCTTGGATTGCGCCAAGACATCGCCCCGGCAGACCGCAGCAGCTTTGTCGGTCAGAGGTTTCTGTTTGATGCGGTGCCGCTGTTTGCGCTGGGGCTGGTCTTTGTCTGGCTGTTTGGTGCCTTTGGATATGCGGTGGCCTGCTTTGTACTGTTGCTGGCCGGTATGAAGATCTTTGCAGTACGGGGCATGGCGCAGTTTCTGCTTCCGCTTCTGGCGAGTGCTTGGCTGTATCTGATCTTCTTCAAGCTGATGACCGTCTTTGAACCGGCGGCCAGAATTGTTAATCCGCTCACGCTTTTGGGCCTGAAATAGGGGTCATCTGATGGACCTTCTGAACGGTTTCTACACCATCTTCTCATCGCCCGAGACCATTGGCTTTGTTGTCCTTGGCGCTGTTTTGGGTGTGATCGTAGGGGCGGTGCCCGGGCTGACAGCCTCGGCGGCGATCGCCATGCTGGTGCCGATCACCTATTACATTGATCCGCTGTCTGCACTGGCCTTTCTGTATGTGATTGGCAAAGCAGGTCGTTTTGGCGGTTCGATCTCAGCGATCCTGTTCAATACTCCCGGCACCACAGCCGCGGCCGCCACGGTGATTGACGGCCATGCGCTGACGAAAAAGGGCAAGGCCGGCAAGGCGCTGAAAACCGCCACGGTGGCCTCGGTGATTGGCGATTTCACCGGCGAGCTGATCCTGATTTTCGGCGCGCTGACCATCGCCAACTGGACACGTGATCTGGGCCCGCCGGAATACTTTGCCATTTATCTTTGCGCCTTCCTGATCATCGGATCGATTATCTCGGATTCGGTTCTTAAGGGAATTGCATCAACCCTGTTTGGCGCCACACTGGCGATGATCGGACTGGATTCGATCACCTCTGAGCCACGTTTTGATTTTGGCATGGTCGAGCTTTACAACGGCTTTTCGCTGGTGCCGCTTTTGATCGGGATGTTCGTAATCTCTGAGGTCTTCACGCAGGTTGCCCCGGCCCGCAAAGGGCAGGAACAGCATGATGAGATTGCTGCACGCAGCCCCGATGATGATCGGCTGAGCTGGGCGGAATTCCTACGCTGCCTGCCCTATATCGGGCGCGGATCGGCGATTGGTTCCATGGTCGGGCTGATCCCGGGTGTTGGCTCGGCGGTGGCCTGTTTTGTGGCCTATGGATCGTCCAAGGCAAAAGCCCCCAACAAAGAGGAATGGGGCAAAGGCGCAATCGAAGGCGTCGCCGCACCAGAGGCATCAAACAACGCGGTTTCAGGCCCATCCATGATCCCACTTTTGGCGCTGGGTTTGCCAGGATCGACCATCGCCGCCATGCTGATGGGGGTCTTTATGATCCACGGCATTCAGGTGGGGCCGAAGATCTTTGAAACCTCTGGCGACACCGTCTATGGCCTGTTTGCCGCTGGCCTGACAGGGATTGTGCTTTATGGGCTGATCGGCTGGTTTGGTGGCCCGCTGATCGGGCGTATCATCGACAAGGTGCCGCAGCGGCTGATCTATCCGACCATCTTTGCCGTCGCGCTGATTTCGGCCTATACGGCGCGCTCTTCGATGTTTGATGTGGTTGTTGCGCTGATCTTTGGCTTGGTGGGATATTTCATGCGCACGCTGAACTTTAGTCCCGCCGCAGCGATCATTGCCTTTGTTCTGGCACCTGGAGCGGAACAGGCTCTGCGCCAATCGGTTCTGCTGACGGATGATGGCTTTGGGATCTTCCTGACGCGACCGGTGGCGCTGGCATTCTTTGCGGTGCCTGTGGTGGCCATAGGCATTCGTATCTTTGCGCGGATGCGCAGCGCGCAGAATGCGCCCGATGCGGCTGGGTCACAAACCTGACCAGTCACCGGGCGGCACAACCGTCGCCGCCCGGATCACTGCTTGTGAGCGAGAACCATGTTTGACCAGGATGTAAACGCAATCTCCGGGTATCTTGCGGCATTGCGCCAAAACGGCTTTGGCGGAGACACCGCGCAGGATGCGGCCAGCCGTCTGGTTGGCGCGACAGACAACAGCATCTATCACATTGCACCGGATGCAATCCTGTTCCCGGCCAGCGCCAAAGATGTCACACTGGCAGCCGCGCTGGCGGCTGATTTTGGCATCTCATTAACAGCGCGAGGTGGGGGCACGGGCACCAATGGGCAGTCTCTGAACAGGGGCGTTATCATTGATATGTCCCGGCATATGACCGGGATCAGCGATCTGGATCTGATCGCAGACACCGTGTCAGTTGAGCCGGGGGTTGTTCTGGACCAGCTGAACAGTTTTCTTCGCCCGCATGGGGTGTTCTTTGCCCCCACGGTATCGACCTCGTCACGCGCGACCCTGGGTGGCATGTTTGCTACCGACGCCAGTGGCAAGGGCAGCGCTGTTTACAGGCGCATGTCTGATCATGTGCTTGCCGCTGACCTGGTATTGGCAGATGGCCGCACGGCGCAGATCACCTGCGACAGCGCCGCCGATCCTTTGCAAGACATCAGCGCGTGGCTGGCCCCCGAGCTGGCCGCGCATAGCGATGAAATCACCCGGCGGTTCCCACAGATGAACCGCGGGATGACCGGCTATAATCTTGATCAGATGCGCGGCCCCGGGGGGCAGCTGAACTATATCAAGCTGCTGGCGGGCTCAGAAGGGACGCTGGCGCTGACCACCCGTCTGACTCTGCGCCTGACGCCAATTCCACGCTACCGCGCCTTGACGGTTCTGGCTTTTGACAGCTGTGCCGATGCGCTTGCGCATGTGACACGGCTGACCCCGGCCCGGGCCTCGGCAGTTGAATTTCTGGACGATAAGATCCTTGAACTGGCTGCCGCCTCACCAATGTGGAGCGAGCTGGAAGGCGTGCTGGGCAAGGTCAGCGGCGCGGGCGGGTTTCTCTTTGTCGAATTCACGGGCGATACCCCGGAACAGATAGGTGACCGTCAGCAAACCCTTTCACAGCTTTTGGCGGATGGAACCATCGCAGCCTCCGCCCATGTGACCACGGCCAAAGCGGCAGAAATGTCTGCGCTTTGGGAGATGCGCAAGCGTTCTGTCGGTTTGCTGGCGGCTGTAGAAACCAATCGCATCGGTCTGCCCTTTGTCGAAGATGCGGCCGTGCCCCCCGAACATCTGGCTGAGTTTGTACAGGCCTTTGGCGATCTTCTGTCCCAGCTTGGCCTGAAATACGGCATGTTTGGCCATGCGGATGTGGGCTGTGTGCATGTGCGCCCAATGCTGGATATGAAACTGCCCGGAGATCGCGCGATGATCCGCAGCATCTCAGATCAGGTCTCAGCGCTTTGCCGCAAATACAATGGGCTGATCTGGGGTGAGCACGGCAAGGGGATGCGCGGCGAATATGTCGAAACCTATATGGGGCCAGACCTGTTTCACCTGATGCAGCGGATCAAAGCGGGTTTTGATCCCGGCAACCGCTTGAACCCCGGCAAGCTGGTGACAGCGCTGAACAGCGACCTGGCTGTGACGCGGCTGGATGAGGCCCCAATGCGCGGGGCGCGCGACGAACAGATTGATCTGCGTGCCAATGCATCAATCGAACGGGCTGTGGCCTGCAATGGCAATGGGGCCTGTCATAACTGGGCCCCGGATGATCCCATCTGTCCATCCTACAAGGTGACCAGGGACAAACGTCAGGCCCCAAAAGGCCGGGCCAGCCTATTGCGCGAATGGGCGCGGCTGCGATCCATTGAAAGTGATCCTGCCCAAATGGCAGCACATGAAGACGCACTGGCCGAAAGCCTGTCTACCTGCCTGTCGTGTAAATCCTGCACGGGGCAATGTCCGGTTCGGGTTGATATCCCTTCGATGAAATCAGTGTTTCTGGAAAGCTATTACAAAACGCGCAAACGGCCCCCGCGTGATCTGGTCATGCGCCATATGGAGCAGGCCACCTTGGTGCTGCGCCATATGCCAAAGCTTGCGAATGTCATGATGGGGAATGCCCTGTCACGCGGGATGCTGCGCCGGTTTTTTTAGACTGGTCGATGTGCCGATGCTTTCGGCTACCCCGTTTGAACGCCAGATGCACAGGATCGGTGCGCGCGCCCTTGAAACAGGCACCTCTGATTTTGGGCCCAATCCCGTTGTTCTGATCACCGATAGTTTTACCGGTGTTTTCGAAACAACGCTGCCCACCGATATCGCCGTGCTGCTGCAACACCTTGGCCATACAGTCTGGGTGACAAGCCCCAGTGCCAATGGCAAAGCCCTGCAAGTGCGCGGCTTTCGGGCGGCTTTTGGAAAGCGCCGGGACATCGCCATGCGCGATTTGCAGGCCCTGGCTGCACATGAGATGCCCTTGATCGGGCTGGAACCAGCGGTGCTGGATCTGATCCGCCGCGACTATGCCAAAAGCGGCCCGGTGCCCGATGTTTCGTCGCTGGATCAGTTTTTGCATCAGCATCTGGATCGGCTGCCCAGCCTGCCAGACAGCCCCACCGGACAATCGCTTTTTCTGCATTGTACGGAAAAAACCGCGGATCCCGCCACCGGACGACGCTGGCAGGCGATCTTTGCCCGGTTTGGTATCGCACTGGATCTGCCAGCCACCGGGTGCTGTGGCATGGCGGGGCTGTTTGGCCACGAAGCGGAGCATCAGCAGATCTCACGCGATTTGTTTGATCTGTCCTGGCGCGATCCTCTGACCAGAGCAGGCAAGACCGCCCTCGCCACCGGCTTTTCCTGCCGCTCCCAAGCCAAACGATTTGGACCAAACCTAATCCCCCATCCCGCCACAGCGCTTTTGGCGCGGTTAAGCGAGGTCTCTGGAAAGGATGTCTTATGACTGATCCCATGAACACCATTATTCTGATGTCAGATGAACACGCGGCCCGGTTGCTTGGCTGTGCTGGGCATCCTTTTGTAAAGACGCCAAACCTTGATCGTCTGGCAAAACGGGGCACCCGTTTTACCAATGCCTATACCAACGCGCCTATCTGTGTGCCGGCACGCGCCAGCTTTGCCACCGGGCGCTATGGTCATCAGACCGGCCATTGGGATAACGCAACCCCCTATTTCGGAGAACCGAAAAGCTGGGGGCATTATTTGCAGGAAAACGGCAATGCGGTGGGGTCTATCGGCAAGCTGCATTATCGCAACGAAACCGACGCGGTTGGGTTGGATTTCCAACAGATCCCGATGCATCTGGTGCAGGGTGTTGGCGATGTGCTGGGCTGCATCCGCGAACCTCTGCCGCGCCGCTGGAAAGCGCGTGATCTGGCTGAGGGGGCAGGGCGTGGCGAAACTTCTTACACCGCTTATGATCGTCAGATCGCTGAAAACGCCGTTGACTGGATCACCTCGCGCGGTCAGGAGACCCCCGAAAAACCCTGGACTGTGTTTATTTCAATGGTGGCACCGCATTTCCCACTGACGGCCCCGGATGAGTTCTTTGACATGTACAAAGAGTTCGATCTTTGGCCGCAAAAACCCGCCAGCGACGCAGATCACCCCTGGCTCAAAGCACTGCGCCATTGCTTTGTCTATGACAACTTCACCGAAGAACGCACCCGCACTGCGCTCACGGCTTATCTAGGGTTGGTCAGTTTCATGGATACCAATATCGGGCGTATTTTGCAGGCCGTGGAAACTGCGGGCCTGCAACACAATACGCGCATCCTCTATACCAGCGATCATGGTGACAACATGGGGGAACGCGGCCTTTGGGGTAAATCCAACATGTATGAAGAGGCGGCCGCCATTCCGATGATCCTTGCCGGGCCCGACGTGCCCAAAGGCAAGATCTGCGAAACCCCTGTGTCGCTGGTGGATGTCTTTCCAACAGTGCTGGAAGCAGCGGGCATTTCACCCGATGCATTGGATGTACCGGGTAAATCGCTGCTGAAGATCGCAAACGCCCCCGATGATGACAGCCGCGCTGTGTTTTCCGAATACCACGCTGCCGGGGCCGCATCCGGGGCGTTCATGCTGCGCAAGGGGCGGTGGAAATACATCCACTATGTGGGCATGGCCCCGCAGCTGTTTGATCTGATCGCCGATCCAGAAGAGTTAAGTGATCTCGGAACCGCTGAAAGCCATAGCGCCATAGTGGCCGAGCTGCATGCCGATCTGCTGGCCATCTGCGACCCGGAACAGGTTGATGACCGCGCCCGCGCTGATCAGGCCGCCATTGTCAAAGCCCATGGTGGCACACGGGCGGTTCTGGAACGGGGGGGCTTTGGCGCGACCCCGGCACCTGGCACACAGGCGCAGTTTGTCAAATCGGGCCCAACCTCATGAGCATCCCAATCTGCGCCGCCCCGGATCCAAACCCGACACTCCCAACTTTTGACATGCCCAAGCGGGCCTGCGACTGTCACGCCCATGTTTTTGGACCTCTGTCCGATTTTCCCATGGTGCCCGATCGCCTGTACACCCCACCCGAAGCGCCCCTGAGCAGCTATGAACACCTGCTGACAACCTTGGGGTTCGAACGGAGCGTGATTGTGCAGCCCAGTGTCTATGGCACGGATAATCGCGCCACCTTGCAGGCTGTGGCCCGTCACCCAGACAGATATCGCGCCGTTGTGGTGGTTGATGGCAATGTAACGCCTAAAGAGATCGCAAGCTTTCACCAGCAGGGTGCGCGCGGGGTTCGGGCCAATCTTCTGTTCAGCGGCGACAAGGCAATGGCGGATGTGCGCGCAATCGCCCGCATCATCGCCGATTTTGATTGGCATCTTCAGGTGCTGCTGGATGTGACCACCTTCCCCGATGTCTATGCGTTTTTCGATGGTCTGCCGGTCGAGGTGGTTTTTGATCACATGGGGCATTTCCCAGCAGAAAAAACAGTGAACGCACCGGGATGCCGCGAGATGCTGAAACTGATGGAAAAAGGCAAGGCCTGGACAAAACTATCAGGGGCCTATCGGACGTCGGCGCAGACCCATGCGCCCTATGAGGATGTCACGCCCATTGCACAGGCGATCATTCAGGCCAACCCTGACCAGGTGGTTTTTGGCACCGACTGGCCCCACCCGCATTTCGCCAAAGACATGCCAAATGATGGTGCTTTGCTGGATCAGTTGCCGGATTGGGCCCCGGATCCAGAGCTGCGCCAGCGTATTCTTGTCGATAATCCTGCGCGGCTTTACGATTTCTGACCGGTTTCAAAGCTTTCACGATCCAGAACCATTTCGCCACGAATGATATCTTCATCATAGAGATCATGGCAGATCGAGATGGTCTCGGCCCGCACCGCCCGCGAAGCGGCATTCAGGGGCTGGTTCTTTGGCCAGGCCAGATAGATCTGCCTGACCAGATCCGGGTTTACCAGTCGGCGCGCGCTGATTTCGCCACGCCGCCACAGCGATTCAAAAGAGGGCCAGGGAAGAATGCCGCTTGTGACCCCGGATCGAATATAGCTGATCCGAAGCCGGGTGGATTCTGTCGCCACCCGCACATCCAGCGCCTTGCCAAACTTATTGGCGACACCCTCAGCAATTTCGCGCACCGCATGGCTTTGCTGGCTCAAAACCAATGGGACGGTAAACAGGTCTTCGACATTGGCCTCGCCGATGCCTTCGTCTACCGGATCGGTCGGGCGGCGGCGTGATACCAGAAAAAGTGGTTCCTGATAAAGGTGCAGATAATCCACCTTAGGCGAATGTTCCGAAGACGACAGGATGCCCAGATCTGCGCGACCATTTTCAATCATTTCCTTTGCGCTCAGACCCAGCTCTTCCATCACCCGCAGTTCTACATCGGGAAATTTCTGCGTCACCTGTTCCAAAAGCCTTGGCGCAATATGCGTTCCCAGCATCGGTGGTAAAACGATGGAAACCTCGCCGCGGGGGGTATCCGCCTCAGATCGCACATCATCAGCGGCCTGCTTTATCTGCGCGACAATCTTACGGGCATGTTGATAAAGAACCTCGCCCGCCTTGGTGGGGCGCACCCCTTTTGATGAACGGATCAGCAGTTCGGTCATCAGCTCGGATTCGAGGTTGGCGATATGCTGGCTAAGTGCAGGCTGGGCGATGCGCAGCACCCTTGCGGCACTGGTAACGCTGCCTTCATCAACGATAGAAATGAAATACTGAAGCTGCCGAATATTCATCACAGACCCCGCGCTACCCAATCACAATCCAGTATAACAAGGCGGGTGCAATATCGAAATGCGATTTACACCTTGTCACCCAAATCCGAAGTTCACCACTCTGGGATCAGGCACCCGCGAACGAAGACCGCATCTGCGCGGCCCAAACCCCATCAATATTGGCAAGCACCCATAGGGATGGAAATTCTACCAGTGGCGCGCCTGATTTATCAAACCGCTTAACGATCACCTTTAGGTGCACTTTGGTCTCAGAGGCTTGCAGCGGTTCCAGCGACCCCCATTCCGTATGACCCCAATCATCAGACGCGCGTTTGTAAAAATCTTCCAGGTAGGTATCGGGGGTTTCCCAGATCTTCACCTTCCCATCTGCCAGACGATAGTGCGGGAAATGAAGCGTGGCGGCGATGGCTTTGGGATCCCGCGCATTCAAGGCCGCTTTATGGGCCTGCATTACATCAATCGCTGCTGTCTGCGCTGTTTGCGTCATAAGATCCCCTGTCATTCCTACGAATTTGAAGCATCGCCGCCAGATAGCGCAAATATTATGTTCTTATGCGGATCATAGGGAATTGCGATGGCAGTGCGATTTGGGTTTTCTGTGCCTATTCGCCCGCGCAGCACTGGTCGCATGCGCGTGATCAGTGCTAAAAGCAGCTCAAAGATAACGACGGCTGCCAAAACCCAAGCCCGCCAGTTGCATTGAGCCAGATCCATGACACCAAACCTGTCGAAACCTTTGCAGCTTTTCGTGATCCTTGGCTCGGGCCTGATCGGCGCTTTGGCCGCAAAGCAGCTGGGGCTGCCCATTCCTTTTCTTCTGGGCAGTCTGATTGTTACCGCAACACTGGCCCTGACATTGGCGGCGCGCACGGGGCAGAGGCTGATCTATCCAAAAACCATGCGCGAGTTCTTTGTCGCCGTGATTGGCACGATGATCGGATCAACCTTTACCCCCGAGATTTTCGCCATGGCCCCAATTTTAGGGATCACCTTTGCGGCAATGATTGTCTTTGTCGCGCTGGCGCAGGGGGTGAACTTTGTGATTTTTCGTCGTCTTGGCGGGTATGATCGCGCCACGGCGCAATATGCGGCCATGCCGGGCGGTTTGATCGAAGCCATCGAGCTGGGTGAAAAAGCTGGTGGTGATGTAGAAACCCTCAGCATTCAGCATTTTATCCGCATTGTGCTGGTGATTGTTGTTGTGCCTTTGCTGTTTCTTATCATCACCGGGGAAACTCACGGCAGCGCCAGCGGGCAAACCCTGGAGTCAGGGCCAACGGATTGGCAGGACTGGGTGCTGTTTCTTCTGATCGCCCCGGTCGGATTGATGATAGGCCAGCGTCTGCGCCTGCCAGCGGCCCCACTACTGGGGCCTTTGGCTATTGCTGCTGTCCTGCAAGCCACTGGTACGCTGGATCTGCAGGCCCCGCTGCTTTTGCTGAATGTGGCGCAGTTAATTGTGGGGGCGACACTTGGGTCGCGCTTTGCCAATAGCACGCCGCGCCGTCTAATCATAGCGCTGGGGCTTGGGGCGGTTTCTGTCGGGGTGACGTTGGGGATTGCCTCGGGGCTGGCTTTTGTTCTCAGCCACTGGGTGCCAGTCGGGTTTCAAACGCTGCTGATCAGCTTTGCCCCCGGCGGGATCACAGAAATGAGCCTGATCGCACTCAGTTTAGGGGTCAGCCCGGTTCTGGTCTCCAGCCACCACCTGTTTCGCATTCTGTTTACCGTTGCTGTGGCTGTTTTGGTCAGCGAGCGCAGGAAATGATGGCGCACCCAACTCAAAACAGGCCCGCCGCAATCAACAAAAACCACGGCAGGCAAAGGAAATTCAGGCACCCAGATCCAGCTTGTCAACTTCTTCCCAGATCTCTTTCCAGGCTTTTCTGGCTTTGCCTTTTTGCTTTACAGTTTTGGCCGCTTCCATATTGTCCATCATGCCGTCCCCTTTGACGATGATCAGACCGACCATGCCCAGCGAGGTATGCGGAGTGCAGACATAGCCGTAAAAGCCCGGCTTATCGAAGGTGACGGAAATATCCTTGTTGATCTTGCCCTTCCAGGTTTCTGCACCTTCGGGCAGCATGCCTTTGGCCGAGGCACTGTTATGGGTTTTGTCCGTGGCTACAAAATTCACGGTGTCGCCGGGTTCAACAACCTGAATGCGCGGGAAGAAAACATTGCGCAGCTTCTTGTTCTCTGGGTGTTTGGTCAGCATCTGAACGTCAAAGCTGTTGGCTGCCAGCGCAATCCGGGGCGCGGCCATCAGCGTGGCGGCAGCAGCGGAAGCGGTGAACAGCGCGGTTCTGCGGGTGATGAGTTTGGTCATTGAGACCTCCATTCACGGAATTTCTGGATGGCTTGCCGGGAAGCATCTCTTCGAACGGCTGGCGGTGTCGACAATGCCGTCAAGGCCTTTTATTGTCTAGTAAATTAGTCGGGAATCATCATGCGTGTGACACTTCGTACACCCGGTGTTCTCGCGATAGCTATGTGCCTTTCCACACCAGCCCCCGCGCGCACCCCAGATCTTTTGCAGCAAGAGCTCTGCACAGCCATTCCAACCCATGCCTGGGAAGCAGCGCGGGCAGGAAGCGCTCAGGCGCAGTTCATGCTGGGGCATGCTTTGCTGGGTGACAGCTGCACCCAGACTGACAGCACTGTAACGGATGCGGTCAACTGGCTTAGCAAGGCTTCGGATCAGGGGCACATGGGCGCAACGCTTTATCTGGCGGTCATGTATGATGATGGCGAACATATTGCAGCAGATAACAATATGGCAGTCCAATACTACCGCCGCGCCGCACAGGCCCAGCACATTGACGCACAACATCATCTGGGATTGATTTTGACCAAAAAGGACGATGTGGTTCTGAAACAAGAGGGCCTGTTCTGGCTGGGCAGCGCCGCGTCGCAGGGCGACGATCTTTCCGCCGCAGTTCTGGGCGTGATTTATGCGCAGGGTCTGAACGGGATCGAACAGGATTACTGCATGGCGCTGGACTGGTTTGAAGCAGGATTGCTTATGGAAACCAAAATCCCGTTGATGGACTATATTCAAAACATCCCGTCTTCCAAAATCAACATGTGTCAGGAATGAACCTCGCAATGCCTCGGGCTATCAGGAATTCGTGATGGGGATTGGTTGGGGTCTAGCGCTCGGCTTATTTACTTTATTGATTTGGTAAAATATTTGCCAAGTGTGACTGCCACACTCTGCACCACACGTTGAACTGGGCCGCAAAATGCGATTTCTTCTTTTGTGTCTGCTGATTTGGACAGCACCAGCCCAGGCCCACCCCCTGACGGGCGCAAAAAGCCGTGAAATCCATGTACAAGTGGACCCGGATGATGGGGAAATCATGGTACTTTTGCGCTTTCCGCTCTCGTTTGCCTTTGCCTCGGCCCTGGCCGGGCAAACCGATGAGGAAATCCAATCCGCTTTTCTCACCACCGAAGGTGTTTCTGGCAGCGTCGTCTACCGGTTGAACCAATCCGCCTATGAAGACGATTACGAAGGCTTCACACAGGTCCTTCTGAAAGACTATCGCTTTGAAGCAAGGGGGCAGGTGATAGAGCCAATTATCGGGGCGGTTTCCCTGATTTCAGGCAAAGATGTGGTGATGCCCGGGGCTGGGTTGATCTCATCGCAGGCGCTTTTGGATATGTGCGCCGAGGTGCCGGGCAAAGACTATATCGGTGATGTTGAGGTGGCGATGCAGCTGTATCTGACCGATATTTTCCCAGCCGATACCCTGAAGATTGCTGTGACCACGCCACCGGTGCCTTTGCCATCAACTCTGGCGTTTAACACCCATGTCATCGATCACCGCAGTACACCACCTGTTGTGATCACCCATGCGGGATTCCTGCCGCCCGCGATCAAACTGACAGGGCGCAACAGCCAGCTTTTGGGCGATTGGTACAGGCTGGCCTGGCTATTGATACCCATACTGGGGATCGGGTTTTGGATCAGGCGGATCAGGCAGGAATAACAGCAAACCGCCCTTTTGTTTCGATCACATCGAACTGTGTCTCATAGAGGGCCAGCAATTTTTCTTCGCTTAGCACCTCACGCGCGGGGCCGTTGTCAAACAGCTGGCCATCTTTCAAAGCCACAACATGATCTGCCCAACGGGCGGCGGTGTTGATGTCATGCAAAACCACCACAACGCTGCGCGCATCACCTGAGGGGCGGCTAAGGTGGTGCAGGCGCTCCATCAGATCACGGGCATAGCGCGGGTCAAGCGCATTCAAAGGTTCATCGAGAAACAGCCATGGCGTGCCTTGTGCCCAGGTCATCGCCACATTGGCCCGCTGTCGCTGCCCACCTGACAGCGCATCCAGCGACCGATCTGCCAGCGCGGTCAGATCAAAAACCTCCAGCGCCTGATCGACAGCCTGATGATCGGCTTTGCCCGGTCGCCCCAAATGGTGAGGCCAACGCCCGAAAGCCACCAGTTCCCTGACTGACAGTCGGGGAACAGTCTCGGGGTTTTGCTGCAGCAGCGCCACCAGCCGCGCGCGATCACGATCCGGCATGGACAGAGGGTCTTGGTTATTGATCCTGACTTGTCCGCCAGCGATCATCTGTAACCCTGAAAGGCAATGCAGCAGCGTCGATTTCCCGGCCCCGTTGGGCCCGATCAAAGCGGTGATGCCCCCGGGCGCGATGGACAGCGAGATATCTTTCAGGATCTGCGTGCCCTGAATCTGGTAGCTTAGGGATTGCACGGTGATCATGCGGCTCTCCGTCGTAAGATCAGGAACAGGAAGGCTGCGCCGCCAAAGAGTTCGACAACAACTGCAAGGGTGGATTGCAGGCCCAGCAGGCGTTCAAACAGGAACTGCCCGATCACAAGGATAAACGCCCCAACAAGCGCACTGGCTGGCAGGATCAGCTTATGGCGATGTGCCGGGACAATCTCACGCGCGAGACTGGCAGCCAGCAGACCCAGAAAGGTGATTGGGCCCACCAGCGCCGTTGACACCGCCACCAGCACTGACAGCAGCGCCAAAGCCTGCAGGATCAGCCGATCATAGCCCAGCCCCAGCGCCCGTGCCCGTTGCCGCCCCAATGCGGCGACATCCAGTGCAGGCGACAGATACAGAGCACAGGCAAACACCCCCACAAAAATCACAGCTGCAATACCCAGCCGCGCCGGCGCAACGGCACCAAAGCTGGCGAACATGGATTGCTGCACAATCGCGAACTCGGACGGATCCAGCAGGCGTTGCCCCATTTCCGCCAATCCGCGCAAAAGGGTGCCCAGAATGATCCCCGTCAGCACCATTTTCATCACATCATCCGCTGATCGGCGCATAAGCCCCTGAAACAGCACTTGCGCGGCAATCAGCAAAACCAGCGCTTCAAAGACAAAACTCAGGCTTTCTGGCATCTGCACATAGCCGATGCCCCCAAGGGTCAGAATAAGCGCGGTCTGCAAAAACACGAACAGCGCATCAAATCCCACCAACCCCGGCGTCAGCAGTCGGTTGTTGGCCACGGTCTGAAACAGAACCGTTGCCACACCTGTGGCCGCGCCGACCAGCAGCAGCGCCAGCAGCTTGGTGCTGCGCAGCTCCAGAATGAACCAGACCGGGCCGCGCAGGTTCCAGACTAGAAACAGAGCAGAGACCAGCAAGACGCTGATCGCCAGCAGGATCAAACGGGTCTTAGCCACGGATGTACCTCGCTGGGCGATGCAGCAGCCAAAGGAACACCGCCGCCCCCATCACCGCAAACACCGTACCTGCCGGGATTTCATAGGGGTATCGGATCAGCCGCCCGATCACATCCGCCGCCAGAACGGCGCTTGCACCCAAAAGCGCCACCATGGGCAGGTTTTTGCGCAGATCATCGCCATAAAGCCGCGACACGATGTTTGGGGCAACAAGCCCCACAAACGGCAATGCTCCAACAGTCACCACCACCAGCGCCGTGATACAGGACACAATCCCCAGCCCCAGCAGCCTGGTCTGCGCATAGTTCAATCCCAGCGACCTGGCCTGCGTTTCACCCAGCGACAGCAGCGTGATACGGTCCGCCAGCAGATAAAGCAGCGCCGCCAATCCGGCGATCCCCCACAGCAATTCATACCGCCCCTGAACAACGCCTGAAAATTCTCCCAGACGCCAGCTGCCCAGATATTGCATCAGATCCGTGACCCAGGCGCCGCCAATGGCTAGCGCCCCAAGGATGCCGCCATAAACAATGCCAACAATTGGCAACAACACGGGATCTTTGCGCGGCACATGGCGCGCCAGCGCAATAAACCCGGCTGTGCCGATCAACGCCGCAATCGCCGAAACACTCATCTTCCAGATCAAAGCCGCACCGGGCGCAATCAGCGTGATCGCCAGCAGGCCAATCATCGCCGCCTCGGGTGTGCCTGTCAGCGAAGGCTCAACAAGGCGGTTCTGCACCGCCAGCTGTGCCACAACCCCAGCCAACGCCAGACCCGCACCCGCCAGCAATGCCGCGGCCGTGCGGGGAAAGCGGCTGACTGCGATCAGCCAGCCCGCCTCAAGATCGCCCTGCCACAAAGATGCCGCCCCAAGCGATAAGCTCGCCCCGATCAACAGGGCGAGCACCAAAGATGTCACAACGATAAAGCGCACGAGAGCTTAGCCGCCAAAGGCGACCAGCAGTTCGTCCAGCGTGCCCATCATCGACTGCATACCGCCCCCGGCAATGTAAAGCGGGCCCGAATTCAGATACACAATCTGACCCGCTTTCGCCGCTTTGGTGCCTGCAACCAGCGGGTTGTCCAATGTCGCCGAGGCCGCTTCGCCCGCTTTGCCAATGGCTGCGCCGCGATCTACCACCAAAATCCAATCCGGGTTGGTTTCTGCGATAAACTCAAACGAAATTGCCTCGCCGTGGGTTTCCGCCGTGATGTTGTCATGCGCTTCCGGCAGACCTGTTGCATTGTGCAGCCAGCCAAAACGGGAATCTTTGCCATAGGCCGAAACTTTGCCGCCATTGGTCAGCAGGATCAGCGCCTTGCCCTTGCCTTCGACAGCGGCGGTGACAGCCGCCAGTTTTGCATCAAGCGCAGCATTCAATTCTGTCGCAGCCTCTTCTTTGTCAAAGATTTTGCCATAAGCGGTGGTGCGGGCCTTGGCCTGACCAATCAGATCCGCGCCCCAGATTGTCATGTCGATGGTCGCGGCCACTTTGGAAAGCGGCTCAACCTGTTTCGACGACCGGCCACCTGCGATGATCAGATCCGGGGCCATCACGGCCAGCGCTTCGAAATCTGGCTCAAAGAGGCTGCCAACGGCTTTGGCCTGTGCGGCTGTGTCATCCAGATAATCCAGATATACCGGGCTTGGCACACCTGCGATCTGCACCTCAAGCGCCTCCAGCGTGTCAACTGCAGCCAGATCCAGAGCGACGATTTTTTCCGGGGAAACCAGCACCGATGCATCGCCGGTTGCGGTTTTCACCGTCACATTTTCAGCCAGCGCCAAGGTCGGAAGGGCGACGGCCATCATCAGGCCGGTCAACAGTGAACGTTTCATGAGATGTCCTCTTTCATGTGTTCATGCTGGCTGACCGAAATGGGTTGGCTGCAGATTTCCCCATCGGAAATACGACTTGCCCGAAGGGGCCGCAAGACTTAATTTGATCGAAACAGTCAGGAAATATAGGCCCGACAGATGACCCATTTGACAGAAATCGGCATGTTTGAAACGGAACATGCTGGCAAATACATACAACAACTGTGCAAACACTTTGCCCATAAGGTTCCGGTGACCTTTGATGACGCAAGCGGGCAGGCCGATCTGCCGCCCGGACCTGCCAAAATGATCGCGCTGAAAGATGCGCTGCGGATCGAAATCACCGGCGAGGACCAAACTGCGCTGACCCGCGCGCGCTATATTATTGACAGCCATCTTGAACGCTTTGCCTTTCGCGAAGGATTTACCGCGATGGATTGGCAACCGGCCTAAGAAAGGGATACAGCTTGAAATTTCACATTCATCTAGCTATCTGTCTAGATGAATACAGGAGGCGAATATGGTCTGGACCCTTCAGGACGCCAAAAACAAATTCTCGGCAGTGGTTGATGCGGCCCTTGCCGGAACCCCCCAAAAGGTGAGCCGGCGCGGCAAGCCTGCGGTGGTTGTGCTAAGCGCGGATGACTATCAAAGGCTGCTGAACAGCGCCGTTGAAACCAGAGAAAGCTTTACAGACCATCTGCTTGCCTTCCCCGGGCCCGAAATTGAGCGCGCGCAGGTATCGCCCCGCGACGTCGAATTCTAAGATGTTCATCATAGATACCAATGTGCTGTCAGCGGCGCGGCGCCCAGAACGGGCCCCGCAGGTGGCACAATGGCTGCGAGACAAACCCGAAAGCAGCCTGTTCCTCAGCGCCATCACCCTGGGCGAAATCGAACGCGGCATCCAGCAGCAAAAGCGCCGCGATCCGGGGTTTGCCCGCGATCTGCAAAGCTGGCTGGACCGAACCCTACAGATCTTTGCAGACCGTGTTCTGGAATTTGGTGCAGAAGATGCACGTATCTGGGGACGGCTAAGCGCCCAGATCGGGCACACGGGCGCTGATCTGATGATCGCGGCCACCGCTTTGCACCATCAGGCTACGGTGGTTACGCGCAATATTGATGATTTTGCGCCCACAGGTGTGAGGCTGGAAAACCCCTTTCAGCCAGATGCTTGACGGAAAACTGGCCACGTTTCTGTCAAATCGGGCAGCCCACTGCGTCGGATTTCGACAATAATTTGTCCGAACTGCACAGAGAGCAAATTTGAAATCCGCGTGACACTCCTTTGTCAAAGGAGTCGGGTTTCATGCGCTATTCGGGACTAAAAGTCATCAAAGAGGCTTTGACAGGCCATCGCGGTTGGGGGCCTGCCTGGCGCGATGCCACCCCCAAAGCAGACTATGATTATGTGATCATCGGCGGTGGCGGCCACGGGCTGGCCACAGCCTACTATCTGGCAAAAGAGTTTGGTCAGGCGCGCATCGCGGTGATCGAAAAGGGCTGGATTGGCGGCGGGAATGTCGGGCGCAATACCACGATTATTCGCTCAAACTATCTGCTGGACGGCAATGAGCCGTTTTACGAGTTCTCACTGAAGCTGTGGGAAAACCTGGAACAAGAACTGAACTATAACGCCATGGTCAGCCAGCGTGGCATCCTGAACCTGTTCCATACTGATGCGCAGCGCGATGCCTTTATCCGACGCGGCAACGCCATGTTGCTGAATGGGGCGGATGCGGATCTGCTGACCACGGAACAGATCGTTGCGCGCTATCCTTTCCTGAATGTCAACAACGCCCGTTTCCCGATCAAAGGTGGTTTGGCGCAGCATCGCGGCGGCACGGTGCGCCATGACGCGGTGGCCTGGGGTTATGCCCGCGCCGCAGATCAGCGCGGCGTGGATATCATCCAGAATTGCGAAGTCACCGGTTTCCGCATCGAAAACGGGCGCTGTACTGGGGTGGAAACCTCGCGCGGGGTGATTGGCGCGAAAAAGGTGGCCTCCTGCGTGGCTGGGTCATCCTCGCGGCTGATGTCAAAGGCGGGGATGCGCCTGCCGATGGAAAGCCACGTACTGCAGGCCTTTGTCTCAGAAGGGTTGAAGCCGGTGCTGCCCGGGGTCATCACCTTTGGGGCCGGGCATTTCTATTGCAGCCAGTCTGACAAAGGCGGCCTTGTCTTTGGCGGCGATATTGACGGCTATAATTCCTACGCCCAACGCGGCAATCTGCCCGTGGTCGAAGACGTCTGCGAGGGCGGCATGGCGATTTTCCCCGCCTTTGGCCGCGCGCGGCTACTGCGTATGTGGGGCGGTATCATGGATATGTCGATGGATGGCTCTCCGATCATCGACCGTACCCATATTGACGGGCTCTATTTCAATGGTGGCTGGTGTTACGGCGGCTTTAAGGCGACGCCGGCGTCGGGCTTTGCCTATGCGCATCTGCTGGCGACAGACAAGCCCCATGACACCGCCACCGCTTATCGCTTTGATCGTTTCGCCAAGGGGCGGATGATTGATGAAAAAGGGATGGGCAACCATCCCAACCTGCACTGAGGAGATCGAACCATGCTGATCCCCCATCCGATCCTTGGGCCCCGCGACGCAAGCGAATTTACCTATCTTGGTGATGCGTCACTGATCAACCGCCCCGACTGGCAGGCCAGCGATGCGCTGGCGCAGTTTGTGGACTATGGCTATCTGCGCGACAACCCTGCGGGGGCGCACCGAGAGTTGTGGTTCCACGAACAGGGCGACCGCAGCTGGCTGGTCGTGACACGCGACACCACCACCCATGAAATTCTGGGCGCTGAGCTGGCCCGCGATGTGGCCCGCCGGGAAGGACGTTCGAAATGACTCAGGTAAACCGAGTGAACGGCGGTCTGATCGACCGCTCTGAAACCTTCAGCTTCCGCTTTGATGGGCAGGATTATACTGGCCACAAGGGCGACACGCTGGCCTCTGCGCTGCTGGCCAATGATGTGCGTCTGATGGGGCGCAGCTTCAAATATCACCGCCCGCGCGGGCCGATCACGTCAGGTTCCGAGGAACCCAACGCCATGGTCGAGCTGCGCGAAGGTGCCCGGCAAGAGCCCAACACACGCGCCACCACTGCCGAGCTGTTCGATGGGCTTGTCGCCAATCCGCAAAACTGCTGGCCTTCGCTGAAACGCGATTTTCTGTCGATCAATGACCGGTTTTCCAGCTTTCTGGCCGCTGGGTTTTACTACAAGACATTCATGTGGCCCAAAGCCTTTTGGGAAAAACTGTATGAACCCATGATCCGCAAGGCGGCGGGGCTTGGCTCGCTCAGTTTGCAGGATGATCCAGATCACTACGACAAAGGCTTTTTGCATTGTGATCTGCTGATTATCGGCGCGGGCCCCGCTGGTCTGGCGGCAGCACGGGCTGCGGCGGCAACGGGTGCGCAGGTTATTCTGGCAGATGAAGATTTCCTGCCCGGCGGGCGTCTGAATTCTGAAACCTATGCCGTTGGTGGTCAGGCCGGATCGGCCTGGGCAGCCTCAGAGGCAGCGGCCCTGTCAGCCCTGCCCAATGTGCGCCTGATGACCCGCACCACGGTGCTGGGGGCCTTTGATCACGGAGTTTACGGCGCGCTTGAACGGGTCAGTGATCATCTTGCCACCCCGGCAGAGGGAAAGCCGCGTCAGATCCTCTGGCGGATCTATGCGCAGCGCACCCTTCTGACCGCCGGGGCCATTGAACGCCCGATTGTGTTTGAAAACAACGATCGTCCAGGCATCATGATGGCAGGGGCCTTGCGTGCCTATGTCAACCGCTGGGCTGCGGCCCCGTCGCGCCGGGTGGCGATCTTTACGAATAACGATGACGGCCACCGCACCGCAGCGGATCTGGTTGCCGCCGGGATCAAAGTGGAAGGGGTGATTGATACCCGCCCAGAAGCGCCCACAAGCCCGGAATATGAAACCTTTGCAGGGGCCTATGTCAGCGACACCAAAGGCAAGCTTGGCCTGACCAGTATCGACATCAAACTGGCTGGTGGTGGAACACGCACCCTGCATTGTGGCGCGCTGGGGGTTTCCGGAGGCTGGAACCCGAATGTGCATCTGACCTGCCATCAGCGCGGTCGCCCAACCTGGGATGACAGCCTGCACGCCTTTGTGCCCGGTGGCGATCTGCCCTTGGGTATGTCGGTGGCGGGCGCAGCACAGGGCCAGTTTTCCACCCATGCAGCCCTGCAAGGTGGCGCGGCCGAGGCCACGCGCATCTGTGCCGATCTGGGCTTTACCGGCACCGCGCCGGATCTACCGCAGGCCGAAGATGCGCCTGTGAACATCAGCCCCTTCTGGCATGTAAAGGGGGCCAAGCGCGCCTGGGTTGATCAGCAAAACGATGTGACAGCCAAAGACGTGAAACTGGCGCATCAGGAAAACTTTGTCTCGGTCGAACATCTGAAACGCTATACCACGCTGGGAATGGCCACTGATCAGGGGAAAACATCGAATATTCCCGGCATGGCCATCATGGCCGAAGCCACGGGCAAATCCATCCCAGAAACCGGGACCACGATTTTCCGCCCGCCCTATGTGCCCACAGCAATGGGGGCCTTTGCGGGGCGCGCCCGCGGCGAAGATTTCCGCCCCACCCGCAAGACGCCCAGCCATTTCTGGGCCGAAGAACAAGGCGCGGTCTTTGTTGAGGTGGGCATGTGGCTGCGCGCGCAGTGGTTCCCGCAAAAGGGCGAAACCCATTGGCGACAGTCGGTCGATCGCGAAGTTTTACAGACCCGCAAATCCGTGGGTGTCTGCGATGTGACCACGCTGGGCAAGATCGATGTGCAAGGCGCGGATGCTGCCGCCTTCCTGAACAAAATCTACTGCAACGGCTTTGCCAAACTTGCCGTGGGCAAAACCCGCTATGGCTTGATGCTGCGCGAAGATGGCATTGCCATGGATGACGGCACCGCCGCACGTCTGGCCGACGATCACTTTGTGGTCACCACCACCACCGCCAATGCGGTGGGCGTGTATCGTCACATGGAATTTGTGCGCCAGTGTCTGTTCCCGGATATGGATGTGCAGCTGATATCTACCACCGAAGCCTGGGCGCAATATGCGGTCGCTGGCCCCAATGCCCGCAATCTGCTGCGCAAGGTTGTAGACCCTGAGTTTGACATTTCAAACGAGGGCTTTCCCTTTATGGCCTGCGGTGAGATCACCGTTTGTGGCGGGCTGCGCGCGCGTCTGTTCCGCATCTCATTTTCCGGGGAACTGGCATATGAGATCGCAGTGCCCACGCGCTATGGCGATGCTATGATCCGCAAGCTGATGGAAGCCGGCGAGGAATTCGATGTGGTCCCCTATGGCACAGAGGCCCTGGGCGTCATGCGGATCGAAAAAGGCCACGCCGCAGGTAATGAACTGAACGGCACAACCACTGCGCTGAACCTTGGCATGGGGCGGATGGTGTCGAAAAAGAAAGACAGCATCGGGTCAACCCTTTCCGAACGCGAAGGCCTGAACGAAGAGGATGCCCTGAAGCTGGTCGGCTTTGCCCCGATTGATCCCGACAAACCAGTGCCTGCAGGCGCGCATCTGATGACCAAAGGCAGCGCTGTCGATGCCGCACATGATCAGGGCTATGTCACCTCGGCCTGCTATTCGCCCAATCTTGGCCATCATATCGGGATTGGTTTCCTGAAACAGGGCGACACCCGCCTGGGCGAAACCATTCGTCTTGTCAGCCCGCTGACGGGCGTTGACCATGATGTCAAAGTTGTCAGCGCTCATTTTGTTGATCCGGAAGGGAGCCGTCTTCGTGCCTGATCTTATCGCCAAAACACCGCTGGGTGGCACAGCACCGCGCGTTGATCGCCATGGCCCTGTCACCCTGACCGAAGTGGTCGACACTGCCCTGGCATCCGTTGCCGCCCGTCTGGGCCGTGAAGATGACACCGCGACACTGATGCAAAGCCTGATTGATGCGCCTGCGCCCACACCGGCCGCTGTGGGTGGCACAACGCTTGAGGCATTCTGGACCGGCCCGGATCAATGGATGGTTGAGGCAAGCTTTGCCAGCAACGAAGATCTGGCCGCCCGCATCACCAGCAAAGCCTCAGGCTGCGCCAGCGTCACAGAACAGACAGACGCCTGGTGCCGCTTTGATCTGCATGGCGCACAGTTGCCCGATCTGTTTGAACGGCTCTGTGTGGTGAACACCCGTGCTTTTAAAGGCAAAGAAGCCACCCGCTGTTCCATTGAACATCTGGGCTGTTTCCTGATTTGCCGCGCGCCGGATCATTACACGGTGTACGGGCCGCGCAGTTCGGCCGGGTCGCTGCATCACGCGTTGCTGGTGGGAATGCGGTCAGCTTTCTGATCCCGACGACAACGAATATCGCCACATGACAGCACGACACTGCTGTTCCCGTGGTAGCGGTATGACGCTGCCACAACACCCCTTTGCCTAGTTTTTGTGCACTGTTGGGAATATTTTTGCAATTACATGAAACTTCCCCTAGGCTGGATCCCAGTTTAGGCCTTTACGGCCTCAATAGAACAGGGCAAGTGTGCGAGATCATTATGGGCAGTGTTAAGAGCAAGCCGGTGAAACTGACACAAGATCCGCATGCACCCAGCAGCGAAGAACGCGAAAAGGTTCTGGAAGTCGCGATCGGGCGCGAAGTGCGCGCGCATCGCAAGCAGCAGAATATCACCGTCGCTGAAATGTCGCGCCTGACAGATCTGTCGATTGGCATGTTGTCCAAGATCGAAAACGGCAATACGTCACCATCGCTTACAACCCTGCAGACATTGGCCAAGGCATTGTCTGTACCGCTGACATCATTTTTCAAAGGCTACGAAGAACGCCGCGAAGCGGTGCACACCCGCGCAGGTGAAGGTGTTGAAATCGAGCGCGAAGGCACCCGCGCCGGGCACCAGTACAACCTGCTGGCACATATCGGTTCGAACTCAAGCGGTGTAATTGTCGAACCCTATCTGATCACGCTACAATCCGATGCAGATGTGTTCAAAACCTTCCAGCATGACGGGATTGAAATGATCTACATGCTGGAAGGCGAAGTGGACTACCTGCACGGCAATGAGATCTACAACCTCCAGCCGGGGGACACGCTGTTCTTTGACGCCGATGCACCCCACGGGCCAGAGAGATTAATCACCTTACCTGCCCGCTATCTGTCGATCATCAGCTATCCCGCCGCGAAGGCGTAGGTTTTCCAACACACATTGGCGGGCAGCAATGAGCCATTTCAAACGATGCAGTGATTTGCGTGGGGGATTGCTGACAGACGATTGAACTGGGCATGCGACGGAAGATGTCGCATGGTGTTCGAATGCCTATCATCGAATACATCTACTCGGCTCATTCAGCCTTCGCCTATCTCGGTTCCAAAGAGCTGAGTACAATTTGCTCAGAACATCAGGTAACGCTGATCCACAAGCCCATTTTGTTATCCCCTGTCGTTGAAGCCCAAGGGAGCCTGCCATTTACGGCCCGGACACAGGCGCATGTGGATTACTTTTTTGGCCGTGAAATCGAACGATGGGCTGAGTACAGGAATGTTCCGATAATCGATTATCGGCCGACACATCATGACAACGATTATAGTGTGGCCTCTGGTATGATCCTGGCCCTCGGAGAGAGCGGCCCACAAACAGATCAGATGGCGCATCGTTTGCTTGAAGCGCATTGGCGCGATGATGCCGATTTGTCCTGCTTGCAAACGCTAGGGGCGATCGCAACCGAATTAGGATATGATGCCAAAGGCCTTCTTGAACGCGCGGCTTCCCGTGCAGTGCAAGGTCAGCTGCAAGCGAATTCGGTCTGGGCGCGCAATCAAAGTGTTTTTGGATCTCCAACATACATAGTTGATGGAGATCCTTTTTATGGACAGGATCGCCTTGATTTGGTCAAACGCGCAGTTACACAACCCTTTGCGTCATCGACATGGCGCAATCCCGCGGTAGATTGAGTGACCCCACTTTCGGCAGGCTGACTGCCTCGCCATGATGTGGAGTGTGCTACTTTTGCAGGGCTGGCTCGGTTTCCTTGTCAGGCCAGATACCTGGCGAGGTCGGCAGACCGTCGTCGAACTGGCTGAGATAATCCAGCATCATCGGACGGTTGTCGATAAAGCCTTTGTAGGTCGCCAGTTCCTCGGGCAGATCGCGGATCACACGGTGCAGACGGCGGCCCCATTTGGGCATGGTCATCAGATCCTGAAAGGAACACAGGTAGCAGCGGATCGGGAACAGCAAGGCATTGGATCGCGGCAGGCGATAGAAGGTCTGCAGCTCCACCCGCAGGTGCTGTTTCGAGCCGATGTTTTCCGGGGTCAGTTCGGTCTTTTGAATGCCCCATTTGTGATAGTTCTCTGGGCTGGTATCCAGCAGCGGATTCACTGTCATGGTCCAGTTCAGGCGCCGCGCAGGGGCCCCTTGCTGGATATTCAGCAAGAATTTCAACGCGCGCTTGAAAATCCCCATCTCATGGGCCAGTGGCACCGGCGCATGCCATTCGAAGAAATTCATGCCAATGTCGAAATCAAGCGACCAATCCGCCTGCGTGGTGATCATGCCCGCATCCATCCACAGCATATCATCGCGCTGGTCCAGCACAGCATAGTCGCCCTGCGCCTGTCGGGTGATATATTCCAGCGGGCCGCAGGGCAGGGTGGTTTCATCCAGAAAGGTGAACTTGTGATCAATGCCCATGGGCTTGTTGATCCAATGCCACTGATTGCCATCACGGTGCAGTTCGAACAGCTCAGGGTAGTCTTCCGATTTGGACACCATGATCAGTTCCAGCGTGTCCCAGCCTGCCAACGTCATATGTGGCAGCGATTGACAGCGCAGCGGATCATCGGCCAGAACCTTTGCCCGGTCACGCATTTCTGACAGATAATGTTCGTCCACATCGAACCGCTTTTCATAGACTGACCCTTTGGGTCCGCCACGATGCTGTTCCATGTTCACCGAATACATATAGCTGTCTTCGTGGAACGGGAAAGGAAAGCGTTGGATTGCCCAATCCGAATTGCGGAAAGAGTAATCGTCGCGGAAGGTTTCTTCGTTGAATTGAATGGTCATGTGACTCTCTCCTTAGCGGTCCAGCACCAGCGACTTGCCGATAAAACGGCTGACGCAGGGCATGATTTTCTTGCCTGAGGCGTGATCTTCATCCTCAAGCCAGTGATCGCGGTGCAGGAATTCGCCCTCACTTTCGACCACATCGGTTTCGCATTGCCCGCAGGCCCCGCCGCGACACAGGAAGGGCGCATCAACGCCGCAGCGCTCCATCGCTTCCAGCAGGCTTTCGTTTTCACCCACATCAATGGTGATATCGGATTTGCACAGGCGCACCTGAAAGGGCTTGCCGGGCTGAGGCGCCAGGAATTCTTCGGAATGTACATTGTCTTCGGGCCAGCCATGGGCTGTCGCGGTGTCATGCACCCATTTGATCATGCCAGCCGGACCACAGACATAGGCATGAGTGCCCAGGGGCTGCCCATCCAGCAGATTTTCCAGATCAATGGCTTCACCCGCGCTGTCATAATACACATGCACATTGGCGGGGTGTTTGGACTTCAGCTCATCCGCATAGCTGGCCAGCTCGGGCGAGCGGGCCGCATAATGCAGCTCCCAATGTCCGTTTGACCGTTCAAGTTGCTCAATCATCGCCATGAAAGGCGTGATTCCAATGCCACCAGCGAAAAAGATATGTTTGCCCGCCCGCAAATCCAGCGCGAACAGGTTCACCGGATAGGTGATCACCATCTGATCGCCCTGCGACACATTGCGATGCATGAACAGCGACCCACCGCGCCCTTCATCATCGCGACGCACGGAAATGGCGTATTTCGAGGTATCTGCCGGATCAGACATCAGCGAATAGGGATTCAGCCGGGTGCGGCCCTCGTCGTTCATTTCGACAACCGTATGCGCGCCCGCTGAAAAGGGCGGGAAATCCTGCCCGTCACTGCGTTTGAACTCAAACCGGGTCACGAGATCGTTCAGCGGCACCACGGCGCTGACCACAACGTCCAGCTTTTCGGCGCCTGCCTTGGCTCTTGTTGGTGATGCGCTCATTTGTACAGCTCCACGGGTTCGGGGACATTGCCGGGGTCTTCCGCGTCAATGCAAACCCCCTGAAAGGCCGCCAGACGCCGCGAATAGTGATCGCGAACAAAGAGGTTCAGCCCGCAATGCGAACAGACAAAAGGATCGGTCATCACGTCTTCGGTGATGCCTTTGCAATGCACACATTGCATCCGCCGCGCGACCGACCCACGATGTTCGGTTTGGATGGCGGTATGCGGTATACCGGCGCCAGTGGCTTCGTTCATGGCCTGACCCATCAGACCTTCGGTGCCAGTCAGATAGACCTGCAGCCCCATATGCGCCTGGCCCAGCACATGGCGGATACGCTGGGTTGCGGCCTCAAAACTGGGGCCCACATACAGCTGCGCTGGCTCCGCTGCGCGCAGCTTGTCGACATAGGTGTCGCCCGTATCTTTGGGGATATAGATGATATGGCTTTTCGCCATTAGCCCGGCGTCGCGTTCGGCCAGCTCTAGCAGGGCCTCGGCGCCCTGGGCATCAGCAATCATCAGATGCGCTTTACCAGGGCGTGGCTCGAGCGTGCCATAGACCGGTCGGCTCGTTATGCTTTGTGGAAACTGGAATTTGGACATGCCCAGTCACCTCCCTATTTGTGCGTGTAAGACGAAGCGGGCGGGCCTTTTGTCTGGCCCGCCCGACAGCAATCAACCTTTTGCGGTACGGATCGCCTTGTCCTTGTCATAGAAGGGCATCTCTTCCGCCACACAGGGGATCTCTGTCCCGTCTTCGTTGCGCACGGTCATCGCGGTGCCCGGCACGGCACAATCCACCGGCATACGGGCGATGCCCACATTGTGGCCATTCAGATCCGAGTTCATGCCAAAGGTGACAACGCCGACCTCTTTGCCGTCTTTCAGCAAGGCCGCGCCTTCACCAGCTGGCGTGGTGCCTTCCAGACGCACGCCGTAGATCTTGAAGCGCTCTTTGCCCTGCATGGCGTAATGGTTTTCCGCGCCACGGAACCCTGTCTTGCCGGGGGAAACGGTGAACTCCAGCCCCAGTTCCCACAGCGAATCGCCACAGGGGCCATCGGCAAACGGGTAGGTTTCCGAATTGTCGCCCGGATAGAACAGCAGGTAGCTTTCGGTGCGCAGCAGATCCAGCGTCGAGAATTGCACAGGCACAATGCCCATGTCTTTGCCGTCTTCCAGAATGGCATCCCACAGCTCAACCGCGTGACGACCTTCGCAGAAGATCTCATAGCCGCGTTCACCAGTATATCCTGTACGCGAAATCATGACTGGCTTGCCGAACAGCTTGGTCTGAATGATGCCAAAATAGGCCAGATCACGAATGCCGGGCACATGTTTGGCCAGGAAGTCCACAGCCACAGGGCCCTGCAGCGACATGTCGTGCAGATCGTCATCAAAGATCATGGTGACGTTCTTGCCAAATGCCGCCTGTGCAAGGCTTTCATGACCGGTGCCGGTGCCATGAACCAGCAGCCAGCTGTTGACCGACAGGCGGTAGATCACACAGTCGTCGATGAACAACCCGCGATCATCCAGCATTGAGGCATAGACCGCACGGCCCGGCATGATTTTATCGACATTGCGGGTGGTGCAGCGATCAATCACCGCCGCAGCATGTGGACCGGTCAGGTGAACCTTTTTCAGGCCTGACACGTCCATAAGACCCGCCTTGGTGCGCACAGCTTCATAATCAGCCTTGGCGCGCTCATCGGTGCTGTCATAGAACCATGCGGTTCCCATACCATTCCAATCTTCAAGCTCACCGCCGATTTCAGCATGACGTTGCGCAAGCGCGGATGTCCGGTAGATGATGGCCATTGTACTCTCCCTATTGATCCATTGTTGGACCACATTCAGACCGATGACGGGCCAAAAATCAATACCCGTGTGCAATTAGATTTCCTGTTGGGAAACAAAATCCTCTTCTTTGTACGATTTTTCCGCAACTCACGCCCCCCTGCGCAAAGGATAAGCCCAAAAGGAACCATTTGATCCAGCTCTTTTTTCAAAGGAAAAACTGGTTCCACAAAATTATGCCTGCCATACAAAATTGTTGACAGAGAGTGAAATTTGAGCACCGCTATAAGAAAAATAATTTACTGAAAGTGAAGTCAACAACACAAGGGAGAGAACGATGGATGGCAATCTAAACGCGATCACGACGGTGTTTACCGAGTTTTATTACTGGGTCACCGTGGTGTTCATGTTCCTAATTCACGTAGGGTTCTGCATGTACGAAGTGGGCGCAAGCCGCCGCCGCAACCACATGCACACACTGATGAAAAACGTCATGGTGATTCCACTGGTCACTGTGACGTTTTTCTTTTTCGGCTGGTGGATTTACTGGGCCTTCCCCATGTTCCCCTTCTTCGGAGGGCTGGATGCTGCCGGAGATGCCAATGTGCCCTGGTCTGAAACCATGGGAACGAATCTGAGCGACCGAATCACCGGCGTGTTCTGGGCAGCCTTCCTGCTGTTCAGCTGGACAGCGGCCTCTATTGTTTCCGGCTCGGTGATCGAACGCATCCGGTCTTCGGCGCTTTGGGTTCATGCTGTCATGATCGGTTCGGTCTGGTGGATCATCGACGCTGCATGGGGCTGGCACTATGGCGGCTGGATGGTGAAATACCTCGGGTATCACGATGCCTATGCCTCGGGTGTGATTCACGCCATCGCGGGCGGCTATGCGCTGGGTGTGATCATGGTCCTTGGTCCGCGGATCGGTAAATTTGCCAAGGATGGTACGCCACGCGACATTCCTCCGCACAACCCATGGATGCTGACCATCGGGATTTTCCTGATCTACACCGGTTTCTGGGGCTTTTATGCGGCCTGCAACGTACCGGCAATTTCGCCAGAAGTCATTGGCGGTCAGATCACTGGTACCACCTGGACAGCCACCAATATCTATCTGGCGCCAACATCACTGTCTGCGATCACCTTCAACTTCCTCATGTCACTGTCAGGTGGTCTGATGGCAGCCTATGTGGTGTCACGTGGCGATGCCTTCTGGACGTTCTCAGGCGGTCTGGCCGGGGTCATCACCGCCTCTGCGGGCAACGATCTGTATCACCCGATTCAGGCGATGCTGATTGCCGCTGTTGGCGTGGTGATTGTCTACAAGCTGCACTACTGGGTTGAACGCAAGTTCAAGCTTGATGATGCGGTGGGCGCTGTTGCGGTGCATGGCTATTCCGGTGTGGTTGGCCTGATCATCGCGGGCTTCATGCTCTGGGGCGCACCGTCGTCACCCTTTGAAGGATATGCAGCGATCAATCCACTGGGCCAGACGCTGGGTGCTGTGATCATGTTCTTTGTCCTGGGCTTCCTGCCGGGCTGGGGGCTGGCCAAAATTCAGGCGGCTGCAGGCGTTCTGCGTATCCCGGAAGAAGTTGAACTTCAGGGTCTCGATTACGCTGAGCACCATTCCTATGAGGACGCAAAGGCCGAGATCATCGAAGCCGACAAGCGCTACCTCGCCAATAAAATCAAACCAGCAGAGTAAGGGGGCATCACTATGTCTACGATTGGTTACGAAAACTGGAACGTCGATCTGGCTGATGTTGGGGCAATCTATCCCTTCCAGGGCTCAGAGGTGTTGATGGTGATTCTTGGCGTTGCCTTCTGGGTGGGCTGGCATCGGATCCAATATGTCCGCGAAGGGCAGCATCTGGAAGAAGCCCGCAAGCAGGCGATTGATCATGAGAAGATCACTGAAAGTGTCGAACGATACTAAGATCTGCATTTTCCCGGGCGTTTTTCGCGCCCGGGATATTGACTGACAGGAAAATATTATTCATTTTAGTTTGAGCGGCGATCCAGCGGGTGGTAGCCTGATCACAACCCCCAAAGGGCCGAATCAACAAACGGAGCAACAAAACAAATGTGCGGAATCGTCGGATTATTCCTGAAAGACAAAGCACTTGAGCCGCAGCTTGGCGCGATGCTGACTGACATGCTCATCACGATGACAGATCGTGGCCCCGATAGTGCCGGGATTGCAATTTACGGCGGCGACGCAAATGACGGAGAGGCCAAGCTGACGGTCCAGTCGGACAATGCGGATGCTGACCTGGAAACTCTTGCTGCTGATCTGGGCGCGGCCATAGACGCCAGCGTTTCCATGACACGCAATGACACCCACGCCGTGCTGACCCTGCCAGCAGACAAGGCCGAAGCGGCCCGCGCTGCCGTGCGCGATCTGCGCCCCGGCATGCGTGTCATGAGCGACGGTGACACCATCGAAATCTACAAAGAAGTGGGCCTGCCGAAAGATGTGGCCGCGCGCTTTGACATTTCCTCGATGGGCGGCACCCACGGCATTGGCCACACCCGTATGGCCACCGAATCCGCCGTTACCACCGAGGGCGCGCACCCGTTTTCAACCGGCGCGGATCAGTGTCTGGTACACAACGGATCGCTGTCGAACCACAATTCGCTGCGTCGCAAACTGCAGCGCGAAGGTGTTCGCATCGAATCCATGAACGACACCGAAGTGGGCGCAGCCTATCTGACCTGGAAAATGCGCGAAGGTGCATCTTTGGGTGAGGCGCTGGAAAGCTCGCTGAACGATCTGGACGGGTTCTTTACCTTTGTGGTTGGCACCAAAGATGGCTTTGGCGTGGTGCGTGACCCGATCGCCTGCAAACCAGCGGTGATGGCCGAGACTGATCAGTATGTCGCTTTTGGCAGCGAATACCGCGCACTGGTGAACCTGCCGGGCATCGAAGAGGCCCGCGTCTGGGAACCCGAACCCGCAACCGTTTACTTCTGGAACCACTAAGATGCAGACATATGATCTTGAAGCCGACGGCCTGCGCGGCCTGAATTCCGCCCTGCACGCGCAGAGCGAAGACACCAACCAGACCAGCTGGGACATCATCAATCCCAAGGGCAGCCATGCGATTGCCGTTGGCCTGAACGCCCCTATTGAGGTCACTGTCAATGGCTCAACCGGCTATTACTGCGGTGGCATGAACCAGCAGGCGACCGTGAATGTCAAAGGCTCGGTTGGCCCGGGTGTGGCGGAAAACATGATGTCCGGCACCGTGGTCGTCGAAGGCGACGCCAGCCAATACGCCGGGGCCACCGGCCATGGCGGGTTGCTGGTAATCAAAGGCAATGCCTCTTCGCGCTGCGGGATTTCCATGAAGGGAATCGACATCGTGGTGCATGGCAATATCGGCCACATGAGCGCCTTTATGGCGCAGGCAGGCAATCTGGTTGTCTGTGGCGATGCGGGCGACGCGCTGGGGGATTCCCTATACGAAGCACGCCTGTTTGTGCGCGGTTCCGTCAAAAGCCTTGGTGCGGATTGTATCGAAAAAGAAATGCGCCCCGAGCACATCGAGATCCTGAAGGATCTTCTGGAACGTGCGGGCGCAGATGCCAAACCCGAAGAGTTCAAGCGCTACGGTTCAGCCCGTCAGCTCTATAACTTCGATGTTGATAACGCTCAGGCCTACTGAGGATCAGGATGAAAGACATGGATAACAAAATCCCGCAAACCATGCCGATCCAGTCGGCCACCTTCAGCAACCCGATCAATGCGGAAATTCGCCGCGCAGCGGCCACCGGCATCTATGACATTCGTGGGGGCGGTGCCAAACGCCGTGTACCACATTTTGATGACCTGCTGTTTCTGGGTGCCTCTGTTTCCCGTTACCCGCTGGAAGGCTACCGCGAGCGCTGCGATACCTCGGTCACGCTGGGCACACGTTTTGCCAAAAAGCCGATCCAGCTGGATATTCCGATCACCATCGCCGGCATGAGCTTTGGCGCGCTGTCCGGCCCCGCCAAAGAGGCCCTTGGCCGCGGCGCAAGCGACGCGGGCACATCGACCACCACCGGTGACGGCGGTATGACCCCGGAAGAGCGCGGCCATTCTAGCAAGCTGGTCTATCAGTACCTGCCATCGCGCTATGGCATGAACCCGAACGACCTGCGCAAGGCAGATGCGATTGAAATCGTGGTCGGGCAGGGCGCAAAGCCCGGCGGCGGCGGTATGTTGTTGGGGCAGAAAATCTCGGATCGTGTTGCAGGAATGCGTACTCTGCCCAAGGGCATCGACCAGCGTTCAGCCTGCCGTCACCCGGATTGGACCGGCCCGGATGATCTGGAAATCAAGATCCTTGAGCTGCGTGAAATCACCAACTGGGAAGTGCCGATCTACATCAAGGTTGGCGGCACACGCCCTTACTTTGACACTGCTCTGGCGGTGAAAGCTGGCGCAGATGTGGTTGTTCTGGACGGTATGCAGGGCGGCACCGCCGCAACGCAGGATGTGTTCATCGAACATGTGGGCATGCCGACGCTGGCCTGTATCCGCCCCGCCGTTCAGGCGCTTCAGGATCTGGGCGTGCATCGCGAAGTGCAGCTGGTTGTCTCGGGCGGCATCCGCACAGGCGCTGACGTGGCCAAGGCCATGGCGCTGGGGGCGGACGCGGTTGCCATCGGCACCGCCGCGCTGATCGCGTTGGGGGACAACGATCCCAAATGGGAATCCGAGTACCAGAAGCTGGGCACCACCACCGGCGCCTATGACGACTGGCACGAAGGCAAAGACCCGGCAGGCATCACCACACAGGATCCCGACCTGATGGCCCGCCTTGATCCGGTAGAAGCGGGCCGCCGCCTGCGCAACTACCTGAAGGTGATGACCCTTGAGGCGCAGACCATCGCCCGCGCCTGTGGCCACAACCACCTGCACAACCTCGAACCCGAGGATCTGTGCGCCCTGACCATGGAAGCCGCCGCCATGGCGAAAGTTCCGCTGGCAGGCACCGATTGGTACCCCGGCAAACCCGGCACCGGCTACTAAGATATCTGGGGCGCGCTGGCAAAGACCGGCGCGCCTTTTTTAAACAAACAAAACAAGACCTACAGGGAGCCCCCAATGACGATTGATCTCGCAAAATTTGCCGAGGAAAAGGGCGTCAAATATTTCATGATTTCCTTCACCGACCTGTTTGGCGGCCAACGTGCCAAGCTGGTTCCGGCGCAGGCGATCGCGGATATGCAGGAAGATGGTGCAGGCTTTGCTGGCTTTGCCACCTATCTTGATATGACCCCAGCCCACCCCGATATGCTGGCCGTGCCAGACCCGTCTTCCGTGATCCAATTGCCCTGGAAACCCGAAGTGGCCTGGGTGGCGGGCAACTGCGTGATGGAAGGGCAGGATGTGGCACAGGCCCCGCGCAACGTTCTGCGTCGCCTGATCGACGAAGCCGCCGCCGAAGGTCTGCATGTGAAAACCGGCATCGAGGCCGAGTTCTTCCTGCTGACCCCGGAAGGTGACGAAATCAGCGACCCCTTCGATACCGCCGCCAAACCCTGCTATGATCAGCAGGCGGTGATGCGCCGCTATGATGTGGTGCGCGAAATCTGTGACTACATGCTGGAGCTGGGCTGGGGCCCTTACCAGAACGACCACGAAGATGCGAATGGCCAGTTTGAAATGAACTGGGAATTCGACGACGCGCTCAAGACCGCTGACAAACACAGCTTCTTTAAGTTCATGACCAAATCGGTGGCCGAAAAGCATGGCTTCCGCGCAACCTTTATGCCGAAACCTGTCGAAGGTCTGACAGGCAACGGCTGTCACGCGCATATTTCCGTCTGGGATGCCCCCGGCGCTGACAGCAAGGTCAACGTCTTTGCAGGCGATGCAGGCGGCCAGATTGGCGAAGTTGGCCTGTCGGAAAAAGGTGGCCACTTCCTTGGTGGTATCATGAAACACGCCAGCGCGCTGGCGGCGATCACCAACCCGACGGTGAACAGCTATAAACGCATCAACGCGCCGCGCACCATGTCGGGTGCAACCTGGGCGCCCAACACCGTCACTTGGACAGGCAACAACCGCACCCATATGGTTCGGGTTCCGGGGCCGGGCCGCTTTGAGCTGCGTCTGCCCGATGGTGCGGTCAACCCGTACCTGCTGCAGGCGGTGATCATCGCAGCGGGCCTGTCTGGCATCCGCACCAAGGCGGATCCGGGCAAGCGCCATGATATCGACATGTACGCCGAAGGGCATTCGATCACCGATGCGCCCAAACTGCCGCTGAACATGCTGGACGCGCTGCGAGCCTATGAAAATGATGCCGAACTGGTGGAAACCATGGGGGCAGAATTCTCTGGCGCTTATCTCAAGCTGAAGAACCAGGAATGGAATTCTTTCGTCAGCCACTTCTCCCGCTGGGAAAAAGAGCACACGCTGGATATCTGATCAGATCCCTGCTGATCCCCTTAGGCGCGCGACACCCTCGCGCGCCTTTTTTGTTGGGGATGAGAACGCGCCAAAATAAGAGAGTATCTATCCCAGATGTTGCAACGCTTCATAAATGTCAGCACCGGGTGGACTGGAAAGACGTTGGTGCACAATGCGGCGAAGCTTTGGAGAGAGAAACACCATGCTTGATCAGCCCAATAAAGGCTGATTCACTTTTCTTGTCGATCGTGCGGATCAAAGACGATGGGGCTGCGACAGCGCTTGACTGCCCAATCGGAATTCATGCTTTGCAATAATCTTGACCTTAGAGGCAACCGTGGCTTTGTTCCCGGAAATCTGGCACTCGAATGCTCCGCCCGGCGCCTCAATACAGGTTGGCTTTCCCGGATTTCCGTGCCCACTGTTTTCATAGGTGGCCAGAACGGACAAAGCGCCAGTGCCGCCCGCTGAATTGGCAACCTAACCTTTGTCGGACACCCAAACCGTTTTGATGTGATTCTTCGCAACTTCAGAAGAGAACATAACCAAATAATTGTCATAGCTCTCAGCATTGCCAAACTGATGCAAAGGAAACTGTTCGGCGCAGGCTGTGCTAAGGTCGATAGCGGCCTTAGACAGACGGGAATGATCACTAAGTGGGATACCCATCTTGCCTGCATCAACAACGAGATATGGCAACCCCGCATCCACCAACGAGATTGGAACTGTCGTACTTGCAAACAACAGCAACTCGGCATGCGAGACCAATACCCTAGGCGGGGTCGTAAACCACTTGGCGTGCGTTACAGCCTTGTCTGTCCAATTGAGCTCAACGCTCATCAATCCGCGCGCGGTTAGCAGCTGAACGAGACAGTGATCATTGGCCAATTCAGAGGTTTGCATTTCCCCCAGAACCGCCGCAGCCGCCATAAGTGCAGTTCCGGCATAGGGCGCATAGGCAAACCGGGAGGCCAGAAAAAGCGTGCCGTCCGCACCTTGCTCAAATGGCGGATAGAGAAGACAAGAGTTGATGAGATGATTTCCATTGGGGGGCAAATTGAGGAAATCACGAAACGGTTCATACTTGGCCCGCAGCTCGGTTAGCGCTTCATGTGCGTTGCACATCGCAAGGTCAGGCAAACCAGAAGTGGCCACTCGAAGAACGTCACCTGCAAGTTCCACATCGGTTGCCATCGTCATGTTCGGCTTAGAATTGGGTGTTATTTTACCGTCCTCCTGGCACTTAAGACGCCATCTAAACGCACATGTATGAAAAGGCAATTTGGGCTCTATTCGGCCCAATGATGACACGGCGTTCGACAGTGTCACCACGTCATCTGTTGGAGGTGCTAGATCTTCACACCCGATGCGCGAAGTTCTTATAGTATCCTTGCCGTGTTGTCGCCTTTCGATTGAAATGAAAGCCGTGTAATCTACCTTATGTTAAATTTATATCAGCTTGTTCAGAACCCAAGATAGGCAATCGCTCCAAAAACAACACTCACTGCGCCCCATTGGGTCACTGTCATACGTTCGCGCAAGATCAACGCAGCCAGCGTGACGGTAATCAACCCAAAAGCTGAGGCCGCGACACTTGCAAACTCCGGGCGCGGAACACCGCCAGCAAGGATGATCATCCCAAGCGCCAAGGCATCCAAAGCACCCATCACCATCAGAATTGGCAGCGTTTTCATCGCAGGCAACACAGGGCGTCGGCTTAGGAATGCGAGGCCCAGAATAGTCACCAACGCCGCCAGCCGGGTGGGCAAAAGCAGCGCCACTTCGGCCCCGCCCGATGCCGCAGCCTGTCCCGTTGCAAAGGTGGCAGCGAATCCCGCCCCAGCGGCCAGCGACCACAACACAGCCGCCTTGCGCCCACCATGCGCTTCGTCACCTGAATCACTGCGCCCAACAACGAATCCCACACCTGCAATGATCAAAAGTACCGCCAGCCATTGATCCAACGACGCCGGTTGCCCTGTGAAACCCGCCCAGGCGACAGATAAAACCGGGTAGGCACCGATGATTGGCGCCACAAGACGCACCGGACCAATCGCAAAGGCCTGATACAGCGCATAGCCCGCCAGCCCGTAAATCACCCCTGCGCCCAGCGACAAAATCAGGGCACCGCCCCCCGGTTGCACATCAGCGCCCAGACTGAAAGGTGCGACCATAATCGTGCCAAACAGCATAACACCCGCTAAAGGCGCAATAATTCCAGCACTTTGACTGACGTACCGCACGCAAAGATCGTGAAATCCCCAGGCAAAGGCCGCCACAATTCCCAAACCAAGACTTAGCATTCAGGTGTTTTCCCCTCTTGCGCAAAGCCCCATCTCAGAGTGAACCTTTCAAAAAAACTGGTTCAACTGGTTTCTTTTCTTGTCCGAAGGCCCGCTTTGTGGATATTCTTGATGTTAAATTAATATTCCGCAAATGCAAATGTCGGATCACCATAAGGGGGGAGAGATGCTCGACAATCGTTACCCGGACGTTGTTCCCGGGCCACCCAAGCCAAGTCTGATAACCCAGCCGCAGGTCTTTTCCCTGCCGCCCGGTACAGAACGCTATGTCGTTGAAGGTGCAGGCGCAATCCTGATCCGAGTCGAAACAGGCGATACGCTGACCGTCTCGAACACAGAAGGCGGCCAACCCTGCGAAATCATTGCAGCAGGCCCTGACGGTATCGTCGATCCGGCGATTCTCGGACATGCGGGAAGCGGGACTGCAAAGGGGTTGAAGGCACTTCTGACCAATTCAGACCAATCCCTGCGTGGTCTACGTATGGGGCTGGAATCGCGCGGTATTTCCCTGGGGGATGCCCGGTCTATCGACATTTTTGGTGAAACAACGCCCGCAGGTGACGAAAGCTTTTTCACCGCCCGGCGTGACGGCATTGTGATCATCGCTGCCCCCGGCGGTGTGATGGATTTTGAACTTCAGAACACCGCGACGCCGCTAACGGTTTGGGTCAAACGCGCGGTGATCAAACCGCACACCAGCTTTGAGCTGCCCGATCCGCTGGCCGATCCCGTTGCGGATATCCGCATCCATTCCGCCACGGCGCAAAGCTACTTTGTCAAAGCGGGTGACTATATCCAGATCCTTGATGTCGACGGCCGCCAATGCACCGATTTCCAGTGTTTCGCCGCGCGCAAACTGGACAAGGGAATCGAACATGCGCTGGATGTCACAACCACGCGCACCATCATGGAACATGCCTATCCGATGCCCGGTCTGCATGCGAAATACTATGATCACGATATGCTGCCCCTGGTCGAAGTCATTCAGGACACTGTCGGGCGGCATGACGCCTTTGCGCTGGCCTGCTCGTCAAAATACTATGACGATATCGGCTATCCCGGCCATGTGAACTGCTCTGACAACTTTAACGCGGCGCTTGCGTCGCATGGAGTGACAGCGCGGGCAGGCTGGATGGCGATCAACTTCTTCTTCAACACCGCGCTGGACGAACACGGCGTGATGTATTCCGACGAACCCTGGACCCGTCCGGGCGATTACGTGCTGCTGCGCGCCCTGACCGATCTGGTCTGCGTCAGTTCTGCCTGCCCCGATGACACCAGCGCGGCCAATGGCTGGAACCCCACCGATATCCACGTGCGCACCTATAGCGGCGAAGAAAAATTCCAACGCGCGGTGGCCTACCGCCCAACCCCCGATGCCGAGGCGAAAATGACGAAACAAACCGGTTTTCACGACAGCTTTGCCAAGTTCACCGAGAACTTCATCGAATATAACGGGTTCTGGCTGGCCAATTGCATGTCCACCGCGGGCCCGATCGAAGAATACCATGCCGCACGTGAAAAATGCGTGGTGATGGATCTCAGCGCCCTGCGCAAGTTCGAAATCACCGGCCCGGATTCTGAGGCGCTGTGTCAGTATATCTTTACCCGCAACATGAAGACCCTGCCTGTGGGCGGCGTGGTTTACACAGCTATGTGTTACCCGCATGGGGGCATGATTGATGACGGCACCGTATTCCGTCTGGGCAAAGACAACTTTCGCTGGATTGGCGGATCTGATTACGGCGGCGAATGGATCCGTGAAAAGGCACAGGAACTTGGGCTGAAGGTCCTGGTGCGCTCGTCGACTGATGTGCAGCACAATATCGCCGTACAAGGCCCCGAAAGCCGCGATCTGCTGAAAAAGATCATCTGGACCATGCCGCACCACCCCAACTTTGAAGATCTGGCCTGGTTCCGCCACACCCCGGCCCGGCTGCATGATCACGACGGCACGCCGATTGTTGTCTCACGCACGGGCTATACCGGCGAGCTGGGCTATGAAATCTTCTGCCACCCCAAACACGCTGGTGCCGTCTTTGATGCGGTCTGGGAAGCGGGTCAGGATCACGGCATTCGCCCCATGGGTCTGGAAGCGCTGGATATGCTGCGCATCGAATCCGGCCTGATTTTCGCAGGCTATGACTTCAGCGATCAGACTGACCCGTTTGAGGCCGGTATCGGCTTTACCGTGCCGCTCAAATCCAAGACGGATGATTTCATTGGCCGCGATGCTCTGATCCGCCGCAAGGAAACCCCAGCGCGCAAACTGGTGGGGCTGGATATTCATTCGAATGTAGATGTCGCCCATGGGGATTGCGTTCATATTGGCCGCGCGCAGATCGGCGAAGTCACCTCTTCAATGCGCTCGCCCATTCTGGGGAAAAACATCGCCCTAGCGCGGGTCGATGTGGCGCATCACGCGGTCGGCACAGAGGTCGAAATCGGCAAGCTGGATGGCCATCAGAAACGCCTGCCCGCCACCATCGTGCCTTTCGCGCATTACGATCCACAGAAAACGCGCCCGCGGTCCTGATCGTATCGCACTGTAATCCGGTTGACCTGAATCAACGCCCTCTTTTGACGCACAGCTAGGTTCATATCATGAGCGCATTGAACGACATCGGCGGAGAAGAGCGGCTGCGTGAACTGGTCAACCGCTTCTATGACCGCATGGAAACCGATCCAGAGGCCTATGCTCTGCATCGGCTTCATTTTCGTGGCCATGGGCTGGAACATATCCGGCAGGCGCAATTCGAATTCCTGTCCGGCTTCTTCGGGGGCCGGGCTTATTATCGCGAAAGGTTCGGCCATATGAACCTGCGCGAGCTGCACGAACACATCCCCATCCGCACAGACGACGCAGAACTTTGGCTGCAAACCTTTGACAAAGCGCTAGAGGATTGTGGGATGATGGGCATTCCAACAGTTGAGCGCATCCGCGCCACGCTGCGCCGGGCGGCGCATATGCTGGTAAACGATGTGCATGACTGGCGGCTGGATAGCCCGGTCAATCCACACACAGCACAAAGTCAGGCCTGAATATTGGCCTGACCCTATTCAATCAGCATGATCTGGATATCGGCCACATTGGTTCCGGTGGCCCCTGTCATCAGGTGATCCCCCGCCAATGCCAGCGCCGCATAGCTATCGTTGCGGTCCAGAAAACTAGCCGGAGATTGCCCACGCACGCGGATCCGCGCGCAGGTGGCCTGATCCACCACAGCCCCCGCAGAATCGGTAGGCCCATCACGCCCGTCCGTGCCGCCTGAAAGAAACACCCATGGCCGCATGATTGGTTGCGCATCGGCCAGCGCTGCCACCCGCAGGGCCAGCTCTTGGTTACGCCCGCCCATACCGGTGCCGCGCACCCGCACTGTGGTTTCACCGCCCCAGACCAGGGCCTGCGGGCGGGCTTTCCCAACCTTCTCACAGCTTTCACGAAACACGCGGATGGCCGCATCATGCAGATCCCCAACCAGTGGGGCCTGCGCCACAGTCACCTCAAAGCGATTGCCCAGCAAATGCGCGGCAGCCTCTACGCTTTGCCGATTGCTGCCGATAAGACGATTGTCCGAACAGGGCACGCCCTGCCGCCGCTGTTGGCGCGACAGATGCGCCAGAATGCTCGCCGGGGCGCGCTCCTTGATACGCGCCTCATGCATCAGGTCCAGCGCCTCGCGGGCTGTGCCAATCGGGGCAACCGTGGGGCCGCTGGCCACCGCGCGCAAATCATCCCCGATCACATCCGACAGGATCAGCGCCACCACTGGCGCGGGCGCGGCCAGCTGCGCGAACCCGCCCCCTTTCAATTCAGACACCTGCTGACGGATCAGATTCATATCATTGATGCCCAGGCCACTGCCCAGCAGCAGCCGATTCAGCATCTGTTTGTCTTCCAGGCTCACCCCATCTGGCGGGGCAGGCACCAGCGCAGACCCGCCGCCAGAAATCAGCGCAACTACGCGGTCCGCCGCGCCTGCTCTGCCCAGCATCTCGCATATGGCCTGAGCCGCGCGCTGTCCTTCTGCGTCGGGCACAGGATGGCCCGCGCGAAACACCTGATCCGCCTGAACCGATTCGCCATTCTCGCGATGGGTCACACACAATGTTTCTATCGGGCCAGCCACATCCTGACAGAACTGTCGCAGCATGGATGGCGCCGCTTTGCCAAGCGCGATCACATAGGTTTTGCCGCCCTCAGCCAAGTCAGTCAGCGGCGCACGAGACAGCTCTGCGTGCACCGCCTTTGCCGGATCAGCGCGCCGCACCGCCTCGTCAAAGGCGGCGCGGGCCATTTCTCCCAGCAGGTTGGGCTGATCAAGCACCGGAAATCTGCCGGGCTTTTTCCACCAGAACCTCAGCCTGTCGAATCGACGCATAGTCGATGAGACGGCCATCCAGCGATACCGCCCCTTTCCCGGCGGCTTCAGCCTCGGCCATCGCCTCAAGGATGCGCTGCGCTTTGGTGACTTCCGCCTCTGAAGGCGACATGACTTCATTCGCCAATTCGATCTGGCTGGGGTGAATCGCCCATTTGCCTTCGCAGCCCAGAACCGCCGCCCGCTTTGCTGCCGCACGATAGCCGTCCGGATCCTGAAAATCACCAAAAGGACCATCAATCGGGCGCAGCCCATTTGCCCGCGCAGCGACAACCATACGCGCCAGCGCATAGTGCCACATATCCCCCCAATGGGTCATGCGGGCACCATCATCAGCCGGATCGGTCAACACCGAATAATCAGGGTTCACACCACCAATGATTGTGGTGCGCGCACGTGTCGACGCCGCGTAATCCGCAACACCAAAGTGCAGACTTTCGTTGCGTTTCGACGCGCCTGCAATCTCTGTGACGTTCTGCATACCCAGAGCAGTTTCGATGATGTGCTCAAAACCAATACGTTTTTTCAGCCCAACTGCATCTTCAACCTGAGTGGTCAGCATATCAACAGCATAGACATCAGCCGCTGTGCCCACCTTGGGAATCATGATCAGATCCAGACGTTCACCAGCCTGCTCAACAATATCGACCACATCGCGATACATGTAATGCGTGTCCAGACCATTGATTCGAATCGACATGGTCTTGGTGTTCCAGTCGATCTCGTTCAGGGCCTTGATGATATTCTTGCGGGCCTGCTCTTTCTCATCTGGCGCAACCGCGTCTTCCAGATCCAGAAAGATCACATCAACATCAGATTGCGCCGCTTTTTCAAACATTTGCGGCTGGCTGCCCGGCACGGCCAGCTCACTGCGGTTCAGGCGGCCGGGGGCTTGTTCGATTGGGAAAAAGGACATGGGGCGTCTCCTCGCGCTCAGATCTGTCTACTTATTTCAAATTCCCAAATCTAATTTCACTGTCAATAAATTTTTCTGCATGCGAATGAATGCAATGCGATTCAGCCCGATCCTCCCTTTGCCTTATGAGCATAGTAATAAGCGATCGCTTGTGCACGATTTCGAACCGACAATTTGTCGAAGATATTCGACAGGTGAAACTTCACTGTGTTGGTCGAAATCTCCAATTCGCGGCTCAATTCCTTGTTTGTCAGCCCGGTTGCGAGGGCGTCCAACAGCAGTTTTTCTTTCCGGGACAGGCTTTCAATCGGGTCATTTCGCAGCTCGCGGATGTCAAGAAATGGGAAAACCATTTTGCCAGCCGCCACATCCAGACAGGTCTGAATCAGCGTATCTGTTGATCCGGATCGGGTGGCATAAGCAGCGGCACCGGCGCTCATGGCCCTTTGTACTAAGGCTTTGTCGTCGTTTCCGTAGATAATCAACCGTGGCGCATTTTCCTGCGCCCGCAGCACTTCGGTCAGCTTCTCAGCGCCCAGAACCGGCAGATCCCAGTCAATCACACCGATCTGAACCGGGACGCGCATCACCGTGCCCAGGAACCCTTCGGCCGTGGCGCTGGTGGCCACCAAAGAGAATCGCGAATCACGATCAAACATCTCGGACATGGCCGATAACACCAGCGGATTGCCGTCACCCAGCATGATGGATATCGGATCATCGTTTCTGCCAACCATTTGTTTTTCCTTTATTAATCAGAATAAACTACCCATTTGGGCGGTGTATCCACGGGTATACAACGGGATACTTGCCAATATGGGTGGGTATTTCCCCATACTTTTAGATGCACAAAAGCAGGATCAAGGTGCGTTTTCTTAAAATCAAAGGCAAGTCATCATTTTTCGAAATTCGAAATATGAAATGCCCGGGAGGAGACCCCAATGCAGAGCGAACAGATTTTTCCAAAGCTGGAGATTCCCGCAACAATTGCCGCAGGCCCTGGCCCCGGCAACACCGATGAGCGCGTGCTTGCTGCGTTCTCAGGTGCGGGCATTGCCGATCACATGCATGGGGATGTTCTGCGCGGCATGATCGAATGCAAACACATGCTGCGCGACATCTGGGGCACCAAAAACACGCATACCTTTGGCGTGGCGGGCACCGGTTGGAGCGGGCTGGACGTGATGTTCAGCGCTGTGATGCCCGGCGATAAGGTTGTTATGTTCGTCAATGGCACCTTTTCGGGCATCGACGGTCTGACCGTGCGCATGAAAGCCGCCACCGCCGAAGAGCTGGCTGCCAACCCTCTCGATCCGCAGCCCGCCTCTGTAACCATCATCAACGTTCCGCATGGGCAATCCGTCACCGGCGAAATCGTTGAGGCCGCGCTGGCAGAACACAAGCCCAAGTGGGCCGCCATGGCGCATTGGGAAACCGGGTCTGGCCGCATAAATGACATTCAGGGCTTCAGCGACGCCTGCGAAAAACACGGCGCGATGGGTCTGGTAGATGCGGTTTCATCGCTGGGCGTGGAAGACTTCCGCATCGATGATTATCCCGGCGTGGCTGGCTGGGCCTCTTGTCCGCAAAAGGGCATCTGCTGCCTGCCGCTGACCTATGCGCCCGTTTCCCTGACAGATCGCTATATGGATGCGCTCAAGGCCACGGGCACCCGCAGCTTTGTGCATCACCCTGTGATGGAAGCCCGCCACTGGGGCATCATTGACGGCCAAGATGTGGAAAAGGGCACCTATCACCGCACCCATTCCGCCTATGCGGTCGCAGCCTTCCATGAGGCGCTGCGCATCACCCTACAGCAGACCATCGCGCAGCGTGCCAAGGATTACGCCCACCACGAATCCGCTCTGCGCAAAGCCGTTGCCGCCATGGGCTGCGATGTCACGTCAAACATGACGTCGCTGGTGGTGCTGAACCTGCCCGACAATCTGGCTGGCCGCGAAATGGAGCTGGTGCAGAACTGCCGCGCCCGCAACTTTGGTATCTGGCCCACCCTGTCTGAACCGGTTCAGGTGCGCATCGGCATTCTCAATCTGCTGAGCGAAGCCACAATCCGCGATATCGTCACCCGCTTTGGCCAGGCCATCGAAGAGCTGGGCGGCACCATTGATCATGCAGCGGTGAACGCCGCGCTTGAAACCCATTACCGTGCCGCTCTGGCGGCCGAATAACAGATCCATCACGAATATTGGGAGGACACCATGGATATTCATGAGTATCAGGCAAAGGAGATCCTCGCCGGTTTCGGCGTGGATGTACCCGCAGGCGCATTGGCCTATAGCCCGGAACAGGCGGCCTATCGCGCCCGCGAACTGGGCGGCGATCTCTGGGTCGTCAAGGCGCAGGTTCACGCCGGGGGCCGCGGCAAAGCGGGCGGCGTCAAGGTCTGCACCAGTGATGCAGAAATTCAAAGCAGCTGCGAAGAGATGTTTGGCCGCAAGCTGGTCACCCATCAGACCGGCCCGGAAGGCAAAGGCATCTACCGCGTCTATGTCGAAGCTGGCGTGCCGATCGAACGCGAAATCTATCTGGGCTTTGTGCTTGATCGCTCCAGCCAGCGGGTGATGATTGTCGCCAGTGCCGAAGGTGGCATGGAAATCGAAGAGATTTCCGCCGAAAAACCGGACAGCATTGTGCGCGCCACTGTTGAACCAGCCGTGGGCCTGCAGGATTTCCAATGCCGCCAGATCGCCTTTAAACTGGGCATCGAACCGGCCATGACTCAGCAGATGATACGCACGCTTCAGGGCTGCTATCGCGCGTTCCGCGAACATGATGCCACCATGGTTGAAATCAATCCTCTGGTGGTCACAGGTGACAGCCGCATCGTCGCGCTGGACGCCAAGATGACCTTCGACGACAACGCCTTGTTCCGTCACCCCCAGATCGCCGAACTGCGCGACAAAAGTCAGGAAGACCCCCGCGAAAGCCGCGCTGCGGATCGCGGCCTGTCGTATGTCGGGCTGGATGGCAATATCGGCTGTATCGTAAACGGTGCCGGTCTGGCCATGGCCACCATGGACACCATCAAGATGGCCGGGGGCGAACCTGCCAACTTCCTCGATATCGGGGGCGGTGCCACACCTGAACGTGTCGCCAAGGCCTTCCGGCTGGTGATGTCCGACGGCAATGTGCAGGCGGTTCTGGTCAATATCTTTGCCGGCATCAACCGCTGTGACTGGGTCGCCAAAGGCGTCGTGCAGGCCCTCGAAGAGGTGCAGGTCGATGTGCCGGTGATTGTCCGCCTCGCAGGCACCAATGTGGAAGAGGGTCAAAAGATCCTGGCCCAAAGCGGCCTTCCCATCATCCGCGCCTCTACCCTGATGGAGGCCGCAGAACGCGCCGTCGGCGCATGGCAGAACGATTTGTCCCAAGAAACCAAGGTGAGGGTTGTGAAATGAGCATCTATCTGGACCGCGATTCCCGCGTCATCGTGCATGGCATCACCGGCAAAATGGCCCGGTTTCACACAGCAGATATGCTGGAATATGGCACCAATGTTGTTGGCGGCGTTGTCCCCGGCAAAGGGGGGCAGATGGTGGATGGCGTGCCGGTCTTCGACACCGTCGAAGAGGCAGTTGCCGAAACGCAGGCCGATGCCAGCCTTGTCTTTGTGCCGCCCCCCTTTGCGGCAGACAGCATCATGGAAGCAGCCGATGGCGGCATCCGCTACTGCGTCTGCATCACCGATGGCATCCCCGCACAGGATATGATCCGCGTAAAACGCTACATGTACCGCTATCCCAAAGAGCGTCGCATGGTGCTGACCGGGCCTAACTGCGCGGGCACCATTTCACCGGGCAAGGCGCTGCTGGGCATTATGCCAGGGCATATCTACCTGCCCGGTAATGTGGGGATCATTGGCCGTTCGGGCACATTGGGCTATGAAGCCGCCGCCCAGCTCAAGGCGCATGGCATCGGTGTTTCAACCAGTGTCGGCATCGGTGGTGATCCGATCAATGGGTCGTCCTTCCGCGACATCCTTGAGAAATTCGAACAGGATGACGAAACCGATGTGATCTGCATGATCGGTGAAATCGGTGGCCCCCAAGAGGCCGAGGCCGCAGATTACATTCGCAATCACGTGACCAAACCTGTCGTGGCTTATGTCGCGGGCCTGACCGCCCCCAAAGGGCGCACCATGGGCCACGCCGGCGCGATCATTTCAGCCTTTGGCGAAAGCGCCAGCGAAAAGGTTGAAATCCTGTCGGCCGCGGGCGTCACCGTTGCCCCCAACCCGGCTGTGATCGGCGACACCATCGCCAATGTCATGAAGGAGGCCGCCTGATGGCCGCGAAACCCAATGTGCTTGTTACCCGCCGCTGGCCAGCGGCGGTTGAGGCCCGGCTGTCGGAAAACTTCAACGCCGAGTTCAACCGGGCCGACACGCCCATGACCCATGCGGATTTCCGCGAGGCGCTGAAAAAATATGACGCGATCCTGCCCACGGTCACGGATAAACTGGATGCCGAGGCGCTGGACGTCTCGCGTCCGAAAACCGAACTTCTGGCGAATTACGGCGTGGGCTTTGGTCATATCGATCTGAACGTCGCCAAGACCCATGGCATCACCGTCACCAATACGCCGGATGTGCTGTCAGACTGCACCGCTGATATCGCCATGACGCTGCTGCTGATGGTGGCCCGCCGCGCCGGAGAAGGCGAACGCGAGCTGCGCGCAGGACAATGGACAGGCTGGCGCCCTACCCATCTTGTGGGCACGAAAGTCAGCGGTGCCACCCTTGGCATCATCGGCTTTGGCCGCATCGGTCAGGCCATGGCGCGGCGCGCACATCATGGCTTTGGCATGAAGATCCTGGTGCAGAACCGTTCCAGGATCGCCCCCGAGGTGCTGGCCGCCTATGGGGCAACACAGGTGGATACGGTCGAAGATCTGCTGCCGCAATGCGATTTCGTATCGCTGCATTGCCCCGGTGGCGGGGCCAACCGGCATCTGATCAACGGCCCCCGGCTGAGCCTGATGAAACAGGACGCCTTTCTGATCAACACCGCCCGAGGCGAAGTCATTGATGAACACGCGCTTATTCAGGCGCTCAGCTTTGACATGATCGGCGGCGCGGGTCTTGATGTCTTTGATGGCGAACCCCGGATCGCCCCGGATCTGTTGCATTGCGACAATCTTGTCATGCTGCCGCATCTGGGCAGCGCCACCCGTGCCACGCGCGAAGCCATGGGCTTTCGCGTTCTCGACAATCTCGAAGCGTTTTTTAACGACGGCAACCCAATGGATAAGGTTCAGTGATGCAACAGCGGGCGCCCGACACTCCCCTTCCAACCGCCACAGCCGCCCCTCAGACGGATCATCTGCGCGATCGTCTGAAACAGGCATGGACAGCTGTCCTGGCGCGCCGGGCGCCCGACCTTCTGACCGATCAGGGAATGCCCCGCAGCTCCTGGTCTCAGGATCAGGCTTCAGATCATCTGCAGGCTGCAACCATCTGGTTTCAGCTACAGCAAATTCTGGATGAAAACACCGCCATCCGCACCGCCCGTCTTGCGGATCGCATGGCAGGCCCGGCCAAGCGCGCTGGCAGCTTTGCCCAAACTCTGGCCGAGGCCAGCACCGACGAACGCCGCACCATGCGCAAGCTGATTGAAGACAATCGCCTGAGCGTCGGCCCCACGTTGACAGCCCACCCCACCGAGGCCAAACGCGTTTCAGTGCTGGATATTCACCGGCGCATCTATCGCTGTCTGGTCAATCTCGAAACCCAGCGCTGGTCACCTCGTGAAGAAGCGCAGTTTCAGCGCAGTCTTGAAATGGAAATTGACCTGCTCTGGATGACAGGGGAACTGCGCCTTGAACGCCCGACCCTTGATGCTGAAATCGACTGGGGGCTGCAATTCTATCGCAACAGCCTTATGCAGGCTGTCCCCCGCCTGTTTGAAAGCTTCGCCTCTGCCACACAGAATATCTTTGGCAAGGATCTGCCCGACAGTTGCTGCCTGCGCTTTCATTCCTGGATCGGCGGCGACCGGGATGGCAATCCCAATGTCACCGCCAAAGTCACCGCCGAGGCCCTGATGCGGTCGCATGATATGGCGCGCGATCTGTATCTGGACAGTCTGGATGACATCGTGCAGCGCCTGTCCGTCTCAGAGAAGCTGGCCCCCCTGCCCCAGGAAACGGATCAGGCCCTGACACAGCTGATCGACAGCCGCGCCAGTGACGCCGCCGCCCTGCGCGCGCGCAACCCGAACGAAGTGTTCCGTCAGGCCATGGCCGCCATCCGCTCCTGCCTGTTTGATGGTCGCTATCTGCATGTGAAAGATCTTGAGAAAGATCTCAAAACCGTCGAATCCGCCCTGCAGGACATCAACGCAGATCTTCTGGCCCAGGATCTGATCCGCCCGCTGCGTTGGCAGGTGCAGGTGTTTGGCCTGCGGATGCATACCCTGGATATTCGCCAGAATTCCGAAGTGGTCACCCGCACCCTTCAGGCCATCTGGCAGGCCCAGGGCGACAACCCTGCCCCTGAAACCCCCGATTGGAGCACCCGCCTGCGGCGTGAGCTGTCTCAAACCGGGCTGGTGCATGTCAGCGATGACAAATTGCCCGATGAGGCCGCTGAACTCATGGCGCTGCTGCGCCTGATGCGCGATTGCCAGACCGGGGTTGATCCAGAAGCGCTCGGCCCCTTCATTCTGTCGATGACCCGGTCTTCTGACGATATCCTCGCGGTCTATCTTCTGGCGCGCTACGCTGGGTTTGGCGGTGAATCCCTCTCGCTCAAAGTGGTGCCGCTGTTCGAAACCATCCCTGATCTGGAAGCCGCCCCCGAAATTCTTCGCGATGTGCTCAGCACCCCGCTGGCCCTGCGCAGCCTGCGCACGCCAACCGGACGCATCGAAATCATGCTGGGCTATTCCGACAGCAACAAAGATGGCGGCTTTCTGCGATCTGTCTGGTCACTCGACCGGGCCCAACGCGCCATCACCCGCGCCCTTGCCCCCTTCCGCCTGAAGCCAGTATTCTTCCATGGTCGCGGCGGATCTGTCAGCCGCGGCGGTGCCCCCACGGGTCGCGCCATTGCGGCACAACCCCGTGGTACTCTGGACGGCGCGCTGCGCACCACAGAACAGGGCGAGGTTGTCAGCGCGAAATACGCCAATACCGGCACTGCAGCCGCTCAGCTGGAACTTCTGGCCTCATCTGTTCTGCGTCATAGCGCCAGCAGCGGCCTTGAACCCATTGATCCGGAAATGGATGACGCGCTCGAAGCGCTGGCCAGCCTGAGCCAGACAGCCTATGCCGCGCTGATTTCACACAAGGATTTCCTGCCCTATTTCAATCAGGCCAGCCCGGTGAATGAACTTGCCCTCTTGCGCATCGGGTCGCGCCCCGCCCGCCGGTTTGGCGCCGCCTCGCTCGATGATCTGCGCGCTATTCCCTGGGTCTTCGCCTGGTCGCAAAATCGCCATATGATCACCAGCTGGTACGGCGTCGGCCGCGCGCTTGAAACCTTCCGCAACATTCGCGGTTCACGCAGCGAAGCTCTTCTACAGCGCATGTTCCAGCAAAACCCGCTGTTCCGTCTGATGATCGACGAAGTCGAAAAAGCCCTGCTGCTGTCGGATATGTCGCTGGCCAGAGACTATGCAAATCTGGTGGAAGACAGCTCTGTCTCGCGAAACATCTTCGGTGAGATCGAAGCCGAACATGCCCGCACGCAGGACATGATTACATCCATCACCGGTCAGGCACTGGCCAGCCGGTTCCCCAGATTGCGTGCCCAGTGCATTCGCAACGGCCCAACCCTACAGGCTGCACATGCGCTACAGGTCACGCTTTTGCAGGATGTGCGCACCACTCCCGCGCCCAGCAACCCCGCCCGCATTCATCTCATGCAATCCATGAATTGCATCTCCGCCGGCCTTGGCTGGACAGGATAAATCACACAGGGACAGATCATGACAAAAGACATCTACGACGCCCCCAATGGCTTTTTCACGGAAAGCCTGTCGACCCGCGATCCTGAGCTGTTTGGCTCGATCACCAGCGAGCTGGGTCGCCAGCGTGATGAGATCGAACTGATCGCATCGGAAAACATCGTGTCCCGCGCCGTGATGGAAGCGCAGGG
>JAOARQ010000051.1 GCA_025210455.1 Pelagimonas sp.
CGACAAGGCGCTCGTGTTTGGCACCGATGATGAGGATGAGCTGTGGGGCAGCGAAGAGGCGGATCTGATCAAAGGCTTTGCCGGGGATGATTTCCTGGCTGGCGGGGCCGGTGATGATTGCATGTACGGCAGCGAAGGCAATGATGCGCTGCATGGTGGCGCGGGCGCGGATGAGCTGTTTGGTGATGAAGGCAATGACAAACTGCGCGGCCAAGAGGGGGCAGACACGCTCTTTGGTGGGGCTGGTACGGATCTGTTGGACGGGGGGCAGGGCGATGACCTGCTCAATGGCGGCGAAGGGGCTGACACCTATCTGATCGAAGCGCAAAGCGATGAAACCGATAGTATTGAAGGTTTCAACCCGCAAGAAGACATGCTTCTGCTGGAAGGGGACGCGCTGGGGGATGATCTGGCGGATTTCGACGCCATGACCTTCCTGACTGACAATGCCACACCGGATGGTCTGGATCTGCATATTGATCTGGGGAATGGTCATCAGGTGACGCTGTTGAACGTGTTCGAGAACACCGAAGACTATACTTACAAGCTAGAGGAAATCGCCGGGGCGATCCGCCCTCTGAATGCGCCAGAGCAAAGCGGTGGTGATGCTGCCGACAAGGTGATGGCGGGGGATGCCGCGGCTGTGCTGTCGGGCGGTGAAGGCGAAGATACCCTGCTGGGCGGCGCCAATGAAGACACGCTGATGGGCGAGGCCGGGGATGATTACCTGAACGGTGGCCTGGCAAGTGATGAGCTGCACGGCGGCGATGGTGGCGATGGGTTGTTTGGCGAAGGCGGCGATGACACGCTGCTGGGCGGTGCGGGCAATGATGCGCTTTATGGTGGCGCTGGCATGAACGTGTTGACCGGCGGCGAGGGTATGGATGTCTTTGTCAATCAGGCCGAAGGGCAGGATGTCGTGACCGATTTTGACCTGGAGACAGACAGCCTGTGGCTGCAGGGCCTGATGGAGCGCGGCGCAGAGACCGAAGCAGCCCGGATGCTGCTGGGGGATCATGCGACGGTTGACGGGGCCAATGTGATGATTGATCTGGGCGATGGGCGCAGCATTCAGCTGGTCGATATCGTCGAAGACGGTCAGGAGGATGAGGCGGTGCTGGATGCGCTGGCCGAGGCCTTTGCCTGATTTGTGATCAATTCGGTTTCATGAAAATGGCCAGCCTTTCGGGGCTGGCCATTTGCTGTTTCAGGGTCTGTCAGGCCACTTTCGGCTGTGAAGGCTGTTGTTGAAGATCCCAGTCGCCGCTGTCTTCGGGGGGCTTGGTGCCACCGATTTCAAAGGCGGCCACCGTATCGCGCAGTTTGCTGGCGTCTTCCTGTAGCAGGTTGGCGGTTTCGGAGGATTCATTCACCAGGCTGGTGTTCTGCTGGGTGTTCTGATCGAGATGTGACAGCGAGGACGAGACTTCGGTCATCTGGGCCGATTGTTCCTGCGCCCGGCCTGAGACGTCACCGATGAGGGTCGTGATGGTGCCGATTTCTGACTTCACGGTCTGGATCAGTTCACTGACCTGATCGGCAAGGCCCTTGCCCTCGGAGACGCGCTGGTTGCTGGTCTGGCTTAGCGAACTGATCTTGCCTGCCGCGTCAGAGGTGTGTTGCGCGAGGCTGCGCACCTCATGGGCAACCACGGCAAAACCACTGCCGGATTGACCGGCGCGGGCGGCCTCAACCCCGGCGTTGAGCGCCAGAAGATTGGTCTGAAAGGCGATGTTGTTGATCAGATCCGAGATCTTCAGGATCTCTCCCGAGGAGTCCTCGATGGCTTTCATGGCGGTCATGACCCGGTCAAAGCCATCGGCCACATGGTTGGCGCTGTCGCTGGCGGATTGAGCCGCATCGCGCACCTGATGCGCGCTTTGGGAGGTCTGGCGCACAGATTCCGTAAGCGAAGCGGTGACGGCATTTGCCTCTTCCAGAGAGGCCGCGTGATCATTGGCCGACCGGGATACCCCATCCATCATCTTCGACAGATATGAGGCGCGATCATCCAGCGTATCCGCGCCTGAACGCGCCCGGGCGACAATCTGTTCCAGCTCGGATCTGGCGGTCTCTGCATGGCCCACCAGTTCCGCATAGCGGCCTTCCAGATCGGTCGAGATCCTGTCAGAGAGGTTCCCGTTGGCGATTTTCTCAAGCATGACAGAGATTTCGCTGAAAGACCTGTCCAACTGGGTCATCAGGCCATTGGTGGCTTTGATGATACCCAGCCCGCTTTCCAGCTGCAGTTCGATGCGGCCGGAAAAATCACCGCGCTGGGCCAGTTCGGCGATTTCCTGCACCTCGGCGCTGAGACGTTTGTTGTTATGCGCGGCCTCGATGGCGATGTTCAGGCTGCGGGCCAGTTCGCCAAATTCATCCTGCCTTGTCGCGCCGGGGACTGTTTCCACCATTTCGCCATCAAAGTGGTTCTGCATGGTGCGGGTCAGCAGGCTGATCGGGCGCAGGATGCCTAGAATCATCATCAGGCCGGTAATCAGCGCAGAGACGATCAGTGCCGTCACCGCAATACGCGAAGTATTGGCCGCAGCAAGATATTCCGTTTTCAGCTGGTCGATCTGCCCGGTGATGCGCAGTTCTGGCGAAGCAAGGAATTCGTCCAGAGGGGCCATGATATCGGCCTTGAACTGGTGGTATTCTTTCGAATGCATCAGGTCGCGGGCGAGTTTTAAATCCGGCTCACCTTTGATGGTATAGGCGCCACTGCCATCCGCAAACAGCCCTTTGACCGCGTTCATGGCACGAACCTCAAGCGAGACAAGCCCATCGGAATTGGCTTTGGCCTGGGCCAAAAGTGAAAATTCGGCATCGGTAAAGCCCGCGTCGCGCATCAGATCCTCCAGTGAGCGGGTGATACCGCTGCCTTCGGGCACCGGGCGGCCGGCAGCGACGAAATCCCAGTAGATACGGTGATAATTGGCCGGGCGTTCCTTTTCGCCGTTTCGAATGGCGAGGATATCCATATATTGTGCTTCATAAGCGGGATCTGCGGTGATCACATAGGTGCGGGCCAGACGGGTCAGATCATCGCTGGACTGACGCAATTCATCTGCCAGAAGATAAGATACATACTGCTGTTCATAGGCCGCGCGCAGGGCGTTTCCCGTATCTGTCTGGGTTCTGTTCGTCATGAAGACCGAAATGGCGCTGAGCAATGCGATAACGGTCAGGGCAATTCCAAGGATATTAATTCGTCTACGAGCAAACATGTCGGTCTCCAATAGTGAGATCTTTGGCGTAGGGTGGGTGGGATAAATTGATAAGTCCTGAAGATGCCTTTTGTGGTTTTGATATGGGGACGTATCTTTGTTGAAAAGAACGGCGCTTAGGTCTGGGCTTCGAATGTTAATGTTTTGAAATAATGGGGTTTTTTGTTTCCGTCAGGGAAATGCGACAAATGCATTGGATCCGCGAAACAGGACAGTTCAAGGAAATACAACGGGGCCTGGAACGGAAATGGAGATGGTCCAATTTCCGATATACACAAGGTATCCAATTCGAGGGTTTGAATGTGGAATGTTTGAAATGGAGCGGGCGAGGCGATTCGAACGCCCGACCCTAACCTTGGCAAGGTTATGCTCTACCCCTGAGCTACGCCCGCAAACCATTTTCATGTGATCCCTGGGTAAGGATCTGTCTGGTGGAGCGGGCGAGGCGATTCGAACGCCCGACCCTAACCTTGGCAAGGTTATGCTCTACCCCTGAGCTACGCCCGCAATACCAGAC
>JAOARQ010000052.1 GCA_025210455.1 Pelagimonas sp.
GCCGCCGCCACCAAAGCCGCCGCCGTTGCCACCGCCATCGCGACCGTCCAGCATGGTCAGCGTACCGCCAAACCCTTGCAGCACCACTTCGGTTGAATAGCGATCCTGGCCGGACTGATCCTGCCATTTACGTGTTTGCAGCTGGCCTTCGATATAGACCTTCGAACCCTTACGCAGAAACTGCTCTGCCACGCGCACCAGACCTTCCTGGAAGATGGCGACCGAATGCCATTCGGTTCTTTCGCGGCGTTCCCCTGTGTTGCGGTCTTTCCAGGTTTCTGAGGTGGCAATGCGCAGGTTGCACACTTTGCCGCCATTCTGGAAGGTCCGCACCTCTGGGTCGCGGCCCAGATTACCCACCAAGATCACCTTGTTCACGGAACCGGCCATAGTTTACCTTTCGAATCCATCACTGTCAGTTCGGCTGACTTTAGCCTAGTAACGAGATGCCGACACTAGCGAAATTCGCAGCTTGCCCTATATTGCCATCACTGAACACCTGTGTTGGGGGCTTAAATGAGTGGTGGACGTGCTGTCATGGGGATGGCTGTTGTGATTGCGATGCTGGGAAGCGATGTGGCGGCCCAATCAAGTGTTGAACGCAAACGCAAAGCGCTGTTTTCAAGCAAGACCAAGGTTCTGGATACGCGCGCGGCGCAACAATACAATAGTTCCATCCGGTTGCAGCCACCAAAGGTGGTGACGCCGACCAAATGGGGCAGCGGAGATGACGGCGTACTGCCGCAATACCGCGGTCGTTATAAAGGGCCCTATGTGACCATGGCGCGTTCGGCTGCGCGCAAACATGGGGTGCCCGAAGATCTGTTTTTGCGTCTGGTCAATCAGGAAAGCCGCTTTAACCCGAATGCCAAGTCGCACAAGGGGGCCATCGGGCTGGCGCAGCTGATGCCCGCCACCGCGCGGGAGCTGGGGGTAAACCCCAATGATCCCAAGCAAAATCTGGAAGGTGGCGCAAAATACCTGAAACAGCAGTTTCTTGCGTTCAAATCCTGGCGTCTGGCACTGGCTGCCTATAACGCGGGGCCGGGGGCGGTTAAGAAACACGGCGGCGTGCCGCCCTATCGTGAAACCAAGAACTATGTGAAGAAAATCTGGGGCAGCTAAGGGGCCCCGGCGATTTCTAAGAAAGAAGGGGCCTTGCGGCCCCTTTTGTTATTCTGCGGCGATCTTGATCACCGGTTCCATATTGTCCAGTTCCTCGTCCGAGAGGTGACATTTGATCTGGTGGCCATCGGCCAGTTGCCGCACCGGAGGCACCTCTTTTTCGCACAAACCACCAGCCACATTGGATTTCCAGCGGCAGCGTGTCTGGAACGGGCAGCCCGGTGGTGGGCTCATGGCGGATGGGATATCGCCTTCCAGCACAATATGCTGTTTTTCGATGCTGGTATCGGCGATGGGCACCGCGCTCAGCAGAGCCTCGGTATAGGGGTGATAGGGAGGCGAAAAGACCTGATCGGTTGTGCCCAGTTCCACCACATGGCCCAGATACATCACCATGACCCGATCCGACAGGTAGCGCACAATCGACAGATCGTGGCTGATAAAGAGCAGTGTGGTCTTTTGTTCGCGCTGGATCTCCATCAGCAGATCGGTCACCGCCGCCTGCACCGACACATCCAGAGCCGAAACCGGTTCATCCGCGACAACGATACGCGCGTCGCCGGCAAAGGCACGGGCGATGCCCACACGCTGTTTCTGGCCACCAGACAGCTGGCGCGGCATGCGATCCGCAAAGGCGCGGGGCAGTTTTACCAGATCCAGCAGTTTCAGCATGCGTTCGCGGCGCTCTTCATCGGAATTACCGATATCAAAGATTTCCAGCGCGCGAATGATCTGCCGCCCCACAGTCATCGAAGGGTTCAGCGTGTCGAAGGGGTTCTGGAACACCATCTGCACATCGGCGATGGTCTTGGTGTCGCGCTCTTCGATGGGGGTGCCTTCGATGTTTTTGTTGCCCAGAAGGATCTGGCCATCGGTGGCGGTTTCCAGCCCCATCAGCACCTTGGCAAAGGTGGATTTACCGCAGCCGGATTCCCCAACAATGGCCAGTGTTTCCGATTCACGGGCCTCGAAAGACAGGGTTTCGTTGGCCTTGACCACCTTGGTTTCGCCGGAACTGCCAAAGAGCGCATTGGCCGCCACTTCGTAGTATTTCTTGAGATTGTCCATGCGCAGGACAACTTCGCCCGGTTCCGCCTTTTCCTTGACCTCAACGTTTGAGATCGGCGCGTTCCAGTCGATTTCCTGATACTTCAGGCAGCGGGTGAAATGGCGCTGGTTGCCTTCCACGGCGTCCATCGGGATATCCTGAGCATCGCAGCGACCGGCTTCGAAATAGTCGCAGCGCGGGCCAAAGTTGCAGCCCGGTGGGCGTTCATGGGGCAGGGGGAAGTTACCGGGAATGGCCACCAGCGGACGGGCGTTTTTATCGGCCCCCGGCAGCGGGATCGAACGGAACAGCGCCTGCGTATAGGGGTGCTGCATCTCGTCAAAGACATCATGGATCGAACCACGTTCAACCGCTTCGCCGGAATACATCACGCACAGACGGTCGCAGGTTTCCAGAACCAGACCAAGGTTGTGCGAAATGAACAGCATCGAGGTGCCGTATTTCTTGCCCAGCTCTTTGACCAGTTCCACCACTGCGGCTTCGACAGTCACATCCAACGCGGTTGTGGGTTCATCGAGGATCAGCAGCGAAGGTTCTGCCATCAGCGCCATGGCGATGACGATGCGCTGCTGTTGCCCACCCGAAAGCTGATGCGGATAGCTGTCCAGCATGCGCTTTGGATCCGGCAGTTTCACATCGGTGACCACCTGTAACGCGCGTTCATAGGCCTCTTCTTTAGAGACGCCTTTGTGCACGATGGGCACTTCCATCAACTGCTTGCCGATCTTCATCGCCGGGTTCAGCGAAGCCATGGGTTCCTGATAGATCATCGCAATCTCAGACCCGCGAATATCCCGCAGCTCTTCATGCGTCATTTTTGCAAGATCGCGACCTTTGAACTTGATAGAGCCACCAACAATGCGGCCATTCTTACCCAAATCCTGCATAACGCCAAGGGCGACGGTGGATTTGCCACAACCTGATTCACCCACGAGGCCCACGGCCTCACCGGGCATGACACGTACAGAGAAATCCATCACGGCGGGGATTTCGCGCAGGCGGGTAAAAAACGAGATGGACAGTTGGTCGATCTCAAGGATCGGGCCGTCATAATCGTCTGTCATTGGTTTCCCTCCTTGGGAAGGCCCGCGCGGCTGTTGCCGGTCTGGGCCAGAAATACCTTGGGGGTCCGGGGGCAGGGCCCCCGGCATGTGTTTTGTCAGTCGCGCAGGCTTTCTTCGCGCAGACCATCCGCCAACAGGTTCAGACCCAGCACCAGCGACAGCAGCGCAAAGGCAGGTGTCAGAGCTGGGTGCAGATAGATCGACAGCAGCTTACGGCCTTCATTGATGGTCGATCCCCAGTCCGGGCTTTCCGGTGGCAGACCCAGACCAAAGAAGCCCAGTGTCCCCAGTAGGATGGTCGTATAGCCAATGCGCAGGCAGAAATCGACGATCAGCGGGCCGCGGGCGTTCGGCAGGATTTCCCACAGCATGATGTACCAGGGGCGTTCCCCACGGGTCTGCGCCGCGGCCACATAGTCGCGGGTTTTGATATCCAGCACCAGACCGCGCACAATACGGAACACGGTCGGGCTGTTTACAAAGACCACCGAAACAAAGACCACCAGCGTACCAGCAGGAATGTCGAACAGGTCGATCGGCGAAAAGTCCACCTTGGTGCCGCTTTCATTGGTCAAAGACAGGTACAGGATCGCCATCGGGATCAGCACCACTGCCAGCCAGAACATGTTCTTGTTGGGCTGTGTACGAAAGCGCGAATGGATCAGTACACCGGCAAAGATCAATGGGAAGAGGAACAGCACCACGCCCATGAATTGCGGCAGCCCGGTTTCGATGATCTCAGGCGTCACCAGCAGGTAGAACAGCAAGATCACCGGGAAGGCCAGGATCAGGTTGGCGGCAAAGCTCAGGATCGTGTCCAGACGGCCACCATAATATCCCGCAGGCAGGCCTAGGGTGATCCCAACCATAAAGGCAAAGATCGTGGCCAACGGTGCAATGGCAATCACAACGGAACTGCCCAGCACCATACGGGTGAACACATCGCGGGCCAGCTTATCGCCCCCCAGCAGGTAATGTGGATAGTCGCCTTCTTCGGCGCCACGCAGCGGCGTGCCCGGCAGCTTGTTCTTCATGCCTGACACCTGCGCCAGCGGATCATGCGTAGAGATCATGTCGAAGACACCAGAAAACAGCGCTGTAAAGACCCAGAACATCACCAGTGCAAAGCCGATCATGCCGACAGTGCTGTCAAACAGCTTGCCGTAGAGACCCAGCTTGCGCTTGTACATGATCGAGACCACGAACAGCAGCACCAGCGAAATCCAGACCGGTGTGAACTGCAGGAAAATTTGCGTGATAATGGCGCCCCAGCTTAACGGTTCCATGAGCGCCCCCCTTATGTCACGCTGATACGCGGGTTCAGATAAACATAGCCGATGTCAGAAATCAGCTGCGTCAGCAGAACCACCACGACCGAGACCACCGAAACCCCCAGTAGCAGTTCGATGTCGTTGTTTGACGCTGCCTGAACAAGTGTCCAGCCAAAGCCTTTGTAATTGAACAGTGTTTCCACGATCACCACGCCGTTCAACAGCCATGGGATCTGCAACATGATCACAGTGAAAGGGGCAATCAGCGCGTTGCGCAATGCGTGTTTCACCACGATATTGCCAAAGCTGACCCCTTTCAGGCGGGCCGTGCGGATATATTGCGCCGTCATGACTTCGGCCATTGAGGCACGTGTCATACGGGCGATATAGCCCATGCCGTAAAGCGAAATGGTCAGTACCGGCAAAAAGAAGTTTTCAAAGGTTGGTTCTTCCATTGCTTTGGTCGCCGTGCCTTTGAACCATTTCAGGCCAACGGCACTGGAGGCAAAGATCGCGATGAACAAGACGCCAGATACGTATTCGGGTGTTGCGGTGGTGGTGATTGACACGGTCGAAAGTGAGCGATCCAATCCCGAACCTTCGCGCATCCCGGCCAGAACACCGATAATAAGGGCAGAGGGGACCATCAGCACCATGACCCAGAACATCAGCACCCCTGTCAAACCCAGACGTGTGGAGACAATTTCGCCAACTTCCTTTTTAAAGACAGTCGACCAGCCCCAGTGTCCTTGAAGAATACCACAGAAATTTGGTGCCTCTTCGGGAGGAACCCCCGGCAGGATACAGCGGCCCAGCGTGGTTCCATCTTCGGTGACAGTGCGTTGTGAAGGCAGAACACCCAGCCATTCGCCGTATTTGACCGGCAGTGGCTGTAGATATCCTCGTGGTTCCAGATAGTTGGCGACCTCTTCTTCCGTCATGCGAAAGTTGCCCTGTGTTTTGGCAAGCTTTTCGAGATTGGGATAGAGATTGGTCAGGAAGAAGACCAGAAAGGTCAGGAAAAGAGCGGTCAGGAGCATGACTCCGAAACGCCGCAATATGAATAGTCCCATGATAGCCCCTGTTGGTGGCGTCGCGCAGGATACATAGCCCTGTCGCGTTATCAGTGCTGCCGGTTGGCGTCAGGTACACTGAGCGAAAAAGGGCCACAAAGCCGCGCTCTGTGGCCCAATTTATCAGTATGGCTTAGGCAGCCCAGCCCCATTTGTAGATTTGCGGCAGGTAAGCGATATGCATATCTGCACCGACCAGACCTTCTACATGGTGGCGTGAAATCGAGCGCCAGTAAGGCTGAATGGTCACCCCTTCGTCGATGATCATCGCCTGCATCTTGCCCATGACTTCGCGGCGTTTGCCGGCATCGGCCAGGCTATTGGCTTCGGTCAGAAGGGCGTCGAACTCTGGGTTCGACCAGCCAAATTCGTTCCAGGCTTCGCCGGATTTATAGGCCAGAGCGTGGATCTGAGTTGCCAGCGGGCGGTGGTTCCAGTTGGTCGACGAGAACGGGTATTTCACCCAGTCGTTCCAGAAGGTCGATCCCGGCATGACGGTACGCTTCACCTTGAACCCGGCGTCGCGCAGCTGCGCGGCCACCGCATCGGTGGTGTCTTTACGATAGCCATCATCAATCGAGATGATTTCATGCTCGTAATCCATCATGCCTGCTTCTTCCATCAGGGCCTTGGCCTTGGCGGGGTCATAGGGCAGGCGGGTCACGCTTGGATCGTGCTCAGGGTGCATCGGGCCTGCATGGCAGTTGTCTGCGGCGATGCCCAGGTTGTTGTACCCCAGCTCAAGGCAGACATTGTTGTCGACCGCCATGGCCAGTGCCTGACGCACCCGCTTGTCACCGTAGATTTTCTTGCCCGTCTCATCTTCGGCCAGCTGGTTGGGACGGATAACGATGGTCGCGCCCGAGGCCACTTCGGATTTCACCAGACCAATGGCATCCATGATTTCGATGAACTCGCCCTGGCTTTCCCAGTTCATGTCCACTTCTTCCGCCTCGTAGGCGGCGACATGCGCGGCAGGGTCGGTGCCATAGTCGATGAACTCGATGCGGTCCAGATAACCACCTTTGCCTGCGGCATAGCCCCACCAGTCGTGGCCGTCATTGCGCACCAGCACACCTTTAACGCCAACTTCGTGGCTTTCCGGCAGCATATAGCCGGTGCCGATCGGGTTGCCCAGCATATTGGCCGGATCATGCGAGCTGTGCACAATGGCTGCGGGATAGTCAGACATGCCCGGAACAATCGTAATGTCAGGCGAAGAACACTTGAGCTTAACGGTATGGCTGTCGACAACAGTGATCGCGCCTGCGGCTGCTTTTTCGGTTGCCGGATCAATCAGCGTTGCCATACGGCCCGCCATTGAGTTCCCCTCAACCGCTTTATCGCACCACATTTCGATATTGCGCGCGACGTCTTCTGCGGTGAAGTCATCGCCATTGTTCCACTTGACGCCTTTGCGCACGTTCAGGGTGTACTCTGTGGCGTCAGCGTTGGCTTCCCAGCTTTCCAGCAGCATTGGCGCAAAAGAGCCATCGCTGTTGTACTCAATCAGATATTCCAGCCAGCCAGCAGTGAAAGTGGCAATCTGCGTCCAGTCGTAGGTGCGCGGATCTTTCAGCGCGCGCACTTCCATCTCCATGCGCACTGTGCCGCCTTTTTTGGCGTGGCCATCTGCCAGCGCTGGCTGGGTCAACCCACCAAGCATGTAGGCTGCCGAAGCTGTAAGACCCAGTGCAGTGCTGCGTGCCAGAAATTCGCGGCGGTCGATATGCCCGGCCTTGAATTCCTTTGCGTACATTTTGGCCGCTGCATGGACCTTATGCTGGTCGGAAATAGATGTCATCATATTCTCCCTGTGACATTTAATTTCGTGTTTAGGGGTTGATTTGTAGTATTGTTGTTTTTTGTCGTGGCGTCACGAAAACAAACCCCCAAGCTTTCCGACAGTGGGCCATGGTTCCCGGCTGTCGTCAACGCTCTCTTTCGTCGTTTTGTCGCTTGAAAACGACATGAGTTCAACACAAATGCGACATTCGCACAAAATTGTCATGTCGCGCCACTGGGTTACAGGGGATCTGCGGGTCAGAGATGACGCAACTCTTTGCGCAGTGCAGAGGGGGATTTACCAGCGTGATTTTGAATGAAACGCGAAAAATAGGCGGGCGAAGAAAAGCCAAGGCCTTTGGCGATGTCCTGAACTGCAGGTTTGGGGGCTGAAAGTTCAAGATAGGCGGCATGCAGCTTGCGTTCGCTCAGGATGTCAGCTGCGGTTTTCCCACAGGCCTGACGGCAGACACGCGTTAGATGGGTTGGTGTAACATCCAGTGTTTCCGCGTATTGCCCCATGGGGGCCGCAGTGCGAAATTCCCTTGAGACTGCCTGTGAAAATCTGCGCACAAGCCTTTGACCTGCCGTTTCTTTTGGCGCATCCAATGTACCCGCGGCCACCTGTCTCTGCAACCAGACGGCCAGCAGGCAGACATGGGCTTCCAGCGCGTCCTGAAAATGAGGCCGGCGCTGGGTTAATTCGCGTGACATGGCGTCAATTTCACCGGTGATTTCCGCCTGAGCATAGCTGTCGCGTACCCGCAAAAGCATTGGATCCTGGGGCAGGCGGCTTGTCAGCGCAGCGGGGCTTTGCACCACCAGCGCCTGAACCCCATGCGGCAGGTCGATGGAAAACAGTGTGCCTGCGGGCAGGAACAGTGCGTTGTGCATTGATATGCCGCGCCGCACTCCATTGACGATCACCCGCCCTTGTCCCTTTGTCACCCAAAGCAGCAGATTGTCTGGACTGTCATGCAGCAGGCTGAACCGCCAGGGCGCGCTTTGCGCGAGCAGTCCGTAAGACCCACAGACAATCGGCCCGGTTACCTTTTTGGGCGCGGGCGGCATGGGTTTTGACAGGAAGGCTGGCTTTACCATCCGCTGACCTCGGGCCCTGAGATGGACGTCCAATGTGACATGCGTGCCCGAAACCATGTGCGTTGCCGTTTGGCAAACTGACGGGTCAGGATAGTGGCACGCGCGCAGGCCTCTTCCAACGAAAGGGTACCTCGCACATGCGCGACAAGTTCAGCGGCGCCGATGGCCTTGGCCGAGGGCAGATCCGGCGACCAGTCGGGCGCGTTCTGCCGTGCTTCTTCCAATGCGCCCTGTGCGACCATCTTGTGAAACCTGCCTTCGATTCGCGGGGTTAGCCAGTCTTTGGGTGCATCGAAAACAAAGTTCTGACAAGTCTCAAGTGGCAGCCGTGGTGGTGGAGTTTCATCCTGCCATTGGGTGATCTGCTTGCCCGTTGCGCGCCAGACCTCCCAGGCGCGGCAGACGCGGGCAGGGTTTCGCAGATCAATACGGGCGCGGGTTGTGTCATCAAGGTCTTTGATCAGCGCCGCAAGCCCCTGAGACTGCCAGATCTGATTGGATGTCTGGCGAATGTCATCTGGCGTTGGCGGGATGTCTGCCAGCCCTTCGGTCAGCGCTGTAAAATAAAGGCCGGTGCCGCCAACGATGATCGGGCGCTGCGGTCCGGACAAGAAGGGCTCAAGATCGCGCAGCCAGTGGCCGACGGAATAGGCAAAGGACCCGGCCACATGCCCATATAGCGCATGGAGGGCCTGCGCTTCGTCTTCGAGGCTTGGGCGTGCGGTTAGGACGCGCCAGTCGCTAAAGACCTGTATCGCATCGGCATTCAGGATGATCCCGCCCTGAGATTCGGCAATTGCCAGCGCCAGCGCAGACTTGCCCGAAGCCGTGGGCCCGGCGATCAGAACAGGCTTGTCCGGGTCGATGCTGTCTAAGGTGGATTGCATAGGGCGCGCCAGCGCGATCATAGGGTCGTTTCCTGCCAGTTTCGGGCTGATTTCCAGCCTAATTCATGCGCTCTGCCATTGCGGGCGAGACGGTTTTGCGCCAAAGATGCGCCCGATCATACCCCCCAGCCTTGATGGAGCGCAATATGGCCCACGCAGACGCACAGTCCACCACCTTTAACCGTGTGATGTTGAAAATTTCAGGCGAGGCATTGATGGGGGATCAGGGCTTTGGCCTGCATCCGCCCACCGTTGAGCGCATCGCCAGGGAAGTGAAATCGGTGCATGATATGGGGGTTGAAATCTGCATGGTGATTGGTGGCGGCAATATCTTCCGTGGGCTGTCCGGCAGCGCGCAGGGGATGGAGCGCACCACTGCGGATTACATGGGCATGATGGCGACGGTGATGAATGCGCTGGCGATGCAATCGGCGCTGGAAGGGCTGGGCGTGTTTTGCCGCGTGATCACAGCGATCCGCATGGATGAGGTGGCAGAGCCCTATATCCGCCGTCGGGCGGTGCGCCACCTTGAAAAGAAGCGGGTCTGCATCTTTGCCGCTGGTACAGGCAACCCGTATTTCACCACCGATACCGCTGCAGCGCTGCGCGCCAATGAAATGGCCTGTGAGGCGATCTTTATGGGTAAAAACGGGGTGGATGGGATCTATGACAAAGACCCCAAAACCAACCCGGATGCCAAACGCTATGAAGAAGTGACCTTTGATGAGGTTCTGGCGAAGAACCTGAAAGTGATGGATGCTTCGGCGATTGCGCTGGCCCGCGACAATAGCCTGCCGCTGATTGTGTTCCCGCTGGATGAACCGGGCGGCTTCTGTGGTATTCTGGAGGGCAAGGGCACCTATACGCGGGTCAAAGCCTGATCGGGCGCGCCCTCTTCAAGCCCTTGCGGGCTTTCCTCGGACTGGGGGCGGCGCTGCATGCGGGGCGAGCTGCCAAAGCGGGTCTTGTAGCTGCGGGTAAATGATGACGGAGAGGCGAAGCCGGTTGCGGTGGCCACATCCAGAACCGAGAGTTCGGTGTCTTTCACCAGTTGCGCAGCGCGGTCCAGTCGAAGACCCAGATAAATCTGTGCTGGCGTCTGGTTCAACCCTTTGCGGCAGCGCAGGCGCAGTTGTTTCTGGCTGAGTCCCAATTCTGCGGCCACACGATCCAGCGAAAGTGGATCCTCCAGATGAGTGGCCATGATGCACTGCATCTGATCCAGCAGTGGATCGGCTGTTTTGGGCAGGCGCTGCCCTTCGCCGGTGTCGCGAATGCGCCCATGCGCCAGGGCATCAGCGGTTTTGGCCGCCAAGGCGGTGCTGTGCACCCGTCCGATCCAGGCCAGCATCGCATCCGCCGTGGCCACCCCGCCCGCCGTGGTCAGCCGTTGCCGATCAAAGGCATAGATGCGATCAGAAATGGCAATATCCGGGAACTGTTCGCGAAATCCCGGCTCTGCCTCGTGGTGCAAAACCGCCTCGCGCCCGTTGAGCAACCCGAGCTTGGCCATGACCATACTGCCTGTGTCCAACCCACCCAAGGTGGCCCCCGCCTTATCGGCGCGGGCAAGAAAGGCGCGCAACCCCATGGGCAAGTGGTGCAGCGGATCGTAGCCTGCACAAAGCAGGATCAGATCAAACCCGGTTTCCCCATGCCAGTTGATCGGGCCAGTTGCGACCATCGTGCCATCCGAGGCCTTCACACCATCCCCGGTGACCGAGCGGGTTTCCCAGGTGAAAAGATCCTGCTGTGCACATTTGTTTGCCACACGCAGCACTTCGCGGGCCAAAACATAGGCCAGCATCTGAAAGCCAGGAAACAGGATCAGGCAAACATGCATTGAATGGTGTCCATCGTTTTGCCCAGTATGGCGTGGAAAGGGTAAAGAAGACCTTCTCAAATTGGGCAAAAAACACAAGTCAGGTTTGTTTCTGCGCCATTTCGGGCGTTTGACGCACGAATTTCGGGGTCGCTCTGCTGCAAACTTGGGGGCAGGAAAAGGAGCGCATTATGAAGATCTTTACCCCAAACCCACTGACCAGCCGCCCGGCCAATTGTTCCGATGCAGAATGGGAGGCACGGCAGGAGCTGGCCGCAATCTACAACGCTTTGGTAAAATATCGGCTGACCGATCTGACCAACCAATGGCATGCCATCCGTGTTCCCGGTGAAGACGCATTGCTGACCCATCATTATGGCTGGATGCATGAAGAGGTGACCGCCTCAAATCTGATCAAAGTGGGATTTGATCGCACGAATCATAACCCTGAAAATGGTGAACCAAACCCATCCGCCACGGAAATCGGCAAGCTGTTCTTTGAAGCCGAGCCCGAGATGAATTGCATCATGCACATCCATACCAAAGCCTTGATGGGGGTCTCTGCGCAGGCGGAAGGGGTCGGGCCGTATTCGCAGGCATATCTGATGATCGGGGGCGGCGATGTGCTGGGCTATACCGACTATGAGTTTGAATGTACGGATGATTTCCTGTCTGGCCTGCTGGCTGCCGGGCGCGGCAAAAAAGCCATCGTCGAAGCCTGGCATGGGGCTTTTGTCTTTGGGGGCAGCGCGGGCGAGGCGTTCTTTCGGTCGTTCTATCTGGATCAGGCCTGCGCGGTTCAACTGGCAGTGCAACAGGCCGGGGCAGGCGGGGCGACCATCCGAACCATTCCTGAAAGCGAACAGGCGCGCCATCTTGCTGATATGAAAACCTCGGATTGGTACGCCTATGAGGGGGAGCTGGAGTGGCTGGCCGTTCGCCGCCGTCTGGATGCCGAAATGCCTCATTATTGTAAGTGAAGCGGGCAGGGCGCGGATCTGTGCCGCGCCCTTTTTCGGGGCCTTGCTCTGGTCAAGCGGCGCGGATTTGCGCTAAAGACAGGGGAAAGCCTGTTGAACAGGCAATCCACTTAGATCAGGCAGGACACACATATGTCAGAAGATTTTGAACTGGATACCGACGATCTGGAGCGCCGTATGGACGGGGCTATGGGCAATCTGCGCACGGAATTCGCCAGTTTGCGCACAGGGCGCGCCTCGGCGTCGATGCTGGAACCGGTGATGGTGGATGCGTATGGATCTATGACGCCGATCAACCAGGTGGGCACTGTCAATGTGCCCGAGCCCCGCATGGTCACCATCAATGTCTGGGACAAAGGTCTGGTTGGGAAGGTTGAAAAGGCCATTCGCGAAAGCGGCCTTGGCATCAACCCGCAGCTGAACGGCACCATCATCATGTTGCCGATCCCTGAGCTGAACGAAGAACGCCGCCGTGAACTGGGCAAAGTGGCCGCGCAATATGCCGAAAGCGCCCGGGTTGCGATCCGCAATGTGCGTCGTGACGGCATGGATCAGATCAAAAAAGCCAAGAACGACGGCATGAGCGAAGACGACCAGAAGCTCTGGGAGCAGGAAGTTCAGGATTTGACCGATACGTCGATCAAGAAGGTCGATGCGATGCTGGAAACCAAACAAGAAGAGATCATGCAGGTTTAATCTGCATTCTGCGGGCAGGTCAGGGGACATTGCCCGCATTTTTTATCACCAAAATTTACCCAAACGTCTTGGTGTTCGTGTAGGTCGTCAAAGACGAGTGTACAGACGTTTCAGGAAGAAACTATGGGAAAAACCATGGATCAGGGCAGTGGGCCGCAGCACGTGGCGATCATTATGGATGGCAACGGGCGGTGGGCCACACAACGCGGAAGGCCGCGCTTATTCGGGCACCATGCGGGCGCGAAACGTGTGCGCGAAATTGTCGAAGCCTGCCCGGATGCCGGGGTGAAATACCTGACGATTTTCGCCTTTTCGACTGAAAACTGGAAGCGCACTCAGGTTGAGGTTGCTGGCCTTATGGGGCTGTTTCGCCGTTATATTTTCAAAGAGATGCAGAGCTTTGTGAAAGAAAATGTGCGGGTGCGGTTTATTGGGGATCGCCCCGGGCTGGACGACAAGCTGCGCGCACTGATGGACGAAGCTGAAGATCTCACCAGCAACTGCACGGGCACCAATCTGACCATTGCGCTGAACTATGGCGGGCGGGACGAGGTGGCTCGCGCCACCAAACGCTTGGCGCGCGATGTGCGTGACGGCAAGCTTGATCCCGAAAGCGTCGATGAAGAGACGCTGCCACGCTATCTGGATACGCGGGTTTTGCCTGATCCCGATCTGGTGATCCGCACCAGCGGCGAAGCACGGATTTCCAACTTTCTGCTCTGGCAGTCGGCCTATGCGGAATATGAGTTTGTGGATACGCTCTGGCCGGATTTCTCGCCTGCGGAATTTGCGCGGCTGGTTGGGCAGTATGGTGGGCGGGATCGCCGCTTTGGTGGTGTGAAAACATGAGCGAAGGGCGCTGGCGAGACCTTGGGCCGCGCATTGCCTCGGCCGGGGTGCTGATTGCTGTTGCAGTGGGCTGCTTTATCTCGGGTCCGCAGGCTTTTGGGGCGCTGATCGCTGTGTTCACTGGGGTGATGATCTGGGAACTGGTGCGTATGGTGGGGGCAAAGACCCCCCAGCTGCCGGTGGTTTTGGGCGTTATCTCAGCGGGTTGCGTGCTTCTTCCAATCCTTCATCTGAAGCATGTGGTGCCCGTTGTTGCGATCTTTGTTCTGGTGACGGTGGCCCTGACGGTGACGCGCGCGCGGCTGATTGCCCTGGGGTATTCAGCGGCGGTTCTGGCGTCAGGCTATGGGTTGGTGACGCTATCAAAAGGCGCACCGGGGCTGGTTGTGCTGCTGATTGGCGTGGTGGTTCTGACCGATGTGGCCGGGTACTTTGCCGGGAAATCCATTGGCGGCCCCAAGTTCTGGCCGCGTGTCAGCCCCAAGAAAACTTGGGCTGGGATTGTGGCGGGCTGGCTGGCCGGTGGCGCGTTTGCGCTGATCTGGGATTTCGAGGTGCAGATGTTCGTCGTCGGTGTGCTGATGAGTTTTGCTTCGCAGATGGGCGATATGGCGGAAAGCGCGATCAAACGGTATTGCGGCGTCAAGGACAGCTCAAACCTGATCCCCGGTCATGGGGGATTTCTGGATCGCTTTGATGGCATTGTTGGCGCGACGCTTGTTTTGTTACTGGCCTTTTGGGCCTTGCCGCGTGTCGCCATGGTGGGGCTCTAATGCGGAAAGTCTCTATTTTCGGCGCCACCGGATCTATTGGCCAAAGCACCATTGATCTGATCGCCCGCGCGCCTGATAACTATCAGGTGGTGGCTCTGACAGGCGGGCAAAACATCGCGCAGCTGGCGCAGGATGCCAGACGCTTGCAGGCGCAAGTGGCTATCACGGCAGATGAAACCCGTTTGGGTGATCTGCGTGAAGCGCTTGCCGGAACGAATATTGAAGTTGCTGCAGGGCGCTCCGCTTTGGTTGAGGCGGCGACGCGCCCCAGTGATTGGACCATGTCGGCGATTGTCGGCGCAGCGGGGTTAGAGCCGGGCCTTCGCGCCTTGCAATCTGGTGCGGATCTGGCACTGGCCAATAAGGAAAGCATGGTCTGCGCCGGGCCATTGATGTTGCGCACTGCGACAGCCGCTGGCCAGCAGCTTTTGCCGGTGGACAGTGAACATTCCGCGGTGTTTCAGGGCTTGATTGGCGAAGATCTTAGCGCGGTTGAGCGGGTGATCATCACGGCCAGCGGCGGGGCTTTTCGGGATTGGCCGTTGGACGATCTGGAAAAGGCCACGCCAGAACAGGCGGCGACCCATCCCAATTGGGATATGGGGCAGCGGATCACCATCGACAGTGCCTCGATGTTCAATAAGGCGCTAGAGCTGATTGAAACCAAAGAGTTTTTTGGGTTTTCACCCAGTCAGATCGAAACGGTTGTGCACCCCGAATCCATGATCCACGCACTTGTGGGCTTTAATGACGGTGCCCTGATGGCGCATGTTGGCCCTGCGGATATGCGCCATGCGATTGGCTTTGCGCTGCATTATCCCGAACGTCAGACCCTGCCGGTTGAACGGTTGGATCTTGTGAAACTGGGGCAGTTTACCTTTCGTCCTGCCTGCGAAACACGCTGGCCCGCCCTGCGTCTGGCCCGAGAGGTCATGGAGGCTGGCGGGCTGATGGGGGCGGTGTTCAACGCCGCCAAAGAAGTGGCGCTGGATGCTTTCATTGATCGCCAGATCAATTTTCCACGCATGGCAGGCATTGTCGAAGAGGTGCTGACCCGGCTTTCGTCGCAGGCCAGCCACAATCCTGACGCGATCACTCTTGATATGGTGATGCAGGCCGACCATCTGGCCAGAGAAGACGCGCGCGCGATCATCGCCGCCTAACCCCTAGGAGACCACCGTGGATCTGACTTCGTTGATTTCGCAGTTTGGCGGATTTATCTGGACCTTTGTGTTCTTTGTCGTCGCGCTTTCCGTGATCATCGCCATCCATGAGTATGGGCACTACATTGTCGGAAAGAAATCCGGGATCTATCCCGAGGTGTTTTCCCTGGGCTTTGGCCCGGTGCTTTGGTCAACCTATGATGGCGATGGGACCAAATGGCAGATCGCGGCCATTCCCTTTGGCGGCTACGTGAAGTTCCGCGGCGATGCCAATGCCTCGGGCGGTCCCGGCGCCGTGGACGAGGAGGTGATGAACAGCCTGTCCAAGGAAGAGCGGCGCAGCACCATGGAAGGGGCCCCGCTTTGGGCGCGCATGGCAACGGTTGCGGCGGGGCCCGCGTTTAACTTTATTCTGGCCTTTGTGATTTTCACCGGGCTTGCGCTGTACAAAGGTGTGATTTCTGAACCGCTGAGTGTTGGCAGCCTCTACACCATGCCAACCGAACAGGGCTTGCAGGTGGGTGATGAAATTCTGGAAATCGAAGGCACGCCCATGCCGTCGCTTTCTGATCCATTGGCCTATGAGACATTTCTGAGCAACCTGCCGGTTGTCCCCAGCCTGACGTATAAAGTTCTGCGCGATGGGGATGAGCAGCTGGTCACGGGCCCCTATGTTTACCCGCCCGTTGTGAAAGGCATTGCGCCGTTGTCTGCAGCGGAAGAGGCGGGCTTTGTTGCAGGTGATGTGATCGTTGCTGTGGATGGGCAAGAAATCGTTGCCTTTGATCAGCTAAAATCCCGCGTTGAAGCGGCGGAAGGCACAGCCGTTGCGTTAAAAGTCTGGCGCGCAGGTGAGGTACTTGATCTGAGCCTGACGCCGCGCCGCATGGATGAACCGCAGCCCGAAGGGGGCTTTAAAACAGTTTATCGCATCGGGATCTATGGTGGCATCTTGTTTGAGCCAGCCACGCAGACCCCCGGTTTCTTTGAAGCCATGAACAACGCCGTGGCGCAGATCGGTGTGATGACGAAAACGCTGCTGTCGGCCCTGTGGCACATCGTGGCGGGGGAAATCAGCCGCTGCAACATGAATGGCGCGATTGGAATCGCCAAGGTGTCTGGCTCGGTGGCCTCGACGGGGGCGGTGAACTTTATCGGGCTGATTGCCTCGCTTTCGGTTGGGATCGGGCTGCTGAACCTGTTGCCGATTCCCGTTCTCGATGGGGGGCACCTGATGTTCTATTCCTACGAAGCAATCACTGGCCGCCCACCACATGAGAAAGTTCTGCGCTTCCTGACAATGATTGGCTTGGTTGTTGTGCTGGGGTTGATGATCTTTGGCCTGACCAACGATTTGACCTGCTGAGGAAACAATTAACCTTTTCGTAACCTCGCCTCGGCCCCAATTCGGCCCAATTTCACAGGCATAAAGGGAGGAGAGAGACGAGAGGACCGATTCCATGCAGACCCTGAATACGAGCTACCGCAGCATGTCGTTCTTGCTGGCCCTGAACTGGGACCGCCTGTTTTTTCCGGCGGCCATCGCGGCAGCCATGTTTATGGCGGCTTATGTGGTGCCTTTCGTGCAGTAATTTGCCTATTAGAGACAGTCTTTAGGTTTCCTTAAGACTGTCTTTTGACAAGCTCCCGCATTCCGGCTAGTCAGCATCCTTAGGGATGTCGAATTAGGAAGCGAAAATGGCACATGTCATTTCCGCGCGTTGTGCGCAGAAAAATACAAAAAAGCATAGTTTGAGAAAAACGGCACAAAGTGTTGCATTGGCCATAGCTGTCGCGGCCGGGGTAGGGACTGCCACCATACCTAGTGTTGCTTCAGCGCAGAGCTATAGTTTTTCCACGGTCTCAATCGAAGGCAACAAGCGTGTCGAAGGTGAGACCATTCTGGCCTATCTTGCCATCCCGCGAGGGCAGTCGGTGTCCGGTGGTGAACTGAACGACGCCTACCAGAGACTGCTTGGATCCGGCCTTTTCGAGACCGTCGAAATCATCCCTCAGGGATCGCGTCTGGTGATCAAGGTCAAAGAATACCCGACCGTCAACAAGATCGCCTTTGAAGGCAATAAGCGCATCAAAGACGACGATCTGTCCGGCATCGTGCAATCGCAGTCGCGCCGTGTGTTCAGCCCGCGTGTGGCCGAAGCAGATGCTCAGCGCATTTCCGAGGCCTATCGCCAGCAGGGCCGTCTGGCTGCACGCGTCGCGCCCAAGGTGATCCGCCGTAGCGACAACCGTGTCGATCTGGTGTTTGAAATCTTCGAAGGCGGCGTGTCGGAAATCGAGCGCATCGGCTTTACCGGCAACTCGGTCTATTCAGACAACCGTCTGCGCCGTGTGGTTGAAACCAAACAGGCGGGTCTGCTGCGCGCATTGATCAAGAAAGATACCTTCATCGAAGATCGTATCGAATTCGATAAACAGCTGCTGCGCGATTTTTATTCTGCACGTGGCTATGTTGATTTCCGGATCACCGGCGTGAACGCGGAACTGTCGCAAGAGCGTGACGGGTATTTTATCAGCTTCAACGTCGAAGAGGGCCAGCAGTTTTCTGTTGGTGCGGTCACCGTAGAAAGCGACCTGCCTGAAGTTGATGTCGATCTGTTCCGCAGCAAACTGAAGCTGCGCGAAGGTGTGACCTATTCGCCGGCGCGGATCGAATATGAAATCGCGCGCATGGAGCGTTTGGCGGTTCAGCAGGGGCTGAGCTTTGTCCGCATTGATCCGCAGGTTTCACGAAATGACCGGGATCTGACACTGGACGTGAACTTTGTGCTGACCCGTGGCCCGCGCATCTTCATTGAGCGTATTGACATTGAAGGCAACTCGACCACGGTTGACCGCGTGATCCGCCGTCAGTTTGATGTGGTGGAAGGCGATCCCTTTAACCCGCGTGCGATCCGCCAAAGTGCGGAACGGATCCGTGCGCTGGGGTTCTTTGGGGCCACAGATGTTGATGCGCGTGAAGGGTCTACCCCGCAGCAAGTGATCGTTGATGTCGAAGTGGAAGAAAAGCCCACAGGGTCAATCAGCGTTGGCGGCACCTATTCGACTGCTGATGGTTTTGGCGCTGCACTTTCATTTTCCGAACGGAACTTCCTTGGGCGTGGTCAGGCGTTGAACGCCACTGTCAGCACCTCATCGGATAACCGCAAGTATTCCTTTGGTTTTGTAGAACCGTCTTTCCTGGGACGTGATGTCGCCTTTGGCTTCCTTGTGGATTACAATGAATCCAAAAGCTTGTCGTCATCGTATAACCTGAACACAGGTGAATTCCGCCCCTATCTGAGCTTTCCGGTTTCGGAAAACGGTCGCTTGCAAGTGCGATATGCGACCAACTTTTCGGAGTTGAAACTGAACAATAACAACACTCTGGGCGGCGTGATCACCTCTGAGGCAAATCTTGGGCAGTTCTTCGACAATTCGATCGGCTATACCTATAGCTATGATACGCGCCGTACAGGGTTGAACCCAAAGGCGGGCGTTCTGCTTGAGTTTGGGCAGGATTTCACTGGGATTGGCGGCAAACGTCAGTTTGTGAAAACCTTTGCCAAGGCCGTGGCTCAGACGCAGGTCCTGAACGAAGAAGTTACCCTGCGTGCTGGAATCGAAGGGGGCGCGCTGTCCTTCTCGAAAGGTGCTGGCCGGATTTCAGACCGCTTCCTGCTGGGGCCAAACCAGTTCCGTGGCTTTGAATTTGGTGGGATCGGTCCGCGTGAGATCGGCAACGGTGTAAATGACGCCCTTGGGGGGGAATTCTATGCCGTGGCGAAGTTCGAAGCGGAGTTCCCACTGGGCCTGCCTGAAGAATATGGCATCCGCGGTGGTGTGTTTTATGACATCGGTTCGGTCTGGGGGATCAGCGATAGCAGCGCTGCGACCGGGACTATCGTGTCGAAAGGCTTTGATGCCCGTCACGCGGTTGGCGTCTCGCTGTTCTGGGATAGTGTGCTTGGCCCGCTGCGTCTGAACTTCTCAGAGCCAGTCAGAAAGCGTGCCAACGATAAGACCATGAACTTCAACCTGTCTATCAGCACCGAGTTCTAATCCAGTGCAGCACTTTGGGTTTCTGCTTTCGCTTGTAATGGCCGGGGGGCTCGTTTCCCCGGCTATGTCGCAAGATGCCTCGCAACCCGCTGTTACAGCGCCGGAAACTGCGCAAGAACAGGCCCCCGAAGTTTTGATTGTCGACTTCAATCGCAGCTTCAACGAAAGCATTCTTGGGCAGCGTATTCTGGAAAGCTTTGTTGCTGAAGGTGATGCGATTGCGGCCGAGAACAGAAAAATCGAAGCTGAACTGATTGAGGAAGAGCAGGCACTGACGCTTCGCCGCCTAGAGATGGATGCACAGAGTTTTCAGCCGCTTGCCAATGCGTTCGACCAGAAAGTTCAGACATTGCGTGCAGCGCAGGACGCCAAAGAGCGCTCATTTACCAGCCGCCGCGATAATGCGCCTCGGCAGTTCCTTCAGATGGTCTATCCTTTGATGGAGCAATTGATGAAAGATCAGGGCGCCAAAATGGTTCTGGACCGGCGCTTTGTGATTGTGATGGATGGTGCGGTGGATGTAACGGATCAGGCCATCGCGCTGATCAATGCAAATGTGACGCAGACGCCTGCGGGCACCGACACAACAGGTGCAGATCAAAACTGATCCAGACTTGCCCCGAATGGCGCTGATTGCTAGGGACAGGCAAAAGAAACAAAAAGGTCAAACCATGAGTGACACGCTTCTCTGTGCGGATATCCAGTTGATCCAACGGATTATTCCCCATCGCTATCCTTTCCTGCTGGTTGACCGTGTCGAAGAGATCAATGGCTATCAGTCGGGGGTGGGCATCAAGAATGTCACCATGAATGAGCCGCATTTTCAGGGGCATTTCCCTGGCCTGCCGATCATGCCCGGTGTGACCATCGTCGAAGCGATGGCGCAAACCGCCGCTGTTATGGTGGGCACAGCGCTGGATATGGCTGATAAAGAGATGAAAGTTTACTTCATGTCGATCGACAAGTGTAAGTTCCGTCGCAAGGTTGTGCCGGGGGATCAGCTGCGCATGAACCTGACAACCGTGCGGGGCAAGCCCGGCGGAAAAGTCTGGAAATTCAGTGGCGTTGCCGAGGTCGATGGTGAAATGGCTGCCGAATGTGAATTTACCGCCATGATGGATTTGCCCGCGTGAGCGGCGCGCTGATCCATCCCAGTGCCGTCATCGAAGAGGGGGCGCGCATTGGTGACGGCTGTGAGATCGGCCCGTTCTGCCACATCGGACCTGATGTTGTGCTGCACGACCGCGTGGTGCTGAAATCGCATGTGGTTGTGACGGGGCGCACTGAAATCGGCGAAGAGACGATGGTTTTTCCCTTCGCCGTAATCGGTGAGATCCCGCAGGATCTTAAGTTCAAAGGCGAAAAAACCCGGCTTGTGATCGGAAAACGCAACAGAATTCGTGAACATGTCACCATGAATAGCGGCACCGATGGCGGTGGCGGTGAAACCCGAGTCGGGGATGATGGGTTGTTCATGGCGGGTTGCCATGTGGCCCATGATGCGATCATTGGCAACAATGTCATCCTGGTGAACAACTGCGCAATCGCAGGACATTGTGTCATCGAAGATGATGTGATTGTTGGTGGTTTGTCCGGGGTGCACCAATGGGTGCGCATCGGTAAGGGGGCGATCATCGGTGCAGTCACCATGGTGACCAATGATGTGATCCCTTACGGTCTGGTTCAGGCCCCACGCGGCAAGCTGGACGGGCTTAATCTTGTTGGTCTCAAGCGTCGCGGCGTTACACGCTCTGACATCACAGCGCTGCGGGCCGCCTTTCAGATGCTGGCGCAGGGTGATGGGGCGTTCCAGGATCGCGCGCGTCGTCTGGGTGATGAAACCGAAAGCGCCTATGTGTCCGAGATCGTTGAGTTTATTCTTGGCGATAGTGGGCGTTCGTTCCTGACACCGGGCTGATCCGTGGGATTGGCCCTGATTGCCGGGCGTGGTGCCCTGCCTGTGGCGGTTGCCCAAGCGGCGCAGCCGCGCCCCTACATTCTTGCCATGCAGCAAAGCCCGCCAGAAGCGCTTGATCCGGATCATATTTTCCGGATTGAGCAACTGGGCGGGGTGCTGCGTGATCTGCGACGCAAAGGCATTTCTCAGATTTGCATGTGCGGTGGGCAGGATCGCCCGCGTTTTGAAGTGCGCCATTTGGATTGGCGCACGGCGCTGCTGGTGCCAAAGATCCTTAAAGTATTGAAAGGCGGCGAAGATTCCGCCCTTCGGTTGGTGATCCACCTGTTTGAAAGTCATGGGATTTCTGTCGTTGGCGCACATGAAATTGCACCTAGGCTGCTGCCGCCGTCTGGCGTTCTGACCAACGCTGACCTACCCGAGGGTGTGGTGGAAGAAGCAGCACTAGGGGATCGTGTGAGCGCGTTACAGGGGCAAGAGGATCTGGGGCAATCCTGTTTGCTACGCGGTGATCAGATCCTGATCCGCGAAGGCACGGCTGGCACCGATGCCATGCTGTCGGCGCTCGCCCCCTCTGATGCGCAATCCGCAATTTTGTACAAAGCTCCAAAGCCCGGTCAGGATCTGCGTGTGGATATGCCGGTCATTGGTGTGAAAACCGTCGAGCAGGCGGCGCAGCTGGGGCTGAAGGGCATTGTGATTGAACATGGGGGCGTGATGGTTCTGGATTTGCCGCATGTGCTGCGCCGCCTGAATGCCGAGGGCATGTTCCTTTGGGTGCGCGAAAGGAAAGACTGATGCGGGTTTTTATTCTGGCAGGCGAGCCTTCCGGCGACAAACTGGGTGCGGCTTTGATGCAGGGGCTGAAGACACTGAAACCCGACGTGCGGTTCCGCGGTATCGGCGGCGATCGCATGATGGCCGAAGGGCTGAACAGTCTGTTTCCCATGGAAGAAATCTCGATCATGGGGATTGCCGAAATTCTCAAGGAATACAAGAACCTGAAGGCACGTATTCACCAGACCGCTCAAGAGATTATCGCTGATAAACCGGATGTGTTGATCACCATTGATCTGCCCGAATTTTCGCTGCGGGTGGCGAAATTGGTCAAGGCGCAATCTGATATCCGTGTGGTGCATTACGTGGCGCCCACGGTCTGGGCCTGGCGTCCAAAGCGCGCGGAAAAGATGGCCGCGCATGTGGACCATGTGCTGGCGCTTTTACCGTTTGAGCCCCCCTATATGCAGGCCGCCGGGATGGAGTGTGACTTTGTCGGGCATCCGGTGGTGACAGACCCGCAAGCCAGTGAAAAAGAGGCGCAGGAATTTCGCGCGCGTCATGACATCACGGGCCCGTTGGCTTTGATGCTGCCGGGGTCGCGCCGGTCAGAAATTTCGCGATTGTTGCCTGTTTTCAAAGAGGTGGCAGAGCAGATTCATGCCAAAGATCCAGAGTTGCAGCTTGTGATGCCTCTGGCCTCCTCGGTCGCAACACTGGTTCAGCAGGAGCTGGGCAGCTGGCAGGTCAAACCGTTGATCATTGATCCCAAAGATGACCCGCAAGGCGCTGAAAAACGGGCGGCATTCCGTGCTGCCGATGTTGCCATCGCGGCGTCGGGTACGGTTTCTTTGGAACTTGCCGCCAGCGATACGCCCATGGTGATCGCCTATGACATGAGCTGGATTTCTCGTCAGTTGATCGGCCGTATGCTGCTGACTGATACGGTTACGCTGGTTAATCTTGTGTCGGAAACCCGCAGCATTCCTGAATTCATTGGAAAAGATTGTCAGCCACAGCCGATCTCTGAGGCGGTATTGCAGGTGTTGCAGAACCCTACGGCGCAACAGGATGCAATGCGCCTGACCATGGACCGGTTGGGCAAAGATGGTGAAGCCCCCGGTCTGCGCGCAGCGCGTGCGGTTTTGGAAAGGCTCTGAACCCTTTTATTTTGCCAGGTAAACTCCCGCAGGAGGCCCCGCATTCTCGGCTGGATACAACGCAAAAGAGGCGCCCAATCGGACGCCTCTTTCTTTGATTGCCAATGGCTTACAGAAGCTCTTTGACCTTCTCGACCACGGCTTCGGCAGTGATGCCGAATTTTTCGTAGAGCTCGCCAGCCGGTGCAGAAGCCCCAAAGCTGTTCATGCCCACAAAGCCAGCTTTGTTGGATTTGCCGCGCTCACCGGTCAACCAGCGATCCCAGCCCATCTGGATGCCGGCTTCAACAGCCACGCGCACCGGACCCGGAGGCAGGATCTTACGACGATAGGCTTCATCCTGAGCGGCAAACAGCTCCATGCAAGGCATTGAAACTACACGGGTTCCGATACCCAGCTCTTCCAGCGCCTCGCGCGCTTTCAGAGCAATCGATACCTCGGATCCGGTTGCGATCAGGATCGCCATACGCTTGGCTGTGGCTTCCGCCAGAACATAAGCGCCTTTTTCGGACAGGTTCGAGTTCTTATGCTCGGTACGGACTGTTGGCACACCCTGACGGGTCAGCGACAGAACCGATGGGGTGTCTTTCTGGTTCAGCGCGATTTCCCAGGCTTCGGCGGTTTCAACCGCATCGGCGGGACGGAACACCAGCGTGTTCGGAGTCGCGCGCGAGATAGCCACATGTTCCACCGGCTGGTGGGTCGGGCCGTCTTCGCCCAGACCGATTGAATCATGGGTCATCACATAGACTGTTGGCACTTTCATAAGCGCCGACAAACGCATGGAAGGGCGCGCATAATCGGTGAAGGCCATGAAAGTGCCGCCATAGGGGCGCAGACCGCCGTGCAGCGCCATGCCATTCATCGCTGCGGCCATACCGTGTTCACGGATGCCCCAATAGACATAGCGACCTTTGCGGTTGTCCAGATCAAAGGCACCCAGATCTTCCGTCTTGGTGTTGTTTGATCCGGTCAGATCCGCAGACCCACCCACGGTTTCCGGCATAATCGGGTTGATCACCTTCAGCGCGGTTTCCGAAGCGGCGCGGGTGGCCAGCTTGGGCTGCTCTTCCGAGAGCTGCTTTTTCAGGTTTTTGATGGTGGCCGAAAGCTTTTTCGGCGCATCACCATTCATCACACGGGCGAATTCTTTCTGACGGCTTTCGCTGTGCTCTGCCAGGCGTGCTTCCCACTCAGCGCGATCAGCGGCACCGCGTGCGCCTGCCTCTTCCCACCAGCTTTTGATCTCAGCAGGGATGTCAAAGGCCTCGGAAGTCCAGCCCCATGCCTCTTTGGCGGCAACGTTCTGGTCAGCATTTGTCAAAGCGCCGTGACCCTTTGAGGTATCCTGCGCCGCGTGGCCGATCGCGATATGCGATTTACAGGCGATCATCGACGGTTTCTTGGATTTTTTCGCTGCAACGATGGCCGCATCGATGGCTTCGGGATCGTGGCCGTCGATTTCCTGAACATGCCAGCCTGACGCCTTAAAGCGTTGAACCTGATCAGTTTTACACGACAGCGACACCTTGCCGTCAATGGTGATATCGTTGTTGTCCCAGAAGACAATCAGCTTGCCCAGACCATAGCGGCCAGCCAGAGCGATGGCTTCCTGGCTGACACCTTCCATCAGGCAGCCATCACCGGCGATGACATAGGTGTGGTGATCAACCAGCTTTTTGCCAAAACGCGCACGCAGCATTTCTTCGGCCATGGCAAAGCCGACCGAATTCGAAATACCCTGACCCAGCGGGCCAGTGGTGGTTTCAACCGCTTGCAGCAGGAAGTTTTCCGGGTGACCGGCGGTTTTCGCGCCCCACTGGCGGAAGTTCTTGACTTCGTCCAGCGTCACTTCGGGGTCGCCCAGAAGATAGAGCAGCGAATAGATCAGCATCGAGCCATGACCCGCCGACAGAATGAACCGGTCACGGTCATGCCATTGCGGGTTTTTCGCGTCGAATTTCATATGTTTCGAGAACAAAACAGTGGCCACATCGGCCATGCCGATGGGCATGCCAGAATGTCCGGAATTCGCATTGGCGACAGCGTCCAGCGCGAGGGCACGGATGGCGGTGGCGCGCATCCAGTGGTCAGGATTGGCGGTGCGAAGCTCTTGGATATCCACGAAGGTCGATCCTTTAGACTATGGGGTTTAGCGCTCAATACCAGTGTTTGACGATTGTGCAAGCGGTGCGTTTCGACAAGCTTACTCAGCGCTTCAATGCCGGGCTCTAAGGCATTGGAACATAAGGGGGCGCATTTTTTCTTTGCACTTGGTAAACTTTATCCAACGACAATAGTGCGATTCGTTTGATAAGGCGGGTTGAGACAGGCAAAGGGGGCAGAATGACCCAGATTGAGGATCTTCAGGGGCGCATATCCCGGGCACTAGACAGGATCGCCCAGGGCGCTGATCAGCTGGGCGCAGGTGGCGGCGACACCGCCGAGCTGGAAGAACAGCTTGCACGCGCTCAGGCAGAGGCGGTGGAAACCCGCGATGCGCTTGAACTTGCAAAAACTGAACATGAACAGGCCGTGGATCTGGCCCGTGAACAGGCGGCGGAACAGGCGCGTCTGGCTGCAGAAGCTGAGGCCGAGGCAAAACTAAAAGCCGCTGTCGCCACAGCCGAAGCAGAAAAGGCAGCCGCGGTGAAGGCTGCTGCCGCCGCCAATGCTGCCCTGACAGAGCTGCGCGCCAAGATGTCAGATGACGAGGCAGCGCAGCCCGCTGCCGCCGAACCCGCAACCGAAAGCAATGATCCCTTCTCGCCGGATCCGGGGATTGGTGGGATCGCAACGGCGCAGCCAGCGCCCGGTGAAAGCAGTGCGGAACTTTCTGCGCTGCGTGAGGCATTGGAAGACGAAAAGATGGCCAATGCGCAATTGGAAGAACGTCACCGCGTTCTGGCTGAGCGTGTGCGCGAACTGGAAAGCGATGCAGCCCCAGAAGCTGGGCCAGCCACCGCGCCGGATATGGCAGGACTGGACAGTGAACTTTATAAACTGCGCAAAACGATTGCCGAACTGGAAGACAGCAATCGCGCCCTGCGCGAGGCGAATGCCCAAGGGGTCGGCGATCCGCATCTGATCAACAAGGCGATGCTGACCGAACTTGAAAGCCTGCGGGCGGTCCGCGCGTCTGAATCTGCTGAAGGGCGGGCTGTTCTGGCCGCGTTGGAACCGCTGCTGTCAGAGCCACAAGATCAGGTTGAGGAGGCGGGCTGATGTCGAACATCGAAGTGGAAATCAACATTGGTGGCCGGTTGTTTGAAGTGGCCTGCCAAGAGGGTGAACAGCAGTTTCTGCTGTCTGCCGCCAGTCTGCTGGATGCGGAGGCGCAGGTACTTGTGTCTCAGATTGGGCGTATGCCGGAAACCCGGCTGCTGCTTATGTCTGGCCTGATGCTGGCGGATAAGACGGCCGGTTTGGAAGAACGGCTGCGGGAAAGCGAAAACCAGATCCATGCGTTACAGGCCGAAATTGAGGCCCTGCGCAATCGCGAACCAGAACGGGTCGAGGTGCCGGTGATCCCGAATGATCTGACCGATGCGCTGGCGGAAATGGCGGCGCGGGCAGAATCCCTGGCCGATAGCGTCGAAGAAAAAGCAGCGACATAACAGAAAAGCGCCCCAAGGGGCGCTTTTACATTGCCATTGATTGGCGGTTTATGCGTTTGCTTCGCGGATCTTGTCAGCGGCGTCTTTGTCAAAACCAACACCGTTGTCGTTGAACAATGTGTCCAGCTCACCTGACAGGGTCATTTCGGTGATGATGTCGCAGCCCCCTACAAATTCACCTTTGACGTAAAGCTGCGGAATGGTTGGCCAGTCCGAGTAATCTTTGATGCCCTGACGCAGGGCTTCGTCGGCAAGCACATTCACGTCGGCATAGTCCACGCCCATGTAGTTCAGCACACCAGCCACACGCGAAGAGAACCCGCATTGTGGCATGGATTTCGTGCCCTTCATAAACAGCACAACGTCATTGGCTTTGACGGTTTCGTCGATTTGCGATTTTGCGTCAGTCATCTGTCTTTTCCTCTCGGCGCTTCCGCCGGTTTCGATTGACCTTGATATAAGGCAAAAGGTGTAGGTAAACCAGTATGGTAAATACACCTATTGCAAGCGCGTCTATCAAGGGGAATTGTCTATTTATTCCGGTGCTTTGGTGGTCAAAGCTAATGCATGAAGATCCCCGTTGGACCCATCCATTTTTCCTTTCAGGGCGGCATATACGGCGCGTTGCTGCTGAACACGGTTCTTGCCGCGAAAGCTTTCGTCCACGACCATTGCGGCCATATGAACCCCGTCATCGCCCGATACGGTGATCTGCGCGTCAGGAAAACTTTCACGCAGAAGGTCTTCGATTTCGTGCGCTTGCATTGGCATGGCTGTCTCCTGAAACGTTGTCTTATGTAGAAATTAGTGTGCTTGGAGCGGGGGTGCAAGAGACCCTAAAGCGCAAGGTCAATCCAGACCGGCACGTGATCCGAAGGTTTTTCGCGATCGCGGATATCTTTATCAATCTGGCAGTCCACCAGAAGATCCGCTGCCTGCGCTGACAACAGCAGGTGATCAATGCGAATACCGTTGTTTTTCTGCCAGGCGCCCGCCTGGTAATCCCAGAAACTGTAGTGGCCCGGCCCGGGCGTGCGTGCGCGGAAGGCATCCGTAAAGCCAAGGTTCACAATCTCACGGTAGGCGGCCAGTGTCTGGGGCAGCATGGCGGCATCATCGGCCCATTGCGCCGGGCGGGCGGCATCTTCGGGCTGGGGGATCACATTGTAGTCGCCAGCCATGACCACAGGCATTTCCATTTCCAGCAGATCGCGCGCCCGCGCCTGCAGTCGGGCCATCCAGGACAGTTTGTAATCATACTTTGGCCCGGGCACCGGATTGCCATTGGGCAGATAAAGGCAGCACAGGCGGGCTGCCTCAGATTTTCCGACAACTGTCGCTTCTATCCATCTTGCCTGATCGTCATTAGCGTCACCGGGCAGGCCTTTTGTGACATCCTCCAGCGGGTGTTTGGACAAAATGGCGACACCGTTGAAGCCCTTCTGACCATGGGTCGCCACATAATAGCCTTTCTCTTCGAACAGTTCGCCCGGGAAAGATTCGTCAACAGACTTTATTTCTTGAAGCAGTGCGACGTCAGGAGACGCTTCGTCGAGCCAGTCGCTCAGCGCGTTCACGCGCGCCTTGATACCGTTGATGTTGAACGTGGCGATTTTCATCTCGGAGCCTCCTGCTTTTTCCCACCCAGACATTGTCTGGTTCGTGGGGTCAAGAGGCGTATCCCCAGGGCCGGGGTTTGGGCCCGACAATTTGGTGTTTTGCGCCGGGCTGAATCAAGGGTGATTCTAGCCCCAAAGGGCTTTGCTTTTTTGCAAATCGGCGGAAAACTGCAAATTTTAATCCTTTCCACATTTTTTTTTTGTTGGGGGAAAGAGCACATTGTTTCGGATTCCGAACCGCTTGCGAGAGCGCTAACTTGTGCATAAACCTTTTGATAAACAACCTTAACAAGAATTAACTTTTATGCAAACCATTTTTGCGGGCAACGTCAGTGGCATAGCAACATCCAACACGGAGCACAGACGATGTCAGCCCTACTGAAACAGAAAATTGTTAAAGAAATCGTTTCCAAAGTTGAGACAAGCGCACTGCTTGGCGAAGGCGTGGAAGAATTCATTTCATGGTCGGGTCCCGCCGATGGTGACATGGCCTGTGGTGAGGCTGTCGAACAGTTCATTTCCTGGTCTGGCCCATCGAACGGCGAGACAGCTACCGGCGAAGGTGTTGAAGAGTTCATCTCCTGGTCCGGCCCATCAAATGGTGAAACTGCGACAGGCGAAGGTGTCGAGCAGTTCATTTCTTGGTCTGGTCCATCGAATGGTGAAACTGCAACCGGTGAAGGCGTTGAACAGTTCATCTCCTGGTCTGCTCCATCCAATGGTGAAACTGCGACCGGTGAAGGCGTCGAAGAGTTCATCTCATGGTCCGGCCCATCGAACGGCGAAACTGCGACTGGCGAAGGTGTCGAA
>JAOARQ010000053.1 GCA_025210455.1 Pelagimonas sp.
AGGCCTCGAGTGCAACTCTGGCCTTGAATTCAGGCGAATGGTTCTTCCGTTTCGACATCTCTGATCTCCTTCACGTCGAAGATCAGCAGACAACAAATCGTAGCTTACGTCAGTGTCCGAATTTCGGGGGGTAGCTCAATGAACTTCGCCAGCTTGTTCCATATTGCCTCGAAATGCAGGCGGATCATGAAGCTACAGACACGTTACTCGGTGCTTATTCTACTGATGTTTGGCATGAGGTCCGTGAGAAGGTTTTGGCAATCTCAGGTATGATGATGCTGATTGAACTCGAAGATGCAAAAGACAGTGTGAAAGGCCACACTCACCCAAAGGCTGCTACGAGGATTTTCCAGCTATTAGGGCATGTCGCCGAAATGCCCTTGGTACGAGCACAAGTCGAACAGGACGCCTCTCTCATCCCCGTCGAAGATGAGCTACAAGCATTCGCGCATGAAGTGACCATTCCTTGTTTCTTTGATGCGATCCAGTTGGCTCAGGCTGCGGGTGCCGCGTCTATCGCGGATGATCTTGGTAGCCCTGAAGATTTCTTCAAGGACTTAGAAATTGCCAAGCTGAGTGATCCTTCGCGATACGCTGATCTCAAAACCCAAGGTGCTCGGGAATGGGCTAAGCTATGGCCTTGCAATGAAGCCCTCAAACCGATCTTGGGTGGTCACTTCACGATCTGAACCGCGATGCGATGCAGGGTGTTTGGATTGTCAGAAGTCCATGCGTTGAGACTTTGAATGGAGGTCGGGATGTCATCAGTTGGGGCAGTGATCAGCACAAACTCATGCATGCCTTCATCGTGGTTTTCAGTCAGCGGATCCAGTTGCCCATCTGGTCGCTTAGGCCATCTGTTTTGGCCTGATTGGATTGGTGCGCTGACCTCGCCGTTCGGACCAAGCGGAATGTTGTGACATTTGCCTCGCACAGCTTGGAACGCGATGGCATAGCCATCGGCCTCACTATCCAGCTCAAAGCAAAACCGTTCGCCTAGCCGTATGGTCGTGTCGACTGGCTTCAACTGGCTTTCTCGTTCAAGGATGCCCATTATCAGAGGAACCAGAACAAGCCTAAAGCTATCGGATCTAGCGTGCTCATCTAGGATCATCTGCCAGCGTTGTTCTGGCGTTTCTGGAAAAATATCAGTAGCAAGGCGATGTGCTAACTCGAAGTGCTGCTCTGTAAGCCATTGATGGATCAGCGCTGCATATGTGGCAGCTATATCCCCTCTTCTCATGTTACGCACATAATCCTGACCTCGTGCAACGGGATACCCCACAGCATCATCCATGATCAGTTCAGGTGTTTTTCGAGGATCAAGATCAGCGAGAGCCTTGAGGACAGGATAGAGTTTTGCCTTGTCGGCCTTATTCTTTGGATCAAATGGCATGCCTTCTCATACACCCGTATTCACCCCCTGAACACCCGAGATAGCCACAGCCTTGCCATGCTAGGGACAGGTCAAGCGCATAGGATCATTTAGAGATTTTCCTTGCGTGATCGAAGGGAAATGTGGTTATATGTTCTATATTTGTTCTCATTGTGCGTCGTGCGAAACAGGCGACGTGAGAAAGACATTTTCCCAAAAACCTATTTGAAGAAAGGAGTGCGCGCATGACCTGTCCGCCCAAACCATTTGATATGCCCAAACGCCCCAGCCTCTCCGTTGACTGGGAGGTTTACGCAGCCATGCTTGAGGCAAGCGATATGCCACTGGATCAGCAAAAGGAGCTGGTCGAATCCCTTTGGTCGATTGTCGTGATGTTTGTAGATCTCGGCTATGATCTGAAATCCCCAACGCAAAACTGTGGAGAAGATCAGGAAGCATTGGATCAGGATTCCAGTGATTTGGTATCCTTGTTTAACAACGAATGGGCGCAGACCCGCGCAGAGGAGGACCAATGGCAGGAGTAACAACCAAAAACGAACAAGCGAACGCGATCATCTACTGTCGCGTCTCTTCCAAGTCGCAAGAGTTGGAAGGTCATGGCCTCCAATCTCAAGAAAGCCGTTGCCGCGAATACGCCGTAAGCAAGGGGTATCGGGTCGCAGCGGTCTTCCCCGACACTATTTCTGGCGGCGGCGACTTCATGAAAAGACCTGGCATGGTGGCGCTTCTGTCATATTTGGATGCGCAGCCAGATGAAGATTTCGTGGTTATCTTCGATGACCTGAAGCGCTTTGCACGCGATACGCGCTTTCACCTCGACCTGCGAGAAGCCTTCCGTGCACGTGGTGCGACTATCGAATGCCTGAACTTCAAATTCGAGGACACGCCAGAGGGCGAGTTCATCGAAACCATCATGGCAGCTCAAGGCGCGTTAGAGCGTAAACAGAACGGGCGGCAGGTCTCTCAAAAGATGAAGGCGCGGATGCAGAGTGGCTACTACACCTTCGCTGCCCCCTTCGGATATCGATACGACAAGTTTCGCGAGCACGGGAAAATGCTGGTGCGGGACGAACCTAAAGCCTCCATCGTGCAGGAGGCTTTAGAGGGCTACGCTAGCGGTCGGTTTCAAAACCAAGTTGATATTCGCAACTTCCTCAGCACCCAACCAGAATTCCCAAAAGGAAAAAATGGTCTGGTTCGACAGCAGGAAGTCACTCGGCTTCTTGATCGTGAGATTTACTGCGGCTTGATCAGCTATGCACCTTGGGGCCTCTCAAGGGTCAAGGGGCACCATGAACCAATCGTCTCGGCAGAGACCTTCTGGCGCATCCAAGAGCGCAGAAAGCAACGGGCAATTGCACCTGCCCGCAAAAACATCGGAGAGGACTTTGCTCTGCGAGGCTTCGCGGTATGCCACGGCTGTGGCGCACCGCTCCGTTCTTGTTGGTCAAAAGGAAAGACAAAGCGCCATCCCTACTATCTGTGTCAGACGAAAGGTTGCGAAAGCTACGGCAAGTCGATCCGTCGCGACAAGCTCGAAGGTGACGTGGGGGAAGTTCTTCACCAGCTTGAGCCAAGCTCAAACGTATTTGCCACGGTCAAGGCCATGTTCCGCAAAGCATGGGACATCCGAGGCGAACAATTGGCGCAGGAGGCAAAGTCCTACGAAAAACAGATTGCCGATGCTCAGAAGCAGATCGATGTCCTGTTGGACAGAATTGTCGAAGCCGACAATGCAACGGTAATCAAAGCCTACGAGAAAAAGATCGATTCACTCGAAAAAGAGAAGATCATTTTGCAGGAAAACCAAGCCCAACCCGCCCCTTCAACGCGAGACTTTTGCGCCTCGCTAGAACTCTCCCTGAATTTCCTCTCAAAACCTTGGAAACTATGGGAAAGAGGCAATATCTCACTACGCAGAACCGTCCTGAAATTGGTGTTTGCGGACCATATTTCATACTGCCGCGAAACAGGAGCTAGAACACCCCAATTATCTATGCCGTTCAAGGCTTTGGCAGGTGTTTCAGGTGTCTTGGGAAGTAATGGTGGGTCGTGAGAGGCTCGAACTCCCGACATCTTCGGTGTAAACGAAGCGCTCTACCAACTGAGCTAACGACCCGCCGTGAGGGGTGATTTAACGAAGGCACCGGGGGGGCGCAAGAGCGAAAATGCAAAAAATCTCTGACTTCGTCATTTTTCTGTCATCGCGCAGATCAGCACAGTAAGACATCAGCCAGAGGTATAAACAGCAGCGGCCTATCCCTCTGACAGGCCGCCGAATTTCAGATATCGAGGAACATCACACCAGTGAAATATTGACCCTGCGGTTCTGTTTGCCTTTGTTTTCGATCTTTCCAATCTGAATGCGGCCGATTTCGCCGGTGCGGGCCACATGGGTGCCGCCGCAAGGCTGCAGATCCACCTGTCTGGCGGCGCTGCCAATGCGGACCAAACGGATCTGCCCTGCCCCGCGTGGTGGCTGTACCGACATGGTCTTGACCAGGTCCGGGCTGGCATCCAGTTGCGCTTCGGTGATCCACTGTTCGGTGACTTCGAAATCCTCTTCGATCAGGGCATTCAGTGCCGCGTTCAGCGCCTCTTTGTCTTGCGGCGGTTCTGGCATCAGGAAATCCAGCCGCCCTTTGCCAGCGCCGATCTGCCCGCCGGTCACCGGCAGTGGGATCACCACGCTCAGCAGATGCAACGCCGTGTGGATGCGCATGTGTTTGTGGCGGCGTTCCCAATCCAGCACCTGGGTCACAAAGGCCCCTTTGGGGGGCAGGGCTTCGGGTTCGGCGGGCACCAGCACCGAAAGCCCATCTTCGCCTTTGACGGCTGTGGCGATGGCCAGGCGTTTGCCATCCCATTCCAGCCAGCCACTGTCGCCGGGCTGGCCGCCGCCGGTGGGATAAAACAAAGACGGCGTGACAATCACGCCGCCCTCGTCGGTGAACCCCAGAACCTGCCCCTGCGCTTCGCGCTGATAGGCATCTTCACGATACAGGGTTTGGGTCATACGTCTCCTCCGTCGATGTCTTCGCTGCGGCCCGCGGCGGTCTGCGCGCTGCGCATGCCCTGCCCACCTCTTGCGCCTTCCATGATCTCTGGCAGGGCTTCGGGGTTGCGCAGCCAGATGTCCCGCTGGGCAAATGGGATTTCGATACCTTCCTCGGCAAAGCGTTCCACGATCTGATGGTTCATCTCGGTGCGGACCCCGAGCGAGTTGTTCACGTCGCTGAGGATCGCCCGAATTTCGAAGTCCATTGAATCGGCCCCAAAGCCGCGGAAATACACATAGGGCGCCGGGTTCATCAGCACCAAAGGATGCTGGCGCGCGATGTTCAGCAAAATCTTTTCGACTTTGCGGGTATCGGTGCCATAGGCCACGCCAACTGACACGATCAGACGGCCCAGCACATTGCCCTTGGTATAGTTCGATACCGTCCCCGACACGAGATCCGAGTTGGGGATAATCACATCGAAACGGTCAAAGGTTTCAACCCGCGTAGACCGCACCGAGATATCCTTGACCGTGCCATGGGTGCCATTGACCTCGATCCAGTCGCCTTCCGAAATCGGACGTTCGATCAGAAGGATGATCCCCGAAACAAAGTTCGACACGATGTTTTGCAGGCCAAAACCAATCCCAACTGAAAGGGCACCAGCCACAATCGCCACAGACGACAGATCAAGCCCGCCGGTGGTGATCGCAATCACAGCGGCCAGAAAGATCCCGATATAGCCCACCCCGGACACCACCGCATTTTGCGCGCCGTGATCCAGCCGTGTTTTCGGCAAGACGGTGCTACGCAACGCGCCCTGTGTCATGCGTGTCAGCATATAGCCCGCGATAAACACGATCAGCACCAGCAGGAAATCTGTCGGAGAAATCCGGGTGTCCCCCAGCTGGAAGCCTTCGCGGAAACGTGCCCAGACCTCGGTCAGATCCGCGACGCGCGCGCCCCAGATCAGCGCCAGAACGGGCATCGCTGCCAGCGACAGCACCAGCCCCCCCAGAACCGGCATCAGGCTGTCCTGTTCGCTGGCCTTTTCCCCGGCCAGGGTCATGTAGAGGAAGGTCAGAAGGCGCTGCATGACCAGTACAAAAGCGATCAAGATCAGGGTATTGATCGGCGGATAGATCATCGCATTGCCAAGGCGGTCATAGCCAATGGCCGCCATGATCGGCCCTGCCACGCTCAGCAGGATCAAGGCGCGCCCAACCAGACGCGCAAGCGTCAGGCGGAAGCTGCCCGCATCTTCGGGCAGATTACCCTCTTCGTCGGTGTCCACATTGCGCAGACGCCCCATGCGAAACAGTGCCAGCGCCGCAAGCACCAGCAGCGGGAAGTTCAGCACCGCCAGCGTTTCAGGGGTGTATTTGTCCAGACCAGCAAACACATCCAGCATCGACCGCAGCATCAGGATCAGTGCCAGCAACACCGCATAGCGGCGCGCCTTGAGCCGCTCTTGTGGCGGCAGTTTCAGAATGGCGAACTCATCATTTTCATGGAAGCACTGATCCGCCAGCCAGCGTACGCCCAGAATGATCGCCGTCCAGATCGGCAGGCTGATCAGGATCAGTTCCCAGCGGGTATCGGCCAGTTCGGTGCTGAGCGCCGCAATGCTGATCGCTGTCACCCCTAGCGTCGGCAGAACCACCTGGCCAAAGGAAAACACAAGCCGCCAGATCTGTGCCGAAGGCCGTCCCTTGGCGCGGTCCACAATCCGGTGCACCCCCATCTGAATCCAGGAACGCCCTTTGACAAACAGCAGCCCGCCAATGGCCAGCAGCAATAGCGAGAACGGCAGGTTCTGCTGGGCGGTATCGCGGCGCACTTCGCTGCCATAGGTCACCTGCAATTCATGCCCAATGGCCCGAATAGATTTTCGCAACGATGCAAAGGCATCAGACCAATAGGTCGGGTTCAAAGGCGAGCCGCTCAGCCCAAGCAACTCATTCGTCTGCCGTTCGCGGATCACCGTGTCGATTTCGCCGATAATGCCATCCGCACGCGTATAGGCTTCATCCGCGCGACGCGCCGGGGCCTGCAGGCGCGACAGCTGTTCGCTGAGCGCTTCGCGGCGCTGCGCCAGATCCGCCGGTTCCTGCGCCCCGTCTTCGGGCAGTGGCCCAAGGGCGGCAATCTGCGATTCCAGGGTTTTGATACGCGTTGCATTGAGATCCTGCGCACTCAGGAATTCTTCGCGCCATTTGCTGATTTCCAACCGCAGATCTTCCAACACCTCATCAGAGGCACGGCCGTTTTGCAGGCGCACCTCTGCCTCGGCAGCGATGGTTTCCCAGATCTGATAGTCGGGCTGCGCGCGGTTGGTCAGGATACGGTCAATTTCGACGATGATGTTATTGGCACGGGTGCGTGCCTCTTCCGCTAGGCTAAGCGGGCCTTGCAGTGCGGTGATCGCCTCGTTCAGTTCCGTCCGACGAACTGCGACTTCTTCGGATTCGGTTTCGCCCTCTTCCGGGGCGGGGCCAAGCGCCTCAAGCTGCGATGTCAGCGTTTCGATCCGCTGCGCATTGCTTTCCTGCGCCTGCTGAAACTTATCCCGCCAGTCGCCAATCTGCGAACGCAGCGCATTCAACGTGGTGTCAGACCCGCCCCCTTCGGCCAGGCTGGCTTCGGCGCGGGTGGCGCGTTCAGCCCAGGCTTTGTAATCGGGGCTGTCGGTCTCTTGAGCAAAAGAGGCCCCGGCAGTGACTGCCAGGGCCAAGCAAAGGGCAAATGCCCAGCGAATGAAATAGGTCATACGTCCTCGAATACGCCAGGAATGGAGGCAGGGGCCTGCGTCAGCCAGGAAGGCACGGGCAGAGACTTTTCTTTCAAGAAATCCGGATTGAACAGTTTGGACTGATAGCGGGTGCCGTAGTCGCACAAAATGGTGACGATGGTATGGCCCGGCCCCATCTCCTTGGCCATGCGCATGGCGCCCGCCACGTTCACACCCGAAGAGCCGCCCAGGCACAGCCCCTCATCGGCAAGAATGTCAAACACCACCGGCAGCGCTTCGGCATCGGGGATGCGGCAGGTGTAATCCGGGGTGAACCCTTCGAGATTGGCGGTGATACGCCCCTGCCCGATGCCCTCGGTGATGGAATTGCCGGGGTTTTCTTCGCCGGTGTAGATCTTATAAAGCCCCGCACCCTCAGGATCGGCCAGCCCGACTTTGACGCCATTTGGCTGCAACGCCATGCCCACCCCGGCCAGTGTCCCGCCAGACCCAACGGCACAGATAAAGCCATCGACCTTGCCGCCAGTCTGTTCCCAGATTTCCGGGCCGGTGGTTTCGATATGCGCCTGACGGTTGGCGATATTGTCAAACTGATTGGCCCAGATTGCGCCATTGGGCTCTGTCTTTGCCAGCTCTGCCGCCAGACGCCCGGAATAGCGCACGTAATTATTTGGGTTGGCATAGGGGGCTGCGGGCACCTGCACCAGTTCCGCGCCCGCAAGACGCAGCATGTCTTTCTTTTCCTGACTTTGAGTTTCAGGAATGACAATCACCGTCTTGAACCCCAGCGATGCCCCCACCAGCGCAAGACCGATCCCGGTGTTGCCTGCGGTGCCTTCGACAATGGTGCCACCGGGTTTCAGCAGCCCCTTTTCAATCGCATCCTGAATGATGAACAAAGCGGCGCGGTCCTTGCCCGACTGGCCCGGATTCATGAACTCGGCCTTGCCGTAAATATCACACCCGGTGATCTCGGACGCCTTTTTCAGCCGGATCAGAGGGGTATTGCCAACGGCCTGAGCCAAATCCTGTGCAATGCGCATGTCACGCGTCCTTTCAAAAACCTGTTCCTACTGGTGTAGGCAAGCCTTTACGCGACTTCAAGAACCGCCGCGCAACTGATCGCGCTTTGCTGCAAGCGCATAGATCAACATCGCGAGAGGCGCAGTGGTGATTTCGCCGCTGTCCAGCAGCTGCATCGCCTGCTCAAAGGGGATGGTGTGATTGCGGATATCTTCGTTTTCCGCATCCAGCCCGCCTAGTTCCTGATCGCGCCCGGACAGATCACAAAGCCCAATAAAACAATGATAATATTCGGTTGAATACCCGGGCGACGCATAGCCTGCGGGCACCGGGATCATATCCAGCACCTCTAGCCCGGCCTCTTCGGCGGTTTCGCGATGCGCCGCTTCTAGCGGGGTTTCCCCCAGATCCACCAGCCCGGCCACCGGTTCCAACACCCAGGGCGCCGGATCACCGCGCAGGATCGGTCCATAGCGCAGCTGTTCGATCAAAAGCACCTTGTCCAGCACCGGATCATAGGGCAGCACCAGCGCCACATCAAAAGAGATAAAGCATTCGCGCGGCAGCGATTTGCTCATGCTGCCATCAAAATGCGGATAGCGCAGGGTGAAAGTCTCAAGGTTAAAGAACCCATGAAATGACGGGCGATCATCGGGGGTGATCTCCACCTCATGTGCCTGCCGCGCTGAGCGCAGGGTCTGCGGCCCCGGCTGCGCCGCCAGTTCACGCGCCCAGCCCCGGCCTCGGAAAAAGGGCAGCATTGTCTGCGCCTGCTCAGCAGACATCTGGCCATAGCGCACCATCATTTCGCGCGCCGCAAACAGCGATACCCGCCCCCAGTCCTGCACCCATTGATCCAGATCCCAAAGGCCAGAAGGCACCCACATATCAGCGGGAGGCAAAAACACCTGCGCGGGTCTTGGGCCGTCAGGTGTGCTGACGGTGATCTCAACCAGTGAATAGCCAAAACCACCTTCGTAAAAGGCCAGACGATCCAGATCCTCCTGCGTTAGATTCGCGGCCAAAACACCTGATGCAACACTTGAGGAATGCGGTATAAGGATCGGAAAAGGCTGATCTTTTACCCCAAACACCTGATAGTCGGTAAGCTGCGCCTCGCAAAGATCCACATCGCTGCGCCCCAGCACATGTTCAAGCAGCGGCACGTGTCGCAACGTGCCATAAAAGAATAGATCAGACAGGGGTCAGCTCCACCGTTTGGAAACAAAATCAGCCACAAAGCCAGACAGAAATCCCCCCAGCAGCAGCACAATCGCGATGTCTTTGTCCAGCAACTCGTGACTGAATTCCAGCATCAGTTCAAAGATACCCTGCACCGCATCAAAGAAAGATTTATACAGCCCCCGCATCGCCTGTTCTGTCATCTCATAACAGGCATGCACAAACAGGCACCAAAACACCAAAGCCACAGCCCCGGTCAGGCCTGTGGTGACCGCCGCCGCGAACCCACGGCCCGCACGACTTCCTACCGTTACCCAGCCAACAACCAGCCCGACCAGCACATTCACCCCCGAGAACATGCCAAACTGCGTGCCCTCGGGCATATTTTGTTTGATCATTTCAGACACGATCAAAGCCGTGACCGAGAGGCAAAAAGCGGCGACCAGTTTAGAAGCAGTGGGCATGCTGAAACACTCTTGAGTATGGTGAACAAAACCTTTCATGACCCGGCTTTGGACGCAAGATGGCAGCGCAAGACCCAGCAAATCTGTTGCTGCCACCCCGCATTGCGGATGGATCAACCCAAAACCTGATCCAGCGCCCCAAGCAGTTGGGTGATCTCTTCCTCGGTGGTGTAATGGGTGAACGACAGGCGCAGCACACCTTTGTCCAGATCCACCCCTAATGCTGTCAGGGCGCGCTTGGCATAGAAATCCCCACCGCCACACATGATGCCATGTTCAGCCAGCTTTGATGCCGCCTCTGATGCCGAGCCACGTAGCGAAACCGCCACAGTAGGCGCGCGGGTTTCAGCCGTGGCGGGACCGATCAAGCGCAGATCATTGCGGTCTTTCAAATGATCAAGAACGGGCTGTAACAGTTTGATTTCATGGGCACGCATCACATCATGCACCTGCATCGGCGCAATCCCGTGATGCTTGGCCAGCGCCTCGATATAATCGGCCATGCCCGCACAGGCCGCCACCTGTGCATGATCCGGCCCCGCTGGCGTAAAGCGTTTGTACAGCACATCGCCGTTGAAATAATGCGCCTGATTGGGCAGCGCTTCTCCCAGCGCGCGGCGGATCACCATAACGCCCTGATGCGGTCCATAGGTTTTATAGGCCGAAAACAGATAGATATCCGCACCCAATGCGCCCACATCAGCAAAACCATGGGGCGCATAGCTGACCCCATCCACGCACACAAAGGCCCCGGCCGCATGGGCCAGCGCGGTGATCTCGGCCACCGGATTGATTTCACCCACCACATTCGAACAATGCGGAAAGCACAGCAGACGCACTTTGTCGTCCAGTATCTTTTTGAGATCTTCGATGTTCAGGTGGCCCGTCTGCGGATCAACTTTCCATTCGCGAACCTCAAAGCCTTCATCTTCAAGCCGCCGCCACGGACCGGTATTGGCCTCGTGATCCTGATTGGTCACAATGATCGCATCACCGGGCTGCATGAACTTTCGAAAGGCCTGCGCCAGAACATAGGTGTTCTGTGTCGTCGACGGGCCAAAGCTGACCTCATCCGTTGCAACCCCCAACAGCCCGGCCATCCGCGCACGGGCCTCATCCATCTCGGCCCCAGCCAGTTGCGCGGCCTCGTAAGGCGCATAGGGCTGTACTTTGCGTTGATGATAGAACCGGGTCAGACGATCAATCACTGGCTGACAGGTATAAGATCCACCAGCATTTTCGAAAAACGCCTGCCCCTGCAATGAAGGCTCTTTGAACGCCGGAAACTGTTGCCGGACAAATTCCAGATCAAGTGCTGTCATGTGCTCCCATCCCCGGGGTGTGTCCCCCGGTGTGTTGCGTGTTTTCCATCTGGGCGCAGGGTGCGCAACACTGGGCAGCAAAGCAAGCTGAAAAGGCCCGCCCGGCATCCCAGGCGGACCTTTGAGATTTACATCAGGCGTTTACGTCAACCACAACGCGGCCTTTGACCTGACCTTTCAGAATGTCCGCCCCCAATTTGGGCAGATCCGAAAGGGTTGCAGGCTGGATCATGGATTCCAGACGATCCATCGGCAGATCCTGCGCAATACGGGCCCAGGCCCGCTGGCGATTGGTAAAGGGCTGCATGACGGAATCGATCCCCAAAAGGTTCACACCGCGCAAAATAAAGGGGGTGATCAGCGCACCATCAATGGCCGCGCCACCTGCAAGCCCGATGGCCGCAACCGAGGTTCCGTACTTCATCTGCTTCAGCACGCGGCCCAGCATGGCGCCCGCAACCGCATCGACACAGCCCGCCCAGCGTTCCGCTTCCAAAGGTTTGCGACTGGTTTCGCTCAGTTCATCGCGCGGGATGATTTCGGTTGCGCCCAGCGATGTCAGATAATCCGCCTGATCCGCGCGCCCTGTCACAGCAGCCACCTCATGGCCAAGTTTCGACAGAAGCGCCACAGCGACCGAACCGACACCACCTGCAGCGCCGGTCACCAGCACGGGACCATCGCCTCGTTTCAAACCGTGATCTTCCAATGCCATGACAGAAAGCATCGACGTCAGACCCGCGGTACCCACCGCCATGGCCTGACGCGTGTTCAACCCTTCTGGCAGCGGCACAAGGAAATCAGCCGGAACGCGCGCTTTTTGCGCATAGCCACCCCAGCGGTTTTCGCCGACACGCCAGCCGGTCAGAACAACCTTGTCACCAGGTTTATAGCGGTCATCACTGCTTTCTTCGACGGTGCCCGCAAAATCAATCCCTGGCACATGTGGGTAAGTCCGCACCAGCCCCCCGCCCGGCCCAATGCAAAGCCCATCTTTGTAGTTCACTGTGGAATATTCGACAGAAACCGTAACCTCACCCTCGGGCAGGTCCGCTTTGGAGACCTGCTGGATGGACGCATTGGTTTTGCCTTCGTCGTTTTTCTCGACGAGCATTGCATTAAAATAGCTCATTTTGTCTCTCCTACGCACCCGTTTTTTCGCGCTGAAGTCTAAGCCGACTTTGTCGGGCGCTATGCTTTGTGAGTACCGCATCCGGACAGCCACGGCCAGCGCAATAACACCTCTCCTACATACAGAACGGGGCCTGAAAAGCCCCGTGAAATTGCATTACTAACGCGTTTGGGCAGATCGCAAGCCCTGCACCTCTGGCCACAAATTCAGAAGTCCTGCCAGATGCTCCCACCAGCGACCTGAACCTTTTGGGGTGGGACATCAAACTCTGGCGAGTGCCATTTTTGATCCTCTTCTGTTTCAGACGACGCAACAACCGTTTGCTCTTCGATCATTGGCTGCGAGAAATCTTCGTTTTGCGGATCTGGTTCTTCCGAGGAGTCAAAGGGATCTACCATAGGCACATGCATGGCTTCTTCATCAGTGCCCAGATCAAACCTTGCCATGAGATCGGCAAGTTTACCGGAATCTGAAGAGAGCAAATGACCGGCTGCGTTGGACTCCTCCACCATGGCAGCGTTTTGCTGTGTCACCGTATCGAGCTGCCGCACGCCGGTATTGATTTCGTTCAATCCAATGGATTGCTCATTCGCCCCTTCGGCAATGTTTGAAATCAGGCCTGAGATATGGCTGACCTTGGTGACAATCTTCTGAATAGCCTCTCCAGCCTTACCAACCAGTTCGACACCTTCGCCCACCTGATCAGAGCTTTTGCCAATCAGGGATTTGATCTCTACGGCAGATTCAGCCGAACGCTGCGCCAAGGCCCGCACTTCGGACGCCACAACCGAAAACCCCCTGCCCGCTTCGCCAGCACGCGCGGCTTCGACCCCCGCGTTCAACGCCAGAAGGTTGGTTTGGAAGGCGATGTCTTCGATCACACCGATAATCGTTGAGATCTGAGAGGAAGAATCTTCAATCGCATCCATCGCGACCACCGCGCTTTCCACGATCTTGCCACTGCTTTCCGCCTCATCGCGGGTTTCCAGCATTGCATCTTTCACGCTTTGTGAATTTTCAGCCGCCGAACTGACCGAAGACGCCAATTCTTCAAGGGCCGCAACGGTTTGTTCAAGCGTAGCTGCCTGCGCCTCAGTACGGCGGGCAAGGTCATCAGACGCCTGACTGATCTCAGCAGAGCCGTTTTTGATGCTACCAGAGGTGCTTACCACCTGCACCATGGTTTTGCGCAACGTATTGACCGTTTCATTGAAGTCTTTGCGCAGCGCCTCATAACCTTTGGGGAAGTTGTCCTGAATTTCACAGTTCAGGTTCCCCTGAGACAGATGTCTCAGATGCGTGCCTAGAACATCGGCAACCTGTTCCGCATTTTGCTGACCTTCCAGCGCATCCTGTTCGGCCTTCGAGGCGACCTCTGCCTGCGAATGCGCCACTGTTTGCTGGCGCTTCAACTCGGCATCTGCAGCGATACTGTTGCGCATGCTGAGCAACAGAACACCTGTCTCAAGCAAAACGATTGCAGCATGCATCACGGTGCGCTGCAGGTTTTCCATTGTGCTGCCACCCGGATAGACCAGCCCGGGCAGCAGAACACTCAGCGAGATATGATGAAGCGCCACCAGCACGGTCGCGAAGATCAGGGCGCGGGGGCTTTTCAGCGTTGATACGATCGCCAGTGCCGCAAAGAAAAGCATGTGTGAATCAAGCTGCCAAGCATGGCCGCTAAGCGAAGCCGTAAACAAGACGCAGTGGCCGACATAGCAAGCGCTAAGCAGGTAGTCGCGTGTGGAATCAGGCAATTTTTGCGACAGATAGGCCCCAAGCCCAAGGGTCAGGCTGAGCACCGCATATAGCCACCACATGCCCGCAGCGTTGAGAAAATAAGCGCTGAGCGCCGGAAGCGGGATGAGCAGCCAGCTTGCATATTGTTGAACCAATTGATGCGCGCCTGCGCTGTTCACTTCAACACCAGCTTCATGTTCTACGTGCATAGCTCAAGAATCCTTTTTCCATTGGCTACAATCCACGCGCCATTGTCATATAGTCGTTCGACGCCCCGCGGATCCTCGATCATCACAAGCGCCCCGAAAGGGGCCCTGACCGGAGAGATTTCCCACGCCGCGCCCCCCTGAAGAATTTCAAAGGCCGAAGGCCCCCAAGGGGCCGAGATAATCAGAGCCACCTCGCCCACTTGCGGCGCAGGCTGATTGAACAGCAGCACAACTGGCGCAAGCAAAGCAATCAGCCCGCACATAGCGAACAACGCGATATTTTGCATACGAAGACCCATGTTTTACTGATAGGGTCCGAGGTCTTAAGGAAAGATGAGCCGAACCCTGTCAGCACGGGGCTGCGCACCAGAGTTTATCTGCAGTTTTAATGGTTTCTCGCCCTTTCAGAAACCAGCATTGCCCAGTCACGCATATGCAAAAAAGGCAGATGCGATCATCGCACCTGCCTTCTTTTTCCTGTGTTGTCAGGTTTGCCCCGTCAGCGCATCACAAATGGATTGGGCATCGGTGCATCCGATGTACTGATCCAGGTGGTTTTGGTGCGGGTGTAATCCAGTATCGCTTCCATGCCCGCTTCGCGTCCATAGCCAGATTGATCGTAGCCCCCAAAGGGTGAAATCGGCGAAACCGCGCGATAGGTGTTCACCCAGCAGATCCCCGCCTTTAGCCGGGCTGAAACGCGATGCGCGCGGGCGACATTCTGGGTAAACACCCCAGATCCCAACCCAAAGGGCGTGCCATTGGCAATGGCGATGGCCTCTTCTTCGGTGTCAAAGGGCACCAGCGACATGACCGGGCCAAACATTTCCACTTTCAGGGTTTCGATGTCGGTGTGCGGACAGGCCAAAAGCGTGGGTGCCATGTAATTCCCGGGCCGGTCCACTCTGGCCCCACCAAACCGGATCTGCGCGCCATTTTCCTGCGCGGTGGCCAATGTGGCCTCGATCTTTTCCACCTGTGCAGAGGTGCAAAGCGGGCCGATCTGAGTGTCTGCGGCCAGAGGATCCCCAACAACCACCCCCTGCATTTTCTCTTGAATGCGGGCGATCAGATCTTCGTAGATCGGGTGATGGATCAACCCCCGGCTGCCCGCCACGCAGCTTTGCCCCGAAGCGCCAAAGTTCCCGGCGATCAGCCCATTTGCGGCCCCGTCCAGATCAGCATCGTCAAACACCAGAATTGGGGATTTCCCCCCAAGTTCAAGCGTGGTCACCGCGAAATTTTCTGCTGAGTTGCGCACCACATGGCGGGCGGTTTCCGGCCCGCCGGTAAAGGCGATGCGATCCACATCCGGATGGCGGGTCAGCGGGATGGCGCAGTTTTCCGCATCCCCAGTGATCACCGAGACCACACCGGGCGGAAAGCCTGCTTTCTCAATCAAACGGGCAAACTCCAGCATCGGCGTGGGCGCAATTTCCGAGGCCTTCAGCACCACCGAACAGCCCGCTGCCAGTGCGGGGCCAAGCTTGGTGGCCGTCAGGAACATCTGCGCATTCCACGGCACGATGGCCACCACAACCCCAATCGGTTCGCGGCGGGTAAAGACATGCATGTCGGGTTTGTCGATGGGCAAAACCGCCCCTTCGATCTTATCCGCCAGACCAGCGTAGTAGCGGTAATAATCGCCGACATAGGCCGATTGCGTCGCAGTCTCGGCCAGAAGTTTGCCGCTGTCGATGGTTTCAACCCGCCCGATTTCGACGGCATGTTCCTCGATCAGATCGGCCAGCCGATACAGCAGCTTGCCGCGCTGGGTCTGGGTCATATCGCGCCATGCCGGGTCATCCAGCACCCGACGTGCTGCGCCAATGGCGCGATCCACATCCGCAGGGGCGGCGCAGGCAAAGCTGGCCCAGTCTTCGCCCGTTGCCGGGTTTTGCGAGGTCATGATCTGCCCCTGTGCCCCATCGACCCAGGCGCCATCAATGAACAGCTGATAGTGTGGTTTATCGCTCATTTTTCCCTCACTGGAATGCTGGCATGACGTCATCAATAAAGCGCGCAAGAGAGTCGCGCTTGCGCTCATAGCTCATGCCGCTGTCGATCCAGAACGAATATTCATCATAGCCCAGATCTTCATAGCGCTTGATCTGGTCGATCACCTCTTGGGCGGTGCCAATGGTCAGATCCCGGCGCATGTTTTCCGGGGCCATCATGGTGTTGGCGGCCAGCTCTTCCTCGCTCAGCTCTTGAATCAGCCCCTGCTGCACCGGACGCTTGTTCTGGAACCACGCGCCAAAATAGCAGTAAAAGCGTGACAGGTCTTTTGCCGCCTGATCCACATCCGCTGCATCTGTGCCCACATAGGTATGGTGCAGCAGCATGATTTTCGGGCGCGGCCCATCATAACTGTCGCAGGCGGTGTTAAAGCGCTGCATCAGGGTTTCGATTTCCTCGATGCCCTGCCAAAGCGGCGTGACCTGAATGTTGAACCCATTGTGCACGCCAAATTCATGGCTGTTGGGATCGCGCGCGGCAATCCAGATCGGCGGGCCACCATCCTGAACCGGTTTCGGGGCCGAGGTGGTGGCGGGGAACTGAAAGAACTCGCCTTCATGGGCGCAATCACCTTCCCAGAGCTTGGGGATCAGCGGGGCAATTTCGCGCATGCGCTGGCCCGCTTCCCAGGCGTCCATGCCGGGCATCAGCCGTTCATATTCATAGCTGTAAGCGCCGCGCGCAATGCCCAATTCGATCCGCCCATTGGTGATCAGATCCGCCGAAGCCACCTCGCCTGCCAGTTTGATCGGATGCCAGAAGGGGGCGATCACAGTGCCAGTGCCCAGCCGCACATGTTTGGTGTGACTTGCAATATTTACCAAAGGTAACAATGGGTTGGGGGTGATGGTAAAATCCATCCCGTGGTGTTCCCCGGTCCAGATAGCGCGCATTTTGGCGTCATCCGCCATTTTGCACAGCTCCATAAATTCATGGTGAAGCTGCTCCTGCGATTGATCGGGGGACATGCGCTCCATATGCGCGAAAAGCGAAAACTCCATGGATCAGCTCCTGTTGGGTTGTGTGTGAATATCGCCCTGCTGTGCGTCCCCCAGATAGAGCCCAAAGCTCTGGCTGCGGGATTCGCGGGCATAGCGCGCCATCATCTGCGCGACGGCTGGCGTGGTGTATTGCTGCCCCGGCAGATCCGAGATCTGGACCGGGCGCAGTTTATCTGTGTCAGGCAGGCTGTCCGCCTGCGCCAGGACATAGACCTGATGGGTTTGGCCCGCGTCGAAAACCGAATAGGCCGCCCCCAGATGCGCAGAGATCCCCGCATCTGTCAGCGCCTTTTGCAGGGTCTGCCGCAGCTCACCGCGTTCTAACAGGGCGGTTTGCGGCGGGCGCAGCCCCTGATCTGTCTGTTCTAACAGAACGCTATCGCCACAGGCGATGATCGCGCCGCAGATGGCCTGCCCCTCATGAGGTTCAAGCGCCGCGCGCTCTAGCCCAAGGCTGAAATATTGCCCCCCGGCATAGCCAAGACCGGGCAGGTCGGATTGGGCAAAGCGCTGCACCTGACCAATCAGGATCTGGTGATCACCCCCCGGGATCGACTGCCATGTCTTGCAGGAAAACTGCGCCACCGCGCCTTCGATCACCGGCACATTATTGTGGTCTAGCTGATGGGCCACCTTGGCAAAGCGATCGCCTTTAAAGCTGGCAAAGGTGTTCGACACATCCTCTTGCCCTTCGGCTAGCACGCTGACCGCAAAATGCGTGCAGGTGGCAAAGCTGTCATAGCTGGACAGGAACTTGCCCGGGCAGACCAGCAGCAGCGGCGGATCCAGCGAAACCGATGAAAAGGAGTTCGCCGTGAACCCAAGTGGTTCCCCCTGATCGGACCGGGTAGTGACCACAGTTACACCAGTCATGAAACGGCCAAAGGCGGTGCGCAGGGTTTTGGGATCAAGGCTAGTCATTCTGGCACCTTTGGGCAAAATCCAACAGGGTCTCAGAGACCTGTTCAGCGTGGGTCATAGGCATCATATGTGCCGCGTTTTCGATAATCTGCGCCTGCCCTTTTGGGGCCAGTTCAGCCATCTTTTCAGACATCTGCGGGGTCGAATTTGGCTCATCCCGGCCTGTCAGGAACAATGCCGGGCAGTTCATTTGCCCCAGCGCCTGCGGGTCGGGCCCATCTTCATGGGCAAATATGCTGTAAGCCGCGCGATACCCCGCCGGAGAGACCTCGGTCAGCCAGCGATGGCATGCCTCCCGCGCAACTGAGGGAGTGGTGCCAAACCAGCGTCTCAGCGTACCCGTGGGGTCGGCCATGCTCTGCCCATCCAGACTGCCCGCCCGCGCCTGCACCGCCTGCGCTGCCGCATCATCACGCTGGAAAATCGCGTTCAATGCAGCCACGCCAGTCACCTTATCCGGATAGCGGATCCCCATATCCAGAGCGATCATCGCCCCCATGGAATGGCCAATTACACAGGCAGGCTGATCAAGCCCCGCAACAATCCTGTCGGTATAGTCGCGCAGCCCGCCCAGCCCCTCGGCCATGGCGCTTTCCCCATGGCCCGGCATATCAACTGCGATGACCGAACACCGCGATGACAGGGCCTCAATCTGCGCGCCCCAGGCCTCGGCCCGCAATCCAACACCGTGGATCATCAAGACCAAAGGCCCCTCGCCCGCACGGATCGCGCGCAGGGCGCCGAAATCAGACCGCGGCCGGGTTGTCCAGATCATGTCCCAGATCCTTCAGGTCCTGATAGCGGTCGCCGATGCGGTGATGCGGACGGCCACTGGTTGCGGCCCCCAGAACCACCACGATTTCATCATCACGCGGCGCGTCAGGAATAGCGAACTGGATCGTCAGATAGTGCGAGCGCCGCCCGGCATCGTTCTTATCCATCAAAGGCACCATGATCGGCGCATTGGCGGTGCCGCGCGTGTTGGTAAACGCCAGATAGGATTTGGCGCCCACGGCTTCGCGATAGAAGTTGCCAAACCGCAGCGTGTGGATCAGCCCCGAGGCATGTTCCACCTCACCGTTCAACCCAACAACCGCCGCCTTGCCATAGGCTTCGATGGCGTCACCGCTGTCTGCCAGCGCAATCATGCGCTTGGTCATCATCTCGCCCAGCACTGGGCCATAGGCGTGGATTTCGGGTTTGAGATCTTCGACATACCGCCCCGCCCAGGGGTTTTTGACCACAGCCGCCACGGCAAACATGCGCCAAGGGGTCTGCGCCTGTTTGAAACCTTCGATGAATACCTCTTCGTCATAGGTCACGATTTTGCGGATTTCGGGCTGCATGTATCTCTCCTGTTCGCTGAGGCGGATATTCTTAACAGCCGTGCATTTTGACAAATGAATGATTTTCGGGCTTAGGTATTAGCTTTACTAATGCCTGACTTGACCCAAGACCTGCCCATGAAACGATCCCTGCCCCCGCTCACCTGGTTTCGCACCTTCGAAGCCGCCGCCCGCCACCTCAGCTTTACCGCCGCAGCGGATGAAATCGGCATGACGCAATCGGCGGTCAGCCAACAGGTCAAAGCCCTTGAAACCCGGCTGCGCGCCACGCTGTTCACAAGGCATGCCCGGGGCCTGTCGCTGACGGATGAGGGGCGAAAACTGCTACCTAAGGTCGGATCCGCGCTGGGTGTTCTTTCAACCGCCACCGAAAGCTTTGACATCGGCCCGGCAAAGAACATCCTGACAGTGGCCTCATCGGTCAGCGTGGCGCAGTGGATCATCGCGCCCAATCTGCCGGATTTCACCCAAAAGCACCCCGATATCAGCATCAGATTTCTCAGCGCGATCTGGCCCGACGATTTCAACACAGCCCGCGCCGATGTGGAAATCCGGTTTGGGTCAAAGGCGCAGGTGGGCAAAAACGCCCAGCTTCTGACCCCCAATCAGTTGATCCCCGTGAAATCCCCGACGCTTATCGGGAATCTGCCCGACCTGCCGTTGATCGAATCTGTCGGCACATCCGACGGCTGGAAAGCATGGTCTGCCATACATGGCCCTGTGCCCGAGCCACAGGTCTATGCGGATTCCTACGGAATGGCCCTGCATTTCGCAGCACAGGGCAATGGCGTCGCGCTGGTGAGCGAGCTACTGATCAAACACGCGCTGGACACCGGACAGCTGCAAAAGGCCCACCCAGCCAGCATTCCCGGCCACGAAGGCTATTACCTGTCGGTCAATGAGACCAATGAACAGGCGGTCAGGTTCTGTCACTGGCTTTCTGGCGCTTTGCCACCCCCCATACCCGCACCGATTGCCGCGAAAACGATCACATGACCAAAGCCGCTATGTCGTTTTCTCAACCACCAAAATGGCTGAAAAAACAAAGTGTCCTACATTCGCTTTGCTTAGGTCAACATTGATTACTCTCTATTCGGAAACACAAACCGACATGATGCGGATGTAGATGCGGCCTAGGGTTTTACCCCTCTCTTGGCGCGAGGATCCGGCGCAGCTTGCAGGTCGCGCCCGCTGTCCAGTCCACATCGCCGTCAATCCATTGATCGACATCACATTGATGGATGCGATCACCGGTTTTCGGGTCAGGGCTATACCAGTGAATGCGCACCCATTCCAGACGCCAACCGGCGCCTGCATAAAGCCCGTCGCTATCGATGACGATCCGATCCGGGTTCTCCATCACCTTGTTCTGATCTAGTGTTACGCAGCTAACAACGGTTTCCTGCGCGTCACGTTCAAAAGCATTGCCAGACAGCAATGGATTTATACGCCAAGGGACATCGCGGAACTCACCCGTCGAGGATGATGTTCTGACGATTTTAACGAATGCAGCTTGTTCAAACGTAGGGAACTCGGTGGTTCGGCTGTAAACCTGAAAATCGATATTTGAATCGGTGCCAGCGCCCGATACATCCGCAGTTTTGAAGGTTACGCGCAAAGGGTAGACCCCCACACCGCATTCCGAAGCTTTGATCACAGAGGTGGCTTCGGCGTGACCTGCTGCAGGCAGCCCCGCAACAAAAAGAGCAAGAGCAGCGGTGAAATTGGGCAAACTAAGAGACTTAAAAGACATTGGATTTCCTTACTCGGTAATGAAGATGTAAAACAATCCTAACACGAGACGGCCCGCTTTCGTGCATTTTTTAGGTTTCCTTCTTTGACACTTGGCAAAGCCAGCATTCGCAGCGCCACATGAAACCCTGTCCTGAAAAACACATCAGCTTTGCGTCGGTGAAAGGACAGGCCAGAGGCAACTGTGCTGACCCGCCAACGCGCAAAAGAAATAGGTGTAGAGGAATAGGCAAATACAAAAGACCCGGGGTGTGCGTTAGCTATCCCCTGAAACGAAAAAACAGAGAGCAGGAAAACCTAACTCTCTGTTTTCACATGGTACCCAAGGCCGGACTCGAACCGGCACGCCCGCAAAGGCGGGGGATTTTGAATCCCCTGCGTCTACCATTCCGCCACTTGGGCTACGACGCACTGTCTATCTACTGCCACGGGTAAGGTAAAGACCCATTTCGCATCCTTGACCGATCCTTGCGGACATGGTTTTTGCCAAGCCGTAGAATAAGGACATTTTCATGCTGCGCAGACTTTATGACTGGACCATGTCACAGGCCAACAGCCCCTATGCGCTGTGGATTTTGGCCGCTGTCGCCTTTGTGGAAAGCTCGGTCTTTCCGATTCCACCCGATGTTCTGATGATTCCGATGATCCTTGCCGCGCCGCATCGCGCCTGGCTGATTGCGCTGGTGGCCACATGTGCCTCGGTGCTGGGGGGCATGCTGGGCTACGGCATCGGTTACTTTTTCTACGAAAGCCTGGGCCAACCCATTCTGGAAAGCCTTGGCAAGGCCGACTCGATGGCTGAATTCAATGACAAGTTCAACGGCGTCGGATTCTGGGCGATCCTGATCGCGGGTGTCACCCCCTTCCCTTACAAGGTCATCACCATCATGTCCGGTTGGACCGCCATGCCAATCTGGACCTTCATCATCACCTCGATCGTGGCGCGTTCGCTGCGGTTCTTTGTGGTGGCGGCGCTGCTAAAAACCTTTGGCGCACCAATTCGTGAATTCATCGAAAAGCGTTTGGGTCTTGTCTTTACCGTCTTTGTAGCGCTTTTGTTGGGTGGGTTCTTTTTGGTGAAATACATATGACGCTGTTCACTGCAAAAAACGCAATGATCGCTGCCACGGCGGGATCGGCGGGGCTTATTCTTGGAGCTTGGGGGTTTGAGCATCTGGGCGATATGGCCCCGTGCAAACTGTGCTACTGGCAACGCTATGGCCATTACGCAGCTCTTGGGCTGGCACCCCTGGCGTTTCTGACGCGCAAAGCCATCTTCCCCGCCCTAGCAGGGTTGGGCGCGCTTTCAAGCGCGGTGATTGGCGTGTATCACACTGGGGTGGAACAGAAATGGTGGCAGGGCCCATCAAGCTGCACCTCATCCGGGTCGGTCAGTGGGTTAAGCACTGATGAGCTGCTGAACCAGATCCTTGCGGCCCCGGTTGTCCGTTGTGATGAAATCCCATGGGAGATGTTCGGCCTGTCGATGGCAAGCTGGAATGTCCTTGCCTCACTGGGCGTTGCGGGCGCCTGGGCCTTTGCGATGATGGCGCTTCGGTCTAAGCCCTGACAGGTGACAAGGCCCTCAGCTTCTGGCATGAAGGCCTTGAACGTATTTAGGAAAACCGCATGACAGACCGGCTGGCCGTTGTACTTGGTGTTTTGATCGTTGCTGCGATCATGCTGGATATCGTCCTGTTCGGATCGCAAAACCTGCTTTTCCTTGGCAAGAAATTCTACTGGATGATTGAATACCTCGCCTTCTGGCGCTGAGCCTGTTGCACAACCGTGACTTGACTTGTGCGCTCAGGAGTGCTTGTTAGCGCTCACGGAATAATGTTAGCGCTCACACAGAGGTACCCACCATGAGCATCAAAGTCGCCATCAACGGGTTTGGCCGCATCGGTCGCAACATTCTGCGCGCGATCATCGAATCCGGGCGCGAAGACATCGAAGTCGTGGCCATCAATGATCTGGCCCCGGTGGAAACCAACGCCCATCTTTTGCAATATGATTCAGTGCATGGCCGCCTGCCCTTTGAGGTGGTCGCACAGGCCGACAGTCTGGATGCCGGGCGCGGCCCGATCCGGGTGACCGCCCTGCGCAACCCGGCAGATCTGCCCTGGTCTGATGTGGATATTGTGCTGGAATGCACCGGCATCTTCAAATCCCGCGAGGCCGCGCAGGCGCATCTGGACAATGGTGCCAAGCGCGTTTTGATTTCGGCCCCCGGCAAAAACGCAGATAAGACAATTGTCTATGGCGTGAACGACGGCGACCTGACCGCACAGGATATTGTGGTCTCCAATGCCTCTTGCACGACCAACTGTCTCGCTCCGGTCGCGAAGGTTCTGCAGGACAGCTTTGGTCTGACGCGCGGTTTCATGACCACCGTGCATTCCTATACCGGTGATCAGCCGACTCTGGACACCATGCACAGCGATCTCTACCGCGCGCGTGCGGCTGCCATGTCGATGATCCCAACCTCAACCGGCGCGGCCAAGGCTGTTGGGCTGGTGCTACCACATCTGGCAGGCAAGCTGGATGGTGTTGCAATTCGTGTCCCGACACCCAATGTGTCCTGCGTGGATCTGACCTTTGAAACCGAAAAACCCATGACCGAAGAGGCGATCAATCAGGCGCTTCACGCGGCCGCCACAGGGCCTATGGCCGGTGTTCTTGGGGTAACGGACAAAAAGCTGGTGTCGATGGATTTCAACCATGATCCGCGATCATCGGTTTTCGCCACGGATCAGACCCGTGTGATTGATGGCACGATGGGGCGCATTCTGACGTGGTATGACAACGAATGGGGCTTTTCCAACCGCATGGTGGACACCGCAGTTGCCATGGGCAAGTTCCTGTAAAACAGAATTGGGTGGGGCCGCCCCACCCATTCCTGACCTTATTTGCCCAAACGTTCTTTCAACGCCTCATTGACCATGGGGGTGACGAATTTCGACACATCCCCATCCAGACGGGCAATTTCCTTAACCAACCGCGAAGCAATCGCCTGATGTTTGGCTTCGGCCATCAAGAACACGGTTTCCACCGTGTCATCCAACGCGCGGTTCATGCCAACCATCTGGAATTCATACTCAAAATCCGCAACGGCACGCAACCCGCGCACAATCACCTGCGCGCCGACATCGCGCGCGCAATCAATCAGCAGATTTTCAAAGGGATGCGCGACAATCTCGGTGCCGGTCTGTTCCGACAGCGCCTTGCATTCGCTTTCGATCATCTCGACGCGCTCTTCCAGAGAAAAGAGCGGGCCTTTGTCGCGATTGATCGCCACACCAATCACAAGGCGATCCACCAGCATGGCGGCGCGGCGGATGATATCAATATGTCCGATGGTGATCGGGTCGAAGGTGCCGGGATATAGGCCAATGCGCATCGGGTGCCCCCTGTCCATGTCGATTTTCGCGCACGCAACAATATTGCGCAGCATTTTGCAAGTGCGAAATCAAATTCCCAAAGGTTCTGCGGCGCAAGGTCCCGATCCACGCCGCAGGTGCAGCATCAATGGCCCATGATCATGCCTTCAAGGGCATCCTTTTCCATCGACAGCTGGCTCAGGCGCGCTTTCACCACATCGCCCAATGTTACCAGGCCCACCAGCTTGCCCTCTTCGACAACCGGCATGTGGCGGAACCGCCCTTCTGTCATTTTGGCCAGAACGGCCTCGGCATTGTCATCGCGCGCGCAGGTCACCAGTTCGCGGGTCATGTAATCTTCGACGCATTGGTTCAGACACCCCGCACCGCTGCGCGACAGTTCCCGCACGATATCGCGCTCGGACAGGATACCGTCGGCTGTTGTGCCATCAGAAGAGACCACCACCGTACCGATCCTCTTTTCAGCCAGGATCGCCGCCGCCTCAGAGACCGGAGTGCCGGGTTTGACCGTAAACACACCTTCGGTGCCTTTGCTTTTGAGGATTTGCTGTACGTGCATGGCGAGCCTCCTACTTTGTGCCGTCATGTTAGCGTCATCACGAAATCGCGATATGTCAAGTCAGACCTTCCAGACGCGACAGTTCTACACGCATCCCCTGTGTCAAAGCCTCGGAAAATCTATTCAAACGTTCAAGACGCCGGTCATCCGCATGGCGCACAAGATAAAAACTTCGGGTCAGACTGACTTCTTTTTCAAGGATTTTCTGCAAATCCGGCGCTACCGGCAGCGCGAAATCATGCACGATTCCCAGACCCGCCCCCTGCCGTATCCAATGGAACTGCACCGAAACCGAATTCGACGCCAAGGGCACCTGCGTCATGCCCAGTTCGCCCAGATAGTCCAGCTCTTTGTCAAAAATCATATCCGGGATGTAGCCCACCATGCGGTGACCCTGCAGATCCGCGAGGCTGCGGATCGGCGGGCTGTCTTTCAGATAAGACTGGCTGGCGGCCAGATGCAGGCGATAATCGCTGATCTTCTGCACCACCAGCCGCCCAGCGGTGGGGGCAGAGACGGCGATCGCCATATCAACTTCGCGCCGCGACAGGTTAACAATGCGCGGCAGCGACACGATCTGCACCTCAAGTTCCGGGTTGTCCTGTGCAATAGCAGCACAGACCTGAGGCAACAGAAAGTTTGCGCAGCCATCCGGGGCACCAATGCGGATCTGCCCCGACAGCCCTTCCGCATGGCCACGCACCGCCTCTGACGCCAGACTAAAGGCCTGCTCAGCGGCCTCGGCATGTTCCACCAGACGCGCGCCCGCTTCGGTCAGCGCATAGCCCTGCGGGGATTTGGCAAAAAGCGGCACATTCATTGCCTGCTCAAGCCGTCCGATCCGCCGCCCGACCGTAGCCGGATCCATGCGCAGCAATCGACCCGCGGCAGACAGGCTTTCACCACGGACCACGGCAATGAACACCCTCAGATCATCCCAATCAAACATTGCGCCCCCAAGCTGTTTTATGTCGCACCCCAGGTATTGCATTTTCGCAAAACACTTTTGCCCAATTTCCCCTTTTGCGGACATTTTTGCAAGAGTAGCTTACGCTCAAATCTGAGTATGGAGGAATCTCATGGAAGAGCTCTGGCACTTTATCGACGGTGAGCGTGTAAAAGGCACCTCGGGTCGTTTTCAGGATGTTTTCAACCCGGCAACCGGCGAAGCCATCGCCAAGGTTCCGCTGGCCAGCATCGAAGAAATGAACGACGCGGTCGAACGCGCTGCCGCGGCACAGATCGGCTGGGCCAAAACCAACCCACAGCGTCGCGCCCGCGTCATGATGAAGTTCGGTCAGCTGATCAACGAACACATGGGCGAGCTGGCCGAACTGGTATCGCGCGAGCACGGCAAAACCCTGTCTGATGCCCGTGGCGACGTTCAGCGTGGTCTGGAAGTTGTGGAGTTCTGCATGGGCGCACCGCACATGCTGAAAGGCGAATTCACCGACGCAGGTGGCCCCGGCATCGACCTGCATTCCATGCGCCAGCCGCTGGGTGTTGTGGCCGGCATCACGCCATTCAACTTCCCTGCGATGATCCCGCTGTGGAAAATGGCCCCGGCGCTCTCTGCTGGTAACTCGGTTATCATCAAACCGTCTGAGCGCGTTCCTTCGACCGCCCTGCGTCTGGCCGAACTGCTGATAGAAGCGGGCCTGCCTGCAGGTGTCTGCCAGGTTGTGAACGGCGACAAACTGGCGGTGGATTCCATCCTGGACAACGACACTATTCAGGGTGTGGGCTTTGTGGGATCGACCCCGATTGCACAGTACATCTATGAGCGCGCAGCCGCGACCGGTAAGCGGGCACAGTGCTTTGGTGGCGCCAAGAACCACATGGTCATCATGCCAGACGCCGATCTGGACAAAGCGGCAGACGCGCTGGTTGGCGCGGGCTTTGGCGCGGCTGGCGAACGCTGCATGGCGATTTCGGTGGCTGTTCCTGTGGGCAAAGAAACCGCAGACGCGCTGGTGGAACGCCTTGTGCCACGCATTCAGGCGCTGCGTGTTGGCCCCTACACCGCCGATCAAGAGCCCGACTACGGCCCTGTAATCACCGCCGCCGCCAAAGAGCGCATCAATGGTCTGGTGACCTCGGGTGTTGAACAGGGGGCTGACCTGCTGGTTGACGGTCGTGAGTTCGTTGCCGAAGGCAATGAGAGCGGCTTCTTTGTTGGCCCAAGCTTCTTTGACAATGCCACCGCTGAGATGGACATCTACAAAGAAGAGATCTTTGGCCCGGTTCTCACACAGGTACGTGCAGACAGCTATGAAGACGCGCTGAAGCTGGTCATGGATAACCCCTATGGCAATGGCACCGCGATTTTCACGGCCGATGGTGATACCGCGCGTGACTATGCGCACCGTGTGAATGTTGGCATGGTCGGTGTGAACTTCCCGATCCCGGTTCCGCTGAGCTACTTCTCGTTTGGTGGTTGGAAAAAGTCGGCCTTTGGCGACCTGAACCAATACGGCCACGATGCGTTCCGTTTCTACACACGCACCAAAACTGTGACCTCGCGCTGGTTCTCGGGCATCAAAGAAGGCGCGGCCTTCAACTTCAAAGAAATGGACTGATCTTTTCAGATCCCGTACTATCATGGCCAGCGCATTCCAATGCGCTGGCCGTTTTGTTTTTTGGATACAATGCACTAAGGGCAACTGCCAAATAGCGTCAGCACAGCCGAGCTGACACAATTTCGGACATAGCTGACCGTATTTGCACCTGTTCATCGCTTCAAATTTTCGCAAACTAAGCTTGAACGTATGCATAAGGTATCCAGTTTCCCCTTTCTTGCTGCAACCTTAGCTGTTAGGGGCGTCTTTTTTTCCACATCAGTATGTGTTGACCAGTACCCTTGTACCGCAGGCCCTTAGCGGGGGTTTATCAGTGTTTCTGTCGCTGTTTTCCGCCGCTGCCAGACAAGACATGAGACTTCGCATTGCCGTATAATCACCGCATTTACCCGGAATATTCGCTAAGCTACTTATCCTTGTGCGGTGCAATCAATGTGTCCGACTGCCTGCATGCGGCCAAAGCCATCGCAGCAGCCCCGGCCTTTGATCCAAACCTACAGTTTCTCTGGGATTTCTCAGACGTCACATCCTTTGAAGGTGGGTTTCAGGATGTCAGCAATTTCGTTTCGCAACGGATCAGGTTGCTTGGGCATGACAGTCTGCACCCCAACAATCTGATGATCGCTCAGGAAGACACGATGTTCGGTGTCGCCCGCATGTATCAGCAGCTGGTGGAAAGCCGCGGGCTGCCTGCGCCGCAAACCGTGCGCAGTTATGAGGAAGCTGGTGTTGTGGTGGGGCTTCCCCCCGAGACGCTGATGTCTATGCGCGGCGCGCTACAGCCCCCCTTGCCTGCGGAATGAAATTGGCGCTCTATGACCCTGAAGGGGATGAGAGCCATGGACACACCAGCATTCACACTCGGGATCGAAGAAGAATACCTTCTGGTCGATCCGAGCAGCGGACAGCTGCGCGATGTGCCGCCGGCGATGATGACGCGCTGTTCCGACGTTCTGGCCGCACAGGTCAGCCCTGAATATCTTCAATGTCAGATTGAAATTGGCACCCGCCCCTGCGCCACCATCGCCGAGGCGCGGGCAGATCTGCAGCGCCTGCGCCGGGTCATTCATGACGAAGCGGCGGCCTTTGGGCTGGCCCCTATCGCGGCCTCGTGCCACCCTTCGGCTGATTGGAAACAACAGCCCCATACGGACAAAGACCGCTACAATGCCCTCAGCCGGGATCTGGGCGGCGTGGTACGGCGCATGTTGATCTGTGGCATGCATGTACATGTGGAACTCAGCGATGACCCAATGCGCGCGGATCTCATGCGGCAGGCCAGCTACTTCCTGCCGCATCTGCTGGCGCTATCGACATCCTCCCCCTTCTGGGAGGGGCAGGATACCGGGCTGGCCAGCTACCGCATTTCTGTCTTTGACAACCTGCCCCGCACCGGCCTGCCGCCGCAGTTTGACAGCTGGCAGGATTACGAACGGTCTGTTCAGGTTCTGGTGGATCTGGGGGTAATCGAAGACAGTTCGCGTATCTGGTGGGATCTGCGCCCCTCATCGCGGTTTCCCACCCTAGAAACGCGCATCATGGATGTGCAGCCCCGGCTGGAAGACACGCTGACCCTGGCTGCGATTGCGCAATGCCTGATGCGGATGCTCTGGCGGTTGCGGGTCAGCAATCAACGCTGGCGGATCTATGACCGTTTTCTGATCGGCGAAAATCGCTGGCGGGCGCAGCGCTATGGGGTGGACGAAGGGTTGATTGATTTTGGACGCGCCGAAATCGTGCCCTTTTCCACCCTGATCGAAGAGCTGATCGACTTGTTGACTGAAGATGCCGAGGCGCTGGAATGCCTGCCCGAGCTGGAACGCGCGCGTGACATCGTGGCAAACGGCAACTCTTCCATCCGCCAGCGGCGTGCGCTAGAGGCAGCACAAGACGATGGCGCGGATCATGCAGGGCAGATGCAGGCGGTGGTCTCGCACCTGATCGAAGAGTTCCAGATCGGATTGTGAGCGCAATCATCCATCGGTTTTCGCAGATCAAAGCGCCATATCTATCAAGTCATATTGCATTTTTGCAATGCTATCTTGCAGCGCCGCATGTTGCACCAAGGCGGCTCTTCCGGCACAATCTGAACAAGCGTTCATTTCATTATTGGGGGAGGAGACCAGATGGATTTCGCATTGACCGAGGAACAGACCGCCATCTTTGACATGGCACAGGCCTTTGGACAGGAACACATCGCCCCCTTTGCGCAACAATGGGAGGCCGAGGGCACCATACCAAAAGATCTCTGGCCCAAGTTGGCCGAGCTGGGCTTTGGGGGTCTTTATGTCTCAGAAGAAAGCGGCGGGTCCGGGCTAAGCCGGCTGGACGCCACCTTGGTGTTCGAAGCCTTGTCAATGTCCTGCCCCTCTGTCGCGGCTTTCCTGTCGATCCACAATATGTGCGCCAAGATGATTGACGCCTTTGGATCCGAAGACTTCAAGGCGCGGGTGCTGCCCAAGGCGATGACCATGGAAACGGTGTTGTCCTACTGCCTGACCGAACCGGGATCTGGTTCAGATGCGGCAGCGCTGCGCACCAAGGCAGAGCGCACCAATGACGGCTATACCCTGAACGGCACCAAGGCATTCATCTCGGGCGGGGGCTATTCCGATGCTTATATCGTGATGTCGCGCACCGGCGAAGACGGCCCCAGGGGGATCTCGGCGCTTTACGTGGAAGACGGCACCGACGGGCTCAGCTTTGGCGCCCTGGAACAGAAGATGGGCTGGAAATCCTCGCCCACCGCGCAGGTGCAGTTCGACGATATGAAGATCCCGTCTGAGAACCTGATCGGCGAGGAAGGCAAAGGCTTTACCTATGCCATGGCCGGGCTGGATGGTGGGCGTCTAAATATTTCGGCATCCGCCCTTGGCGCGGCCCAGAATGCGCTGGATTTGACCCTGCAATATATGTCTGAACGCAAGGCCTTTGGCAAAACCATCGACCAGTTTCAGGCGCTGCAATTCCGACTGGCCGAGTTCGAAACCAAGCTGCAATCGTCGCGCACCTTCCTGCGTCAGGCGGCATGGAAAGTAGACACTGGCGCGCATGACGCCACCAAATTCTGCGCCATGGCCAAGCTGATGGTCACCGACAATGCCTTTGAGGTAGCCAATGGCTGCCTGCAGATGTTTGGCGGCTATGGCTATCTGGCGGATTATGGCGTTGAAAAGATCGTCCGCGATCTGCGGGTCCACCAGATTCTGGAAGGCACCAATGAAATCATGCGCCTGATCGTGTCGCGTTCGCTGGTGAACTGACCCTAGATAGATCAAAAGAAAGGCACGCCCATGGCCGAGATCATTATCCGAAAAGAAGGCCGGGCTGGCCGGATCACGCTCGATCGCCCCGAGGCGCTCAATGCGCTCAGCTATGAGATGTGTCTGGCGACTGAAAAGGCCCTTGAGGACTGGCGCGCAGATGACAGTGTGGATCTGATCATTCTCGATGCTGTGGGTGAACGTGCCTTTTGCGCAGGCGGCGATATCGCGGATCTGCATCGCTCCGGGCTTGAGCAGGATTACGATTATGGGCGAAGGTTCTGGGCCGATGAATACCGTATGAACGCCAAGATGGATGGCTATCCCAAACCTGTGGTGTCTTTCCTGCAAGGGTTTGTCATGGGCGGCGGCGTGGGCATTGGCGGCCATTGTTCCCACCGGGTGGTGGGAGAGAGCACACAGATTTCCATGCCGGAATGTGGCATTGGCTTTGTGCCCGATGTGGGCGGATCCTATCTGTTGGCCAAGGCACCGGGGCGGCTGGGGGAATACCTTGGGCTGACGGCGGCGCGCATGGGGCCCGGCGATGCGCTTCACTGCGGTTTTGGTGATCTCTTCATCCCCGAAGCTGATTGGGAGGCCGTGAAAACGCAGCTGATCAAAAGCGGCGATGTCACCACCCTGCCCCAGCACGATGCGCCTGACAGCCCATTGGCCGCTGCGCAATCCGAGATCGACACGCTCTTTGCCAGTGAAACGCTGGGGGAAGTGGTCAAAACCCTGACCAGTTCAGACAGTGATTTTGCCGCCAAAACACTAAAAAGCCTCAAACGCAATTCACCACTGTCTATGGCGATCACATTGGACATGCTGCGCAGCCAGCGCGCCGAGGGTCTGTCAATTCAGGCGGCGTTGCGCATGGAATACCGGGTCTGCTTTCGCATTCTGGAGCACGGGGATTTCATGGAAGGCATCCGCGCCGCCATCATCGACAAAGACAGATCCCCGAACTGGCGTCACAGTCTCGACTCTGTGCCTGCGCAGGATGTATCGAAGATGCTGATGCCATTGGGCGACAAAGAACTTCAATTCTAGGGAGAGTAGCCATGAAAATCGGATTCATCGGTCTGGGGAATATGGGCGCGCCCATGGCGGCCAATCTGGCAAAGGCAGGCCACGAGGTGGCGGGCTTTGATGTGGCAGGCACCACCGCCGAGGGCGTGACATCCGTGGGCAGCGCCGCTGAGGTGGCGCAGGGCAAAGATGTGGTGATCACCATGCTGCCCAATGGCGACATCCTGCGCGCGGTGGCCTCGGACATCATCCCGGAAATGGACAAAGGCGCGGTTTTGCTGGACTGCTCGACTGTGGATGTGGCATCGGCGCGGGCAGTGGCAGGGCTGTGCGAACAGGCCGAGCTGGGCTTTCTGGATGCGCCGGTGTCCGGTGGCATTGGCGGCGCCGCTGGCGGCACGCTGACCTTTATGGTGGGCGGCACACAGGCCGCGCTGGACAAGGCCATGCCGCTGTTTGATATCATGGGCCAGAAAGCCGTGCACTGTGGCGACGCAGGCAACGGTCAGGCCGCGAAGATCTGCAACAACATGATCCTTGGCGTCACCATGGTTGCCACCTGCGAAGCCTTTGCACTGGCCGACAAACTGGGTCTCTCGCGTGAGGCGATGTTTGATGTGGTCAGTACCTCTTCGGGCTATAGCTGGACGATGAACGCCTATTGCCCGGCCCCCGGCGTTGGCCCGCAATCCCCTGCCGACAATGACTATCAGCCCGGGTTTGCCGCTGCGCTGATGCTGAAAGACATGCGCCTGTCGCAGCAGGCCGCCGAGGCCGCCGATGCAGACACCCCCATGGGCAAGGTTGCCTGCGAAGAATACCGCACCTTTGTCGAAGACGAAGACGGCGGCGCGCGCGATTTCTCGGCCATGTTGCCGCGTCTTGCAGCCAAATCCCGGACGTGAGCGACTGGATAAATGACTTTGGCGGCCTGAGCGACAGCTCTCGGGCCGCTTTACAGCGCCTATCCGCCCTGAAGGTGCCGAAAGGCGCGGTTCTCTTTCGCCCCGGCGAAACCGCCAAGGGCTTTGTGGTGGTGCTATCCGGGCGGGTGGAGGTTTTTCTAACGGGCCCCACCGGACGCGAAATCCTGCTTTATGCGGTGGAACATGGCCAGAGCTGCGTGCAATCCACATTGTCGCTGATGGGCGGCGAAGAATACTCTGGCGAAGCCATCACCCAAAGCGACTGCGAATTGGTGATGATCCCCCGCGATCTGTTCCTGTCTTTGATGAATAGCGATGCGGGCTTTCGCGATTTTGTCTTTCAGGCCTTTGGGAAACGGATGCAATCCATGCTGGAGCTGCTGGAACGGGTGGCCTTTACCAAGGTCGAGGCGCGACTGGCGCAAACCCTGCTAGAGCGCGCTCAGGATGGGATCGTACAGGCGACGCATTCGGAACTTGCGGTAATGATCGGATCCGCGCGCGAAGTGGTCTCGCGCCGGCTGGATGCCCTTGCTCGGCGACAGCTTGTCGAACTGGATCGCGGCAAAGTCACCCTGCGCGACAGGGCGGCGCTGAAAACAATCGCGCAAACGCTGTGAACTGTGACTAGGTCACCGACAGGCGCCTGCCGCAGCTGTATCTTTCTCTCATCAACACAGGGAACTGGGAGAAAACCATGTTCAAGAAAAATGTCGGCACCATGGACCGTGCCATTCGCGCCCTCGTGGGGGCTGTTGCCCTGATCGCCTTTTTCATGGGCGTCGGAGGCGGGCTAAGCTGGCTGCTGCTGATCGTCGGCGTCCTTGGCCTTGGCACGGCGGCTATGGGCACGTGCCCACCCTATGCGCTGCTGGGGATCAACACCTGCAAAATGAAGTAAGACTGACGCGCGGGGGCGTCCCGACTTTGCCCCGTGCTTTCTGGGGGATGTCTGCGGGCATCCCCCTTTTATGTGGTCAGCCCCTGAATCGCCCCCATCTGCGCCTTGGCAATCCGTTCCCCTTCGCTGATGGCCTCTTGCGCGCGGAACAGTTCGACCACCGACATATGACCCAGATCCGCGTCCAGCAGCAGATCGCTGGGATCACAGGCCGCGCGGGTCTGGCGCAGGAACTCGGTCAGCACATCAATCGAAGCGCTCAGCACCTCCATCATCGCAGGGGATTTCTCAACCGTTCGGCCCTCGGGGATCAGATCCGACAGCACCTCGGGTAAATGTGGTTTGATCTCATCGGTGCCAAGCTGTTTCCAGATCGTATCACTTTGCGACGCGGTCCATAAAGGCCGCCCCATCTTGGCATTTGGATTGACAGCGATGGTCCGCGTGGCCCCAAGAGCACGACAGGCCGTCACCGGCACCGGGTTGATCAACCCGCCATCCAGCAACCAATGCCCATTCACCTGCGTGGGGGCAAACACACCCGGAATCGACACAGACGCGCGCACAGCCGGGGCAAGTGGCCCATCTTGCAGCCAGATTTCACGCCCAGTGCTCATGTCGGTGGCCACAGCCAGATAAGGTTTGGGCAGGTCTTCGATCCGCTCGGGCAGATCAATGGCGCGCAAAAGATCTTCAACCGCGCCGCCTTTGATCAGCCCGCCCTTGTCGACCGCCGGATCAATGAAACCAAAGAACCGCGTCTGCGTCAGCCCCAACGCCCAGTTTTCCAGCGCGTCCAGCTTGCCCGCTGCCCAGGCCGCGCCCACCAGCGCCCCCATCGAACATCCCGCCACCACATCTGGTGTGATGCCATTTTTCTCAAGCTGGCGCAGGACACCGATATGGCACCAGCCACGCGCGCCCCCTGATCCCAAAGCAAGCCCTAAAGACATCACTTCACATCCTCACATAAACCACTGCGCCGCAAAACCTGCGCGACGCCGGAACTCAGCGGCAAAGCCGCGCCAAGCACGTCCTGCACCGGAATCCAGCGCGCCTCCAGCGCATCATCCTGGGCAATGGGATCGCCGTGATCATAGTGGCAAACAACCGGCACCAGATAGAAATGATGTGCGATCTGCCCATCATCGTCTGACAAGATCAGATCCAGCCCCTCAAGGGTCTGCCCGGCTCTGGCCACAACACCGGTTTCTTCGAACAGCTCGCGCTGCGCCGCCTGAGCAATGGGTTCACCCAGATCCACCTTGCCGCCGGGATAGCCCCAGATGCCCGCATCAGGCGGGTTGCGCCGGCGCACCAGCAGAACCTGGGCGTCGCGCACCACCACCGCCAGGGCCGCCACCACGGGCCGGTTCATTCTGCGGCGGCCTTGACCTGCAACATCGGCTTTAGATAGCGCCCGGTATGTGATCGCGGCTCATCTGCGACTTTTTCCGGGGTGCCAGCAGCGACGATTTCCCCGCCACCATCCCCGCCTTCGGGGCCAATGTCGATGATCCAGTCGGCGGTTTTGACCACATCCAGATTGTGTTCGATCACCACAACCGTATTGCCCTGTTCGACCAGTTCATGCAGCACTTCCAACAGCTTACGCACATCTTCGAAATGCAGGCCTGTGGTGGGTTCATCCAGAATATACAGGGTGCGCCCGGTGGATCGTTTGGCCAGTTCTTTGGATAGCTTGACCCGCTGCGCTTCACCGCCCGACAGCGTCGTGGCCTGTTGCCCCACCTTGATATAGCCTAGCCCGACCCGCGCCAGCGCATCCATCTTGTCGCGGATCGACGGCACCGCCTTAAAGAACTCCTGCGCGTCTTCGACGGTCATATCCAGAACGTCTGCGATGCTTTTGCCCTTAAACTTAATCTCAAGGGTTTCGCGGTTATATCTGGCCCCATGACAGGTTTCGCACGTGACATAAACATCGGGCAGAAAGTGCATCTCGATCTTGATGACTCCATCGCCCTGACAGGCTTCGCAACGCCCCCCCTTGACGTTGAAGCTGAAGCGCCCTGGTTTATAGCCACGGGCCTTGGCCTCGGGGAGGCCAGCAAACCATTCGCGGATTGGCGTGAACGCGCCCGTGTAGGTCGCCGGGTTTGACCGTGGGGTGCGCCCAATGGGGCGCTGGTCAATGTCGATGACCTTGTCCAGATGCTCCAGCCCTTTGATGCTTTCACAGGGCGCGGGCGTCTGACGCGCGCCATTCAGCGCCATAGAGGCGGTCTTAAACAGGGTCTCGATGGTCAGGGTGGATTTCCCGCCCCCTGAAACGCCGGTCACACAGACGAACTTGCCCAGCGGGAATTCAGCGGTCACGTTTTTCAGGTTGTTGCCCGTGGCTTTGACCACTTTCAGCTTTTTCTTGTTGCCCTTGCGCCGCTTGGCAGGCACCGCGATTTCCCTGGCACCTGACAGATATTGCCCGGTCAGGCTGGCGGGATCGGCTGTGATTTCGTCCGGTGTGCCGTTGGCCACCACCTGCCCCCCATGCACACCTGCGCCCGGACCGATGTCAAAGACGTAATCCGCCTCACGGATCGCCTCTTCGTCGTGTTCCACCACGATCACCGTATTGCCCTGATCCCGCAGGTTTTTCAGCGTTTCCAGTAGCCGCGTGTTATCGCGCTGGTGCAACCCGATAGAAGGTTCGTCCAGCACATAAAGCACGCCCGTCAGCCCCGAGCCAATCTGCGACGCCAGCCTGATCCGTTGGCTTTCACCACCAGACAGCGTCCCCGCCGATCGTGAGAGCGTCAGATATTCAAGACCCACATTGTTCAAAAATCCAAGACGTTCGCGGATCTCTTTCAGGATTGCATGGGCAATCTCGTTTTTCTGTTTGGTCAGGCTACCGGGCACGGTTTCGCACCAGGCAAAGGCCTCGCGGATCGACATTTCGACCACCTGCCCCACATGCAACTGGGCAATTTTCACCGCCAGCGCCTCTTCGCGCAGCCGATACCCTTCGCAAGACGCACAGGGGCGGTTGTTCTGATAGCGTTCAAATTCTTCGCGAATCCAGTTGCTGTCCGTTTCGCGGTAGCGGCGTTCCATATTTGGAATCACCCCTTCAAAGACCCGTTCGACCTGATAAATCCGCCCGCCTTCATCGTAACGGAACATGATTTCTTCGTCGCCCGACCCATAAAGAAAGACCTGTTTCACATGCGCAGGCAGATCCTTCCAGCGCATGTTTTTGTCAAACTCATAGTGTTTGGCGATGGCTTCGATGGTCTGCAGGAAATAGGGCGATTTGCCTTTGCGCCAAGGCGCCAGCGCCCCATCAGCCACCTTCAGATCCTGATCCGGCACCACCAGACGTTCGTCAAAGAACAGCTCTTGCCCCAGACCGTCACAATCTGGGCAGGCCCCCACAGGGGCGTTGAAGGAAAACAGGCGCGGTTCAATCTCGGGAATAGTGAAACCACTGACTGGGCAGGCAAAATTTTCCGAAAAGGTCACGCGCTCTGGATCACCCTCGCGCGGGGCGGTTTCGAAAATGGCAATCCCATCCGCCAGATCCAACGCTGTGCGAAAGCTGTCCGCCAGCCGGGTTTCCATGCCTTCGCGCACCACAACGCGGTCCACGCCCACATCAATGTCATGGCGGAATTTCTTGTCCAGGGTTGGCGGTTCGTCTAGTTCATAGAACGCGCCATCGACCTTGACCCGTTGAAAGCCCTGTTTGCGCAGTTCCAGAAATTCTTTTTTATATTCGCCTTTGCGGTCGCGAATGATCGGAGCCAGCAGATAGCCGCGGGTGCCCTCTTGCATCAGCATCACCCGGTCAACCATATCCTGCACCTGCTGTGCTTCAATCGGTTGTCCCGTGGCGGGCGAATACGGCGTGCCGACGCGGGCGAAAAGCAAGCGCAGATAATCGTAGATCTCGGTCACGGTCCCCACGGTTGAGCGCGGGTTTTTCGACGTGGTCTTTTGTTCGATTGAGATCGCGGGCGACAAACCGGCGATATGATCGACATCGGGTTTTTCCATCATATCAAGGAATTGCCGCGCATAGGCCGACAGGCTTTCCACATAGCGGCGCTGCCCTTCCGCGTAGATGGTGTCAAAAGCCAGACTGGATTTACCCGATCCAGACAGCCCGGTAATCACCACCAGCTGATCGCGGGGGATATCCACATCAATGGATTTCAGATTATGTTCACGCGCCCCGCGCACTTCGATCTGCTTCAGGTCCGGCATTGGTATTCCCTACTCGATGGCAACGGTTAAGACATAGTTGATCCATTTTAAGAGGCCAATGGAAAAGTTAGAACATTAGCGGAACATTCCTTCAGCCCTTTACATTCTTATTTCAGAATATAAATAACACTCAACCAAGACAGGAGACAGCAATGTTTGGGTTTTTGAACGCCCTGGGCGGAAACGACATGACAGCCGCAGAAGCTGTGCAACGCGCCGCGGCCGGGGACATTGTCGTGATCGACATCCGCGAACCGTTAGAGGTGACAGCCAGCGGCAAAGCCAAGGGTGCGCTGGCGATTCCCAGCGCTGCGTTGCGGCTGAAGGCCAACCCATCCAGCCCCGATTGCTTGCCAGAGCTGAAATCTGGCAAACCCATCGCGGTTTACTGCGCTTCCGGCGCGCGCTCTGGCATGGCCAAACGTGTGCTCAAACGTATGGGCCATGAGGTGCATAATATCGGCGGGCTTGGTCATTGGGTCAAAGCGGGCGGCGCCCTCATCCGTTAGGATCAGCGATAAAGCAGCGATGTGCCTTCTGCGAAAAGATGCACTTTCTCGGGCTGGACGGTCAGGGCAACCTCTTGACCGCGCAGGCCTTTGTGAATGCCCGGCAGTTTCGCGATCACCGGATCCGCCCCCAGATGCGCAAAGTGCAGCAGCGTAACTTCGCCCAGCGCCTCGGTCATAGTGACCTTGCCTGTGAAAATCGGCTGGCCCTCTGCGATGGTGCAATCCTCTGGTCGTATGCCGACATTCACCTTCAGGCCCATATCAGCATCGGACGTGGGATAGTTTGACAGCGCTTCGCCGCCATCGTCCAACCGCACCCGGGTTTGTGGCCCAGTGGCAATGACCTTGCCGGGCAGCAGGTTCATCGCTGGTGAGCCAATGAACTGCGCCACAAATTCCGAATTTGGCCGCTCATAAAGCTCAAGCGGAGTGCCAACCTGCGCGATGCCCTTGTTTGCCAGCACGACGATGCGGCTTGCCAGGGTCATGGCTTCGACCTGATCATGGGTCACATAGATCATGGTGCTATCAGGCATCTGTTCTTTCAGCTGGGCAATCTCGATCCGGGTGGCGACCCGAAGTGCCGCATCCAGATTCGAAAGCGGTTCATCAAAGAGATAAACCTTGGGATCGCGCACAATCGATCTGCCAATTGCCACCCGCTGACGCTGACCACCAGACAGAGCTTTGGGCAACCGATCCAGATAGTCTTCCAGTTGCAGCATCCGCGCCGCTTTGGTCACAGCGGCGTCGATTTCGGTCTTGCTTTTTCTGGCTAGTTTCAGCGCAAAGGACATGTTTTCACGCACTGTCATGTGCGGATAAAGCGCGTAAGACTGGAACACCATCGCAATGCCGCGCTGTGCGGGGGGCACATCATTCACCTGCTGCCCGTCGATTTCCAACGTGCCGCCGGTGATCTTTTCCAACCCCGCAATCATGCGCAGCAAAGTGGATTTCCCGCACCCCGAGGGGCCGACAAAAACGATCAGCTCGCCCTGCTGAATATCAAGATTGATATCGCGCAGGACATTCACCTGCCCGCCATAGGTCTTTTCGACATCTGTCAGTTTCAGATTGGCCATTACGCCCCCCTCTTCCACACAGCCACCTGCCAGGGCGCAAAGCTAAGCACCGCGCCGACATCCAGCCCGCCCAATTCCTGCGCAACCGACTGCCACTGCCCCGCCGGGGCCTGCAACCGGGCAGGACCATCAGACAGGTTTATCGCGCAAAAGATCTCTTCGCCCTCATGGCTACGGGTGAAATAAACTACCGAGCCGCTGTGCTTCACCCCATCATGGTCGCCTTTGGCCAGCGCCGGATTTGCATGACGCAGGGCGATGGCCTTGCGATAGAAATGCACCAGCGCCTGCGGATCCTGTTCGGCCACATCAACTGCTTTGGCGAGATGGTCAGCACTGACAGGCAGCCAGCTTTTCCCTTCAGAGAACCCCGCAGCGCTGTTGTTGTTTTCCCAGACCATCGGGGTGCGACAGCCATCACGGCCTTTGAACTCCGGCCAGAATTCAATCCCATAGGGGTCTTGCAGATCCTCATAGGCCACGTCAGCTTCGCCGAGCCCCAGTTCTTCTCCCTGATAGATGCAGGCAGAGCCACGCAGACACATCATCAGGGTGGTCATGGCCTTTTGCGCCTCTGGGCTGGCGTTCCAGCGGGTGGCGTGGCGCACAACATCATGGTTGGAATAGGCCCAGCAGGCCCAACCATCCGGCGCGGCCTCATCGACGCGCGCCAGCACATGGGCCACCTTCTGGGCGCTTGGCAGCTCCCCTGAGAGGAATTCAAAGGAATAGCACATATGCACGCGGTTCTCGCCGGTGGTGTATTCCCCCATGATCTCAAGCCCGCGCTGCGCGTCACCCACTTCGCCCACGGCGGTGGCCGCCGGGTATTCATCCAAAAGCGCCCGGAAGCGTTCAAGAAAGGCAAGGTTTTCAGGGCGGTTCTTGGAATAGAGGTGATACTGATGGTTATAGGGGTTCACGCGCGGCGCGATGCTGTCGTCGCGTTCTTCGACCGGCAGTGGCGGGTTCGAGCGCAACTCATGATCATGGACATAGAAATTGATCGTGTCCAGACGGAACCCATCCACCCCCAGATCCAGCCAGAAACGCACTGTGTCCAGCAGGGCCTCCTGCACTGCTGGGCAGTGAAAGTTCAGATCAGGCTGCGACACAAGGAAATTGTGCAGGTAATACTGTTCACGCCGCGCATCCCATTGCCAGGCGGATCCGCCAAAGATCGACAGCCAGTTATTGGGCGGCGTGCCATCCGGTTGCGGATCTGCCCAGACATACCAATCCGCTTTGGGATTTTCGCGGCTGGCACGACTTTCCTTGAACCAGGCATGTTGATCCGAGGAATGCGACAGCACCTGATCGATCATCACCTTCAGGCCCAGTTCATGCGCCCGCGCCACCAGCGCTTTGAAATCCTGCAGCGTGCCGAACATGGGATCGACATCGCAATAATCGCTGACGTCATAGCCAAAGTCTTTCATCGGTGAGGTAAAGAATGGCGAGATCCAGATCGCATCCACCCCAAGCGAGGCCACATAGGGCAGCCGTTGGGTGATCCCCGGCAGGTCGCCGATACCGTCACCATTGCTGTCCTGAAAGCTGCGCGGATAGATCTGATAGATTACCGCGCCACGCCACCAGTCTTTATCAGCCTGAACACTCATGAGTTTTTCCTTATTTCACCGAGCCAGCCAGCAGGCCGCGCACGAGGTATTTCTGCATCGCAAAGAAGACCGCCAGCGGCACCGCGATGGATATGAAGGCCGCAGTGGCCAGAATTTCCCAATTGCCGCCACGCGTGCCCATGAATTCGACAATCCGGGCGGTCATGACGGTGGTTGTGCCGGTTGCATCAATCAAAAAGACCTTGGCCACCAGCAGATCATTCCATGTCCAGAGGAACTGGAAGATCGCAAATGAGGCCAGCGCCGGGAAGGACAGCGGCAGGATGATCCGGGTAAAGATCTGAAATTCGGTTGCACCATCCACGCGGGCGTTTTCGATAATATCCCGTGGCAGCCCAACCATGTAATTGCGCAGCAGGTAGATCGCCAAAGGCAGACCAAAGCCGGTGTGGGCCAGCCAGACCCCCAGATAGCCTTTGCCAATGCCAATCCCCAGGTGCAGCTTCAGCAGTGGGATCAGCGCCAGTTGCAATGGCACCACCAAGAGCCCCACCACAAAAGCGATCAACAATGCGCGGCCCGGGAAATCCATCCAAGCCAGAGCATAGGCGGCAAAGGCGGCCACCACGATCGGGATGATGGTGGCCGGGATGGTCACGGTCAGCGTGCTGAGGAAAGCCGCCCCCATGCCGTCGACATCCCCTTTGGCCAGCAGCATCTTTTCATAGTTGCCTGTGGTAAATTCGGGCGGCGTGGTGGCGGTGGTAAAGACGCGCGGCAGGCGTTTGCCCGCCTGACTGTCCGGTGCGGTGAAACGAAACTGGCCTGCCGCATCCACGCTGACAGTGCGCCCCCGCGACAGCTCGGCCACATCACCGGGCGCAAAAGCCTGCGGCGCTTTCGACGACCAGCCCCAGGCGGAGACCTCGGCGCTACTGTCGAACAGGCGCCCTTCGATCACATAAAGCCCGTCAATCTGCACCTCTTCGCCTTTTAGCCGGATCGCAGGATTTTGCCGTTCCTGTGCCGACAGCGATGACCACCAGCCGGACGAGGCAATCTGATCCGCCGTCCGAAACGAGGACACCAGCAGCCCCACCGTTGGGAACAGCCAAAGGGCCACCAGAAACACCACCGACAGATGGGTGATCCAGACAAGGATGGATTTCTGTCCCACCATCAGCGCATCTCCTTACGGGCATTTCGGACATTCCAGACAAGGATCGGCAGAACCAGCAACATGATCACCATGGCTGCCGCTGATCCCACGCCCCAGTCATTGGCGCGAAACAGCTTGTCAAACATGTAGTTCGCCAGAACCTGCGTTTCCCATTGGCCGTTGGTCATGGCAAAGACGATGTCAAACACCTTGAGCACCGTGATGGTAATCGTGGTCCAGACCACCAGAATGGTGCCCATGATCTGCGGCACCTTGATTTTGAAGAAAATCTGAAACGGGTTGGCCCCATCGACCACAGCAGCTTCGATGGTTTCTTCGGGGATACCCCGCAAGGCGGCAGACAGGATCACCATGGCAAAGCCCGTCTGAATCCAGATCAGCACCACCATCAAAAGCAGGCTGTTCCAGATCGGGATCGTCAGCCATTGCGCCGGGTCATTCCCCGACAGCCAGACATAGATCGCATTCAGAATGCCGATCTGTTCCGCCCCGGGCGGGCGCGCATCATAGACCAGTTTCCAGATCACAGCGGCCCCCACAAAGGAAATCGCCATGGGCATGAAGATCAGCGATTTTGCGATATTGCCCCAGGAAATCCGGTCGGTCAGCTGCGCCACCAACAGGCCCAGCGCCGTAGAAACCGCAGGCACGATGATCAGCCAGAGCATGTTGTTGCGCATGGCCTCCCAGAACTTGGGTTCACCCAGCATCTGCTGATAGTTTTTCAGCCCGACAAAGGCCCCATCCTGCATGCGATCCGTCAACGACATGCGCAGCGTCTCAACCACCGGATAGGCCAGATAGAGGCACAGCGCAAAAAGCGCCGGAAACAGGAACAGCCAGGGGCGGATCAGATTGGCCCGGTTGATATTGCGCCCGGCATTTGGGCCGCGTGGCGGTAAAAGCTGGTCCAACAGCGCATTGGACAGAAAGAAATATCCGACGCAGCCGCTTACACCAATGGCAATCGTCAGTAATCCCAGAACCGCTGGATGCATCTGGCTCTCCCTAGGGTCAGGATGTGCAGGGGCTGCACAAAAAGCCCCGGCAGGTCTCCCGCCGGGGCCAGTCGTGGTGAGTGATTATTTCAGGGCATCCCAGCTGGACTGGATTTCACCAGCTACATCTGCCGCGGACTTACCGCCTGTGTAATCCACCATGCCAGTCCAGAAGCTGCCTGCGCCGACACCTGGATGCATCAGGTCAGAAGCATCGAAACGGAAGGTAGTGGCATTAAGCAGGATGTCATTCATCTTGCGCAGGGTTGGATCGCTGAACTTATCAAGATCGACACCTTTGTGCGGCGTCAAAAAGCCCTTTTGCTCCATCCAGGCGTGATGCGCCTCGACCGATTGCAGGAAGGCAATGAACTGATGTGCCTCGGGGCTGTCATTTGTGATACCCCAGACAGTGCCCGCACCCAGAACCGGCGATCCCAGATCTTTGCTCTCATAGGCCGGGAAATAGAAGAAATCTGCATCTACGCCAACCTCGGTGCCTTCCGGGAAAAAGGCCGGAATGAACGCCGCCTGACGGTGCATGTAGCACTGCGCCGGTGAGGCAAACAGGCCCTTTGGGCTGTCGCGGAAATCGGTCGAAGCCACCGCATTGGCACCGCCAGCCACATAGTCATCCTTGCGCGCAAAGGCACCAAATTCTTCGATAGCGGCAATGACACGCGGGTCATCAAAGGCGATCTCATTGCTGACCCATTGATCATAGACGTCGGCCGGCTGAGTGCGCAGCATCATATCTTCGACCCAATCGGTCGCAGGCCAGCCGGTTGCACCGCCAGATCCCAGACCGATGCACCAGGGCGTTCCCCCATCCGCAACAATCTGATCGGTCAGCGCTTTAAGCTCTTCCATGGTTGTGGGCACTTCATAACCCGCATCCTCAAAGTTTTCAGGCACATACCAGACCAGAGATTTGACGTCCGCCTTGTAGAAAAAACCGTAAAACTGGTCGTTGCCGTCTTTGTCGGCAAAGGTTCCCAGATCCACCCAGGACTGACCCGCTGCATAGTTTTCACGCACCCAGTCATCGGTGCCCGCCGCCAGCGGCGTCAGGAAGCCGCGCGCCGCCAGACCTGCAGCCAGACCGGGCTGCGGGAAGGCCGCCACATTAGGGGCTGAGCCCGCCTCGGCGTCGATCATGATTTGCTGTTCAAAGCTGTCCGAGCCCACATAAGCCACATCCAGACCAGACTGCGCGCGAAACACATCAATGACCTTTTGCACCTGAACCTCATCCGGTCCCAGCCAGGGACCAAAAACAGTCAGATCCGCTGCCTGCGCCCCGCCCGCGATCAGCGCAGCAGCCGCGGTTCCAAGGAAATACGGTGTTTTCATAATTAGACCTCCCATGGTGGCACCCGATGTCAGGTGCACTTAATCTTTCGCGCCCCAAAGAATCCCCCAAAGCGCTTTGGATGGCCGTATGTTTTGCTTTTCACCCGAGTCTGTCAACAAGAAATACCAACAATATATTGCTATGATATGCTGCACCGCAGCTTAATCAGATAAAGAAAACACGGGGTATTGCAGAGTTTTACTTGACAAAATCAAAGCGCTTTGGCCCACATAGCCCCATGAACCTGAAACAGCTGTCACATCACCTGAACCTATCCCAGACCACGGTCAGCCGCGCTTTGAACGGCTATCCCGAGGTCTCCGAAGCCACACGCAAACGTGTGATGGAAGCTGCCAAGACGCTGAACTACAGCCCCAATTCACGCGCCAAAAGCCTGGCTACTGGCCGCAACCATGCCATCGGCCATGTGATTCCCGTCTCGGATCAGCATGAAATGGTGAACCCGATCTTTGGCGACTTCACTGCGGGCGCAGGTGAGACTTATGCGAAAGCCGGCTATGAAATCATGATTTCCATGGTGGATGACACCCGGCAGGAAGAAACCTATCGCGCGCTGCGCTCACGCGGGACAGTGGATGGGTTTATCCTGCATGGCCCCCGCATGGCAGACCCGCGCATCGGGCTGCTGACCCAGATCGGCATGCCCTTTGTTGTGCACGGGCGGGCGTCGCATATTGAGACGCCTTACAGCTGGCTTGATACCAACAACGGACGCGCCTTTGAACGGGCGACGCAGTTTCTGCTGGATCTGGGGCATCGGCGCATCGGCCTGATCAACGGGCATGAGTTCATGGATTTCGCCTTTCGCCGCCGCGAAGCCTATGTCACCACTTTGAAAACGCAGGATATTCCAGCCGATCCGACCTTAATGCAATCGGGTGAAATGACCGAACCCTACGGCTATCGCGCCGCCCAAGAGATGATGGCACTGCCCCAGCCCCCCACGGCCTTTCTGGTCTCGTCGATGATTTCAGCGATTGGCGTGCGTCGCGCCATTCATGATGCAGGCCTGCAGATGGGGCGGGATGTTTCGGTGATCACCCACGACGACGATCTCAGCTATCTGAAGAATGGGGATGATGTGCCTATTTTCACCGCCACACGATCGTCAGTGCATCGGGCCGGGAACCTTGCCGCCGAGATGCTTTTGCAACTGATCAAATCCCCGCCCCAATCCCCCCTGACCCGCATGATCGAAGCAGAACTGATCATCGGCCAATCCACAGGCCCCGCCCCAAAATGAGCTTTTCTTTTCAACACTCTGATTTCCCAGATGACTTCCTCTTTGGGACTGCCACCTCGGCCTATCAGATCGAAGGCCACGGTTTTGGCGGTGCCGGGCGCACCCATTGGGATGATTTTGCCGCGACACCGGGCAATGTGGTGCGGGCTGAACATGGGCAACGCGCCTGTGATCATTACCACCGCTACCCGCAGGATCTGGATCTTGTGCGCGATGCGGGGTTTGATGCCTATCGGTTTTCTCTATCCTGGGCGCGGGTCATGCCGGATGGGCGGACCCCCAATCCCGAGGGGCTGGATTTCTACGACCGCCTGACAGACGCCATGTTAGAACGCGGGCTAAAGCCCTGTGCAACGCTTTATCACTGGGAACTGCCTTCGCCGCTGGCGGATCTGGGCGGCTGGCGCAATCGTGATATTGCCGATTGGTTTGCAGACTACACCCATACGATCATGTCACGCCTTGGCGACCGTATGTATTCCGTGGCCCCCATCAACGAACCCTGGTGTGTCGCCTGGCTTAGTCACTTTCTGGGGCATCACGCGCCGGGGCTGCGCGATATCCGCGCCGCCGCCCGCGCGATGCATCATGTGCTGCTGTCTCATGGACGCGCGATTCAGGTGATGCGCGATCTGGGGCTCACGAACCTTGGCAGCGTGTTCAATCTGGAATGGGCCACCCCAGCCGATGACAGCCCGGCGGCGCAGGCCGCAGCGGCGCGCTATGATGCGATCTACAATCACTGGTTCCTGAGCGGCGTTTTTAAAGGCCACTACCCAGCGCAGGCCCTTGACGGGCTTGAGCCGCATCTGCCCGCCAATTGGCAGGATGACTTTACCACTATCCAAAGCCCCTTGGATTGGTGTGGGTTAAATTACTACACCCGCAAGTGCATCGCCCCTGATCCCAGCCCCTGGCCCGCCCTGCGCGAAGTCGATGGCCCATTGCCCAAAACCCAGATGGGATGGGAGATTTACCCCGAGGGCCTGTATAACTTTCTGACCAGCACCGCAAAAACCTATACTGGCGACCTGCCACTTTTGATCACTGAAAACGGCATGGCCTCTGCGGAGAGCCCCATATCCGGCGGTGTTCACGATCCCGAAAGGATCGCATTTCTGGATGCCCATCTTGCGCAGGTTCTGCGGGCCATGCGTGACGGGGTGCCGGTTCAGGGCTATTTTGTCTGGTCGCTTTTGGACAATTATGAATGGGCTTTGGGCTATGAGAAACGCTTTGGCCTTGTGCACGTGGATTTCGAAACCCTTGAGCGTCAGCCAAAATCATCATATTTAGCGCTAACAGAACTCCTGAATCGCTAAGGCTTGCCCATGTCTCATCCTCGCTCTCTGGTCGCCGACGTTGGCGGCACAAACACCCGTGTGGCCTTTTGCGAGGGGCGGCATCTGCTGACTGACAGCATCGAACGCTTTCGCAACAGCGAATTTCCGGGCATTGAGCCGATCCTTGAACGCTATCTGCAAGATAAGGATGTGACGCCGCAGGCGGTCTGTGTGGATATCGCTGGCCCGGTGCGCGGCGATACCGGCCATGTGACCAATCTGGACTGGCATATCAGCCACGCGGGGCTCTGTCAGGCCACCGGTGCGCAGACGGCGGATATTCTCAATGACATGCAGGCGCAGGGCCATGCTGTGCCCTATCTTGAGCCGCACAGCTATTGCACGTTGCTGAAAGGATCCATCCCACCCGAAGGCAACACGCGGCTGGTGATCAATGTGGGCACGGGGCTGAATGCCTCGATTGTGCTTTATATCAATGGCCAGACGGTGGTGCCCCCTGCCGAGGCCGGGCATATTTCGCTGCAGGCGCGCAATGATGAAGAGATGCGGCTGCTGCGCTGGATTGAAGATCAGCACGGGGTTGTGGGCCTGGAAGATATCCTGTCCGGGCGCGGATTTGAACGACTGCACGCCTGGATCTGCCATGACGAAGGACAGGGCACGCCGCTTTCTGCTGCTGAGATCCTAAGCGCCTATCAGGCGCATGACGCGCAGGCGCAACGCTGCCTTGGGCTGTTTACGCGCTTTCTGGGGCGCTATGCCGGAGATCTGGCGCTGATCACCCTGCCCTATGCCGGGATCTATCTGGTGGGTGGCGTGATGCAGCATCTTGGCAAACACCTGGTGCAGGCTGGTTTTGAACAGGCTTTCACCGACAAGGGGCGTTTTGGCGATCATGTGCGCCAATACACGCTGCATCTGGTAACAGATGACTATGCAGCGCTGTGCGGCTGCGCCTCACATCTGGAAGAGATTTCCGCAGGCTGACAAAGGGCAGTTGCAATGATGCGCTTTGGCGGTGATACATCCGCCAACGCTCATTTTCAAAGGTCCGACATGTCGATCCAGCGCATTCAAATCACCCCTTTTTCTGATCAAAAGCCCGGCACCTCGGGTCTGCGCAAAAAGACCGAAGTCTTTCAGACTCCGCATTATCTGGCCGCCTTTGTGCAATCCATCTGGCAGGGGATCGGTGGCATCAGTGGCAAAACGCTGGTGCTGGGGGGCGACGGGCGCTTTTTCAACGACACCGCCAGTCAGATTGTGCTGCGCATGGCCGCGGCATCCGGTGCAGCTAAGGTCATCGTGGGGCAAAATGCGCTGCTCTCCACCCCGGCTGCGTCGAACCTGATCCGCAAGCGCGGCGCGGATGGCGGCATTATCCTGTCCGCCAGCCACAACCCCGGTGGCCCCAAGGGGGATTTTGGCATCAAGTTCAACGCCGCCAATGGTGGCCCCGCCAATGAAAGCATCACCGATGCCATCTTTGAGGCTTCAAAAACCCTGGACGGCTATGACATCCTTGAGGCCGAGGATCTGGATCTGAGCCAGATCGGCGAAACCCAACTGGGTGGGATGATCGTCGACGTGGTTGATCCCGTGGCGGATTACGCCGAGATGATGCAGGGGCTGTTTGATTTCGACGCCATTCGCAGCCTGTTTGCCGGTAGCTTCCGTCTGCGCTTTGATGCCATGCATGCGATCACCGGCCCCTATGCCACAGCCCTGCTGGAAGAGACCCTTGGCGCGGCCCCCGGCAGCGTGATCAATGGCACCCCGCTGCCTGACTTTGGCAATGGCCACCCGGATCCAAACCCGATCTGGGCCAAGACACTGGTCGACGAAATGATGGGCCCTGACGCCCCGGATTTCGGCGCGGCATCAGATGGGGATGGCGACCGCAATATGATCATGGGCTGCGGCATCTATGTCACCCCATCGGACAGTTTGGCGGCTTTGGCCGCGAATGCCACGCTGGCCCCCGCCTATGCAGAGGGGCTGAAAGGTGTGGCGCGGTCGATGCCGACCTCTTGCGCGCTGGATCGTGTGGCCGAAACGCTGGGCATCGAGTGTCACGAAACCCCGACCGGATGGAAATTCTTTGGCAATCTGCTGGATGCAGGTCGCGCCACCCTTTGTGGTGAAGAAAGCGCGGGCACCGGGTCTGATCATGTGCGGGAAAAAGACGGGCTCTGGGCGGTGCTGTTCTGGCTGAACATTCTGGCGCAGCGCAAGATTTCTGTCGCGGACCTGATGGCGGATCACTGGGCGCGCTTTGGCCGCAACTACTATTCGCGCCATGACTATGAAGGCATTGATGCCGCAGCCGCCAATGCGCTTATGGATCACCTGCGCGCAGCTCTGACTGATCTTCCGGGCGCAACTGCGGGCGGCATGACCATCACAGCTGCGGATGAATTTGCCTATGATGACCCGATTGATGGCTCGCACACCGCGAAACAGGGGCTGCGCATTTTCTTTGAAAATGGCGCGCGGCTGGTGTTCCGCCTGTCGGGCACTGGCACGGTCGGGGCCACGCTGCGGGTCTATATGGAAAGCGTGGAAACCACTGTTCTGGATGCGGATGCACAAGAGATGCTGAAGAATGTCATTGCAGCGGCACAGGAACTGGCTCAGATTGAAGACAGAACCGGACGCACAGCGCCGGATGTGATCACCTGATCAGGAGTTTAGGATGCGCTGGCAGCTGCCCTTGGGAAGTCTAGGTTTTATGCTGCTGGTGGCCTGTCAGGCCCCTGCCCCAAAGCCTGCGCCGGAGCCTGAGACAAACCTGCCCAAAGATCTGCATATCTTTGAGATCGGGGCCGAAACCGCCCCCTGCACGGGCGTTGCGCCCAGACAGTGTCTGATCGTCAATGGCGAGCTGTTCTATGAACCGATTGCGGGCTATACCCATCAGCATGGGATCCCCGCGCGCATCTGTATCGAGCGTCGCAAACGCGCCGAGCCGATCCCGGCGGATGTTGGCCTGTTTACTTATACCCGCACCCCCTGCCCCGAGACATCATGATGGAAAACATACGTGGAATTGCGCTAATGGTTCTGGCCATGGCGGGGTTTGCTGTGGAAGACGTGCTGTTCAAATCCGCCGCGCTTTATCTGCCGACAGGTCAGATCCTGCTGGCTTTGCTGATCATTGGCAGCCTGTTTTTCGCCGCGCTGGCGCGGATGCGGGGACTGCCTGTCTTTGACCGGATCTTTTTCCACCCCGCCGTGATGGGCCGCAACCTGAGCGAAGCCATCGGCACGCTGGCCTTTGTGATGTCGATCACGCTGTTGCCGCTTTCCCTGGCCTCATCAGTGTTTCAGGCCATGCCGCTGGCCATTACACTGGGGGCTGCGGTCTTTTTGAACGAACCGGTGGGCTGGCGGCGCTGGAGCGCGATTTTCGTGGGGTTTGCCGGGGTCATGCTGATCATTCGCCCCGGCATGGAGGCCTTTGACCCGCTCAGCCTTTGGGCTGTGCTGGCGGTGATCGGGCTGGCGGGGCGCGATCTGTTTTCGCGCGCCGTGCCCAAAGATATCAAAGATGTGCAACTGGCCTGCTATGGCTTTGGCGTTGTGATCCCGATTGCGATTGCCCTGCTGTATCTGGAAGGCGGGCCCCAGCCCGCAACCCCGCCGCAGATGGCGATGATTGTCGGGGCCGCCTGTTTCGGCATTTTTGCCTATTACGCGCTGACGGCCGCGTCACGCATGGGCGATGTGGCCACAATCACCCCGTTTCGCTATACCCGGCTGATTTTCGCCCTGATTTTCGCCTATTGGATCTTTGATGAACGCCCCGATGGGCTGACACTGCTGGGGGCTGCGCTGATCATTGCTTCGGGGATTTACACGCTGTGGCGCGAACGCAAGCGCGGTCATCTCAATAAGCCCATGGATGCGGAAACCACTATTTAAGGTTGCGCCACGCAAGGTTCGAACAAAATTTCCGATGTTAGCGCAACACTTTCGCAGGAAGCGCTGTTAGCGCTACCGATTCCGTTTACATTCCCACACGGGCTGCTAAGACAGCTTCAAACGCAATTATCGGAGCCTCGTCCCATGAGCACCATTATTGACATTCACGCCCGCGAAATTCTTGACAGCCGCGGCAACCCCACAGTCGAAGTTGACGTGACACTGGAAGATGGCTCGATGGGCCGCGCTGCGGTGCCTTCGGGGGCATCCACAGGGGCCTATGAGGCGGTGGAAAAGCGCGACGGCGACAAAGACCGTTACCTGGGCAAAGGCGTGCAGGAAGCGGTTGCCGCTGTGAACGGCGAAATCGCCGAAGCCATCCTGGGGTTTGATGCCACCGAACAGGTTGCCATCGACATGGCAATGATTGAACTGGACGGCACCGACAACAAAGGCCGTCTGGGTGCAAACGCCATTCTGGGTGTCTCGATGGCTGTGGCCAAAGCGGCCGCCGAATTCACCGGCCAGCCGCTTTATCGCTATATCGGCGGCACCTCGGCACGCACCCTGCCCGTTCCGATGATGAACATCATCAACGGTGGTGAGCACGCGGATAACCCGATCGACATTCAGGAATTCATGATCATGCCGGTATCGGCAGCCAACATCAAAGAAGCGATCCGTATGGGCGCCGAGGTGTTCCATACCCTGAAGAAAGAATTGACCGCAGCAGGCCTGTCGACTGGTATCGGTGATGAAGGTGGCTTTGCCCCCAATATCGCATCGACCCGTGACGCGCTGGATTTCGTGCTGAAAGCCATCGAAAAAGCAGGCTACAAACCGGGCGAAGATATTTATCTGGCACTGGATTGCGCGGCAACTGAATACTTCAAAGACGGCAAATACGTTCTGTCTGGTGAAGGTAAGACCCTGACCCCAGAAGAAAATGTTGCCTATCTGGAAGCACTGGTAAACGACTATCCGATCATTTCCATCGAAGATGGCTGTTCAGAAGATGACTGGGACGGCTGGAAAGCCCTGACCGAGACACTGGGCGATCGCTGCCAGCTGGTGGGGGATGATCTCTTTGTGACCAATCCGGCGCGTTTGCAGATGGGGATCGACCGTGGCTGCGCCAACTCCATGCTGGTGAAAGTGAACCAGATCGGCACCCTAACCGAAACCCTGCAGGCCGTCGATAACGCCCACCGTGCCCGCATGACCAACGTCATGTCGCACCGTTCCGGCGAAACCGAAGATGCCACCATTGCAGATCTGGCGGTTGCCACCAACTGCGGCCAGATCAAGACCGGGTCTCTGGCGCGTTCGGACCGGCTGGCGAAATACAATCAGCTGATCCGTATCGAGGAAATGCTGGATGAAAGCGCCACCTATGCGGGCAAATCCATTCTGAAATAAACCCTAATAACAGGCGCGCCCGGCATTCTTTGGGCGCGCCTATTCTTTTGCGCCAATCTGCCCCCTTGAAGTCATTTGATTTCTGCGCTGTGTATTCACATCCATTTTTTGCACCAAAGTGTCATGCAAAGCGACAATTCAAAACGCATTGAAAACCTATTTCGATCTGAGTTTTCCAAGCGACCAGAGGTCGTTCTTAGATTTGCGCTGATTTCCCTTTGCGCCGGCCTGCTTTACGCACACTCCATGAATGCTTTGGTTCTGCTCTGGGCCTGTGTTTTCGCCGCCATGAGCGCCTCTCTCTTTGCGCTCACCCGTCCCAGAATTTCACCTGCATTAACACTGCGTGTCACGGCTAGCTATGCGATCTATTTTCTCAAGACGCTGCTTTTTGCTTCGCTGCCAGTGTATCTTTTGCGGCAGAGCAGCACCGTTGAGATGGCGACAGGTGCGCTGCTGCTGGCTGGCATGGCGATCCACCTGCCTCAGCGACAAAGCCCGGATCGGGTGACCATCACGCTGGATCTGTGCAATCTGCTGATTGTCGCGGCCCTTTTGCTGCACGCCCCTTTTTCACAGCTTAGCGGGATCTTTGATTGGATCGTGATCGGGGTCTTTATTCTGAGCATCGCCGCCTATTATACGCTTACCGCCTATAATCACGTCAAAAATCAAAATCATCTGGCTGAAACGGAACGTCGATATGCGCGTGCTCAAAAGATCCGGGCGCTCAGTCAATTTGTGGGCGGTGTGGCGCATGAGTTTAACAATCAGCTAACGGCTATTCAGGGCCACCTTGAATTGCTGGAGCTGTCCGCTGACGACAAAGGCAGCGAGCAGGCCCATTCAATAGCTCAGATCCGGGCAGCCACACAAAGCGCCTCGGCAACGGTCAGGCAACTTGTGGCCTCGAGTGGGCGCATGCGTCTGACACCGCGCAAAACCTCTGTCACCGCGTTTCTGGCGCGGGTGGAACATGTGCTGAACAACCTGCTGGACGAAGAGATCATACTGATCATCGACGCCCCCAAACCTGATCTGATCTGCGTGGTCGACCGGGATATGCTGGAAACCTGCCTGATCCAGCTCTGCCTGAATGCGCAGGACGCCATGCAGAAATCGGGGGTCATCACGATCTCTGCCGAACGCTTTCAGGGCACCCGGCGGCACGATCCTCAGCTACTGACTATCGCCAGCTATGTTGTCTTTCATGTTGAGGATTCCGGGCCCGGTGTCTGCGACGTCACTTTGCGCCAGATGGATGAGCCCTTTTACACAACCAAATCTCAGGGCGAAGGTCAGGGATTGGGGCTGTCTGCGGTGGCAGGCTTTGCCAAACAATCGCGCGGAACATTGCAGCTGACGTCAGGCCAGCAGGGATTGCGGGCCTCGGTGGTCTTGCCCGCAGAACATAATCACCCTTCCGGGTCTTGATAGACACCCTGCTCTTTCAGAGCATCGACCACCTCTTTGGGCATATAGGTCTCGTCATGTTTGGCCAGGATTTCGCTGGCCTGAAACACGCCGTCAATATAGCGCCCGGTTCCAACCATACCCTGATTTTCTTCAAACAGATCCGGCAGAACGCCGCTGTAAACCACAGGCACTGTGGCACCGCCATCTGTGACATTAAAACGGATGTCCTGCCCTACACCACGTTGCAGCGATCCCTCTTCGACAAGGCCGCCAATTCGGAAAACCTCATTGGGCTCTGGCGGTTCTTCCATCACCTGACTGGGGGAACGGAAAAAGTTGATCCCATCTTGCAGCGCATAGCCGATCAGGCCGGTTGAGACGATCAAGGCCACCACCGCCACGGAAATCACCTGAATACGCCGTTGCTTTTTAAGAGATTTCAAAGCCATCCCAGCCCCCATTTTCCTGCCGCCAATATAGGCCCTTGTTTAAAGATTGCGAAGGGGCAAGCGCGATTTGCCGCGCCCCTGCAAAACGCAAAACGGGGGCTGATGCCCCCGCTGCGCGTGTCAATCAAACCAAATGTCAGGGGAAACAGGGGGCCAGCATCAGACCGGCTGTTTCCTCTTCGCCCAGCATCAGGTTGGCGTTTTGCACCGCTTGCCCCGAGCTGCCTTTGCACAGATTGTCCAAAGCGCCAACAACGATGGCACGCCCCTCGATCCGGTCGCCCGTGACCCCCAGATGGCAGAAGTTCGATCCCCGCACATGATGGGTAGACGGGGTTTCCCCAAAGGGCAGCACTTCGACAAAAGGCTCAGCCGCATAGGCAGACACCAGCTGAGCATGAATCGCCTGTGGGTCCCCCTTTACATAGGTCGTGGCCAGGATCCCCCGGTTAAAGGGGCCCAGATGCGGCGTGAACTGAATTTTCACCTCACGCCCAGCCAGGGCACTGAATTCCTGATCAAATTCTCCAAGATGCCGATGTGTCCCACCTACGGCATAGGCATTTGTGCCTTCGCTCAGTTCGGCATGTAGCAGGTTCTCTTTCAAGGAACGCCCAGCCCCGCTGACACCGCATTGCAGATCCAGAATAATCTCGTCGAGATCAATCACACCGGCGGCAATCAAGGGCCGCAAAATGAACTGCCCTGTCGCTGCGTTGCAGCCTGTGCCAGCCACCAGACGCGCAGATCTGATCTGCTCCCGGTAGAATTCTGTCAGCCCATAGACCGCCTCTTTTTGCATCTCAACGGCGCTATGCGGGTTGCCATACCACTTTTCATACTCTGCCGGATCCCGCAGCCGGAAATCTGCGCTGAGATCCACGATCTTCACCGATTTGGGCAGCTGGCTGATCACTTCCTGGCTGGTTTTATGCGGCAACGCGCAAAAGCACAGATCAATCTGATCGTAGTCGATCTGTTCCCAGGTCACGAGATCGGGCAGATCCAGATGGCGCAGGTGCGGAAAGACTTTGGCCATGCTTTGCCCAGCTTTTGAATTGGCCGCCAAGGCCTTGATTTCAAAAGAAGGATGGGTGGCGATCAGCCGGATGAGTTCGGCGCCGGTATAGCCCGACGCGCCAATGATGGCGATGGAATACGACATGGGTCTGCCCCGAATGATAGAGTGGTGGAAAAGATCTGAGATAGGCGCAGTCGCGCCCATGGGCGGCATTATCGTCGCAGAATTTTCAGGTTTGGCTGAAACATCTCAGGAACTCCTCATGGGGTCTATAGCGTGCGCGCCGCTGATATTCAATCCCCGCAAGAACAAAGGGCCCGCGAATGGCGAGCCCTTTGAAAATTCGTCGTAAAACGCGATTAGCGCTTCGAGAACTGGAACGAACGGCGGGCTTTGCGCTTACCGTATTTCTTACGTTCAACAACACGCGAGTCGCGGGTCAGGAAGCCAGCAGCTTTCAGAGCTGCGCGCAGTTCTGGGTTATACAGCTGCAGCGCCTTCGAAATGCCGTGCTTGACCGCACCGGCCTGACCGGTCAGGCCACCGCCCTTTACGGTCGCCATCACGTCGAATTCACCTTCAACGCCAGCAACCTGGAACGGCTGACGCAGGATCAGCTGCAGAACCGGACGCGCGAAATACTTGTCCATGTCCTTGCCGTTTACGGTCACTTTACCGGAACCCGGCTTGATCCAAACGCGGGCAACAGCGTCTTTACGCTTGCCGGTTGCGTAGGAACGGCCCAACTCGTCACGAACGGGTTCGCGCGGTGCTGCGGTTTCTTCGACAACTGCTTCGACACCAGCTGCGGTGCCAAGCTCTTCCAGAGAATTGATCTGATCAGCCATTGGTTACACCCGGGTGTTCTTGGAGTTTTTGGATGCGACGTCCAGAACCTCAGGGTTCTGGGCCTCGTGCGGGTGCTCGGCGCCCGCGTAAACGCGCAGATTGGTCATCTGCTTGCGCGACAGGCGGTTGCCTGGCAGCATGCGCTTGACCGCCTGAACGACAACACGCTCAGGGTGCTTGCCTTCCAGGATCTCTTCCTTGGTGCGCGATTTGATGCCGCCCGGATGGCCGGTGTGCCAGTAGAAACGTTCGTCGCGCTTCTTGCCGGTCAGCTGCACCTTGTCGGCGTTGATGATGATGACGTTGTCGCCCATATCCATATGAGGCGTGAATGACGGCTTGTGCTTGCCGCGCAGACGCATGGCAACGATCGACGCAAGACGGCCCAGCACCACGCCTTCGGCGTCGATGATGATCCACTTCTTCTCGATGTCTGCCGGTGTCGCAGAGAAGGTTTTCATTGGGTATTCCCGTGTTTCAAGTAGATGAGCCGCGCAGTTCCTCACACGGCCCGAAATCCGATTGCCGTGTTATAGACGGGAAAACAATCCAGTCAAGACAGGATGGCCCTATTTATCCGTTACAAAACAATAACTTAAAATTAAGGTATCAAAATACCCCACAGCATAGCGATTCCTAGTTTGAAATTTTTAGATAGAGACAACTGTAAGAACTTTTTCGCGCCGCCACGACCACGGTTGACCAATAAGTAAGGTTTCATGGGCCAATCTTGCATGATTGCCTCTATGCAGGACACAACCCCAAGGGCCTGATGATGAAACCTCGTTTGACCGTCTCTTACCAACTTGCCGTTTTCTTTGCCTTGTCGTTGCTTGCCACGATTGGGACGGGCGCGCTTGGTTTTCTTGCAAACCACCGAACACTTGGCGATCTCGAGCACATTCACCGCACGACCGTACCCTCTTTGGAAAAGTCAGTGGATCAGGTCGGCGCTCTGACATTGCTGCGGCTTGAGACAGTCAGCTACCTCGGTCAGCCGTTGTTCAACCTGTCTGCACAGGAAAACATTCAGGCTCTGGCTGCATCGTATCGTGATACATTCTCCACTTCGGAAGCGGATGGACAGCCCGCTCAGGGCTCCGCGCTTCTAAGCGCGTTGACCTCAACCCTGGAAAGCCATCAATCCGCATCAGCCTATTATACAATTGTGGATGGGGCGATTTTACCGCTGACAGATTTCTTCGAAATCGTCTCACGCGAACACGCAGAGATGCTTGAGTTTATCGACAAAAAGGCACGTTACGGCGAATTGCGGGGCCTGAACACAAATGCGGATGATACACGCTTAGCCAAATGGGCGCAGCGGTTTGCGCCAAACGACACTGAATTGGAAACCCTGGTCAGTTCAGCGCTAGAGCTTGAACGCGGTATTCTGAATATGGTTGCCAAAGACATTGCCGACACCGGCAAGGTCAAAGAACTAACAGCAACACGCGTGCAAAAAGCCCCGCGCATCAAACTAAACCGGGCTATGACGCTTTTGAACCGGGCCGCTCTGGAACGCTCTGATACCTTTGTCAAAGCCGTGGTGGATGCGCGCGACATCCTGAATTTGACGTTCGAATCCGAAGCCTCTCAGGCGCGTGCAGCGCAGGCGCAGGGGTTTGCCATGCTTGACGAAACATTTGTCAGATCTGAACAACTGGCCGTCAAATCCGAGATTGGCATTGTCATCGCCATCGCCATCGGAACGATGGTTGCGCTTGGGGCTTCTGTCTTTGCCTGGAAGCGGATCGGGCAGCCTATGGCCCAGCTAGCACAGCTGATTTCCGACCTGTCGAAACGCGATTTTGCCGTTGCTGTGCCTTTCACCAAACGTGGGGATGAAATTGGTCAGATTGCACGCGCGGCAGATATCCTGCGCATCGCAGGCCGCGATCACGAAGCTGAGCTGCGCAAGATTGAAGAACAGCGCGACGGTGACCAGGCCCGTGCTTTCCTTGAGCTTGCCAGCGGATTAAACCGTCTGGCAAACCGCGATCTTAGCGCGCCAATTGAGACTGAACTGGCCGCAGAATATGAAGAACTGCGCAGTGATTTCAACGCTACGCAAGCTGCGCTGATTGATGCAATCACGCAGATTGCAAATAGCTCAAGCCGCATGAACACCTCAATTTCCGGCATCGCAAGCGCGACAGAAGATCTGTCAGATCGCACGGGCGGGTCCGCCAACGAATTGCAAAAGACAGCAGCAACGCTTCAGAGAATGACAGAACTGGTAAAAGCTGCGGCTCAGGGAGCCACCGAGGCCGAGGGAATCGCAAAAGATGCCAAAACAAATGTCGAGCTTAGCACCGCCGTTCTAAGCGAAACGGTGCAAGCCATGCGCGATCTGGATGAATCCTCTGACAAGATTGTGGCTATCGTGGATATGGTCGACGACATCGCTTTCCAAACTAATCTTCTGGCCCTGAACGCCAGTGTTGAAGCAGCCCGCGCAGGCGCTGCTGGCAAAGGCTTCAATGTGGTTGCAACCGAAGTGCGGCTCTTGGCCATGCGCTCATCCGAAGCGGCCCGTGAAATCGGCACTTTGATCAATGTAAGCGGCGAACAAATCTCTAAAGGCGTGTCGCTGGTTGATCGCGTCAGCCATTCGCTGGAAACCATTTCTCATTCTGTAAATGACGTGTCCGACAGGGTGGCCGAAATTGCGCAATCCGCGCAGGATCAAAGTTTGGGTTTGAGCGACATAAATGCCTCTGTAGGGGAACTTGAACACAGCACCCAGCAAAACGTAAGCCTGTTTGAAAGCACCGCACGTTCAACACGCCTGTTGTCGGAAGAGGCCAAAATGCTGAGCGACACAGCCCATGCATTTGTAACACCTCCCGTCGATGAAACCGGTCAGGAAGTGAAAAGCGCCTAAGACAACATATCCTTACTTCGGTTTGGAAAGCGCTACTAGTTCGCAACCTGCTTCATTGGTGGAATCGAATAGGTCAGGCTCGCATGGGCCACGGGCTTTTCCATCCCCTCGGAAAAAAGCAGCACATCTGTGACAGACAATGCCTTGCCCAGTTTCAGCACCTTTGCATGGGCCAGAACATCTTTGTCAGCCTCGGGTTTGCGCATAAAATCAATCGAACAATGGGTTGTAACCGCAAGCGCTTCTTTCCCGACAAAACACATGGTGGCCACATAAGCCGCCACATCCGCGAGCGCAAACATCGAAGGGCCTGATACAGTGTTGCCCGGACGTAGGTGTTTCTCATCGGAAAACATGCGCATCACCAATAGATCTTCATCCAGATGGTCAATCGCAAACATCCCATCGATTTGCGGAAACACCTCCTCCAGAAATGTCCCCATCTCCTCTTTGCCGATCTTGACTTTCAATGCTTTCCTCCCCGTTTCCAGCCAGCTAAGCTTGCGAAAACCAGGAGGGCAAGATGCAAATCATTGAACGTGACGACACAAACGGGGTGGCGCATCTCAGGATGAACGCTCCTGAACGGTTCAATGCCCTATCCGACGAGATGCTGGCAGGTTTTCAACAGCAGATCGACATGTTGCAGCAGGACACTTCCGTGCGCGCCATCGTGATTTCCGGGGCAGGCAAGGTGTTTTGCGCGGGCCACGATCTGCGGCAGATTCAGGCTGCCCGGCAGTCCGAAGACAGAGGACGCAGCGCTTTCCAAGATCTTTTTGCACGCTGCACCGCCGTCATGACAGGCCTGCAGCGCCTTCCCCAGCCAGTGATCGCGCAGGTGCACGGCATCGCAACAGCGGCAGGCTGCCAGTTGGTTGCGTCGTGCGATTTGGCCATCGCAGCTGATGACACTCGTTTTGGGGTAAACGGGGTCAACATCGGGCTATTCTGTTCAACCCCGATGGTAGCCCTGTCGCGCAATATCCCCCGCAAACAGGCCTTTGAGATGCTCAGTACCGGGGATTTCATCACTGCCGCCAAAGCGGAACAGCTGGGGTTAATCAATAAGTCTGTCCCCGCCGAAAATCTGCCCGAAACAACCCAAGAGATGGCGCAGAAAGTGGCCTCAAAGCTCAGTTCAGCGGTCAAAATCGGCAAACAGGCTTTTTATGAACAGCTGCAAATGCCGCTGGATCAGGCCTATGCTTATACAGGCGATGTCATCACCGAAAATCTGATGTGGCAGGATACCGAAGAAGGGATCAACGCCTTCTTGGAAAAACGCCCACCGAATTGGACCTAAAGCGAGGAAGCCCGCAGGGTTGAAGAGCACTGCCCGCTTGGCAGAGGCCCCGCAATGGCTTACATGCGCCGCATGACACAGACACTCCATATCGTTGGGGGCGGCATGGCCGGCTCCGAAGCTGCGTGGCAAGCGGCGGAACTTGGCGCGCAGGTAATTCTGCATGAAATGCGCCCAAATGTTGAAACCTTTGCCCATCGCACCGGCGATTTGGGGGAAATGGTCTGCTCAAATTCCTTCAGATCCGACGATCATGAACAAAACGCCGTGGGCCTGTTGCATTGGGAAATGTTGCAGGCAGGCAGCCTGATCATGCGCACGGCATATCAGCATCGGCTGCCCGCCGGTGGTGCCCTTGCAGTGGATCGCGATGTATTCTCTGCCGCGATCACCAAAACACTGCATGACCATCCCAACATCCAGATTTCGCATGAAGAAATTACCTCTCTGCCTGAAGATGGGCAGTGGATTTTTGCCACCGGCCCGCTGACCTCGGCCACTTTGGGCGAAGCCATCCAGCAGGAAACTGGCGCAGATCGGCTGGCCTTTTTCGACGCCATCGCCCCGATTGTTTATGCTGACAGCATCGACATGTCCGTGGCCTGGAAGCAGTCCCGCTATGACAAAGGCGAGACCGAAGAAGAGCAAAAGGCCTATATCAACTGCCCGATGACCAAAGACCAGTATGAGGCCTTCATCGACGCACTGCTGGCAGCAGATAAAACCGAATTCCATGAGGGCGAGACCGCCAAGTATTTTGACGGCTGCCTGCCCATCGAAGTGATGGCGGAACGCGGGCGCGAAACCCTGCGTCATGGCCCGATGAAGCCTGTTGGCCTGACCAACCCACATGACCCGGAAAACAAAGCCTATGCGGTGGTGCAATTGCGGCGCGACAATGCGTTGGGCACGCTCTACAATATCGTCGGATTTCAGACCAAAATGAAATACGGCGCGCAAAGCACTGTTTTCAAAATGATTCCGGGCCTGCATGAGGCCAGCTTTGCCCGGTTGGGCGGCATCCATCGCAATACTTTCCTGAATTCCCCGACCCTGCTGGACAATCAGATGCGCCTGCGGTCGCGGCCCAACATCCGCTTTGCCGGGCAGGTGACCGGGGTTGAAGGCTATGTCGAAAGCGCGGCCATGGGGTTATTGGCGGGGCGCATGGCGGCAGCGGATATTGCGGGCCGCAGCCTGCCGGATCTTCCGCAAGACAGCGCCCATGGCGCATTGGTGCATCACATCACGGGCGGCGCAGAGGCAAAAACCTTTCAGCCGATGAACGTGAACTTTGGCCTTTTCCGTCCGCTGGATGGCATGCGCGGCGGGCGCAGAGGACGCCGTGAACGCTATAAAGGCTACAGTGATCGCGCCAAAGAGGTCTGGACAGACTGGCTGGCGCAACAAACCGGCCCTGCAACACAGTGAGCTTTACCACCCGATTTGCCCCCTCGCCCACGGGGCCTTTGCATCTGGGCCATGCGTATTCCGCGCTTTTGGCCCATGATCAGGCAAAGGCAGAGGGGGGCAAATTCCTGCTGCGTATCGAAGATATCGATAGCACCCGCGCGCGCCCCCAATGGGAGGCGCAAATTTATGATGACCTGCACTGGCTTGGCATCACATGGGATGGTGCGCCGATGCGCCAGTCAGACCGGCTGCCGACCTACCAGCAGGCGCTAGGGCAACTTTGGGCGCGCGGCTTGCTTTATCCCTGCAAATGCAGCCGCAAAGACATCAATGCTGCCCTGTCCGCACCGCAAGAAGGGGCGGAGCCCATCTTCGGCCCCGATGGCCCGGTCTACCCCGGCACATGCCGCCCCGGCGCTGACAATCAAGCGCCAAATCCGGGCACCCCCCTTCCATCGGGCGATGCTCTGCGCCTGAACATGACGGCCGCGCTTGCCGCTTTGGATGGTCGCGCGTTACGTTTTGAAGAAACCGATCTGGCCCCCGGAACATATCAGATCCCGGCAAAGGATCTGATCACAGGTGTTGGTGATATCGTCTTGTCCCGGCGCGATTTTCCGGGATCCTATCACCTGTCTGTGGTGCTGGATGATGCCGCTCAGGGCATCACCCATGTCATCCGCGGCGCCGATCTGTTCGATGCCACGCAAATTCATGTGCTGCTGCAACAGCTTCTTGACCTGCCAACACCGACCTATACCCACCACCGTTTGATCCGCGATGATCAGGGCAAACGTCTGGCAAAACGTGACGACGCCCGCGCCATCGCCCGCTACCGGGAAGAAGGCGCAACGCCGCAGGACATTCGCAAGATGGTTGGGCTTTAGACCATCGGCTTCATCAACTCGGTTTCCGTGCCATCCGTGACCGACGTATAAAAGCACGAGCGCCGATTGGTGTGGCAAGCGGGGCCTTCCTGACGCACCATCGCAATCAGGCAGTCACGGTCACAATCCACCCGCAGATCCACCAGTTCCTGAGTGTGCCCCGAGGTTTCGCCTTTGATCCAAAACGCCTGACGCGAACGCGACCAATAGGTCACCCGCTTGGTTTCGAGCGTTTTATTCACCGCCTCGATGTTCATCCAGGCCATCATCAGCACATCGCCATCATCCGCATCCTGCGCAATACAGGGGATCAGGCCCTTTTCATTGTAAACCAATGTTTCAGGATCGAATTTCATTGACACTCAGCCCTTTCGCTATGCCATTTTCACCCTTATCTACGGGGAACGCAAAAAAAGGAAAAGCCATGTCAGCGGAAAACGATCTGATCAAGCTCTACTCCGGTCGGATTCTGGAACTGGCGGCCGATATCCCCCGGTGCGAACGTCTTGAGGCGCCCGACGCCACGGTCAAAAAGCGCTCGCCACTTTGCGGGTCAACAGTGACCGTTGATCTGCGGCTTTCTGATGGGCAGATCAGTGATTTTGGGCAAGATGTTAAAGCCTGCGCCCTGGGTCAGGCTGCGGCTTCGGTTGTTGGCGGGGCCATTGTGGGCTGTCATGTCGATGATGTGCGTGCGGCGCGCGCGGCCTTGAAAAGCCTTTTGAAAGAAGACGGGCCGACACCCCCGCCCCCCTTTGATGGGCTCGAAGTTCTGCGTCCGGCGGCGTCATTCAAGAACAGGCATGCGTCGATCATGCTGACATTGGATGCTGCATGTGAGGCAATTGAGCAGCTTCAGGCAGATCACAGCGCTTAACGTAAAATTTTCACCTGTGTCGTAGCGTCGTGCATCCCATTTGTGAGCGACGCCATGACACAATTCGATCCGATGCAGGCCCCAGATGCCGGTCAGGAACTGTCTCTTTTAACAGAGGCCAGCACGCGACTCGGCCATGAAACTGTTGATATCGGGGGATTTCTTGAAGATCTGGATGCACGTTGCAAGGATCAGTTAAACGGTCTGCGCGGGGTTGAGACGAATACCGCGAATCTGACAGCCTCAAGTGAAACCATGTCCGAAGCGGTGAACCGAATGGCGCAGGCTGCGGACACCTCAATCGAGCAGGTGGCGCATTCAATCCAGTTTATCGCTGAAACGGGCCAAAGCTCGCAGCAACTGGCGCAATGGGTCCGGTCTATCCACGAAGAAAGCGACAGGGTCGAAGATCTGCTGCAGGGCGTACGCAATTCCAACACCCTGATTTCCGATGTGGCGTCTCAGGTTCATATCCTTGCGATCAACGCCAAAGTGGAGGCCGCCCGCGCGGGCCAGGCCGGCAAGGGCTTTTCCATCGTGGCCGATTCCGTCAAGGAACTGAGCCAGAAAACTGCGGATGCGGCTGAAACCATTCAAACAACGGTTGCGCAGCTTTCCGAATGGATGGCGAAACTGGCTGCGGGTGCACAGACCACCGCAAAACAGGCGGATCAGGTTCTGGAACAAAGCGCGCAGACCGACCGCATCATGTCGACCATTCATCAGGGGATTGCCGGATTGCAGGCCGATACCCACGCCTTGCAGCAAGAAGCTGAAAAGACACAACAGGATGTAAGTCAGACGCGGGCAGCTGTTGAATCTATTGCCGGGTCGGTCAGCGAAGTGTCACAGGGCGTCGATGAGGCCAACCAACGGTGTCATATCCTTGTCGACACCTCCGAGGCGATCATGCAGCATTCTGTGGCGCTAGGGGGGGATGGCGCCGATAGTGCGATGATCACCCTTGTGCAGGATCTGGCAGGTCGTGTCAGTGAAGTCTTTGAAAAGGCGCTGGAAACTGGGGCGATTTCGATGCAGCATCTGTTCTGCGAAGACTATCGTCCAATCCCGGATACCAATCCTCAGCAGGTGCTGACGCCATTTACCCGGCTTACGGACCGTGAACTGCCCGCTATTCAGGAACCAGTTCTGAATCTGGATGACCGTATCGTCTTTTGTGCGGCTGTCGACCGCAACGGCTATCTGCCCACCCACAATCTTAAATTTTCCAAACCCCAAGGCGACGACCCGGTTGAAAACGCCGCCACAAGCCGCAACCGGAGGATCTTTGATGACCGTGTCGGATTAAAATCCGGTCGCAACACCAAACCCTTTCTATTGCAGGTTTACCGCCGTGACATGGGCGGTGGGAATTTTGTTCTGATGAAAGATCTCTCTGCGCCAATCCATGTGCGTGGGCGGCACTGGGGCGGCTTCCGCATGGGATACAAGTTCTAAAAAAAACCGCCGCACTCTGGGAAGAGGCGGCGGTGCAGTGTGCGTTTCATGGTTTGGACAGATCGGCCTCAGGCAGGATGACCGAATAGGACAGGCAGACGCTATTGGGACAGGCGCGTGCAAACTCCAAACAAAACGCGGGCAGAAAATCGGATCAAACGAAACTTGGGATGTGCAGCGCTCCCACGAGGATAACGACCAAAGACAGGGCGCCCAATGCATCCTGCCAAAGCGTCTGGTGCTGGCGGCGCAGTGCGATTTTTACTGTGTCGAGCATGTCGTGGCCTCAAGTTTGTTTTGTTTCCTCTTTGTTCCATACCATTAATGACCTGTAAAGAAAAAACTGGAACAAAAGCGAACAAAAAACTTAACCCACTGAAATCAAACGAAACGCTTGATCCTGCCGCATCAACCAAAGCAGATGTCTAACGGCATGCCCCCTATCGCTGGACAGGTCAGGATCATCCAGAAGAAACTTGCGCGCGTCACTTTGCGCAACGGCCATCAAAGCCGACTGGCTTTCCAGATCCGCGATTTTGAAGCGCGGCAATCCCGATTGCGCAACACCAATCATGTCGCCGGCACCGCGAATTTCCAGATCGACCTCGGAGATACGGAAACCATCTTCGGTTTCTCGCATCGTTGTCAGACGGCGCAAACCGGTTTCCGATAGTGGCGGCTGATACATCAGCAAACAGGTTGATGCTGCAGCGCCGCGCCCAACGCGCCCGCGCAACTGATGCAGCTGTGCCAGCCCAAAAATCTCTGCGCGTTCAATCACCATGATCGACGCATTGGGCACGTTCACCCCCACTTCGATCACCGTGGTCGCCACAAGAACCGATGTTTCACCGGCAACAAACCGTGCCATGGCCGCATCTTTTTCCGCTGGGGGCATCTGACCATGTACCAGGCCAACCGCCTCTTCCCCCAGAACCGCCCGCAGCCGCTTGAACCTTTCTTCGGCTGCCATCAGCTCAGAGGTTTCGCTTTCTTCCACAAGCGGGCACACCCAATAGGCCTGACGCCCCTGCGCAATCGCATTTTGCAGATGCGACATGACCTCATCCATGCGCTGGGTGGACAGCAGTGCCGTTTTGACAGGCGTCCGACCAGACGGTTTTTCGTCCAGAACTGAGACGTCCATGTCACCGTATTGCGCCAGCGCCAGCGATCGCGGAATAGGCGTAGCGGTCATGACAAGAACATCAACCGCCTGCCCTTTTTGCCCCAGTTCCAATCGCTGCCGTACACCAAACCGGTGCTGCTCATCGACAACAGCCAGTCTAAGATCATGAAATAGAACATCTTTCTGGAACACCGCATGGGTACCAACAAGAATATGAATATCACCCCGTGCCAAGGCATTCAGCTTGGCCTGCCGCTCTGCCCCCTTGTCGCGACCCGTCAGGATTTCCAACACAACCCCGGCATCTTCCGCCATGGGCTGCAGCCCCTCAAGGTGCTGACGCGCCAGAATTTCGGTCGGTGCCATCATGACGCCCTGCCCGCCTGCTTCGACAGCGGCCAAAAGCACCATAAAGGCAACCAGCGTTTTTCCCGCCCCCACATCCCCCTGAAGCAGCCGGTTCATCCGCGTTGAACTGGCCATATCCTGTTGAATTTCCTGAATGGCCCGGCGCTGCGCCCCGGTCGGATCGTAAGGAAGCGCATCCAAAACGCGCTTTTGCTTGTTGCCAGATCCCGTCGTCGAAATCCCAGCCACACGTCTGCGCGCCGCCCGTGCCAGAGCAAGCGTAACCTGATGCGCAAATAGTTCATCATAGGCAAGCCGCTGACGCACAGCCGAGGTTGGGGAAAGATCTTCGTTCCCTTTTGGATCATGGGCGGCGCGAATTGCCTCTTCCCAACTGAGCCAGCCTTCCTGTTGCATCTGTCCGGGATCGATCCATTCCGACAATTCTGGCAAACGTTTCACCGCATCCGCCATGGCTTTGACCATGGTTTTCTGGGTCACTCCGGCGGTCAAAGGATAAACAGGTTCGAATGGTGGAAGCGTGCCTGCCTCATCCTCCGTGAGGATGTGATCCGGATGCGCCATTTGCGGAACGCCATCAAATAATTCGACGCGCCCAGAGACAACACGGGTCTCGCCTTCTGGCAGAACCCGTTTCAAATAGTCCCCCTTGGCGTGGAAAAACACCAATTGAAATCGCGTTTGATCGTCATCAACATCGATCCGATAGGCCCTGCCGCGTGAACGCGATGGGTAATGTCGGCCAATTTCAACCTTGACGGTCAGAACTGTGGGGAAATCTGCCCCCAAAACTGTAGGGCGCAACTGCCTGTTGATGCCCGAATAGGGCAGTGTCAAAAGCAGATCGCGCGGCGCTTCGATGCCGGCCTGCCCAAGCGCCTGTGCGGTCTTCGGCCCGATCCCTGCCAATCCAGTCAGTTCGGCAAAAAGCGGCCAGAGAACTTCCGGACGACTGCTCATGGGGCAATCAGCTCAAGCCATCCGTCTTCGTCCAAGACCTGCACTCCCAGATCACGCGCTTTCTTTTCTTTTGATCCAGCACCCGGTCCGGCGATGACAATGTCCGTTTTCTTCGAGACCGATCCCGAAACTTTGGCCCCAAGGCTTTCGGCGCGCGCTTTGGCCTCTGCACGGGTCATCTTCTCCAAAGTGCCTGTAAACACAACCGTTTTTCCGGCGACAGGGCTTTCTTGATTGGGCAAATCCGGGGCTTCGATGCTGCGCAGCTGCGCGCGCAGCGCATCAAAGGCCTGACGCTCAGTTGCATTGGCAAAGGCATCCGACAAGGACAACCCCAACGTGGCCCCGATGCCATCGACGCTTATCAAATCATCCCAAGCCTGCGCCGCCTCGGGCGGCACATCGGCCTGTGCAATCGCAGCATCACGGACAGGTTTGATCCGTGCGCGACGGGCTGCATCTGCGGCAGCGATCCGCTCTTTCTGCTCAGCCAAGTCAGCCTGACGATGTGCCAAGGCAGCAGGGCGCGACAGATCCAGCGCCGCTGTCATGCGATCCCACGCAAGGTAGTGGCGCGCCAGATCCCGCGCGCCCACTTCACCAACGTGGCGCACCCCGAGGGCAAAAATCAGCTTTTGCAACGGAATGGCCCGACGCTCTTCGATTGCCGCAAACAGGTTGCTGGCAGAGGTATCGCCCCAGCCTTCGCGATTTTTCAACTTGGCCAGCTGATTTGCATCCCGATCCTGCAGAGTGAAAATATCCGCAGGGGTGCGCACCGGAAGCGTTTCATCCGAATAGAACGCCTCAATCTGCTTTGCGCCAAGACCTTCGATGTCAAAGGCACCGCGTGAGACGAAATGTTTTAATTTTTCAACAGCTTGCGCCGGGCAGATCATGCCACCTGTGCAGCGGCGGACGGCATCACCTTCTTCACGCACCGCATCCGATCCGCATTCCGGGCAGAGTGTTGGGAACTCATATGGCACTGCGGTGTCAGGGCGCTTTGATAAGTCCACATCCGCTATCTTTGGGATCACATCCCCGGCGCGATAGACCTGCACCCAATCGCCCACCCGAATGTCTTTTCCATCACGGATCTGATCGCCGTTGGAATCGCGGCCTTGAATGTAATCCTCATTGTGTAGGGTCGCGTTGGACACCACGACACCGCCAACCGTGACCGGGGCAAGGCGCGCCACAGGTGACAGCGCACCGGTGCGTCCCACCTGAATGTCGATGGCTTCAAGCCGGGTCCAGGCCAGTTCTGCGGGAAACTTATGCGCAATGGCCCATCGTGGGGTTGTGGACCGAAACCCAAGCCTGTCCTGAAGTGCGAGATCATCAACTTTGTAGACCACACCATCGATATCATAACCCAGGCTGGCGCGGTTCTCTTCAATATGGGCGTAATGCGCCAGAAGATCGGATTGATTTTCAAACCGCTGCGTCAGAGGGTTTACCTGAAACCCCATTTCCGCAAAGCGGTTCATCGCCCCAATCTGAGTTTCACCAAGCGGGGCAGACAGTTCACCCCATGAATAGGCAAAGAACCGCAGCGGGCGTGCTCGTGTGATTTCCGCATCTAGCTGCCGCAACGATCCGGCAGCAGCATTGCGTGGGTTGGCAAAGATCTTACCGCCCGTCGCCTGATGCCGCGTGTTGAGTGCCTGAAAATCCGCATGACTCATGTAGACTTCGCCACGGACCTCTAGAATTTTTGGTGCACTTTCAATATATTGAGGGATATCTGAGATCGTCTTTGCATTAGCGGTCACATTCTCACCAACACTGCCATCCCCGCGTGTTGCAGCCTGAACCAACCGGCCATCTTCATACCTGAGAGACAGCGATAGCCCGTCAATTTTCGGTTCTGCGATATAGGCGAGCGGAGTGTTTGCCCCAAGGCCAAGATATTTCCGGATGGAACTGTCGAAATCTGCGACGTCTTCAGCATCAAAGGCATTCGAAAGCGACAGCATACGCACCGCATGCTGGACCTTGCCAAAGCCGTCAGATGGTTTGGCACCAACCTGTGCGCTTGGGCTGTCATCGCGGGTAAGATCGGGAAAACGCGCTTCAATAGAGGCATTGCGCTGACGAAGCCGATCGTACTCGGCGTCCGTCAAAACTGGCGCATCCTCTGTGTGATAGGCGAGATTTGCTTGCGTCAGCAGCCCCGCGAGCCTTTTCAGCTCCTCACGGGCCTCCGCTTCACTTAATTCGCTTACAGAGACTTCGCTCATGTTTCACCCCGTCTGCACGCCAGTCTTATCTAAGGTGATAGGCGTGCAGGCAAGGAACGTCCAGCAGTGTCGTCAGCCGTTTGCGGCCAACTGCTTGTGATCATCCTGACCAGGTTCCGGATCACGCAACACATAGCCGCGCCCCCAGACCGTTTCGATATAGTTGTCGTCGCCAGTGGCCTCGGACAGCTTCTTGCGCAGCTTACAGATGAACACATCAATGATCTTAAGTTCCGGTTCATCCATACCGCCGTAGAGATGGTTCAGGAACATTTCCTTGGTCAGGGTTGTCCCCTTGCGCAAAGACAGAAGCTCGAGCATCTGGTATTCCTTGCCGGTCAGGTGAACCGGCTTGCCACCAACCTCAACGGTTTTGGCGTCAAGGTTAACAGAGACCTTGCCAGTACGAATAACCGACTGCGAATGCCCTTTCGAGCGGCGGATAATCGCATGAATCCGCGCGACAAGTTCATCGCGATGGAATGGTTTGGTCATGTAATCATCTGCGCCAAAACCAAACCCTTTGATTTTGGACTGGGTATCATCATCCCCCGTCAGGATCAGAATCGGCGTATCAATACGGGCGACACGCAGCTGGCGCAGCACCTCATGCCCATTCATGTCCGGCAGATTCAGATCCAACAGAATAAGATCATAGTCATATAGTTTCGCCAGATCGATGCCCTCTTCCCCCATATCGGTGGAATAGACATTCAGATTGGCGTGGCCGAGCATCAATTCGATACTCTTCGAAGTGGTCGGATCGTCTTCAACCAGCAAAATCCGCATCGGCTGTCTCCACAAAAGTCCAAAAGCTGAAACCAAACGTGCTCGAAAAAGGTTAACGCGACCTTACTATATGTGAAGACAATTGTATTTTAAACCTAGGGTTGACGAAATTTCTGTATTTGCGTCGTTTTCAACGCATCCATGCCGTGGCGCGTGGCTGCGGTGATCCATTCAGCCAATTCTTCGTCACTCAGAGAATACCGGTCCTTTGCTTGACGATCTGATATCAGACCGTACTGTACCGCCTTAACCACTGCCGCTTTGCGCGAAGCAACCCAACGCCGGGTGTCGGCGGGCGGCAGATCTGCACGGGTCATCATGCTGCCATCCGGAAGCTTTACGGCACGCGGACCATCCACTTTCTTCAAAAACATACTTTGCTACTCCATGCTCCGATGGATCCATGAAGCCATGTCGCTCTTAACGGTGGCTGAAACCGCCTCTTGAGAGTATGTAGGATTTTCTTATATTCCGTCCGTTCTACGGAGAAACGCCATGCCAGACCTGAATTCCCTCGGCTTCGCCAAGCCCCCATCCGAGACCCGCGTGGTCGTCGCCATGTCCGGTGGTGTCGACAGTTCTGTGGTGGCGGCGCAGCTAAAAGATGAAGGATATGATGTAGTTGGCGTGACTTTGCAGCTTTACGACCATGGGGCTGCACTGGCCAAAAAGGGGGCCTGCTGTGCGGGGATCGATATCCATGACGCCCGTCGTGTGGCCGAAGAAATGGGCTTTCCCCATTACGTTCTGGATTATGAGAACATTTTTCAAGAAGCTGTCATAGAAGAGTTCGCCGACAGCTATCTCGGGGGTGCAACCCCGGTCCCCTGTATTCGCTGTAACGAACGCGTGAAGTTCAAAGATCTGCTGGAAACCGCCAAAGATCTCGAAGCCGACTGCATGGCAACGGGCCATTATATCCAGCGTAAAATGGGCATGCAGGGCGCCGAGCTACATTCAGCCACCGATGCCAATCGCGATCAAAGCTATTTTCTGTTCTCAACCACGCCGGAACAGCTTGATTTTCTTCGCTTTCCGCTGGGGCACCTGCCGTCAAAAGACGCCACCCGCGAACTGGCCGCCAAATACGGGCTGGCGGTGGCGGACAAGCCCGACAGTCAGGATATCTGCTTTGTCCCCGACGGGAATTACGCCGGTGTGATTGAAAAACTACGCCCCGGCGCCGCTGAACCCGGCGAGATCGTGCATGCGGATGGGCGTGTTCTCGGCCAGCACAAAGGGGTGATTCACTATACCATCGGCCAAAGACGTGGCCTGGGGATCGGCGGCCTATCTGAGCCGCTCTATGTGGTCAAACTGGATGTAGACAACAAACAAGTGGTTGTGGGGCCAAAAGAAATGCTCTCGACCCGCACCGTGCCGGTGCGTGAAATCAACTGGCTGGGCGATGAGCCTTTCACCTCTCGCGAGGAATGGCATCTGGCGGTCAAGGTGCGTTCGACCCGCCCGCCCCGCGATGCGATCATCCGCCCCCTGTCAGAGACCACAGCAGAGGTCGAACTGATCACCGCCGAAGAAGGCATCAGCCCCGGACAGGCCTGCGTCTTCTATTCCCCGGACGACAGCCGCATCTATGGTGGCGGCTGGATCTGGCGCGGATACTGATTCTGCGTCAGCCCGCCTCAGGCACATCTCATGCACAAAGCATGCACATTCCATACGCATGCTGTGCGGGACCTGCGGCGCAATCGCCCGATGCATAGTCTGGATAAAATTTCCTTGCACCGTCGTCGCACTGCCGGTCCAAAATCAACCCAAGATTGCACAGCATTCCTAAAAATGGAAAGGTCTTGTTAACCTTTCAAAGCCTTACAAAAGGCTTGCAGCAAAGCACGCGCAACACCAGCTTCCACGCGAACCTATGAGTCGCAGCACAAACATCACCCCACGCGGCAGCCCGAGGCATTTGGCGCAGCCAAATTCCGAGACATCCAGCGTGCGGTGCAGCCGCACTCAATCTAATAGCAGTTCAGAAAAATTATACCCGCGCCAGGGCCAGAACAGCGTTCAACCCACCAAAGGCAAAGGCATTCGACAAGACCACATCCACCTCGGCGTCGCGGGCCTCATTGGGCACCACATCCAGAGCACATTCCGGGTCTGGCTCTTCATAGCCGATGGTGGGGGCAATCACCCCATCTTGCAGCGCCATCAGGCAGGCAAACAGCTCCACCGCGCCGGTGCCACCGATCAAATGGCCATGCATGGATTTGGTCGACGACATCATCAACGTATCCGCATGGGTGCCAAACACATCGGCCACCGCCGCGCATTCGGTTTTGTCATTGGCCGCGGTGCCCGTGCCGTGGGCATTGATATAGGTCACCCGCTCTTTGGCGATCCGCGCATCCTGCAGCGCGCCGGAAATCGCCCGCGCGGCGCCCTGTTTTGACGGCATCACAATATCCGCCGCATCCGAGGTCATAGCAAACCCCAGCACTTCACCCAGGATTTGCGCACCACGCGCTTTGGCGTGTTCGTATTCCTCAAAGACAAAGACCCCGGCCCCTTCGCCCTGCACCATCCCGTTGCGGGTGGCGCTGAAGGGGCGGCAGGCGTCTTTCGACATGACGCGTAGCCCTTCCCAGGCTTTGACGCCGCCAAAGCACAACATGGATTCAGATCCGCCCGTGATCATCGCCCTGCACAGGCCGGTGCGGATCATCTGAAACGCCTGCCCCATTGCGTGATTGGAACTGGCGCAGGCGGTGGCCACGGTAAAGGACGGACCTTTGAGGTTAAACTCCATGCTGACATGGCTGGCGGCCGCGTTGTTCATCAGCTTGGGCACCACAAAGGGGTGCACGCGATTTTTGCCCTCTTCATAGACCGCACGATAGTTTTCATCCTGCGTGGTCAGCCCTCCGCCCGAGGTGCCCAGCACCACGCCGGATTTATTCGCCAGCTCACCGCCAAAGGTCAGCCCCGCCTGCTCGACCGCCTGCCGGGCTGCAATCAGGGTGAACTGGGTAAAGCGATCATAAAGCGCAAGCTGCTGACGGTTAAAGACGGTTTCGGCTTCAAAGCCTTTGACCTGCGCACCGATTTTCACCGCAAGGCGATCCACATCGCGAAACTCAAGTTCGCCAATGCCGCAGCGCCCTTCGCGCATCGCCTGATAGGTTTCCGGCACCGATTGCCCCAGAGGATTGATCGTGCCCGCGCCCGTAATGACAACCCGGAACATCAGGGTTTCTCGGCGATCAGCTTTTCAATGCCTTCGATGATCTTGGCCACCGAGGAAATATCAAAGTCGCTTTCTGAGGGGTCATTGGCGTTGAAGGGCACGGAAATGTCAAAGCTCTCTTCGATGGCAAAGATGCTTTCCACCAGACCAAGGCTGTCAATGCCCAGATCTTCTGGCGTGCTGTCGAGTGTCACATCTGACACCTCCAGCATGGCCTGTTCCGCGATAATTTCGATCACCTTGTCCTGAACGCTCATGACAAGCCCCCTCAATTCAATAGAACCTGGGGATGATTTAGTCGCTCGCGCCCAGCTTGGAAACCGCTTTCTTCAATTCGGCCACCTCCTTGAACAGTCTGGGCAGGCGGCGGAAGCCTTTGTAAGACTCAACCTGAGACTCCATCTTCATGGCCGGATAGCCAAGCACCACACGGCCCGCAGGCACATTTGACAGCACCACCGAGGCCCCGCCCAGGATCGCCCGGTCGCCAATGTGAAGATTATCTGACACCCCGGATTGCCCGCCCAGAACGACGTTGTTTCCGATCACAGAGGACCCAGCGACACCAACCTGCGCGCAGATCATGCAGTCGGTGCCCAGCACAACATTGTGGCCGATCTGCACGAGATTGTCGAATTTGCAGCCATTGCCCACCTGCGTGTCGCGCACGGTGCCGCGGTCGATACAGCTGTTGGCCCCCAGTTCCACGTCGTCACCAATAGTGACCGACCCAAGGGAATGGATGCGCACCCAGGGCTGCGCGTCATCTGTACCTTCAGCCCCAAGGCTGGCGCGGGCCTTTTCCACGCCCGAGGGTTCCGGGGTGACAAAGGAAAACCCGTCTGCCCCCACAACCGCGCCGGGATGGGCGATAAAGCGGGCGCCGATGCGCACGCGGGCGCCGATTTTCACCCCGGCGTGCAGCAGGGCATTGGCACCGATCTGTGTCTCCCAGCCGATCTGCACATGCGGGCCGATGACCGCGCCATCACCGATGACAGCCCCGGCCCCAATCACCGCCAGTGGCCCGACAGAGATATCTGCACCCAATTGCGCGCTGGGGTCGATCACCGCTGAAGGGTGGATGCCCGGCGCATAGCCCTGCCCCTTGTCCATCATCGCGGACAGGCCGGTCATGGCATAGCGCGGGCGGCCTGCCAGAATCGCGCCTTTCAGCCCAAAGCCCTGCCAGTCGGCCCCGTCCCACAGCATCGCCGCCTGCGCCTGCCCGTCTTTGATGCCTTCGGCAAAATCAGGCCGCATGGCCAGCGCCAGTTCATCGGGCTGCGCCGAGGCGGGTTCAGCCACAGCGCGGATCGGCAGCGTGCCATCGCCCTGAACGCTCAGCCCCAGTGCCTTGGCAATGTCATTGAGTGTATGGGTCATGAAGTAGCTCCGATTTGTTTGGCACGGGTTTAGGCCTTTGGCACGGGCTGCTCAAGTGTGTGTGACAGGGACAAGAAATCTATTGGGCTTTGCCCTTATCCTGACGATACTCCCAAAGCTTATATTCCACCATTTTGAACTTGCGAAAAGAAGGTCGGACATTGATCAGTCGATCAACACTCACATCTTTCAGCTTTTTCGGATCTTTGGCGAACTTGGAATTGTGCCCAACAATGATCTCTTTGAGCTCTAAATCTTCACCAAAACTTTCGTAGCAAAATTTTCCGCTGCGCTTCTCGCTAATTTGGCTCCTGTTGAGATCGCACCAAACCCGCCATTCATTTTCATACGCCCAATGAACACTTTTCGTGCGTTTCGCGTAATCCATCATTTCATCACGATACTTCCGATCCGTTTCAACATGCTGTCGAAGTGGTCGCAGTTGGTTCACATAAGAGATTGGTGCAGCCCTGGACAATGGCACATCAAAGCCAAGGCAGACGCCTGCATGATTGTCCGCGTAGTGCGCCCACATGGTTGGCACATCCCAATCACCAGAAAAGGAAATAAACCCTGTCCTCCTCGATAGGCTCCCGATTTGCTCCCTCCAAAAAGAGCGGAGAGTTTTTCCTGTTTTTCCTTTGCCAAAGTCGAAGGGTCGCAACTCGAACAAATCATTGACCTTGTTGGGAAAAGATAATTTCAGCCGGCGCATCTCAACATTTTCTAGCGCCCATTTGTCAGTTACAAAATTGTAGAGGCGAATGTTCTTCAATGTTGATTCAGTCATGATTGTCAAACCATTTTAAAAATTAGGAATTGCCACCCCCTCACTTGGGATAGAAACGAGAAGGCTCAAGAGCCGCAAGTAAGTCATCCGACAAAGCCGTATTCCGCCCGGTGACCAGATCCGCCGCAAGCTGCGATAGCACCGGGGCGGTCTGGATGCCATAGCCGCCCTGCCCGGCCAGCCAGAAGAAACAATCAGCCAGCGGATCAAACCCCACAACCGGGGAATTGTCAGGGGCAAAGCTGCGCAGGCCGGCCCAGTTGCTTTCGACCCGCGTCACGGGCATGGTCACGCGCTGTTCAAAACGGTCCAGACCCTCGGCCAGCACCATGTCATCCGCCCAGGCATCCTGCGGCGCAACCGGATCGGCATCCGCAGGGCTGACCATCAGCAGACCGCTTTGCGGCTTGGAATAAACGGTTTCGCTGGCGGTCACCCACATTGGCCATTGGTTGATGTCATACCCCTCTGGCGCGGGCAAAAGCGCGGCTGAGCGCCGCTTTGGGGTGATCTGAATTGGCAGCGCCCCGGCCATCTGACCGACCTGCTGCGCCCAGGCCCCGGCGGCGTTGATCACCACGGGTGCGTGAAACTGGCCCTGCGGGGTGTCAATCTGCCAAAGCCCGTCGCGCCGGGTCAGCCCCTGCACCGGGGCTTTCAACAGCACCTCACCGCCGCGCGCCCGGAACTGGCGCAGATAGCCCGAAAGCATACGATCCACATCAATATCCTGCGCATCACGTTCAATCGCCGCGCCTGCGATCTTGTCGCGGCGCAGGATTGGCACCAACTCAGCGGCCTGCGCAGCATTCAGCCGCTCCACGCCCTGCGCCCCCTGCAGGTAGTCATCCAGCAGAGTTAGTTCCTCTTCGGAAGCGATGACCATTTCCCCGCGCGGTGTGAGCAGGCTGTCATCCGAGACCCCTTCGGGGGTGTCCAGAAACGGGGCGGAGAGCGTATTAAGCGCGCGCAATGTGTCATTGCCATAGTTGCGCACAAATATCGCCGCCGAGCGCCCGGAGGCGTGGTAGCCGGTCACAAGTTCCTGCTCAAGGATCAGAACCCGCGCCTGATCAGCCAAAACAGCCCCTGCGCTGATACCTGCGATCCCGCCCCCGATGATAATAACGTCGTACATACTGCCCCCAAATGCAAAGCACCGCCCAGAGGCGGTGCTTGATTTAGAGAGCGGACCAGCGGCAAAAGCAAGGGCCCGATGTGCCGATCAGCTGTCCCCAACCCGCAGCGCAACCCCCTGCGCCTGCAAGGCTTTCCACAGTTTCTGATCGCGCTGATAGACATCATTGCGATAGTTCACCTTGCCTTTGGCCTTGGTGAAGGCGGTGCGATAGATCAGGTGAACCGGCACCTGCTGATCCAGCAGCACCTTGGTATTTTCGCCAGAGCGCAGGATGCGCTGGAAATAGCCTTTGGGATCGGATTCCTGTTTTGCCAGAATGGCATAGGCAAAATCATGTGGATCGTTCAGGCGGATACAGCCGTGGCTGAAGGTGCGCACCGCGCGTTTGAACAGAGCCTTTTGCGGTGTGTCATGCAGGTAGATGTTGTATTTGTTCGGGAACATGAATTTCACAGTTCCCAGCGCATTGCGCGGGCCGGGCCGCTGGCGCATGGAGAACGGGAAGCTGCGCCCGGAATACTGCGAGAAATCCCGCCCGCGCCCAACAACATTGCCGCGCCCGTCGACGATATCCAGATGCCCGGCGGCACCGGGGTTTGAGCGCAGCAGCGGCAGATATTCATTCACGATGATCGAACGCGGCACATACCAGTAAGGATTGATGACGATATGTTCCATCACATCCGAAAATTCAGGGGTACGGCGGTCGTAATCCTGATGCCCGATGACCGAGCGGGTTTCATAGGTCAGCTTATTGTCGTCAAAGATCTGGGCGTGGAAATTCACCAGATTCACCCGCACATGCCGTTGCCCCAGCCCCTCGGGCAGGTTCAGCCAGCGTTCACGTTCCATCGCGACCATGACGGATTTCAGGCGCTCCACCGCTGAGGTGTTGATCGCCTTCAAGGTGCCGCCGCCTGCAACGCCATCGACCTCAAGCCCGTGGTCTTCCTGAAAGGCTGAAACGGCAGCCTGCAGCTGATCATCAAAACGCGCGCTGAGCGATGGGGCCATATAGCCCATGCGGGTCAGACGATCGCGCAGGGCCACCACATTGGTGCCGCTGTCGCCCGGTTTCAGCTTTGAGCCGCGCACGGTCTGCCCCCAGCCGCCCTGGCGAATCTTGTGTTCCAGCTTCAGCTTGGCGCGCATCAGACGGGCATATTCCGGGGTGGCGGGCACCAGATCGCGGAACACCGCAGTGGGATCTTCATTGGTGATACGGCTTAGCAGAACGTCTGCATCACGGCGCGGCGGTTTGCGTTTGATGCCTGAAATCACCTTGCCCGGCTCAAGAATGCCGGATTGCAGATCATTGGCGAATTGCAGGAACTGGCGCGACAGGTCGATTTCAAGTTCGCCTCGCGCCCGGCCATTGGGAACATCTGATAGGCGGGCCATCAGATCATCGGCATTATAGCGCGACACCGGCAGCCCATGATCCGAGGCCAGCGCAAAAGCCGCCAGCAGCGCCTGACGGCGCGCCTGATCTGCGGCGCTGTCCCCTGTCCAAATCGGGTCGAAATTTCGGGCGCGATAAAAGGCCGCCATGCCCTGATTATCATCAAGGTTTTCAGCGACCGCCTGTTTGAAAGCCGTGACAGAAAAGGAAAAATCCGTTGCAGTTTGCGCCATGGCCCCATTGGCAAACGCCAGGCATCCTGCCAGTACAGCACCGCGCAGCGGTGTGCGCATCAGGTGGGTTTTCAAATCTTTCATAACAATGTCCCGTCTCGTCTTCGCGCGTGTAACCGTTTAAAACAGTGTGGAAACAGGGGGCGGCCCTGTCTACTCACAATTTCGCCATCCTTAGCGCCGTGGCACTATGGCCTCAATGGAAACATTGTGGTCACAGTCTCAAAAGTATTAAGCGGAAAATAGCCCATTTCCCCTTGATCAATTCTAAACATCGAAATCTTCCTTTTTTAGTAACCTGATTCGTGTCATACAAATGCCGACATCTGGGGATAGATGGCAGGTGGCGTACAACGATGCGCCCATGACAGGTAAATGCGACCACGGGACAGGCGCTTACAATGACAAAGACTCAGACTGGTGGGTTTACCCGCCGCGGTATCCTTGGGGCTTTTGCAGCGACAGCAGTTGCCGCAGCCCCCACCTATTCGAATGCCGCCGGCTTTCTGCGCGGCTCTGGCGATATCCGCCGGTTGCGGATGTATTCCGGTCGCACAGGTGAACGGATCGACATGATCTACTGGATCGAGGGCGATTATCTGGCCGACGCCATGAAGGAAATCAATCACTTCATGCGCGACTGGCGCACCAATGATGTCAAACGCATCGACACCCGCACCATTGATATCATGGCCGCCGCGCATAATCTGATGGATGTGACCGAGCCTTACATGCTGATTTCTGGCTATCGCAGCCCGCGCACCAATGCGATGCTGCGCTCGCGGTCATCAGGTGTGGCCAAGAATTCACGTCACCTGAAAGGTCAGGCTGCGGATCTGCGTCTGGGATCACGCTCTGTCAGCCAGATGGCGCGCGCTGCACAATCCTGTGGCGGCGGCGGCGTGGGCCGTTATTCGCGCTCTAACTTTGTTCACATGGATTGCGGGCCCGTACGCAGCTGGGGACGGTAAGGGGACACAATCAGGACCCGCTGAAAATCTAACTATTTATAAAGAGCGCCCCAGACGGGGCGTTTTTCGATTCAAGACCTCAATGATGGGCTTTTAGACCGCCAGAGACATCAAGAACCAGTCAGGTTTCCCCTACCCTTTGGCGCTGGGATCTGGGGCCTACCTATGTTGCACGCCATTTTGCTGCGTTTGACCACATGAGCAGCGCCATCAGGCCAAGAATCGCAGCCGACGACAGAACAGCTGATACCGCGCTTACAGACCATAGGTTTCCATGTCGGCGGAATAGTCGATGTATCTGCGTGGTTAAGGCAAAAAATTGTGAGAGCAATCCAGCCCCCAAGATCAACCCAACATGCAAAACCCAGAACAAACCCTTTGTAAGGGCTGGGTATCTCATCGCGCCAAAATGCGTTTGCAGCCATGTTATCGCGCCAGACATCGCCATTGCCACACCCAGGTTCATCAAATCATAGCCATGCCCCACCACATAATAAGTATCTTGATGTGCTGACGCAGCCTCATGCACCTGATTGAATGCAATCTGCATCTGCACCCAATGCACAGCCCCGAACAGCAGATAGACCGCCGCAACCGCAAAGAACAAAGCTGCGGGCGCCCAGTTGCGGAGCTGAACCAAAAGCGGAGCGAGGATCAGCGCCATAAGGATCACCAGAGAAAACGTCACAATGGATCCTCCAGAATCCGTTTTCCTCATCACTTGGAATCAATGGCAAAAAGACAACGTCCTAAAATCAAAAAAGCGCCCCGAAGGGCGCTTTTTGAACTGAAGTGGCGCGGTTGACGGGGCTCGAACCCGCGACCCCCGGCGTGACAGGCCGGTACTCTAACCAACTGAGCTACAACCGCATCCGTTTCAGCGCGTAAGCCTTTGACCTGCAACAGTAGTGGCGCGGTTGACGGGGCTCGAACCCGCGACCCCCGGCGTGACAGGCCGGTACTCTAACCAACTGAGCTACAACCGCTCTACTGTTGCCAGACCGTATTGGCCGTGGCGTGAGAGGGCTTTTAGGTGCCCCTGCCGACCCCGTCAAGCGCTTTCCACACAAGAAACTTGGAAAATGTCAGAAAGTTCAAATTCGCCGTGACCGATGCGCCACGTCGGGGGGGATTTTAACGATTTCACTGTGAAAATCTCTTGAACATCAAGCCTCTGAAAGATTGGATCATGTCATCTGCTTGCCATTTTCTGCCAGGGGTGGCCCCAAAATGACTATCTATTCCCGTCGGACGCTGCTGTCGGCCGGCACTGCTGCCTGTGTGTTTGGACTACCGCAAATTGCCGAGGCCGCACCGACGATTAAACTGCCCACGGATGTCTCTCAGAGGGACGCGGCCACCATCACGGCGGTGCGCACAAAATCCCCCGTGATTGCCATGACATTCGATGACGGTCCACATCCCAGCCTGACGCCCGCGCTGCTGGACATGTTGAAAGCGCGCAATCTACGGGCCACATTCTATCTGATCGGCAATCGCGTGGTGACCTGGCCGGATATTGTGCGGCGCATCGCGGATGAAGGTCATGAGATTGGCAATCATTCATGGTCGCACCCGAATCTGGCAAAACTGTCGAACGCGAAGGTGTTGGATCAGATCGACCGCACCTCGGATGCGATTTTCAAACTGACCGGGCGGCCACCGGTTACTTTCCGCCCGCCTTATGGGTCATTCACCAGGTCGCAACGGCTGATGCTGTATAAAAACCGCAATCTGCCGACGATTCTGTGGTCGGTGGATCCGCAGGACTGGCGCCGCCCTGGCTCAAACACGGTGAAGAATCGCATTTTGAAAGGGGCGCGGTCGGGGTCGATCATTCTGAGCCATGACATTCAGAAAGGCACCGTGCGCGCGATGCCCGGCACTTTTGACGGGCTGACGGGTAAAGGGCTGCGATTCGGAACGGTCAGCCAGATGATGGGCTGGCCTCTCTGGCAAAATCGTCAGTTCCGCGCGGTGTCTGGGCGGTCAAAATCGTGACACCCCAGCGGTTTGATCCTGCATGTGATCCTGCGCCCCACTAAAAGTAACAAATTGGTGACAACTTTCACCCATTTGGAAATTTACGTCACGCAAACACACCTATTGGTTGCACAACTCCATTTATTACCCCGATAACGGCAAGTTTCTCGGATTATGAATGGTGCTGCCGAAAGAGCATTGTTATGGTTTTTATCCGGCCCCCTCGACGGGGCCGGGGGTAGTGAAATTTAGTTCCATGGTATCGTGACGTCTTTATTTGATCAGTCGACCGAGGTTCGAGAACTGCTGGGGCCAAGTAACAGGTTGAGCCCACGCTTGGTTGTGCAGTTACTCAATCATGCAACCACACGGACTTATCTCGTGCTGGTCTTTGTGGTTCTTTTTGCCACGGATGCGGCAGACCTGCTGTTCTACTTCTCTTTCTGGCCGGTTCTGCTGATCTGGGTGGTCATTTTGATCAGCTTTGTTCTGGCCTTCTTTTCTTTGGTGCTGCTGCTGGCCTGGCTGGAACAGCGCAAGATCAGTATCCGCCCCTATCGTGCCACCCTGTTTCTGGCCAGCACCCTGCCCGCTATCGCCCTGGGCGAAGGGTTAAGTTTTCTGCTGAGCGCGGGCAATAACCCCTTTGAAATCCTGCCACGCGGGGCGTTTTTCATGCTGCTCGCCGAGATTTTCGGCACGATCTATTTCACCATGCTGCTGCCGCAGCTGTTGCGTGATCTGCCCCCTTTCCCGCAGGAACAGCCCAAAGATCCGCTGCCTGCCGAACCCGAGGTTGTGCCTGAACAAGATCTGCCCGCCCCCACTTTGGATGAGCCCCCAGCGCAGGAGCGGTTTATTCTGATTGGTGCCGAACCCATCGCGCTGTCGCGCCTGCGGGTGATCGAAGCGCGCGAACATCATGTCCATGTGTCTTTGGAAGACGAAAGCCTGATGCTGCGCGCCCGTATGTCGGATATTCTGGCGCAGACACAGGCCGGGGATGGGGTGCAGACCCATCGGTCATGGTGGGTGTCTGCGCAGGCGGCGCAGGCGCTGGGGCGGGATGGGAACAAACATGTGCTGCACATAAGTGACGGGCGTCAGATCCCGGTTGCACGCACCCGCCTTGGCGATGTGAAGCACTGGATGCAGTCGCAGCGCGATTCTGACGCTTTGGAAGACAGCTGATCTCTTTACCGCCCCTCATGTGTGTCTTATATAATCTCTCAGGTTTAAGAAGAGGACGCCATGACCGACCAGAGCCCGCAGCTTGAGGGCGCGCCGTTGATTGCGCCATCCAGCACAGAGCACGCGCTGTATGATTCCGTTGTCGAGGCCTGCCGCACGGTCTTTGATCCGGAAATTCCGGTAAACATCTATGATCTGGGTCTGATCTATACGATCACCATCAGCGACGACAATAAGGTCAGCGTGATTATGACACTGACCGCTCCGGGCTGTCCGGTGGCCGGGGATATGCCGGGCTGGATTGTTGATGCGATTGAACCGGTTGCAGGCGTGCAGCACGTCGAAGTGGATCTCGTCTGGGATCCGCCCTGGGGCATGGAAATGATGTCCGACGAAGCGCGGCTTGAGCTGGGCTTTATGTAAGACAGCGCGGCAAGATGGGCCTTCCTTTGTGAAAAGGAAGGCTTTTTTCTTCCCTTAGATCAAAGGAAGTAATTGAGCTTCCTTTTGACGAAAGGAAGTGATATATCTTCCTTATGAAATATACTGTTCTCACTGGCGATCTGGTTGCCTCAAGCCGTCTGACCAAGACGCAGGTGGATCAGGTCATGACTGACCTTGGGGGGGCGGCCGATGAGGTACAGCGCTGGTCTGACCTGCCGTTTGGCTTTGCACGACAAAGCGGTGACGGCTGGCAGATGGCGCTGGGACAGCCTCAACTGGGCCTGCGCGCCGCGCTGTTCCTGATCAGCCAGCTCAGGGCCAAACACCCCGAGATTGAGACGCGAATCGCGCTGGCTGAGGGCGAAGGTACGCTGGCCCCGGATCTGAACAGCGCCTCGGGCCCGGCTTTTACGGCTTCGGGGCGGCTTTTGGGCAAGATGACAAAGAACATTCGTCTGGATCATGCCGCAGGCGGGGCCAAAGCGGCCACTCTGGCGCTGACAGATCAGGTAACACAAAGCTGGACGCAGGCGCAGGCGCAGGCGCTGTCTTACGCGCTACATCCCACGGCCCCGCCGCGCAGCGAGATCGCTGCCACTTTGGGCATATCGCGCGAAGCGGTGAACCAGCGGCTTTGGGGGGCCGGATTTCCGGCGCTGGAGCGTGCGCTTAGCGCCTGGGAACACCCGGAGGGGAACCAATGACGCTAAGCCTGCCCACCAACATGCTGCCCCCGGACGTCGCCCAGACCTTTGCCGCGCTGCTGCTGGCCCATGTGCTGGCGGATTTCTGGTTTCAATTCAATTGGATGATCGCGCGCAAACGCCAGTTTGCGGTCTTCTTGCTGCATATCGCCATCGTCTTTTTCTTCTCTGCGCTGGCCCTTGGCTGGGTCTGGCAGGTGGCTCTGATGGTGGCGCTGGCACATCTGGTGATTGACCTGATCAAGACCTATCTGCTGCCGCGACACTGGCGCGAAACACTGGCGGCTTTTCTGGTGGATCAAGGTGCCCATATCGTCACCATGCTGGCCGCAGCGATCCTGTGGCCCGCCGCAATGGGGCTGGGCTGGTGGGCGGATTGGGCGGCACAGGCGCTGCCGGTGATGATCCTGGCCTCGGGCTATATCGCGGCGGTCTGGGCGGGCGGCTATGCGGTGGGGCTTTTGACCCGACGCTTTGACATGCCCGACACCGGCCTGCCCGATGCGGGGCGGCTGATTGGTCAGCTGGAACGCACGATGATCTTTCTGCTGTTCCTGATCGGTGAGCCCGCAGGCATCGGTTTCCTGATCGCCGCCAAATCGGTTTTGCGGCTGGATGCAGTGCGCGACGACCGGAAAACTTCGGAATATGTGATTATCGGCACGCTGGCTTCGTTTGCCTGGGCGCTGGCCATCGCTTTTGTGACGCAGGCTCTGCTTGAGATCGTCAAAGTGACACCTTAAGTTAAGCCCAAGGCGATAGAGGTATCTCATGTTCAACATTCCGGGAAAACAGGCCGTCAGCATGACGGACAAGGCCGTGAAACAGATCCGCAAACTGATGGAGCGGGACAATCGGCATGGGCTGCGTATCGGCATCAAAAAGGGGGGCTGCGCGGGCATGGAATACACCATGGATTACGTGGATGCGCCCGAACAGAACGACGAAGTGGTGGAACAGGATGGCGCGCGGGTGCTGATTGCGCCAATGGCGCAGATGTTCCTGTTTGGCACTGAGATTGATTATGAAACCTCGCTGCTGGAATCGGGCTTCAAGTTCCGCAATCCCAATGTCACCGACGCCTGCGGCTGCGGGGAATCGATCAAATTCAAAGACATAGACGAACTTCAGGCCGAACAGGGTGGCCCGCCCGACCTGCGCGCATGAGCCTGACCTCTGAGGAAATCGAATTCGCCAAAGACCTGTTTTCAGGCCTTGGCCCCATCACCACGCGCCGCATGATGGGGGGCCTGTGCCTGTATAGCGAAGGCACGATCTTTGCCATTGTCATGGCGGATGGATCGATCTGGATCAAAGGCGCAGGTGATTTCATCACGCAACTGGAAGAGATGGGACAAGACCGCTGGTCCCATACCCGCAAAGACGGCAAAGAGGTGCAGATGCCCTATTGGAGCCTGCCGGGCGCCTGTCTGGACGACCCGGACGAGGCCTGCACCCTAGCCCGTCAGGCCCTGCGGTATTTGTGACACCACACCGCCAACGAGAACTTTAACATCCATAAACTTTGCGACCACTTGAAGAGTAGTAATACCGCCCACCCCGTGGACCGATATGGCAAGTGGGGGCGCGATATCTCTGGGCGGGCTTGGCCAAGGCGGCGCGGGCTTTAGCCTTGTTCTGACGCAGGGTGGTCCCCCATTCGCAGGCCAGACCATCCCCGTCACGATCCAGCCCATGGCGGTCGTGCGCTGGCCCACCACTCAAGAGAAAAGCTTTTTGCGCCTGCGCCGACGAACTGAAATCACTGCAATTCAGCACGTCGGCCTTCTTCGGCTCAGCGCGGTGATATTGCTTATTGGTATAAGCAGAAGAGTTTTCACCAACGTAGGAACCGTTTCTCACGGTTTCACCGCGCCGGGCAAGTTCCACTTCTATCAGGGCAACTTTTCGGGCAAATGACGGCCCCAAGTAGAGATACTGCGACCAGAGCGCGTCAGTTGAACGCCTCTCGATGGCTGTCAACGAGGATGTCGATTGTTCGTTTTGAGGTACGGCACACCCCGTTAGACCAACCACAATGGCCGCGACTTGAACAAATGATTTCATTTTTAAGCTTTCCAAATCTCAACAATGAAAGCTTTGTAGCTAACCCGCCTTCAGGTGCACATAGGTTTCGTTAAACCGTTTTTGCAGGTGCTCGCCCGCCGACACCACCTGCCCCGATCCCATTGGGGCCACATTGGTTTCATAGTTCGGGTTGAAAAACAGCGGCACGGAAATGCGTTCCTCTTGAGTGCCTTTCACCCGGTGCAGCGTGGCTTTGACCTGACCGCCGGTCCAGATTTCCAGCATTTCGCCAAAGTTGATGATGAACTCACCGGGGTTGGCCTGCACGGGCATCCATGTGTCATCGGGGCTGAGCACCTCAAGACCGGGCACCCCATCAGTGCCCAGCAGGGTCAGGCAACCGTAATCGGTGTGGGCGGCGATGCCGAAATCCTTTTCCCCGGCCCAATCCGGGCGGGGCGGGTAATAATTGCCGCGCAACAGCGCCATGGGGCGGTTGAACTTATCGTCAAAGAAGTCAGGCGCATGTCCCAGCGCCTGGGCGACACCACGCAGGATCACAAAGGCCACCGCCTGCGCATCTGTATAATAAGACTGGATAATCTCGCGGAACCCTGCCGGGTTTTCCGGCCAGAGATTGGCGGCATAGACCGAAAGATCGCTGTCCGGAATTTCAAAACCGCTGTCAAAGACCTGTTTGTAATCCGGGTTGGCATTGGGATCGACCTGTTCAGAGCGCGCCCCGCCCCAGCCCCGGTTCGATCCGGTCACCGCCATATCCACCGCGCGCTTTTCCGCGTCGGACAGATCAAAGAACGCACGATAGGCCGCGATCACCAGACGCATGCGCGCAGAAGTTAGCGGTGTGTTGTAAACAGTCAGGAAACCAGCATCGCGCGCGCCTGTCCGCAAAGCCGCCAGTGTTTCCGGGTCACGGGCTGCAATCTTTTGCGCATCCAATCGAGGGATCAATCTTCTTCCTTTCGCACGGGCCTGCTACAAGCGGGCCAAACCGGTCTGGCGCGGCGCAATTACGCGCAGATGCCAGCCCCACAACATCGACGAGGGAAGATATGCGTAGGAAATTGGCCGCAGGCAATTGGAAAATGAACGGCAGCCGTGCGGCATTGGCGGAACTCACCGCGCTGGAACCCGCCGCGGCAGGGGCCGCCGAGGTTCTGATCTGCCCCCCTGCCCCCTTGGTTGCGCTGGCGGCGGATCACGCGCAGGCGGTGCAGATCGGCGGGCAGGATTGCCATGCCAATCAATCAGGCGCACATACCGGGGATACCTCGGCGGCGATCCTGAAAGATGCCGGGGCGGGCTATGTGATCCTTGGCCATTCCGAGCGCCGTGCGGACTACGGCGAAAGCGATGCGGATGTGCGCGCGAAATGCGACGCCGCCTGGGAAGCGGGCCTGACCGCTGTGGTCTGTGTTGGGGAAACGTTGGATCAGCGGGAATCGCAGAACACGCTGGATATCATTGGCGGGCAGCTGGCGGGATCAATCCCGGATGCGGCGACGGGGCATAATCTGGTGGTGGCTTATGAGCCGGTCTGGGCAATTGGCACCGGCAAAATCCCGACGCTGGAACAGATTGGCGATGTGCATGATTTCATCCGCGCCAAGCTGGAACGCCGCTTTGGCGAAGGTGTCGGCCTGTCGGTGCGCCTGCTCTATGGTGGCTCGGTCAAACCATCGAACGCGCAAGAGATCTTTGGTGTGTCCAATGTGGATGGCGCCCTGGTGGGCGGCGCATCGCTGAAGGCCGCTGATTTCAATCAGATCATCGCAGCGCTCAACGCAGAAGCCTGATCAAAGGGGGCGCCCTGTCATAGAAACCGGCCTGTGCCCTAATCCCGGCGCGGGCTAGCCCTGCCCGCGTTGCGTTGGCCATGTTGCCACAACATCGCTGCCAATGCGATGCAGCAGGCTGATCAGCAGATCAACTTCGTTTTCGGACAGATCCCGCAGGTGCGGGCGCATGGCCCTTTGGATCAACGCGGGCCCCTGTTCGCAGATATCCCGCCCCGCCTGCGTCACCTGTAACCGATAGCCGCGCCCGTCCTGTGCGTTTTGCGCGCGCAGCACCAGCCCCTGCGCTTCGAGGCGGGAAATCACCCGCGACACCGCTGTGCGCTCCATGCGCAGAAAGCGGGCGATATCGCCGGGGGCGGTAATATCATCAAAATAGAGACAGGCCAGCACGCTCCAGCCCGGGCGTGTGATGTTCAGATCTTTTAAGGCTTCATCCACCGAGGCCTGTAAGATCAGGGCGGCGCGGCTGAGGCTAAAGCCCAATCCATCCACCACGCTGTGGCGTTGCTTTTCCTGTGTCATGGCCCATCAAACCCGTGCATCATTCACATATTACCCTGACAGATTTCCCCGAAAGGTACAATAAACCCCTTGAAATGAACATGCCTGCACAGCTACCACAGATTTATATGTGTGATATGCACATATATAGCCAGATCAGGAGCCAGCCATGTCCCGCCTTTTTTCGACGAAATCGCGCCCCGTTCATCTGGGGCCCTACCCGTCTGAACTGCTGGCGCGGGTGGCACAAACGGATCTGGCGGCAGTGCCAGATTTTAGCCCGTTGCGTTTTGAGGATGCGCAGAACCCACAGTCGGTGATCAATGCCATGCGGGATCATCAGGCGATGATGGATGCGATCCGGGCGGGAATTGTGAACGGGGTGGTCTCTGAGACCCCAAGCGATCCAATGGAACGCGCCAACCATCTGAAAGCCTTTGGGTATTTTTCCGATGCGGCGGTGGTCGGCTGTTGTCGCCTGCCAGATGCGGCGCGGCTGGCACAGCCAGTCATCAACCCGGATATCGACCGGCTGGCCCATGATCTGCGCACCAAACAGACGAAAACGCTGGCGGCGGGCATTGATCTGATCATGGCAGATCTGAAAGACTCGATGGAGGCCGAGCTGCCCTCGATCGACAGCCACAGCCATGCGCTGGTGTTTCTCTATGAAAACCCGCGCGATCTGCTGCCAGATGAGCCGGGCGCTGCTTGGATCGAGGGGGCCTTTGCCCATCGTGCCGGGCTGTTGGCGGCGGAAACCGCTGTTGTGCTGGCGAATTATCTGCGGGTGCTGGGCCATGATGCGCGGGCGCACACGGTCAGCACCTCGGATGTGGATCTGAACAAGATCGCCGTGGCTGCCGGTGTGGCGCATATGACCAATGGCCAGCTGAGCCACCCCTATATTGGCACGCGCTTTGGCCTGTCGGTGGTGACCACCAACTTTGAAATCGCGCCGGATCTGCCGCTGGCACCGATGGAATCACAGCCAAAATCCGCCTTTGGCGCCGTCTGGCGCTATGGGCGCAAAAGCGTGAAAAACGCCCGCAATGCCGTGCCTTACGCTGATCGGCGATTTGTCGATGGGGCGCATCCCTTTGAAACGCTCAAACGTGTCGACAGCCCCACCACCTATATTGACGAACCCAATGTGGCCCGTGTGCCCAAACGCACCGATATGTTTGCCCGCGCGCAGTTTGGCGACATGGGTAAAAAGCTGCAGGATGCGGCCACAGGTGGGAAATATGTGCGCAAAGCTGCCCCCAGCATGGCGCAGCGCCGGGCGCTTGGGGCCTTTGTGCTGTTGCAAGATGGCGAAGCCGCGCCTGAGAAGACCCAGCTTGATCCGCAGCAGGCCGCCGATCTGATCAAAGCCACCAGCTATTTTCTGGGGGTCGATGCGGTGGGTCTGTCGCGCTGCCCCGACTGGAGCTGGTACAGCCATGATGCGCGCGGCGAAGAGATCACCCCGCCCCATGATCAGGCGATCAGCATGGTGATTGATCAGGGCTATGAAACCATGGATGGGTCATCCGGGGATGACTGGATCGCCGTGGCGCAATCCATGCGTGCGCTTTTCCCTGCTGGGGGG